>JBGAFN010000013.1:0-183980 GCA_044227235.1 Marmoricola sp. | reverse complement strand
GGGTAGGGCAGCCCCAGGATCCCGATCTTGCCCAGCACCCGGAACACCTCACGGTCGAAGCGCTCCTCGGCCTCGGCCGAGGCCACCAACGGCGCCAGCTCCCGGGTCGCGACCTCCCGGGTCAACGCGACCAGGTCACGAGCCTCCTCGGACGGCAACACACGCGTCGCAGGCACAGCACTCCTTCGTCGATGGGCTGCCCGCCAGCCTACGACGGGCCTGTGGAGGCGGCCCCGGCCGTGTCGGAGCGGTCGCCTACGTTGGGGCGCATGGACACCACCCGAGCCGCCGTCGCCCAGCGCGTCATCACCGCGATGGCCGGCCCCGACGCCCGGCTGCGCCCGGACCAGGAGACCGCGGTGGCGGCTCTGGCCGAGCCGGGCGCCCGGGCGCTGGTCGTGCAGGCGACGGGGTGGGGCAAGTCGGCGGTCTACTGGGCCGCCACCGCGATCCGCCGTTCGGAGGGGGCCGGCCCGACGCTGGTCGTCTCGCCGCTGCTGTCGCTGATGCGCGACCAGGTCGCGGCAGCGGGCCGGGCCGGCCTGCGTGCCGCCACCCTCAACTCCTCCAACGTCGAGGAGTGGCAGCACGTCGAGGAGGACCTGCGCAGCGGTGCGCTCGACGTGCTCCTGGTCTCCCCCGAGCGGTTGGCCAACCCCGGCTTCGGACGCCGCGTGCTCGACGGGCTGGCCGGCCGGCTGGGACTGCTGGTGATCGACGAGGCGCACGCGGTCTCCGACTGGGGCCACGACTTCCGTCCGGACTACCGGCGGGTCTCCGACGTGCTGCGCCGGGTGAACCCCGACACCCCGGTGCTGGCCACCACGGCGACGGCGAACGCGCGGGTCACCGACGACGTCGCCCAGCAGCTCGGGGCGACCACGCTGGTCCTGCGCGGTCAGCTCGCGCGGGCCAGCCTGGAGCTGTCCGTCGTCGACCACCTCTCGCCGCTGGAGCGCTACGCCTGGGTGGTGGACCACCTGCCGAGGCTGCCCGGGTCCGGCATCGTCTACACGCTCACCGTCGCGGACGCGCAGCGGCTGGCGGCGGCGATCCACGAGGTCCACGGCGACGCGCTGCCGGTCGCGGCGTACACGGGCCAGCTCGAGGCGGGCGAGCGCGAGCGGCTCGAGGACGCCCTGCGCGACAACCGGCTCAAGGCTCTGGTCGCCACCAGCGCCCTCGGGATGGGCTACGACAAGCCCGACCTCGGCTTCGTCGTCCACGTCGGGGCCCCGCCCTCCCCGGTGAGCTACTACCAGCAGGTCGGCCGTGCCGGCCGCGCCATCGAGCACGCGCACGCGGTGCTGCTGCCGTCGGAGGCCGATGCGGGAGTCTGGGACTACTTCGCCACCGCCACCATCCCGGTCCCCGAGCAGGTCGAGAAGGTGCTGGCAGCGCTCCCCGACGGGGCCGACCAGTCAGACCCGGCGAGCGTGGTCGCCCTGGAGGCGCAGACCGGCGTACGGCGCGGACGCGTGGAGCTGATGCTCAAGCAGCTCGCGGTCGACGACGTCGTCGAGCGGCTCGAGGGCGGCTGGCGGCGGACCGGCAAGCCCTGGACGTACGACGCCGAGCACTACGACGGCGTGGTCGCCGTCCGGCGTCGCGAGGCCGACCTGATGCGCTCCTACACCCGGGGCGAGCGATGCCTGATGGAGCTGCTGCAGGACGCGCTCGACGACCCCGCCGCCGCCCCCTGCGGTCGCTGCTCGGTCTGCCGGGGCGAGCTGCCCGAGGTCCTCTCGGGGCGCCCGGACCCGGCCACGGTCACCGCCGTGACGCGGCTGCTGCGCGGCGAGGTGCACGTGCTGGAGCCGCGGAAGATGTGGCCCGGTGGCGCGTTCGGCGCCCGCGGCCGGATCGCCGCCGAGGAGCTCCCGGCCCTGGGGCGCGCGCTCGTCTACGCCGATGCGCCGGAGTGGCGCGAGCTCGTGGCCCAGGCGTTCTCGGTGGACCGGCCGGCCCCCGAGGAGCTGAAGGAGGGCGCGGTCGGGCTGCTCGCCGGCTGGCGGACCAGCTGGCCGCGGCGCCCCGACGTGGTGGTCGACCTGGCCGCCGCCGGCTACCCCTCCCTGCTCGGCAGCGTGGCCGACCACCTGGCCTCGGTTGGGCGGCTTCGGCGTGCCTCGCTCGGGAGCGTGCGGGTCCCGCCACGCGACGCCGGGTCGGGGGAGGAGGCGGCGTGGTGGCGTGCCGCCCTGGAGGACCGCCTCGCCACGGTGGCCGACCAGGTCGGCGGGGCCAGTGTCCTGCTCGTCGTCGACGCGACCTCCACCCAGTGGCCGGTCACCGTGGCGGCTGCGCTGCTCCGTCGGGCGGGGGCCGACGTGGTCCTTCCGCTGGTCCTGCACAGGCGCCCGTGAGCCGACCGGCAGCACTGCCGGTGACCCCGCCTTGACGCGGACGGCGCTGCTGCGAGGATCGGCGCATGCGCTACGGACAGCAGCACGGCCCTGACTTCACCTTCCTCGGTGTCCCCGCCTGCGACCTGGACGACCCGGCGTCGTACGAGGGCGCCGACGTGGTCGTGCTCGGGGCACCGTTCGACGGCGGGACCAGCCACCGGCCGGGAGCGCGCTTCGGGCCGCAGGCGATCCGGATGACCGACTACCTGCCCCACGACGGGTCGCGGCCCAGCCTCGCCCTGCGCACCGACGGGCTGCAGGACCTGCGGGTGGTCGACGCCGGCGACGTCGAGATGTACTCCGGCGACATCGAGGTCGCTCTGCCCGCCCTGGAGGCCGCGGTGGAGAAGGTGGCGCGCGCGGGCGCGATCCCGGTCGTGCTCGGCGGCGACCACTCGATCGCCTTCCCCGACGCCAAGGGGGTGGCCAACGTGCTGGGCCACGGCCGGGTCTCGATGATCCACTTCGACGCCCACGCCGACACCGGCGACATCGAGTTCGGGTCGCTGTGGGGACACGGGCAGCCGATGCGCCGCCTCATCGAGTCCGGTGCGCTGCGCGGCGACCGCTTCCTGCAGATCGGGCTGCGCGGCTACTGGCCGCCGCCGGAGACGCTGGACTGGATGGCCGGCCAGCGGATGCGCTCCTTCGAGATGACCGAGATCGTGCACCGTGGCCTGGAGGAGTGCCTGACCGAGGCGTTCGCGATCGCCACCGACGAGTGCGAGGGCGTCTTCCTCTCCGTCGACATCGACGTGTGCGACCCGGGCCACGCGCCCGGCACCGGGACCCCCGAGCCCGGTGGTCTGAGCGCCCGCCAGCTCCTCGACGCGGTACGCCGCATCTGTCTGGAGCTGCCGGTGGTCGGCGTCGACGTCGTCGAGGTCAGCCCGCCGTACGACCACGCCGACATCACCGCGGCGCTGGCCAACCGGGTGGTCCTGGAGGCGTTGAGCGCGATCGCCCGACGGCGCCAGGACGCCCGCGACGGCACCCGGTGGGACCCCGCCCTCCCGCTGCTCGCGGACCGCATCGACCACCTCGAGCAGGGACGGGTCGGCCCACCCGGCGGGCACCACCACGACACCCACCTGGGTCACGAGTCGGGCGGGGCGCACTGATGGCCATGCACGAGGTCGACCAGACGACCGAGCAGATGGTCCGCAGCGTCCTGGCGTACGCCGAGAACCGGCTCCGGATGAACCCGGTGCCGCTCGACAAGGGCACCCTCCCGGCCGAGGAGCTCTACCACCGCCTCGACGGGCTGATCCGGGAGGCGCCGCGACCCCCCGACGAGGTGCTCGGCGTCTACGCCTCGGTCATCGCCCCGAGCGTGATCTCGGCCGACAGCCCTCGGTTCCTCGGCTTCATCCCCGCCGCGCCGACCAAGGCCAGCCTGCTCTTCGACATGCTCGTCTCGTGCGCCTCGATCCAGGGCATCTCGTGGCTGGAGGCCTCCGGGCCGATCGCCGCGGAGAACACCGTGCTGCGGGTGATCGCCGACGAGGCTGGCCTGCCGGCGAGCGCGGGCGGCTGCTTCGTCTCGGGTGGCTCGGCCGGCAACCTCTCCGCGTTGGCGGTGGCGCGCGAGGAGGGCAAGAAGCGCGGCGACCTCGCCGGGCGGCGCCCCCGGGTCGTGGTCAGCCTCGACGCGCACTCCTCGATCACCAACACGCTGCGGCTGCTGGAGATGGACGCCCTCGTGGTGCCCACCGACGACCACCGGCTCACCGGCGAGGCGGTGCGCCGCGCCGTGGCTGCCGAGGTCGACGTCTCCGACGTGGTCGCGGTCGTGGCCACCAGCGGCACCACCAACGCCGGGATCATCGACGACCTGGCCGGGGTGGGCGCGGTGGCCCGCGAGCACGGCTGGTGGTTCCACGTCGACGGCGCGTACGGCGGCGCCGGCGTCTTCGCCCCCAGCCTGAAGCGGAAGTACGCCGGCCTGGAGCTGGCGGACTCGTTCATCCTCGACCCGCACAAGTGGCTGTTCACGCCGTTCGACTGCTGTGCGCTGCTCTACCGCGAGCCCGCCCTGGCGCGGGAGACCCACACCCAGGACGCGTCGTACCTGGACGTCATCCACACCAGCACCGGCGAGTGGAACCCGACCGACTACGCCTACCACCTGACCCGTCGGGCCCGTGGCCTGCCGCTGTGGTTCTCGCTCGCGGTCAACGGGGTGCAGGCCTACCGCGACTCGGTCGAGGTGGCCGTGGACCTGGCGCGGGCGACCGCCGGACTGGTGCGGTCCGAGCCGCACCTGGAGCTGATCCGCGACCCGGACCTGGGGGTCGTGCTGTTCCGGCGGCTCGGGTGGACGGCGGCCGACTACGACCGCTGGGCACGGGCGCTGCACGACGACGAGATCGCCTTCATCCCGCCGACGAAGTGGGAGGGCGAGACCGTCGGGCGGTTCGCGTTCCTCCACCCCGACACCACCCTCGACCTCGTCCGCGAGGTGCTGGCCCGCACCCGCTGAGGACACGCCTGGCCCGGGGGAAGAGTGCGGAGGCGGCCGATAAGTGTAGTAACTTGGTTGAGTTACATCACGACGTGACCGAGGGGTGGACATGGCCGAGGACAGCGGACGACGGACGATCGCGATCGTGGGGGCGGGCGCCGCGGGCACCCTGACCACACTCCACCTGGTGCGGACCAGCGTCCGGCGGGGGACCGAGCTCGACCTCGTGGTGCTGGACCCGGCCGACCGGTGGGCCCGCGGCACGGCGTACGGCACGGTCTTCAACGAGCACCTCCTCAACGTCCCCGCCCAGGGGATGAGCGCGCTGCCGGAGGACCCCGCCCACTTCGTGCGCTGGCGGTCCCGGCAGAGCGGGGTCACCGAGCCGTTCGCGTTCGCGCCGCGTCGGCAGTACGCCCACTACCTCGACGACACCCTCGCCGACACGCTGCAGACCGCCCGCGGGCAGGTCGCCGTCCGGCACGAGCGGGCCCGCGTGGTCGGCCTGCGGCGGCGCCCGGCCGGGATCGCGCTGACCATCGCCGACGGCCGCGAGCTCTCCGCGGACGCGGTCGTGCTGGCTGCCGGGCTGCCGTCGGTGGGGCACGACTGGGCCCCGGCCGGACTCGTCGGCTCCCCGTTCTTCGTGCCCGACCCGTGGCAGCCGGGCGCGCTGGAGGTGGTCCGTCGCGACCGGGTCGGGCCGCCCGGGGTGCTCCTCGTCGGTGCCGGGCTGACCGCCGTCGACATCGTGCTCACCCTGACCGGCCCCGGCAACCGCAGCGATCGCCGGGTCGTGGCGGTCTCGCGGCACGGCCGGCTCCCGCGCGCCCACCGGCCCGAGATCGCGCTGGCCGCGATCCCCGACATCTCCGACTGGAAGCAGGACCTGGCCTCGCTGCGTGAGCAGGTCGCCCGTCACGTCGAGGGGGTCCGCCAGGCGGGAGGGGACTGGCGGCCCGCCATCGACGGGCTGCGCTTCCGGGTCAGCGCGCTGTGGGAGCGGCTCACCGAGGACGAGCGCGAGGAGTTCCTCGCCCACGACGCGGGCGACTGGAACACGCTGCGCCACCGGATGCCCCCCAGCAGCGCCCACCTGGTGCACGAGCTGCAGGCCGCCGGCCAGCTCGAGGTGGCGGCGGGCGAGGTCGCCTCGGCCGAGCCGCTCGACGGCGGCGGGCTGCGGGTCACCCTCACCGACGGGCGATGTCTCGAGGTGGGCTGGGTCGTCAACTGCACCGGGCCGCGGCTCGACGTCGCCACGCTGGGTGACCCCCTGGTCGACGACCTGCTCCGGCCCCGGGCCGGCACCGCCCTGGCCACGCTGGCCACGGCCGGGATGGGCTTCCGCACCCGCGAGGGCCGCCTGGTCGACTCCGCCGGCAGCGCGGCCGCACCGCTGTGGACGTTGGGCGCGCTGCGCCGCGGAGAGCTCTGGGAGTCCACCGCCGTCCCGGAGATCCGCTCGCAGGCCTCGGGGCTGGCCGTGGCGGTCCTCGACGAGGTCGCCCCCCTGCCCCGCCGGCTGGCCGACGGCCGCATCGTCGGCGGCCACCACCCGGTGGCGCGGCCCCGCGACCCGCTGGGTCTGCCGATCTCGACCACGGCCGAGGCCGCGGCCAGCTACAACGCCGGCCTGGAGCGCGTGATGCGGCTGCAGTCAGGCGGCGAGGACCTGATCGCCGAGGCGGCCGCGCTCGACCCGGGCTTCGCCGTCGCGCACGCCGCGCTCGCCCTGCTCGGCCACGAGGCCGGCGCCCCGGTCGACGTGGCCGCGGCGCTGCGCTCGGCGCAGGAGGCCGCCCGCCACCGCGGGGACGCCCGGGAGCGCAGTCTCGTCGAGGTCGTCACCCGGCGCGTGCACGACGTACGGCGCAGCGGCGCGCAGGCCCTGATGGCGCACCTGGCCGAGCACCCGCGCGACGTGCTCGCCGTCTCCGCCGCCGTCCCGACGATCGCCTTCTCCGGCGTGACCGACGTCCAGCGGGAGGCGTGGGACCTCGTCGAGGGCCTCGCGCCGGCGTACGGCGACCACTGGTGGTACATCTCGCTGCTCGCGTTCACCCGGCAGGACCAGGGTCGCTTCGAGGAGGCCGGTCTGCTGGCCGAGTCCGCGCTGTCCTGCGAGCCGTCGTCAGGTCACGCGGTGCACGCGCAGACGCACGTGCTCTACGAGACCGGCCGTCATGAGGAGGGGCGGGTCTGGCTCGACCACTGGGTCGCCGAGAGCGGCCGGTCGGCCAGCCACCGGGCGCACTTCTCCTGGCACGCGGCGCTGCACGAGCTCGCCCTCGGCGACACCGAGGCCGTCCGCCGCCGGTACTACTCCCAGCTCGCCCCGCCGTCCGTCGGCGGCGTCCGTGCCCTCGTCGACTCGGCCTCGCTGCTGTGGCGCTGGCGGCTCACGGTGTCGGAGTGGTTCGACGACGAGACCGCGCCACCGCCGGTGCAGCCCGTGCTGGACGCCGTCGACCCGTGCCTGCTGGCCACCCCGGAGACGCCGTTCGTGGCGTTGCACGCGGCCCTCGCCCTGGCCGCCGCCGCGCAGCCGGAACGACTCGTCGCGCTGCGCCGCCACTGCCGCGACTCCGGCGACCCGGTGCTGGCCACCGTGGTGGCGCCGGTGTGCGACGCCCTGCTCGCGTCCCTGGAGCAGCGCTGGGACGAGGCGGCGCGCACCCTGTGCGAGATGCTGCCGGACCTGGTCCGCGTGGGCGGCTCGGCCGCCCAGCGTGAGGTCGTCGAGGAGACCCTGCTGTTCTGCCTGGTGCAGTCCGGCCAGGCCGAGCCGGCACACGCCCTGCTCGACCGCCGCCTCGACCGCCGCCCCAGCCCCCTGGACCAGCGCCGCCTCGCCTCCCTCGGCACGGTCGCGTCCCTCGCCTCACCCGCCCGTTCCCCCCTCCCCGTCTGACCCGCCGAGACGACACCAACGCGCGCTTCCCTCCCGGCGAGACGACACCAACGCGCGGTCCCGGTCGCGCGAGACGACACCAACGCGCGGTGCTTCACCGGTGAGGCGACACCAACGCGCGCGTCCCCGCCGGCGAGAGGACGCGAATGCACGGGGTTCTCGGCCCGAGCGCGGTCGTTCGTGTCGTCTCGCCGAGACCGAGCGCGGTCGTTCTTGTCGTCTCGCCGAGAGCGAACCGCGCGTTCGTGTCGTCTCGCCGAGAGCGAACCGCGCGTTGGTGTCGTCTCGCCGGGTGTGAACCGCGCGTTCGTGTCGTCTCGGCGGGAGGGAAGCGCGCGTTGGTGTCCTCTCGGCGGGCGGGGGTCAGACGTTGCGGCGGTACTGGCCGCCGACCTCGAAGAACGCCTCGGTGACCTGCTGCAGCGAGCAGACCCGGGCCGCGTCCATGAGGACGGCGAACACGTTCTCCCCGGAGACCGCGGCCTCCTTGAGCCGGGCCAGGGCCGCGGTCGCCTCCTCACGGTGCGCGTCCTGGAAGGCCTGCACCCGCGCGAGCTGGGACTGCTTCTCGGTCTCGGTGGCCCGGGCCAGCTCGAGCTCGTGGGCCCCGGAGGACCCGCGGGGGTTGAGGAACGTGTTCACGCCGATGATCGGCAGCGAGCCGTCGTGCTTCTTGTGCTCGTAGAGCATCGACTCGTCCTGGATGCGACCGCGCTGGTAGCCGGTCTCCATCGCGCCGAGCACGCCCCCGCGCTCGGAGATCCGGTCGAACTCCTCGAGCACGGCCGCCTCGACCAGGTCGGTGAGCTCGTCGATGATGAACGACCCCTGCAGCGGGTTCTCGTTCATCGCCAGGCCCCACTCGCGGTTGATGATCAGCTGGATCGCCAGGGCCCGGCGCACCGAGTCCTCCGACGGGGTGGTGACCGCCTCGTCGAAGGCGTTGGTGTGCAGCGAGTTGGCGTTGTCGTAGATCGCGATCAGCGCCTGCAGCGTGGTGCGGATGTCGTTGAAGTCCATCTCCTGCGCGTGCAGCGACCGGCCGCTGGTCTGCACGTGGTACTTGAGCTTCTGCGAGCGCTCGCCGGCACCGTACTTCTCCTTCATCGCGACCGCCCAGATCCGGCGGGCGACGCGACCGAGCACCGAGTACTCCGGGTCCATGCCGTTGGAGAAGAAGAACGACAGGTTCGGCGCGAAGTCGTCGATGGCCATGCCGCGGGCCAGGTAGGACTCGACGTAGGTGAACCCGTTCGACAGCGTGAAGGCGAGCTGGCTGATCGGGTTCGCCCCGGCCTCGGCGATGTGGTAGCCGGAGATCGAGACCGAGTAGAAGTTGCGCACGTCGTTCTCGATGAACCACTGCTGGATGTCGCCCATCATGCGCAGGCTGAACTCGGTGGAGAACAGGCAGGTGTTCTGACCCTGGTCCTCCTTGAGGATGTCGGCCTGCACGGTCCCGCGCACCGTCGCGACGGCGTACGCCGCGAGCTCGGCCCGCTCGGTCTCGGTCGGCTCCCGGCCCTCGGCGGCCCGGAACTTGTCGACCTGCTGGTCGATCACCGTGTTGAGGAAGAACGCCAGGATCGTGGGCGCCGGCCCGTTGATCGTCATCGACACCGAGGTGGTCGGGGCGACCAGGTCGAACCCGTCGTAGAGCGCCTTCATGTCCTCCAGGGTCGCCACCGAGACGCCCGAGGTGCCGACCTTGCCGTAGATGTCGGGGCGGAGGTCGGGGTCGCGCCCGTACAGCGTGACCGAGTCGAAGGCGGTCGAGAGCCGCGTCGCCGGGTTGCCGTCCGAGAGCATCTTGAACCGCTTGTTGGTGCGGAACGGGTCGCCCTCGCCGGCGAACATCCGGGCGGGGTCCTCGTTGTCGCGCTTGAACGGGAAGACCCCGGCGGTGAAGGGGAAGTAGCCGGGCAGGTTCTCGCTGCGCAGGAAGCGCAGCAGCTCGCCGTGGTCGCGGTAGCGGGGGAGCGCGACCCGCGGCACCTTGGTGCCCGAGAGCGACACCTTGGTCAGAGCGGTGTGGAGCTCGCGGTCGCGGACCGTGACCACCTGCTCGTCACCGGCGTACGACGCGGCGACGTCGGCCCACCCGTCGAGCTGCGCGGCGACGGGGTGCGGGAGCTCGGCGCGGGCCTGCTCCAGCAGGGCGCGGACCGGCCCGCCCTCGGCCTCGCCGAGCTCCTCGGCCACCAGGGTGAGCCGCTGGACCCGGGAGGCGGCGGTGGCCAGCGCGGCGGTGGCGTGGTGGTAGGCGCGGACGGTCTCGGCGATCTCGGAGAGGTAGCGGACCCGGGCCGGCGGCACGATCTGCGCGGTCACCGTGGAGTGGCGTACGTCGACGTGGGCGAGCTGTCCGGCGGAGACCGGCAGGCCGTGCTCCACGAGCAGGCCGCGCAGGTGCTGGTAGAGGGCGGTGACGCCGTCGTCGTTGAAGGTCGCGGCGGAGGTGCCGAAGACCGGCATGTCCTCGGGGCGCTTGCCGAACGCCTCCCGGTTGCGGACCAGCTGGCGGCCGACGTCGCGCAGGGCGTCCATGGCGCCGCGACGCTCGAACTTGTTGATCGCCACGGCGTCGGCGAAGTCGAGCATGTCGATCTTCTCCAGCTGGGAGGCGGCGCCGAACTCGGGGGTCATCACGTAGAGCGCGGCGTCGACGAACGGCACGATCGCGGCGTCGCCCTGGCCGATGCCCGGGGTCTCCACGACGACCAGGTCGAAGCCGGCGGCCTTGAGCACCGTGATGACCTCGGGCAGGCAGTCGGGCAGCTCGTGGCTGCCGCGGGTGGCCAGCGAGCGGAAGTAGATCCGGTCGCCGTCGAGGCAGTTCATCCGGATCCGGTCGCCGAGCAGCGCCCCACCGCCGCGGCGGCGCGTCGGGTCGACTGCGACGACGGCGACCCGGAGCTTGTCCTCCTGGTCGAGCCGCAGCCGCCGGACGAGCTCGTCGGTCAGCGAGGACTTGCCGGATCCGCCGGTGCCGGTGAGTCCCAGCACCGGGACCTGCCTGCCCTCGGTCGCCTCGGTGAGCCGGGCGACCAGCTCGGCGGGCAGCGAGCCGCTCTCGGCGCCGGTCAGCGCGCGGGCGACTGCGGCACGGTCGCCGGCCAGCACGGCGTCGGCGGTGGTGGGCGCCAGCTGCCACAGGTCGGTGTCGCAGGCCGCGACGATCTGGTTGACCATGCCGACCAGGCCCAGGCGCTGGCCGTCCTCGGGGGAGAAGATCGTGACGCCGGCCCGGCCGAGCCTCTCGATCTCGGCGGGGATGATCACGCCCCCGCCGCCGCCGTACACCTTGACGTGGCCGGCCCCGCGCTCGGCGAGCAGCTCGACGAGGTACTCGAAGTACTCCACGTGGCCGCCCTGGTAGGACGAGACGGCGACCGCCTGGACGTCCTCCTCCAGGGCGGCGTCGACGACCTCGGAGACCGAGCGGTTGTGCCCGAGGTGGATCACCTCGGCGCCCTGGGACTGCAGGATCCGCCGCATGATGTTGATCGACGCGTCGTGGCCGTCGAAGAGGCTGGAGGCCGTGACGACGCGGACCGGGTGGGTCGGGACGTGCAGGGTGGGCGAAGGGCTCATGGACCAATACTAGGACGTCCAACTATCTGAGCCCATAGTGATCTGGTCCACATCGGCCCGCAAGGCTCCTGCGGACGCCGCTCAGCTGAGCGGGACGACCCAGGTGAAGACGGTGCCGCTGGGCTCGTTGGTGGTCAGCTCCACGGTGCCGCCGAGCATCTGGGCCCGACGCTTGGCGTTGGCCAGCCCGCTCTCCTTGCGCTCCTCGGGCAGCCCGACGCCGTTGTCGGAGACCTGCAGCCGGAGCCGGTCGGCGCCGACCTCGAGGTCGACGGTCGCGTTCGTCGCCCCGGAGTGGCGCGCGATGTTGGACAGCGCCTCCCGCAGCACCGCGACCAGGTGGTGCTGCTGGCCGAGGCTGGTGTCGATCGGGCCCCGCATCTGCACCGTCGGCGCGAACCCGAGCACCGGCACGTACTCGCGGACGAGGTCCCGGATCTCGCTGCGCAGCGGGTTCTGCTGGTGGGTCTGCAGCTCGAAGATGGTCTGGCGGATGTCGCGGATCGTCTGGTCGAGGTCGCGCATGCTCAGGTCGAGGCGCTCGCCGAGGACCGGGTCGCTGGCCATCGACCGGGTCTTCTGCATGTGCAGCCCCGCGGCGAAGAGCCGTTGGATCACCACGTCGTGCAGGTCCCGCGCGATCCGGTCCCGGTCGGAGATCACGGCCATCTCGGCCCGGTCCTGCAGCGCCTGGGCGCGGTCGAGGGCGAGGCCGGCCTGGTCGGCGAAGGAGGCCAGCAGCTCGCGCTCCTCCAGCGCGTCGGTGAGGTGGTGACGGTCGAACTCGGCCAGCAGCACGCCGGGCAGGGTCAGGTGCGCGCGCAGGGGGACGAAGAACGCGACCCGGTCGTCCTCGAGGTCGATGTCGATGGCCACGCCCGCCTCCGCGACCCGGCGCGAGGCCACCGCGGTCTGCCGGCGCCCCTCCTCGTCGAGCTCGCGGACCTCGCCGCTGAGCGCCGCGGTGACGATCCGGCCGGTCGGCGGCACCTGGACGACCGCGACCGCCCGGGCGTCCGAGGCGGTGAGCACCGCGTCCGCGATGCGCTGGAAGGCGACGTCCAGGCTGATCGGCGGCAGGAGCATCTCGTTGAGCTCGCCGAACTTCTCCAGCCACCGGCGCCGGCGCTCGGAGAGCCCGTAGGCGAGCGTGTTCTCGATGACGATGGCGGCCACCGTGGTCAGCGCCCGGACCAGCTGCTCGTCGCGCACGTCGTACGGCGTGCCGTCCTCCTTCTCGGAGAGCAGCAGGTTGGCGTAGACGGTGCCGCGGATGGTGACCGGGAGGGCCAGCAGGGTGCGCAGCGGCGGGTGATGCTCGGGCAGCCCGACGGCCTGCGGGTGCGCGGTCAGGTCGTCGAGCCGGACCGGCTCGGACAGGGCGAGGCCGATGAGCCCCTCCCCGGAGGGCAGCCGGCCGATCGCGTCGGCGGTGCGCTGGTCCATCCCGTAGGTGACGAACTCGACCAGGCTCCGGTCGTGTCCGAGGACGGCGAGCGCGCCGTACCGGGAGTGGGTCAGCTCGCAGGCGGACTGGACGATCCGGCGCAGGACGGCGTGGTTGTCGAGGTCGGCCGAGATCGCGAGGAGGGCGTCGAGGAGGGCGACGGCGTGCTCACCGAGCGCGGGGTCGCTCGTGGCAGGGCGCGTCGTCACCGCCCCATCGTCCCACTCAGAGCGCGGTCAGGGTGCGGTGGACCGGAGACTCGTTCTCCCGGGACCAGTCGTTGCCCAGCGATCGACCGGTCAGCGTGTCCCAGCGCATCCGCAGGACCAGCTGGCGCTGGCCCGCCGCCCACGGCCGCGGCTGCCACACACCGCGGATGGCCTCCAGCACGTCGACGTCGGACTCGGCCCACCCGCGTCCGCGCGCCACCACGCTCCAGCCGAGGTGCCGGTCGTGGTCGAGGTGGTCGACCTCGAAGGCCAGCATCGCGTTGCGGCCGTAGGTGCCCAGGAGCGAGTACGACGAGGTGCGCCAGACGACGCTGTCCTCGAAGACCGCGTAGTTCACCGGGATGATGTGCGGGCCGTCCGGGGTGGACAGGGCCACCCGTCCCACCACGCCTCCGCGCAGGAGGCGGTCGCACTCCTCGGGGGAGAGCTCACGGAGCTCCTGCATCGTGGAGTCCCCCTTCGTCGGCTGCCGAGTCGCCGTTCCCAGTCTCGCGGGCCACGCGGACGCGGGCCCGGGGCGATGGTCCCGCCAGAGGTCCTTCCCGGAGCTCGTGACCGGGCGCGCGTCAGCCGGGCCGCGAGGTCTCGGGGCGCCGTCGCGGGGTCGGGGGGACCGGCGGCAGGGCGGGGTCGCGCGTCCCGACGCGGAGCGCGAGCTGGAGACGGTCGCCGCCGAGCAGGGAGGCCTCGATGCGGGCGCGGGTGCCGGGGACCTCGGCGGCCTGGCTGGACGGCACCGCGACCAGGTCGCGGGTCGCAGCGTCGACGAGGAGCGCGCTCAGCGCCTCGCCCGCGTGGAGGCGGTCGAGGGTCGTGTCGTCGGGGGTCGCCAGCAGCAGCCAGCCGATCGCGTGGTCGGGGCCGGCCAGGTCCGACTCGGCGTCGACCTCGGCGGACGGGTCGGTCAGGGTGCCCGCCGGGAACCGGGTCGGCGGGACGAACAGGGACCCGGCGGGCCGAGCGATCCGGTTGCCGGAGGGGACCCCGCTCTCGGGGTGGTCCGCCGTGACGCGCTCGAGCTCGGCGCGAGCCTCGGGGTCGCTCAGCTGCAGGCGCGTGGCGAGCCGGGTCAGCTCGACCAGCTGGCGTCGCTGCTGCTCCGTGCGCAGCACGACCGCGCGGGTGCGGTGCGGCGCGGCGGCGCGGGCGAGGCGCCGCAGCTCGGGCGCGGCGACGGGCCGGGGCATCCGGCGGTCGGTGCGCCGTTCCCGCAGGCAGGCCGCGCGCGTCAGCGCGTCGGCCGTCACCGGGGCGGGCCGGAACGAGACGACCGCGGCGAGGTCGGGCAGCGCCGCCTCCGGCAGCCGCCGTACGTGGCAGGCCAGCCCGTACGCCGCCGCCGCGACCCGCAGGTGGTGCAGGGCGCAGCCCACGCTGAGCTCGAGGTCGCGGCCGTCGGGGTCGGCGTGGAGCAGCCGGAGCGGCCGGTCGAACCACAGCTCCAGGGCGCGGTCGGTCCGGACCCAGCGCCACGGCTGGGTGTTGTGCACCGACGGCGCTCGTTGGGCGAGCTCGACCGCTGCCCGGACGGCGTCGTCAGGCACCACGTCGCATGCCATCGCGCACCTCCCGCGCCGACGCTCCCCGCGGTCCCATCATCCCACCGCCGACGGCGCAGCGGCCCGGTCCGAGGTCCCTCGTGAGGGAACCGTCGGACCGGGCCGCGGGCGGTCCAGCAGGAGGGTGCTCAGGCGGTCTTGATGGCCGAGAGCTCGAACTCCAGGGTGATCTTCTCGCTGACCAGCACGCCGCCGGCCTCGAGCGGGGCGTTCCAGTTCACGCCCCAGTCCTTGCGGTTGACGACGACGGAGCCCTCGAAGCCGACGCGCTGGTTGCCGAACGGGTCGACGGCGCCACCCTCGTAGCTGAAGTCGATGCTGACCGGCTTGGTGGTGCCCTTGATCGTCAGGTCGCCGGTGAGGCGGACGGTCTCGTCGTCGACGACCTCGACGGCGGTGGAGACGAAGGTGATCTGCTTGAAGTTGTCGACGTCGAAGAAGTCGCCGGTGCGGATGTGACCGTCGCGCTGCTCGTTGCGGGTGTCGATGCTGGCGGCCTCGATGGTGACGGTGGCCGAGGACTTGGTCAGGTCGTCGCCGTCGATGACGACCTCGCCGGTGAAGTCGTTGAAGGCGCCGCGGACCTTGGTGACCAGCGCGTGCCGGGCGACGAAGCCCAGGCGGCTGTGGGTCGGGTCCAGCGTGTAGCTGCCGGAGGTGATCTTCTGCTGGGTCAGGCTGGCCATGGGGCTCTCCTCGTGGTGGTGGTGTTCGGTGCCGGGGACCGGCGGGAAGTCGTTGGTTGAACTGTCAACTAATACACCACAACTTGGTTGAAGTGTCAAGCATTCCCGTGATGGCTATGATGAGAACCTGTTCTAGTTTCTGAGAAGGGTGTGGAGGCATGGCTCGCAGCAGCACACCGGCGGTCGAGGGGTGGTTCACCACCGGCGAGGACCCCCACCTGGTCGGCTCCCGCTGCACGACCTGCGGCAACGTCGCCTTCCCGCCGCTGGGCGTCTTCTGCGCCGACCCCGCCTGTGCGGGCACCGACCTGGAGCCGCAGCCGCTCTCGCGCCGCGGGGTGGTGTGGTCCTACACCGACGCGCAGTACCAGCCGCCGCCGCCGTACGTCCGCCGTACCGACCCCTACGTCCCCTTCGCGCTCGCGGCCGTCGAGCTCCCCGAGGGCCTCGTCGTGCTCGGCCAGGTCGCCGACGGCTACGGCGTGGCCGACCTCCGGGTGGGGGCCGAGGTCGAGCTCGTCGTCGAGCCGCTCTTCACCGACGACGCGGAGGGCGAGGACGGCGGCGCGGAGCGGACCATCTGGCGCTGGAAGCCGGTCGTCGAGCTCGGCGCGGAGGCGGACCGGTGAGCGGCGCGAACCACGACGTCGCCGTCCTCGGGGTCGGCATGCACCCGTGGGGCAAGTGGGGGCGGCCCTTCGTCCAGTACGGCGTGCACGCGGCCCGCGAGGCGCTCGCCGACGCCGGCGTGGCGTGGACCGACGTGGACCTCGTGGTCGGTGGCGAGACCGTCCGCAACGGGTACGGCGGGTACGTCGCCGGGGCGACCTTCGCCCAGGCGCTGGGCTGGAACGGCGCCCGGGTGGCCACGTCGTACGCGGCCTGCGCGACCGGCGCGCAGGCGCTCGACACCGCACGGGCCCGGATCCTGGCGGGGCTCTCCGAGGTGGCGCTCGTGGTCGGCGCCGACACCACGCCCAAGGGGTTCCTCGCACCGAACGCCGGCGAGCGCTGGGACGACCCGGACTGGCTGCGGTTCCGGCTGCTCGGGATGACGAACCCGGCCTACTTCGCGCTCTACGCGCGACGCCGGATGGACCTGTACGGCGCGACCGTCGAGGACTTCGCCGCGGTCAAGGTCAAGAACGCGGCCGCCGGGCTGCACAACCCGAACGCCCGCTACCGCAAGGCCGTCACGGTCGAGGAGGTCGTGGGCTCGGCGGTGGTGGCCGACCCGCTGCACCTGCTCGACATCTGCGCCACCTCCGACGGGGGTGCCGCCGTGGTGCTAACCAGCCTGGAGTACGCCCGCCGGCACCTGGGTGCGGGCCGCGCTCCGGTCCGGGTCCGGGCGATCTCGACCGTCACCCCGACGTTCCCGCAGACGGTGGTGGAGATGCCGAACTTCGCCACCGACGCGACCCTCACCGTCCCGGCCCCCGAGCGCACCTTCAAGGAGTCGATCGGGGACGCGGCGTACGAGGAGGCCGGGATCGGGCCGGAGGACGTGTCGCTGGCCGAGGTCTACGACCTGTCCACGGCGCTGGAGCTCGACTGGTACGAGGACCTCGGCCTCTGCAAGCGGGGGGAGGCCGAGCAGCTGCTCCGCAACGGCGACACCGCGCTCGGGGGACGCGTGCCGGTGAACCCCAGTGGTGGGCTCGCCTGCTTCGGGGAGGCCGTCCCGGCGCAGGCGCTCGCGCAGGTCTGCGAGGTCACCTGGCAGCTCCGCGGCCAGGCCGGTGCCCGCCAGGTCGAGGGTGCTCGCGTCGGCATCACCGCCAACCAGGGCCTCTTCGGCCACGGCTCCTCGGTCCTGCTCTCGGTCTGACGCGGAGCTGACCCCTTGGCGCGCCGACCTAGCCTCGGCACCATGAGGATCCCGCGCGAGAAGCCCGGTCCCGGCCAGGAGTCGGTCTGGGACTACCCCCGCCCCCCGCGCTTGGAGGTCGAGCACGCCCGGCTGCGGGTCGACCTCGGCGGGGTCACCGTTGCGGACACCGCCCGGGCCGCGGGTGCCCCGTCGTACCGGGTGCTGGAGACCAGCCACCCGCCGACCTACTACCTGCCGCCGGCGGCCTTCGCCCCCGGCGCGCTCCGGCCTGCCGCAGGGTCGTCGTACTGCGAGTGGAAGGGTCAGGCGTCCTACCACGACCTCGTCTCCGGCGAGGTGGTCGCGGCCCGGGCCTGCTGGTCCTACCCGGCGCCGACCGCAGGCTTCGAGCCGCTGCGCGACCACGTGGCGGTGATGCCGGGTGCAGTCGAGGCCTGCTGGGTGGACGACGAGCGGGTCACGCCGCAGGAGGGCGGCTTCTACGGCGGGTGGATCACCAGCCGCGTGGTCGGTCCGTTCAAGGGCGTCCCGGGCTCCTGGGGTTGGTGAGCCGGGCCCACCATGCGTGGGGGAGGGTGTCGCGGCTCAGGCCTCGACGACCTCGATGCCGTGCTCGCGCAGGGCTGCGAGCACGTCGCGCGGGGCGCCCCGGTCGGTGACCAGCACGTCGATGTCGTCGAGGTCGGCGAAGCGCACCGTGCTCTCCTGGCCGAACTTGGTGGCGTCGGCGAGCACGACCACCTTGTGGCCGGAGCGGACGAGCTGCCGCTTGGTGGCCGCCTCGCTCGCGTCCGGCGTGCTGCAGCCGTGGTCCAGGGTGAAGCCGTTGGTGCCCAGGAAGGTCACGTCGGCGCGGATCCGGCGCAGGGCGTCGACGGTGTCCTCGCCGACCGCGGCCTGGGTGGAGCGCCGGACGTGGCCCGGCAGCAGGTGCAGGTCGACGTGGGGCGCGGTGGCGAGCCGGGCCGCGATCGGGACGGCGTGCGTGATCACCGTCCAGGAGGACTCCGGCGGCAGCCGGTCGGCCAGCCGCGCGGTGGTGGAGCCGGCGTCCAGGAGGACCGACCCGCCGGCGGGCGGGAGCTGCTCCACCGCCGCGGCGGCGATCCGGTCCTTCTGGTCGGTGTTGGCGTGGTCACGGTCGTTCAGCGCCCGCTCGATGACGGTCAGCGCCTCGGCCGGGACGGCGCCGCCGTGGACCCGGCGCAGCACCCGGGCCCGCTCCAGGATGCTCAGGTCGCGGCGTACGGTCTCGGTGGTCACGTCGAACTCGGCCGCCAGCCGCGCCACCGAGACGCGTCCCGACGTCGACACCAGTCGTGCGATGGCCTCCTGGCGCTCCTCGGCATAGATCGCCACGGTGCCTCCCTCCTTCAGCCCCCGTTGACGACGTCCAGTCTCCACAGCCGCCCCGGGAGGTCCCGGAGCGGCTGTGGAGAGTGTGCCAGGTCAGGGCTCGACGGTGACCTTGATCGCCTCACCCTTGGCCACGATGTCGAAGGCCTCGAGCACCCGGTCGAGCGGCAGGTGCACGGTGATCAGGTCCTTCACCGGCACCTGACCGGTCGCGATGTACTCCAGCGCCTTCTTGTTGTGCGCGGGCGCCGAGCCGTTGGCGCCGTGGATGTGCAGCTGGCGGTAGTGCACCAGGTTGGAGTCGCAGGTGATGGTCGGGTTCGTCTTCGGCAGCCCGCCGAAGAACGAGATCCGGCCGTTGCGGGCCGCCATCGCGATGGCCTGCTCCTGGGCCACGTTGGCCGCCGTGGCCGTGATCACCACGTCGGCGCCGCGCCCCCCGGTGAGCTCCATGACCCGGGCCACCACATCGGTGTGCGAGCCGTCGATCACCTCGTCGGGGTGCACGGCCTCGGCCGAGATCTTCAGCCGCTCGGCGTTCACGTCGACCAGGTAGACCGCACCGGCCTGGTGCACGCCCCGGGCGACCCGGATGTGCATGCACCCGATCGGGCCCGCACCGAAGACGACCACGGTGTCGCCGGGCTCGATGCCCAGGAGCTCCTGGGCGTTGATGGCGCACGCCAGCGGCTCGGCCGCCGAGGCCTCGTCGAAACCGACGCCCTCGGGGATCCGGTTCAGCCCGTCCACCTTGAGCACCTCGCGGGGGACCACCATGTACTCGGCGAAGCCGCCGTCGTACTGGTAGCCGACCGAGGTCTGGTTCTGGCACACGGCCATCCAGCCCTTGCGGCACTCGTAGCAGTCGCCGCACGGCACCGCGGCGATCACCTGGGCCCGGTCACCCGGGGCCCACCCCTCGACGTTCGCGCCGACCTCGACCACCTCGCCGGCGATCTCGTGGCCGATCACCCGCGGCGGCGAGAGGTTCTGGTGGCCGTTGTGGAAGATCTTCACGTCGGTGCCGCAGGTGGAGCAGTTGCGGACCCGCAGCTTGACCTCGTCCGGCCCGCAGTCGGGCTCCGGCGCCTCCTCGACGCGGACGTCCTCGGGTGCGTAGAACCGTAGAACCTTCATGGTGTCCTCACTCTTCGTTGACGGCGTTCAGGAGGGCGTAGATCTCCTCGGCGGACCCCGCGGCGAGCAGCTTGTCGACCTCGTCGGTGTCGGAGAAGACGACGGCGATCTTGCCCAGGATCTCCAGGTGCCCGTTGTTGACCCCGGCGATGCCCACCGCGAAGCGGACCTCCTTGCCGTCCCAGTCCAGCGGCTCGTCGTACCGCACCACCGAGAGCGCGGAGGAGACGATGGCGTCCTTCGCCTCGTTGGTGCCGTGCGGGATGGCGAGGTAGTTGCCCATGTAGGTGGACACCGACTTCTCCCGCTCGAACATGGCGTCGACGTACGCCGGGCCGACGGCCCCCGCGTCCACCAGGATCTGGCCGGCCTCACGGATGGCTTCGTCCTTGGTGGTCGCGGTGCCGGGGACCTTGATCTGCGCCAAGGTCAGGATGTCGCTCACGCTGTGGTGCTCCTTCCGGGGTTGGCGGCCCGTCAGCCCGAGTGGCTCGACTGCGGGTTGGTGACCTTGAGCTCCTCGACGATCTGGTCGTACTTGGGGCTGGCCATGAAGTTGTCCACCGAGACGTGCTGCGCGCTCGGCGCCATGGTCTGGGCCCGCGGGGTCAGGTCCTGGTGGGTCACGATCAGGTCGACGTTGTCCTGCAGGTTGGCGATCGCGAGGTTGACCACGGTCACGTCGGTGAAGCCGGCCTTCTTGATCTTGTTGCGCAGGACCGAGGCGCCCATGGCGCTGGAGCCCATGCCGGCGTCGCAGGCGAAGACGATCTGGTGGATCGGGCTGCGGCGCGACTTGGCCTCGTGGGCCTCCTCGGCCGCCAGGGCCTGGGCCTCCAGCGCGGCCTCGGGGCCGGTCAGCATGCTCGACACCGAGCTCTTCTTGCCCTTCATCGACTCCATCGAGGCGGTGGCCGCGGCCAGCTCCTCGGCGGTGCCCTCCACGTTCTTGCCCAGGCGCAGCAGCACCGAGCAGATCACGAAGGACGTGGTCGCGGCGAGCAGCACCGAGAGCGTGACGCCGACCAGGCTGTTGCCGGGTGTCTGGGCGTAGACCGCGATGATCGAGCCCGGGGCGGCCGGGGCGCGCAGGCCGGCACCGAAGATCGTCAGGGTCAGGATGCCCACCATGCCGCCGGCGATGGTGCCGAGCAGGAGGATCGGCTTCATCAGCACGTAGGGGAAGTAGATCTCGTGGATGCCGCCGAAGAAGTGGATGATCGCGGCACCCGGAGCGGTGGCCTTCGCGACGCCGCTGCCGAAGAAGCAGTAGGCGAGCAGGACGCCCATGCCCGGGCCGGGGTTGGCCTCGAGGAGGAACAGGATCGACTTGCCCTGGTCGGCGGCCTGCTGGATGCCGAGCGGGGTGAGCACGCCGTGGTTGATCGCGTTGTTGAGGAAGAGGATCTTGGCCGGCTCGATGATGATGCTGGCGAAGGGCAGCAGGTCGTGGGCGACGAGGAAGTCGACGCCGTGACCGAGCCGGGTGGAGATCCAGTCGACGACCGGACCGAACGCGAAGTAGCCCGCGACCGCCATCGCCGCGGCGAAGATGCCGGCGGAGAAGTTGTTGACCAGCATCTCGAAGCCGGGCTTGATCTTCCCGTCCCAGATCGCGTCGATGCGCTTCATCAGGTACGCCGCGAGCGGCGCCATGATCATCGCGCCGAGGAACATCGGCTGCGTGGTGCTGACGATGACGCCCATGGTGGCGACGACGGCGACGACGCCGCCGCGGGCGCCGTACACCATCCGGCCGCCCTGGTTGGCGATCAGCAGGGGCAGCATGTAGGTGATCATCGGTCCGACCAGGCCCACGTTGGGGTTGCCGTCGGAGTTGGTGCCGAAGCCGCCCAGTCCGCCCACGGGCGTCCAGCCGGTCTCGATGAACAGCGCGGTGATGAAGCCCCAGGCGATGAACGCGGGGATGTTCGGCATGATCATGCCGGACAGGAACGTGCCGAACTTCTGCACGTGGATCCGTGCGCTCCCCGCGCGCCCGCCGCCCTCCGAGGCGCGCTGTGCCGGGAGACCGCCCTGGAGCTGGCTCTCTGATGTGGTCATGCTGTGCTCCGTTTCCCTCATGTCCGAAGGGTTCCGAGTCCCTGTGCCCACCTGTGCCGCGCGGGACGCGCCCTTCGACCGGACTCCTGTGATCGACGTCTCAGGATCTGTGAGTTCGTTGTATCTCTTGGTTTCAAGTTGGGTCAAGAGGAAAAGCGTCGGAGAAAGCCAAGAAATCGAAGGCAAACGTTTTCATTTCTTCGATTCGCAGAGGAAAACGTTTGCAGAACGGTGTCTCGACCGGATGACGGTCGCGGACCGACCGTCAGGGCGACCCGACCGGGGAGGACGGGAAGGCGCACGCCCAGAGCTCGCGGCCCAGCGTCGACAGCCGCAGGGTGTGCCGCAGCACCCGCGGGGTGAGCGACTCCTCGCTGACCCGTGCCATCGCGTGCAGCACCGACGGCTCGGTCAGCAGGACGCGGTAGTCGTCCTCCAGCGCCGGGTCCTCGGGCCCGAGCTCGACCATCCCGACGAACCGGAGCCGAGCCACGTAGAAGCAGGTCAGCGCGGGCAGGGCGACGCCCGCCTGCCGCCCGACCAGGGAGGCGTTCTCGAGCACCGCCTCGCCGGCGACCCCCGTCCGGGTCCAGCTGTGGAGGTGGACCAGGACCGAGCTGGTGCGGCGCGCCAGCTCGCGGACGATGAGCGCCTCGTCGGGCACCAGGTGGCCGAGGGTCTGGCGGAAGATCGCCTGCCGGGCGGAGGCGGGGTCCTGCGCGTCCGCCGCGGCGAGCAGCGCCTCGGCCCGGGAGCGCAGACGCCCCGGCGCCTCCCGCGCGTCGTCGTCGAGGACCATCTGGCGAACGTAGACCCGGGGACACCCGGTCCGCAGGCGATCGGGCCAGCCGGCGGTCCGGACCGGGGTCGGCGTGTCCGGTGCGGACCCGCCGGAGCCGCGAAGGACACGCCGCAGGACACGCCCCGGGCCGTTGAGGACTGTCGGTGCGCCCCGGTATCCCTGGGGGCTGGTGGGCCGCAGGGGCGCGGGGAGAGGGGCGGGGGACGTGGGCTGGTTCGGCGGGCTGGAGGAGGTCGGACCCGCGCCCGACGGGGGGACGCTGACCGCGCAGGTGCGCTGCCGCACCCGGCGCAGCGGGTCGGGCCGCGTGCACGAGGTCGTGATCGGCCCCGACTGGTCCGTGAGCGTCCCGCACGACCTGGCGGCCGAGCGGGTGGCGGTCGCCTTCGGGGGCTACCTGTCCTGCGTGGATCTCGTCGACCACACCGTGCCCGCCCTGCGCGACCTCGTCCAGCTGTGCGCCCGGCGACGGCTGCCGCCCCTGGTGCGGACGGCGGCGGGACGATGGGCGGTGGACCGTCCCACCCACGACTGCCGGTGCCGCTCCCTCACGTTCGCCACGCCGCGGGAGGCGGCCGAGCACGTCCGCCAGCCGGCCCACCTGGCCTCGCGCTACGGCGCCTCGGTCCGCGAGCTGGGGGTCCTGCGCGAGGCCGTCGAGCGCGCGCACGGTGGCTTCGCCGAGGTGCCCCCACCGGGGTGGCACGCGCTTGCCCTGGTCAGCGAGCCCCGGGGGCTGGACCTGCTCTGGTCGGCCGGCGTGCCTCCCGAGCTCGTGCAGCAGGTGCTCGACCGGGTCCTGCCGCACGGGCCGTGGCTGTCCACGTCGGCCTACCTGGGGGCGGCGTTCCACTGCCCCGACCTGGACTGGCTTGCCGAGACGGTCGCCGCCGACCCGGAGCCGGACACCGCCGCCTGGGCCGCATGGGCCTGGTCGCAGGCGGACGCGGAGCATCCGCGGCTGCGAGCCGAGTGGACGCGCCTCGGCGTGCCGCGGTCCGCGGTCGACCAGCTGGTGGTGGGGGAGATCCCGGTGTCCGCGGCCGAGGACCTCGCCTCGCTGACCGGTCGGACCGTCCGGCGCGCCGCCCAGGTCCTGGCGGTGTGGGAGCGCGCCGGCTGCCGTCCCGGCCCCGGCGACGTCCTGGCCCTCGACGCCCTCGGCGTGGGCGACGTCTACCTGCCGGCCTCCGCCGCCGTCGACGCCTTCCTCCGGCTCACCGGCCACCTCGACCCCGCCCCCACCCGGACGCAGGCCGCCGTGCTGCTCGGCCTGGCCGGCACCCGGGCCGTTGCCCTTCGGCTGGCGCGCGCAGGGCTGGTCACCGCCCAGGACGCGGTCGCGGCGCTGGACCGCCCGCCCTGGCTGCCGCACGCCTCGACCACCCCCGTCCCGGACCGCACGACCACCCGCACGACCGCCAGCACACCCACCCCGAGGGAGACCCGCCCGTGAGCCACCACACCCGGACCGACTACGAGCACCGCCTCCAGACGCTCGGCATCTGCGTCAGCGCGCGGATCCCGGTCCTGCTGTGGGGCGACCCGGGGATCGGCAAGACGGCGGTGGTGGAGTCGGCAGCGGGGGCCGGCTGGCACGTGGAGTCGCTCATCGTCAGCCACTACGAGCCCAGCGACTTCGCCGGGCTCCCCGTGGTCACCGCGGGCGGGGTCTCCCTCGCGCCCCCGGCCTGGGCGACCCGCCTGGCGGAGGTCGCCGGTCCCTCGATCGCGTTCTTCGACGAGTTCAGCACCGCCTCGCCGGCGCTGCAGGCGGCGGCGCTCCGCCCGCTCACGCACTACGAGGTGGGCTCCCTGCGGCTCCCGGACACGGTCTCCTTCGTCGCGGCGGCCAACCCCGCGGACGTGGCGGCGGCCGGGTGGGAGCTCGCCGCGCCGACCGCGTCGCGCTTCGTGCACGTGGACTGGGTGCTGCCGCTGGAGGTGTACGCCGAGTGCCTGGTCACCGGCGACTGGCCGGCGATGCCGGTCTACGAGCACGACTCCGACGCCCACCGCGAGGCGCACGCCGCCGCGCTGGCCTCCGAGCGGGTGCTGCTGAGCGGGTTCCTGCGCACCCGCAGCAGCCAGATGAGCGTCATCCCCCGGGACGCCTCCTCCCGCGGCCGGGCCTTCCCGACGCCGCGGACGTGGGACTACGCCGCCCGGCTCTCGGCGTTCGCGGTCGCGGTCGGGGCGCCGAAGCAGGTGCGCCGGCTGCTCGTCGCCGGGTGCGTGGGCGAGGCCGCAGCCCACGAGTACCTGGCCTGGGTCACCCACCAGGACCTGCCCGACCCCGACGACCTGCTCGCGGCACCGGAGGCCTTCTCGTTCGCCGGGCTGCGGGCCGACCGGGTCTACGTCGTGCTGCAGTCCGTGCTGGCCGCCGTCGTACGACGCCCGACCGCGGAGCGCTGGTCCGACGCGGTCCGGCTCTGTGCGGCCGCGGGCGCCGAGGCCGGGCTCGACCCGGCCGTCCCGGTGGTCCGGGCCCTGATGCGGCCGGGGCTGCGCCCGCCCGGAGCCGACGTCCCGCACGAGATCTCCGTCTTCGCCCCCGCCCTGGCGCTGGCCGGCCTGATCCCGGGCAGGGTCGCGTGAGCGGCGACCGCCCGAGGTCCGAGCCGCCCCCCGATCCCGGCGCGGGGCAGGACGCGGGGCAGGACGCCGGGCGGGACTGTCGCGACGTGCTCACCGCGGCGAAGCTCTGGCTGGTCAGCGAGCCGCCCGCGGGCCCGGGCACCGGCGCCGCCCGGGACCTCCCCTACCTGGCGCACGCGCTCTTCGCACTCGTCCCCGTGGTCTCCTCCGAGGTGCCGCGGATGAGCGTGGACGAGCAGTGGCGGCTCTACGTCAACCCGTCCTGGGTGCTCGCGACCCCGCTGCCCGACGTGGCGGCGGAGCTCGCGCACCAGACCTGGCACCTGCTGCTCGACCATGCCGACCGGGCCCGCTCGCTGGGGGTCCGGGCCTCGACCGCGCCGGCCTGGGACGACGCCGCCGACCTCACGGTGGGCGCCACCCTCGCGGCGGACTGGCTCGCCCCCGCCCACCTGCCCACCCCCGAGCGGCTGGGTCAGCCCCGGGGTCTGGCCGCCGAGGAGTACTTCGCCCGGCTGAGCCGCCTGCCTCCTCCGCAGGACGGCGAGGCCGAGGTCTCCCTGCCTCCGGAGGCAGGGTGCGGGAGCGGCTGCGACGGCGTCCCGCGCCGCCACGAGCTGCCCCCGGACGTCGACGCCGCGGAGGGGCCCGGCGGGGTCGACGCCGAGGACGCCCGTCAGATCCGGCGGCGGGTGGCGGTGGACTACCGGGGCCACGTGACCAGCCGGGGCACGGAACCGGGGGATGCGTGGCGCTGGGCCACCGAGCTGCTCGAGCCGCGGATCGCCTGGGAGCCGTTGCTCGCCGGCGCCGTCCGGAGGGCGGTCGGATGGGTCGCCGGTCGGGCCGAGTACACCCACGCCCGTCCCTCGCGCCGCCAGGTGGCAGTGCCCGGGGTGGTCCTGCCCGGTCTGCGCCGGCCCGTCCCCACGGTGGCGATGGTGGTCGACACCTCCGGGTCGGTCGACGACGCGCTGCTCGGCCGCGCTCTGGGGGAGGTCGAGGGGGCGCTCGCGGCCCTGGGTGTCCGGGGCTCGGGGGTGACGGTGCTGTCCTGCGACGCCGCCGTACAGACCGTGTCCCACGTCCGACGCGCGCGCGACGTCCGGCTCGCCGGAGGCGGCGGCACCGACCTGCGGGTGGGGCTCCGTGCGGCCGAGGCGCTGCGCCCGCGCCCGGACCTCGTCGTCGTGCTCACCGACGGCTACACCCCCTGGCCGGCCGAGCCGCCGCCCGGGTCCGTCGTGGTGGTGGCCCTGCTGGCCCGGCGCGGGCACTCCCGGCCCCCGACCCCGGCCTGGGCGACCCGGGTGGAGTGCTCGCTGGACTGACCTGACGAATCGAGGACGGGCGAACGGCATGGCGGGCCGCTGCAGATGTGGACGGTACTCAGATACTGCCGGAACCCGGCTGGCCTACGATGGGGCGATGGCACGACTGACCCGCTCCGAGAGCCAGGCCCGCACGCGCCAGCTGCTGGTGGAGACGGCCCGCACCATGTTCCTCCGCGAGGGGTACGGCGCCACCTCGCTGGAGAAGGTGGCCGAGGAGGCGGGGTTCTCCAAGGGGGCCGTGTACTCAAACTTCGGTGGCAAGGACGACCTGTGCCTGGCCGTGCTGGAGACCATCCACGGCGAGGTCGCCGACGCGGTGCTCGGGTCCCTGCTCGGGGCGGACACGATCGACAGGGCGCTGGAGACCTTCGACCTGTGGGCCGACGCCCGCCTCGGCGACCCCGACTGGTCGGCCCTCGAGGCCGAGTTCGCCGCCCGCGCGCGCCGCGACCCGGTGCTGCGGGCGGCGCTGGAGGAGCGCAACGACCGCATCCGGGGCATGATCGCCGAGGCCCTCCGCGCGACCTGCTCCGAGCACGGGCTCCACATGCCGATGCCGATGGAGGACGCCGCCAGCGCGCTGCTCAGCCTGGGCATCGGCCTGGGCCTGCAGCGCTCGGTCGCCCCGAGCCTGCCCGTGCACGTGCTGTCGGACGTGGTCCGGGTCTTCGTGGGGCTCCCGGTTCCCTCACGCGCACCAGAGGCCGGCAGACCCGCCCCGGTGGCCTCCGATGGCCGTTCAGCTGGATAGCGTTGGCCCGAACGGGCTACCTTTCGGGACCTAGGTCCTGAAAGGTGGGGTATTCAGTCGGACTGCATTCACCGCGGTGAGGTGCAACACTCGAAGAGCGTCGGCGCTGACTCCCACAGCGACATCGAGCACAGCCTTCGGGCACAGTCTCTACCCAGCGCGCTTGTACCTCCCAGCAAGCGCAAGAGACTTGAGTCGGGCCGGTCCAGGGGTTGGGCCGGCCCGAAGTCTTTGTTGCGACAAGGTCTGCGCTTTCGGACCGAACCGGTACGGGTCCCGTTAGCATGACGGTACCGATGTGACGCGCGGGCGTCGCAGGGCTGAGAGGCTTCCGTCATGAGCGCTGTCCGTGTCTTCCTCCTCGACGACCACGAGGTGGTCAGGCGCGGCCTCCGCGACCTCTTCGAGTCCGAGGAGGGCTTCGAGGTGGTCGGTGAGTCCGGCTCCGCGAAGGACGCCGAGGCCCGGATCCCCGCCCTGCGCCCGGACGTCGCCGTGCTCGACGGACGGCTCCCGGACGGCTCCGGTGTGGACGTCTGCCGGGCCATCCGCTCGATCGACCCCTCGATCCGCGCCATCATCCTGACCTCGTACGACGACGACGAGGCCCTCTTCGCCGCGATCATGGCCGGCGCGGCCGGCTATGTGCTCAAGCAGATCGTCGGCAACGACCTGCTCGACGTCGTACGCAAGGTGGCCGACGGCCAGTCGCTGCTCGACCCGGCGGTCACCCAGCGGGTCCTCGACCGCCTCCGCGACGGCGGTGCGTCCGAGCCTGCCGAGCTCCGCGCCCTCACGCCGCAGGAGCGCCGCATCCTCGAGCTCGTGGCCGAGGGCCTGACCAACCGGCAGATCGGCGAGCAGCTCTTCCTGGCCGAGAAGACGGTCAAGAATTACGTCACCAGCATCCTGACCAAGCTCGGCCTCGAGCGTCGTACGCAGGCCGCGGTGCTGGCCTCCAAGCTGCTGAGCTGACCCGCTCCGCTCAGGAGGTCGAGGAGATCTTCTCGATCAGCGCGGTGGTCGAGATGGCCGGCGTGCGGGGCAGGTACTCGACGCGGCAGATGTCGCCGAACTCGTCGAACTTGCCGGCCCAGTCGTCGCCCATCACCAGCACGTCGGCGCCGTAGCGCTCGATGTACTCCCGCTTGAGCTCGAGGCTCTCCTCGACGAACACCTCGTCGACGGCCTTGAGGGCGGCGACGATCTCGAGCCGCTCGGACTGCGAGAACACCGGCAGCCGGTCCTTCTTGCGCAGGTTGAGGGCGTCGGCGGAGACGCCCACGACCAGCCGGTCCCCGAACGCCCGGGCCCGCTCGATCACGCGGAGGTGACCGACGTGGAAGACGTCGAAGGTGCCGAAGGTGATGACCGTCGTCGGCCCCGGGGTCGCTTCCTCACTCATGGCCCGGATTGTTCCACGCGGCCCTCCGCGCCTCGGGTGTGGGTTCGCTCACCTCCGCCCTGACGGAACCCCAGAGCAGGTTAGGCTTCCCTTACCTGCACGATCGCCGTCACCAGGAGTCCGTCCGATGTCCCGTGTCCCGTCCCGCCCCGGTCGACGCCAGGTCCTGCGCTGGGCCGTGGGCGCCACCGCGGCCGCCCTGACCGCCACCACGCTCAGCGCGTGCGGCGACGACGGCCCGTCGATCACGGTCTACAACGCCCAGCACCAGGAGCTGCTCGAGAAGCTGGCGCCGATCTTCGAGAAGCAGACCGGCATCACCGTCAAGCTGCGCAACGGCAGCGACTTCGAGCTCGCGAACACCCTTGTCCAGGAGGGCAAGAGCAGCCCGGCCGACGTGTTCCTCACCGAGAACTCGCCGGCGATGAGCCTGGTCGACAAGGCGGGTCTGCTGGAGAAGCTGCCCGACGCGACGCTCGGCCTGGTCCCGGAGAAGTACGTCCCGTCCACGGGCAACTGGATCGGCTTCGCAGGCCGCTCGACCGTGTTGGTCTACAACAAGGCGATGGTCGGCTCCGACCAGCTGCCGGCCTCGATCATGGACCTCGCCGACCCGGCCTGGAAGGGGAAGGTGTCGTTCTCGCCGACCGGCGCCGACTTCCAGGCGATCGTCAGCGCCGTGCTCGATCTGGAGGGCGAGCAGGCGACCCGGGCGTGGCTCGAGGGCCTCAAGGCGAACGGCACGGTCTACAACGGCAACAACGTGGTGCTGGAGTCGGTCAACTCCGGCGAGGTCGCGACCGGGATCATCTACCACTACTACTGGTACCGCGACCAGGCCGAGTCCGGCGACAACAGCAACGACTCGGCCCTGGAGTTCTTCGGCAACCAGGACCCCGGCGCCTTCGTCAGCGTCTCGGGTGCCGGCGTGCTCGCCTCGAGCAAGCACCAGAGCGACGCCGAGAAGTTCGTCGCCTTCCTGGCCGGCCAGAAGGGCCAGCAGGCGCTGGCCGACAGCTATGCGCTGGAGTACCCGCTCAACCCCGAGGTCTCGCTGAAGCCGCCGGTCAAGCCGTTCTCCGAGCTGGAGCCTCCCACCGTCGACCCGGCTACGCTGAACGGTCCCGAGGTCATCAAGCTCATGCAGGAAGTCGGTTTCCTCTGACCGTCACCACGCTCCGGCCCCGCCGGGTCCCCGCCGCCCCGAGGGCGACCGGGGGCCCGGCGCTGGTCGTCGTGGCCGGGCTCGTGGCGCTGGTCGCGCTGGTCCCGCTGCTCTTCGTGCTCTGGTCCACGATCACCGTCGGCCCGCGCGAGGCCTGGGACCTGCTGGTCCGGCCCCGCGTGGGCCAGCTGCTGTGGAACAGCGTCCGCCTGATCGTGGTCGGCATCGGGGCCTCGGCCGTGCTCGCTGTCTCCTGCGCCTGGCTCGTCGAGCGCACCGACCTGCCGCTGCGCCGGCTCTGGCACGCGCTGCTCTGCGCACCGCTGGCCGTCCCCGCCTTCGTCAACGGCTATGGCTGGGTCTCGCTCACCCACGCGGTGCAGGGCTTCTGGGGCGCGTCGATGATCGTGACGCTGTCCTACTTCCCGCTGGTCTACCTCCCCGTGACCGCCGTCCTGCGTGGTCTCGACCCGTCGCTGGAGGAGGTCTCCCAGTCGCTCGGGCACAGCCGTGCCGACACCTTCCGGCGGGTGGTGCTGCCGGTGCTGCGACCCGCCCTGCTGGGCGGCTCCGTGCTGGTGGGACTGCACCTGCTCGCCGAGTTCGGCGCCCTGCAGCAGCTGCGCTACCCGACGCTGACCACCGCGATCTACGACCAGTACCAGTCCACGTTCAACAGCAACGCCGCGAACATGCTCGCCAGCGTGCTGGTGCTGCTGTGCCTCGTCCTCCTGCTCGGCGAGCTCCGGCTGCGCGGCAACGGTCGGCTCTCCCGCGTCGGCGCCGGCGCGTCCCGGCAGGCCACCCGGGCCCCGCTCGGGCGGGGCACGGTGCCGGCGCTGCTCGGTCTCACCGCGATCGTCGTCCTCGCCATCGGCGTGCCGGTGGCGAGCCTGGTGCACTGGTTGCTGGTCGGGTCCTCCACGGCGTTCCCGGTGGGGGAGCTGGTCTCGGCCACGCTGACCACCCTGGGGCTCGGCGTCGTCGGCGGGCTGGTCACCACCGCCCTGGCCCTCCCGGTGGCCTGGCTCGCCGTCCGTCACCGCAGCGTGCTCAGCACGACGTTCGAGCGGTGCACCTACATCGCCAACGCGCTGCCGGGGATCGTGGTCGCGCTCGCGCTGGTGACCGTGTCCATCCGTTCGGTCCAGCCGCTCTACCAGACCTACGCGCTGCTGGTGCTGGCCTACGCGATCCTGTTCCTGCCGATGGCGGTGGTCAGCGTGCGCTCGGCGCTGGAGCTGGCCCCGCCGGTCCTCGACGACGTGGCCCGCAGCCTCGGGCTGAGCCGCTTCCGGGCCGCCCTGCGGGTGACCGTGCCGCTCATCCTGCCCGGGATCGGGGCCAGCATCGCGCTGGTCTTCCTCGGCGTCGCCACCGAGCTGACCTCCACGCTGATCCTGGCCCCGCTGGGCACCGACACGCTGGCCACCCAGTTCTGGGCGCGGTCCTCGGAGGTGGCGTACGGCGCGGCCGCTCCGTACGCACTGCTGATGGTGCTCATCTCGGTGCCTGCCACAATCCTCCTGAGTCGACAGGCGAGGACGGAGGTGGACCGATGAGCGGGCTGACGATCACCGGCGTCACCAAGTCCTTCGGCGAGACCCCCGTGCTGCGCGGGGTCGACCTGGCCGTCAGCGGCGGCCTCACCGCGGTCCTCGGCGCCTCCGGCGACGGCAAGACGACATTGCTGCGCTGCGTGGCCGGGTTCCTGCGCCCCGACGCGGGCAGGATCGTGCTGGGCGACCGGGTCGTGGTCGACGACGGCGTCTGCGTGGCCTCCCAGAAGCGCCGGGTCGGCTACGTGCCGCAGGAGGGCGCGCTCTTCCCGCACCTCGACGTCGCCGGCAACATCACCTTCGGGCTGCCCAAGGCCGAGCGCGACCGCGCCGGACGGCGCCTCGGCGAGATGCTCGAGCTCGTCGAGCTGCCCACGGCGATCGCCCGCCGCTACCCCCACGAGCTCTCCGGCGGCCAGCAGCAGCGGGTCGCGCTGGCCCGCGCCCTGGCCCCCTCGCCGGCGGTGGTCCTGCTCGACGAGCCCTTCTCCTCCCTGGACGCCAGCCTGCGCGAGGGCACCGGCCGGGCGGTGGTCCGGGCCCTCCAGGCCGCCCGGACCACGGCACTGCTGGTCACCCACGACCAGGGCGAGGCGCTCTCCCTGGCCGACCAGGTCGCCGTGATGCGGGCCGGCCGGCTGGTCCAGGTCGACAGCCCGGTGCGGATGTACCACGCGCCGGCCGACCCCGAGGTCGCCACCTTCATGGGCGGCGCCACCGTGCTGCCCGCCGACGTCGCCGGCGCGACCGCCACCTGCGCGCTGGGCCGCGTCGTCCTGGCCGAGCCGTCCGGGCTCAGTCGTGGCGTCGTGGTGGTGCGCCCGGAGCAGATCACGCTGGGCGACACCGGCGTGGACGCGACGGTGACCGACGTCAGCTTTTACGGTCACGACGCGACCGCCCGGCTCGAGGTCGCCGACGGCACCCCCGTGGTCGCACGGATCTCCGCCGGCACCGTCCCCGCCCCGGGGACCGCGGTCCGGGTCCGCGTCGAGGGGAAGGTGCTGGCCTTCCCGGGCTGACCACGATGACCTCCACCGACCGCACGCCGACGCCTGCGCCCGGCCGCAGCCTGCCCAGCCTGGGCGCCGACCCGGCCCTGGACGAGGAGCGCCGCCGCGCCCTGCGCCGGATGCGCACCTTCGCGGTGGCCCTGCTCGGCTTCGCGGCCGTCGTCTACCTGCTGACCCTCGACCAGGACGGCTTCCTCGGCTTCGTCAACGCCGGGGCGGAGGCGTCGATGGTCGGCGCCATCGCCGACTGGTTCGCGGTCGTGGCCCTCTTCAAGCACCCGCTCGGGCTGCCTGTGCCGCACACCGCGCTGATCCCCAAGCGCAAGGAGATGCTCGGGCGCAGCCTGCAGGAGTTCGTCGGGGAGAACTTCCTCTCCGAGGAGGTCGTCCGCTCCCGCGTGCTCGGGGCCGAGCCGGCCCGCAAGGCGGGGGACTGGCTGGCCCAGGAGGCCAACGCCCGCCGGGTGGTGCTCGAGGCCAGCGACCTGGTCCGGCTCGGCGTGGAGCGGATCCGCGACGAGGACGTCGCGGACTTCGTCCGGCTCGCGCTGGTGCCCCGCTTCGTCGAGGAGCCGATCAGCCCGATCGCCGGCCACCTGCTGGAGGAGGTCGTCGCCGACGGGGCCCACCACCACCTCGTCGACGTGCTGCTCGAGGAGCTGCACCGCTGGCTCTCGGGCAACGCCGACACCTTCTACGACGTCGTCGCCGAGCGTGCCCCGTGGTGGGCCCCCGACGCCCTGAACGAGAAGGTCATCGGACGGCTGCACACCGAGCTGCTGGAGTGGCTCGGGGACATCCGGCGCGACCCGGGGCACCGGACCCGCGTCGCGGTGGACACGATGCTCGCCGAGCTCGCCGACGGCCTGCTGCACGACCCGGACACGATGGCCCGGATGGAGCAGTTCAAGGAGCGCTTCCTGGGCCACCCGCAGGTCACCGCGACGTCGATCTCGCTGTGGAACGCCCTGCGCCGGGTGCTCGTCTCCGCGCTCGCCGACCCGGATGGCGAGATCGTCCGGCGTGGAGTCGCCGAGGTCGTCGGCTTCGGCCGGCGGCTGCAGACCGACGACGGGCTGCGCGGGCGCCTCGACGCCCGGGCCGCCGGCCTCGCGGTGTTCCTGGTCGACCGGTACGGGCACGAGCTGACCTCGGTGATCACCCACACCATCGACGAGTGGGACGGGGAGGAGGCGTCGAAGAAGATCGAGCTGCACGTCGGCAAGGACCTGCAGTTCATCCGGATCAACGGCACCATCGTCGGCGGCCTCGTCGGCGTCCTGATCCACGCCGTCTCGGTGGTGGCGTCGTGAGGCGCACCCTGCGCCCCGGCCGTCGGACGAAGGTCGACCCGGCTCCGACCGGGCCGGAGGCGCCCGCGGTCCGCGTGGTCGCGGTGCGAGAGGGCACCATCCGGCTCGGCCAGTTCCTCAAGCTCGCGGACCTGGTGGACACCGGGGCCGATGCCAAGCCGCTGATCGCCGAGGGCCATGTCCAGGTCAACGGCGAGGAGGAGCGACGGCGCGGCCGCCAGCTCGCCGTCGGGGACGTGGTGTCCCTCGGCGGCCAGGAGGTCAGGGTCGGCGACGCCGACGAGCAGGCCGACGACCTGCCCTGGTAGCCCTCAGCGGACCTCGAGCAGGTCGACCACGAAGATCAGGGTCTCGCCGGGCTTGATCACGCCACCGGCGCCCCGGTCGCCGTACCCGAGGTGCGGCGGGATGACCAGCTTGCGGCGACCGCCGACCTTCATCCCCTGCACGCCGGTGTCCCAGCCGGAGATGACCTGGCCGACGCCGAGCCGGAACTGCAGCGGCGCTCCCCGGTTGTACGACGCGTCGAACTCCTCGCCGGTGGAGTGCGCGACTCCGACGTAGTGCACGCTCACCGTGGCGCCGGCCGTCGCCTCGGCGCCGTCTCCCAGGGTGACGTCGGTGATCTCCAGGTCGGACGGCGGGGCGCCCTCGGGGAAGTCGATCTCGGGCTTGTCCATGGGTGCTCCTCCGTGGGCGGGTCCGTGTCTGGCCCGCAGGCTCTCCGCGGGCGGCGTCAGGTCTGGTGGACGTAGCTGTCGAGCTGGTCGCGCTCGAACTGGAGCTCGTCGATCTTGTGCTTGACCACGTCGCCGATGGAGATGATGCCAGCCAGGGACTCGCCGTCGACCACCGGGACGTGCCGGATCCGGCGCTCGGTCATCAGGCTCATCATCTCGTCGAGGCCGTCGGCCGGCGTGCACGTGTAGACCGACGAGCCGTCGGTCATGATCGAGGCGACGCTGGCGTCCAGCACGGCGGCGTCGCGGTGCAGCTGCCGGACCACGTCGCGCTCGGAGACGATGCCGTCGACGCGGGAGCCGTCCGAGCTGACCACGAGGGCGCCGACGTTGTGCTCGGCCAGCAGCGACACGAGCTCGCGGACGGTGGCGTCCGGGGTCACGGTGACCACGGCATGGATCGCCTTGGCGGCGATGACGTCGTTGATGCGCATGCGACGACCTCCCGATCTCAGGCCCCTCCGGGGCGCCCGCCGCTCCCGGCGGGTGGGTCGAATCTAGCCGCCCGGGCGGCCGGGGCGATAGGGGCGACCGGGCGACCCAGGTGGTTGCGGCGGCCGGGAGAATGGCCCGGTGAAGCCACGCGCCAGTCTGCTGATGATGGGCTGGCTGACCCTCGTCCTGGTCGCCGACCACGACGGCACCCGGGCCCTGCAGCGCCTGCTGGGGCTGCTGACCTGGGGGGTGCTGCTCCTCGCGCTGCGCCGGGTGGACCCGGTGGTCCGCTGGCAGACGGGCGTCGTGGTCGCGTTCGCCACCCTCGTGGAGTACGTCGCCAGCCCGGGGCTCGGGGTGTACGTCTACCGCTTCGAGAACGTCCCGGCGTACGTCCCGCCCGGCCACGGTCTGGTCTACCTCTCGGCGTACGCGCTGGGGCACGCGCCGTTCCTGCGGCACCGCCTCGGGACCGCGGCCGCCGTGGTCGCCGTCGCGCTGGGGGCGTGGGCGGCGTGGGGGCTGCTGGTCGCCGAGCGCACCGACGTGCTCGGCGCCTTCTGGTACGGGTGCCTGCTCGGCTTCCTGGCCTGGGGCCCCTCGCGGGAGGTGTACGTGGGGGCGGCCGTGGTGGTGACCTGGCTGGAGCTGGCCGGCACCCGGCTCGGCACCTGGACGTGGCAGCCGCAGGACCCGACCGGCTGGGTGCCGATCGGGAACCCGCCGTCGGGGTCGCCGGGCGGGTACGGCTGGTTCGACCTCGTGGCGCTCCTGCTCGCGCCCGTGCTGATGCGGCTCGCGGCCGGGGTCAGATCCCGAGCGGGGGGAGCTCCGGAGGGGTCGGGGGCACCGGAGCCGGCTGTTCCGGACGCCGCCGCGAGCTGAGCTCGGTGACGGTCCCCGGCAGGTTCGCCGGCGCGGCCCCCGGCGCCGGCGCGGCGGGGCGGTCGTCCCGATGGTCCCGGTCGCCCCGGTCGCCCCGGTCGCGGTCGTCGAGCCGCTCGGGGCCGACCGACCCGAGGAAGCCGAGCACGGTGTCGTGCAGGATGCCGTTGGTGGCCAGGGCGTTGCCCCCGGTCGGCCCGTCGCGGCCGTCCAGTGCGGTGAACCGGCCGCCGGCCTCCCGGACGATCACGTCGAGGGCGGCCATGTCGTAGAGCTCGAGCTCGGGCTCGGCGGCCAGGTCGACGGCCCCCTCCGCGACCAGCATGTAGGACCAGAAGTCGCCGTAGGCCCGGGTGCGCCAGCAGGTCCGCGAGAGCGCCAGGAAGTCCGAGAGCCGGCCCTGCTCCTCCCACGCGTCGAGCGAGGAGTAGGAGAACGACGCGTCCTCGAGCCGGGAGACGTCGGAGACCCGGCACTGCGAGGACTTGAAGAGCGACTTCCCGGTGAAGGCGCCGCCGTCCTTCATCGCCCACCAGCGCCGGTTGAGCTGCGGGGCCGACACGACGCCGACCACGACCTCGTCCTCGACCATCAGCGAGATCAGGGTGGCCCACACCGGGACCCCGCGGACGTAGTTCTTGGTGCCGTCGATCGGGTCGACCACCCAGCGGCGCTGGCTGAAGCCGGTGGAGCCCTCCTCCTCACCCAGGACGGCGTCGCGGGGGCGTGCCCGGGCCAGCGTGCGGCGGATGCCCTCCTCGACCGCGCGGTCGGCGTCCGTGACCGGGGTCAGGTCCGGCTTCGTCTCCACCCGCAGGTCCAGCGCCTGGAACCGGTTCGTCGAGAGCGAGTCGGCGTCGTCGGCGAGGACGTGCGCGAGCCGCAGGTCGTCGGTGTAGTTCGTGGGCATGGACGACAGGCTACGGGTCGTCGCGGACCGGTCCGGGGTCCAGGGTGTGGGCTAGGTTGGCGGTCATGGAGATCGCCGGCCTGCCCCTCCACCCGTTGGTCGTCCACGCGACGGTCGTGCTGACCCCGCTCGCCGTTCTGCTCGGCTGGGCCTTTGCCGCGCTGCCCGCCTGGCGCTGGCTGACCCGCTGGGCAGCGCTGCTGACCACGCTGGGGGCCGCTGTCGCGGTGGTGGCCGCCCGCGTCACCGGGCGGTCGATGCTCGACGCCCGCCCCTTCCTCACCCAGGCGGGCACGCCGATCGCCGAGCGGATCCAGACCCACCAGGACCGCGCGTTCGTGCTGCTGTGGGTGACGGTGGCCTACGCGGTCGTGGTGGTGCTGGCGTTCCTGCTGCTGCCGGCCGTCTCCGGGCTGGCCTCGGGGCGCGGCGCGCACGCGGGCAACGCCGAGCGGTGGGTCGCCCTGGTCGTGCCGGCCACCCTGGTCGTGCTCGGCCTGGTGGTCCTGGTCTGGGTCTTCCTGACCGGCGACGCCGGCGCCCGCGCCGTGTGGGGGAAGTGACCCGCGCGGACCGGCCCGGCTAGAAGGCGGCCTCGCGGCTGCTGAGCAGACGACGGTAGGAGTCGACCCGCGCCTGGTCCAGCCGGCCCTCCGCGACGGCCTCGTCGAGACCGCACTCGGGTTCGCTGGCCGCGTGGGTGCAGCCGCGCGAGCAGTCCTCGCTGGCGTCGGCGAGGTCCGGGAAGGCCCCGAGCAGCCGGCTGGCGTCGACGTGGGCGAGGCCGAACGAGCGGATCCCCGGGGTGTCGACGATCCAGCCGCCGTCGGTGGTGTCGTCGGGGTCCAGCCGCAGCAGCAGCGCCGAGGTCGAGGTGTGCCGGCCGCGCCCGGTGACGTCGTTGACCACCCCGACCGCGCGGCGCGCGGTCGGCACCAGGGCGTTGACCAGCGTCGACTTGCCCACCCCGCTGTGCCCGAGCAGCACGCTGGTGCGTCCGGCCAGCAGCGCCCGGACTCCGGTGACGTCGGCGCCCTGCTGTGTGACGACGTAGGGCACCTCCAGCGGGCGGTAGATCTCCAGCAGCGGCTCGGGAGAGGCCAGGTCTGCCTTGGTGAGGCAGAGCAGCGGGTCGATCCCCGCGTCGTACGCCGCCGCGAGGGCGCGGTCGACCAGCCCGGTCCGCGGCTCGGGGTCGGCGAGCGCGACCACGATGACGAGCTGGTCGGCGTTGGCCACGATGACCCGCTCGACCGGGTCGTCGTCGTCGGCGGTGCGGCGCAGCACCGTCGTGCGGGGCGAGACCTCGACGATCCGGGCCAGCGAGCCGTCGGCGCCGGTGGTGTCGCCGACCAGCCGGACCCGGTCGCCGACCACGACGCCCTTGCGGCCCAGCGGGCGCGACTTCATGGCGGTCACCACGCGGGCGTCGTCGTCGAGCAGCCGGACGGTGAACCGGCCGCGGTCCACCGTCACCACGATGGCGTCGACGGCGTCGTCGTAGCTGGGGCGGTCCTTGGTGCGCGGGCGGGTGTGGCGGCGGGGCCGGTCGAACGACTCCTGCTCGAGGTGGTCGTAGCGCCCCGCCACCGGGTCAGCCCCTCGGGCTCTCGACGAGGCGCGACCAGGCAGCGGCGAAGTCGGGGAAGGTCTTGGCGGTGGTCGCCACGTCCTCGACCCGGATCCCCGGGACGGCCAGACCGAGGATGACCGCGGCGTGCGCCATCCGGTGGTCGGCGTAGGTGTGGAAGACCCCGCCGTGGAGCGGAGCCGGGGCGATCTCCAGGCCGTCGGGGAGCTCGGTGACCCGGCCGCCGAGCCGGTTGAGCTCGGTCGCCAGCGCGGCCAGGCGGTCGGTCTCGTGCCCGCGGATGTGCCCGATCCCGCGCAGGTACGACGGCGTGGTGGCCAGGGCGGCGAGGGCGGCGACCGCGGGGGTGAGCTCGCCCTCGTCGTGCAGGTCCAGGTCGACCCCGCGCAGCGGACCGGTGCCGGTGACCGTCAGCCCCAGGTCGTCCTGGCGCACCTCGGCGCCCATCAGGGCGAGGATCTCGCGGAGCCGGTCGCCGGCCTGGGTGGTGGACCGCGGCCAGTCGGCCACGGTCACCGAGCCCCCGGTGACGGCACCCACGGCCAGGAAGGGCGCGGCGTTGGAGAGGTCGGGCTCGACGGTCACGTCGACCGCCCGGACCGGCCCGGGGTGGACCCTCCAGCGGTTCGGCTCGTCGTCGTCGACCCGCACGTCGTGCTCGCGGAGGGCGGCGACCGTCATCTCGATGTGCGGCAGCGAGGGCACCGGCTTGCCGTCGTGCCGGACGTCGACGCCCTCGTCGTAGCGGGCCCCGGCCAGGAGCAGGGCGGAGATGAACTGGCTCGACGCGGAGGCGTCGATCGTCACGGTGCCGCCACGCACCCGTCCCCTGCCGCGGACCGTGAACGGCAGCGTCCCGCGACCCTCGTCGTCCACCTCGATGCCGAGGTCGCGGAGCCCGCGCAGGATCTCGCCCATCGGCCGGGTCCGGGCGTGCGGGTCGCCGTCGAACGCCACCGCCCCGCTCGCCAGCGCCGCGACGGGGGGCACGAACCGCATGACGGTGCCGGCGAGACCGCAGGCCACCTCCACCCCGTCCACGTCCAGCCCGGCCGGCGTCACCGCCCAGTCCGTGCCGTCGGTGTCGACGCCGGCTCCGAGCGCCGTCAGGGCGCCCGCCATCAGGAGGGTGTCGCGCGAGCGCAGCGCCCGTCGGACGACCGAGGGGCCGTCGGAGAGGGCGGCCAGGACGAGCGCGCGGTTGGTCAGGGACTTGGACCCGGGCAGCGAGACCCGGGCCGAGACCGGCCCCGCGGGGGTCGGGGCGGCCCAGAGGTCCTGGGGCAGGGCGGCAGCGGTGTGGCTCATCGGGTCCGAGCCTAGCGAGCGCGGCGCTGGCTCAGAGCACGCCGCCGAGCAGGCGGACCAGCCGGCCGAGGACCGGGTCGACCGAGATGATGCCGCTCTGGTTCATCGTGACCGAGCGGACGTTGTTGGTGAGGTCGGGGTCGTCGTTGCCGGGCGAGGACACGCCGACCCGGACCGTGACCACGTCGTCGGGGTCGATCCGGCGCAGGTTCATGTCGAAGATGCCGTTGAAGGTCGCGCCGCCCTTGACGCAGTCGACGACGGTCCGGGCCTCGTTGCTGATGTGGCAGCCGGTCGGGACCGCCTCGATGTCGACCCGGGGGTCGCTGACGAAGAACGCGAAGTGCAGCGGGAGCCCGCCGCCGGGCATCCCGGTCACCTGGGCCCGGAAGCGGCCGATGCCCTGGCCCAGCGCGTTGTCGTTGAGGGTCAGGGCGAGGTCCGACCCGGGCGCGGCGGTCGGGGAGCCGGTGTCGGTCGGGGTGGGGGAGCCGGTGTCGGTGGGCGTGGGGGAGCCGGTGTCGGTGGGCGTTGGGGAGCCGGTGTCCGTGGGGGTGGGCGAGCCGGTGTCGGTCGGGGTGGGGGAGCCGGTGTCGGTCGGCGTCGGCGTGCCGGTGTCCGTGGGCGTCTCGGTGGGGGTGTCGGTGGCGGTCGGCGTCCCGGTCCCGGTCGGCGTCGACCGGACCGGGGTGTAGACGAACGACACGCGGTTGTCGCTGGCGTCGGAGTCGTCGTACCCGTCGATCGCCACGTCGACGTCGAGCTGGTCGCTGTCCAGGTCGGCGGGGAAGTCCAGGGGGATGACCGCCTGGAAGCTGTCGGGCGCCAGCCGGAACACCCCCTGACGGGCCGCTGCCGCGGTGGTCACGCAGGTGGCGCGGGTCGGGGTGGCCGCCCGGACCGTGCAGGCCCCGGTGGAGGGCACGAACGCGGTGCGTCCCGACGCCGAGGACAGGGTCACCTCGACCGACACCGGCGTGTCCGGGAGCCCGGCCAGGTCGAGCACCAGGGCGTCGTCGGAGACGGTGGCGGAGCCGATCCGGATGTTGGCCACCGGGGTCCGCGGCGGGTCGGTGGGGTCCTCGGTGGGGTCCTGGGTGGGCTGGTCGGTCGGCGTCGCAGACGCCGCGGCGGTCTCCGAGGGCGGTGGCAGCACGACCGGCACGAAGGCGGAGACCGTCGGGGTCGGGCTGACCACGGTGCGCGGTGCCGGGGTCCGGGTGGCGCTCGGCGAGGTCGACGGTGGTGCGCTGGTGGGCGAGGTCGCCGGCGAGGACAGGCTGGGCGCGGGAGCGGGGTCGGCGACGTTCTTGTCACCGCCCGAGGAGATCGCGATCGCCACCGCCGTCACCGCGGCCACGCCCGCGGCCGCGGTGCCGGCGGCGACCGGGACGAGGTTGGCCGCGACGAAGTCCTTGGCGCGGCCGAGGAGCAGCACGATCCCGCCGGCCGAGGCGCCGCCGGCGGCGCCGGTGGCCACGTAGCCGGCCGCGAGGCCGCCGAGCAGCAGCGGGGCGATGATCGCGGACAGGTTGGAGTTCACCTCGGTGAGCTCCAGGTACATCCCCGTGCACGAGCGGCAGTCGTCGAGGTGGGCCTCGACCTTGGTGGCGTCGCGCCGGGAGAGGCCCTTGCGGACGTAGCCGCCGAGGTGCTCGGTGACCCACCGGCAGTCGGTGTCGTTGATGTCGGCCAGGTGGGCGGTCAGGTAGGCCTGCCGCAGGCCCTCGCGCGCCCGGTAGGCCAGGGCGGAGACCGAGTTCGCGCTCATCCCCAGCAGGGGGGCGATGTCGGCCGGCTTCTGGCCCTCGACCTCGAGGTGCCAGAGCACCAGCTGCCAGCGCTCGGGCAGCGAGGCGAACGCCTTGGCCGCAGCGCCGCTCTCGAACTGCTCCAGGGCGGTGTCGTGGAAGGGCACCCCGGGATCGAAGGCGGTCATGTCGTCGGAGGTCTGCACCCGCGACTGGGAGCGGATCCGGTCCACGTGGAGGCGGCGTACGGCGGTGAGCAGGTAGGCGCGGAACGCCACGTCCGGGCCACCGCCGCCCTGGAGCACCCCCATCACCTTGGCGAAGGCGTCGGAGACGAGGTCCTCGGAGTCCGGCCCGCGGACCAGCTGGCGGGCCAGCCGTCGGGCGGCGTCGACGTGCCGGGCGTAGAGGTCGCCGTACGCCTCGACGTCCCCCGCGCGGACGCGCGAGATCAGCTCCGCGTCGCTGGGAGCGTCGAGGTTGTTCAGCAGCTCGGTCATGGTCACGAGGTCAACGATCGGCAGGGCCGATTCGTGACGACCTGGTCCTTTCAGGGGGTTACCAGACGAAAGTACCGGGCGCCGCCCGTCGGCAACACCCGAACGACGGACAACCTTGCCTGCCCCGACGGGCCATCGGCCACCCCCCGGACGGGCGCCCGGGAACTTTCTCGAGGAAATTCGCCGGAACCGCGTCATGACCGTCCCGCGTGTACGTCCCTCCACTGACGGCACGCAGTTCGGCCGCTGCCTGGGAGAGCGGCCGAGCACGACGGAGGGAGGGACGACATGCTGGAGGGCTTGGCGTCCCTGACCCGTCGGCGGTCCGTTCCTGCCGTGACACCGGGGCGGGAGCTCAGCGAGGACGAGCGGGAGAGCCTCCCGACCGGCTTCGAGGCGGTCGGGGAGTCCCTGGTGTCCGGTGCGAGTCCGTTGGCCGCCTGTGCGGTGGCCGGGCGCACGCTGGCCCACGACGGTGCCTCCCTGGGAGAGGCACTGTCCGGGCTGCGGGCGACGTACGCCGCGTTGGGAGGCGCGGCGCCGGACTACGAGGCGATCGAGGCGATGTGTGTGGCGTGGAGCGAGTCCACGCTCGACTTCCTGCACGACCTGTCGTGCGAGGACCCGTTGACCGGGCTGACGAGCCTGGCGCACCTCCGCACCCGCATCGCCGAGGTCTACCGGGAGTCCGAGAGGACGGGGAGCCCGGTCAGGACGAGCCACGCGCTCGTCGTGGTGGACATCTCGCGCGGGGGGCCGCACGAGACGTTCGACGCCACGTTCACCCGCGCGCTGCGGCTCGCGGGCGTGGCCGACGCCCTGCGGACGGTCTTCTCCGGTGAGGAGACGATCGGCCGCGTCGGGGGCGAGAAGGCGGTGGCCCTGGTCCGGCGGACGCCGGAGCTGGGCGAGACCGTCGGCATGCTCCGCTCGCTCTTCGAGGACCTCGAGGTGGCGCCGGAGGCTCGCATCTGGATCGAGGGGCTGCCGTCCGGGCCCGATCTCGGGGTGAGGCTGCTCTCCGAACTGGCCCGCTGAAGAGGGGGCAGGCCAGCTCGGCACAGGGAGGACTGTGGCTCAGACCGCCGGATGGTGGTCTGAGCCACAGTGTTTTTACAGACTCCAAACTCTTGCCCGTTTGCTTTACATCAACTAACTTCTTGTAAAGTTGCTCGACCGATGAGGGTCGGGCTGTCCAGCAAGGAGTTGCTCATGGCAGCAGTGGAGTCGGTCGGCGTGGCCCGGATCGAGTGGCGCGACACCAAGCGGTTCGCCTGGCTGATCGGGGCGATCGTCCCGGCGGTGCCGTTCCTGGCGTGGGGCCTGGTGGAGTGGACCGGCCTGGGGCTGTTCTGGTACTTCGGGCTGATCTTCATCTTCGTCCTCATCCCCGCGGTCGACCTCCTGGCCGGCATCGACCCGAACAACCCGCCGGACGAGGCGATCGACGCCCTGGAGAACGACCGGTACTACCGCTGGGTGACCTACGCGTTCATCCCGCTCCAGTACGTCTGCATCGTGTGGACCGCCTGGATGATCAGCCGCCCCGAGTACTCGACCGCCGACCACATCGGGATGGCGATCAGCGCGGGCCTGGTGGCCGGCATCGCGATCAACACCGCCCACGAGCTGGGCCACAAGAAGGAGTCCCACGAGCGCTGGTTCGCCCGGATCTGCCTGGCCCACACCTTCTACGGCCACTTCTACATCGAGCACAACCGTGGCCACCACGTCCGGGTGTCCACCCCCGAGGACCCGGCCAGCTCGCGTCTGGGCGAGAACGTCTGGCTCTTCATGCCCCGCACCGTGAGCGGCAGCCTCCGGAGCGCCTGGGAGCTGGAGAAGAAGCGGTTCGAGCGCCTCGGCAAGAGCCACTGGTCGCTGAAGAACGACGTGCTCAACGCGTGGGGGATGTCGATCGTGCTGTGGGGCGCGCTGATGGCGGTCTTCGGCTGGCAGCTCTTCCCCTACCTGGTCATCCAGGCCGTGGTCGGCATCTGGCTGCTGGAGTCGGTGAACTTCCTGGAGCACTACGGGATGAAGCGCGCGAAGCTCGAGAACGGCCGCTACGAGCGGGTCAACCCGAGCCACAGCTGGAACAGCAACAACATCGGGACCAACGTGCTGCTCTACCACCTGCAGCGCCACAGCGACCACCACGCGAACCCGACCCGGCGCTACCAGGCGCTGCGCGACTTCCCCGAGGCGCCGGTCCTGCCGACCGGCTACGCCGGGATGATCGTGCTGACCTGGATCCCGCCGCTGTGGCGCGCGGTGATGGACAAGCGCGTGCTCGCCCACTACGACGGCGACGTCACCAAGGCCAACCTGCACCCGTCCCAGGCCGAGAAGTACCTGGCCCGGTACGGCGCCGAGCGCCGTACCGCCGCCTGAGAGGAGCGCACCAGCATGGCCAAGTTCGTCTGCCCCAACTGCGGCTACGTCTACGACGAGGAGGTCGGCGCTCCCCGCGAGGGCTGGCCGGCCGGGACGGCGTTCGCCGACATCGACCCGGACTGGTGCTGTCCCGACTGCGGCGTGCGCGAGCAGCAGGACTTCGAGCCGCTCGGCGCCGAGAACCCCGCCTGATGGGGTCCGCGGGGGAGGTCCTGGTGGTGGGCTCCGGGATCGCCGGGGTGAGCGCGGCCGTCGCATTGCGCGCCGCCGGCGTGACCGGCCGGGTCCGGGTGGTCGGGGAGGAGCAGCACCTGCCCTACCGGCGACCCGCGGTCTCCAAGGAGCTGGTCCGGGGGGAGAAGGCACCCGAGCAGCTGCTCGTGCGCCCCGCCCGCTGGTACGCCGACAAGGAGGTCGAGCTGCTCCTCGGTGCCCGCGCGGTCGGCCTCGACCCCGCTGCCCACACGGTTGACCTGGCCGACGGCACGGTCCTGCGCTACGACCGGCTGGTGCTGGCCACCGGAGGGCGGGCCCGGACCCTGCCGGGGTTGGCGCCGTCTCCGCGGGTGCGCACGCTGCGCACCGCCCAGGACGCCCTCGACCTGGTGACCCACCTCGAGGGCGTCACCGACGTCGTCGTGGTGGGGGCCGGCCTGGTCGGCTCCGAGATCGCCGCCAGCCTGCGGGCCCTCGACCGGGAGGTCACCGTGCTGGAGGGGGCGCCGCACCCTCTGGCCCGGATCCTCCCGGCGGTTCTCGCCTCCCGGTACGCGGGGCTGCACAAGGAGCGCGGCGTCCAGCTCGAGACCGACGTGACGGTGGCCTCGGTCACCGAGGCGGCCGACCGGGTCGTCGTGACCGCCGCCGACGGCCGTTCCTGGAGCGCCGGCCTGGTGGTGGTCGCGATCGGGATCGCGCCCGACCTGGACCTCGCGGACTCCGCCGGGCTCGCCACCACCCGCGGCGGCATCGCCGTGGACTGGTGCGGGCGCACCTCGGTGGCCGACGTCTACGCCGCGGGCGACGTGGTCACCCGGCCGACCGCCCACCTCGAGGGGCCCTACCGCGGCGAGCACTGGCAGTCCGCCCAGGACCACGGCACCGCCGTCGGCCGGACCGTCGCCGCCGACCTGCTCGGCGACGAGGCCGCGCCGTACGACGAGGTCCCCTGGGCCTGGTCCGACCAGTACGAGGTCAACCTGCAGGTCACCGGCTGGCCCGAGGCCGGTCTGGAGATGGTGCTCCGCGGCGACCCGCACGGCCAGGCGTGGGCCGCGTTCTTCCTGCGCGAGGGCCGGATGCGCGGCGCGGTCGCTTGCGGGCGGCCGCTGGACGTGCGCGGCGCCCGGCAGCTGGTCGCCGACCGCAGCCCGGTGGACCGGACCCGGCTGGCCGACCCGGGGGTGCCTGTGCTGGAGTCGGTGCTGTGACCGAGACCGAGCCCTTCCGTACGACGGTGCGCTCGATGCTGCGCGAGCGGCTCTTCGACGTCGCGGCAGAGGCGTTCGCCGAGGAGGGCTGGCAGAAGCTCACGATGGCGACCATCGCGAAGCGGGCCGGGGTGAGCCGGCAGACGGTCTACAACGAGTTCGGCACCAAGCCCCAGCTCGCCGAGCTGCTGGTGATGCGGGAGCTGGACACCTTCCTCGCCGTGGTCCGCCGCAACTTCCTCCAGCACGACGACTTCGTGGTCGCCGTCCGGGCCGCGATCGAGGGGGCGCTCGAGGCCTCCGAGGAGAGCGCCCTGCTGCGCGCTGTGCTGGAGAGCGGCCACAACGGGGACAGCGAGCTGCTGCCGTTCATCACCCAGTCCCAGGGCCTGATCGACACCGCCACGGACTTCCTGATCCTGCTGGTGGAGGAGCGCTTCCCGGAGATCCCGCTGCGCGGGGAGCGGCTCACCCTGGCGCTGGAGACCGTGGTCCGGCTCGTCCTGAGCCATGTCACCCAGCCGTCGCGCTCCCCGTCGGAGACCGCCGACGGGCTCGCCTGGATCATCGGCGCGGTGGTGGGGGGCGCGTCGGTCGGGTGATCCGTAGGCTGGCCGCATGTGCGGTCGCTACGCCTCCAGCAGACGTCCCGACGACCTGGCCGAGGAGTTCGAGATCGACCGGGCCACCGTCGCCGAGACGGTCCTCGAGCCCCTCCCCGCCGACTACAACGTGGCCCCCACCAAGGAGGTCTACGCGGTCCTGACCCGGCCTCCCCGCGACCAGGACCACGCCGAGCGGGTGCCCGAGCGGCAGCTGCGGGTGCTGCGCTGGGGCCTGGTGCCGTTCTGGGCCAAGGACCCTGCGATCGGGAACCGGATGATCAACGCCCGGATGGAGACCGTCACCGAGAAGCCGGCCTTCCGGCAGGCCTTCGCCAAGCGTCGCTGCCTGCTCCCCGCGGACGGCTACTACGAGTGGTACGCGACCAGCCAGCGGACCAAGGCCGGCAAGCCGGTCAAGCAGCCGTTCTTCATCCACCCCACCGACGGCTCGTCACTGGCCATGGCCGGGCTCTACGAGATCTGGCGCGACCCCACTCGCGACGAGGACGACCCGCAGCGTTTCCGGTGGACCTGCACGGTGCTCACCACCACCGCCGAGGACGCGGTGGGCCACATCCACGACCGGATGCCGCTCCTGGTCGAGCCGCAGCGGTTCGGCGACTGGCTCGACCCGACCGCGACCGACCCCGACACGCTGCGCGGGTTGCTGGTGCCGGCGGCGCCCGGGCGGCTGGAGGCCTACCCGGTGTCGACGGCGGTCAACAGCGTGCGCAACAACGGCCCCGAGCTGCTCGAGCCGCTGCCGCTGGACGAGGTGCCCGCGTGACCACCCTGGTCCGCGAGGTCGACACCCCGCACGGACCCGCCCGGCTGCACACCGACCGGTCGCGCAGCCCGTTCGCCACCCTGCTGCTCGGCCACGGGGCCGGCGGCGGCCCGCAGGCCCAGGACCTCGCCGCGCTGGCCGCCGAGCTGCCGCGCGAGGGCATCACCGTCGTGCGCCTGGAGCAGCCCTGGCGGGTCGCAGGGCGGAGGATCGCCCCGGCGCCGGCCGTCCTGGACGCCTGCCTGGTCGCGGCGGCCGACCGGCTCCGGCTGCGGACGCCGCTCGTGCTCGGGGGCCGCAGCGCGGGCGCCCGCTCGGCGGCCCGGACCGCCCACCACCTCGGCGCCTCCGGCGTGCTGGCGCTGGCCTTCCCGCTGCACCCGCCGGGCAAGCCGGAGCGGTCCCGGCTCGACGAGCTCGAGGCGGTCCGGGTGCCGACCCTGGTGGTGCAGGGGGAGCGCGACCCCTTCGGCCGGCCCGAGGAGTTCCCCGCCCACTGCCAGGTGGTGAGCGTCCCCGGCGGCGACCACGGGTTCTCGGTCCCGCGCAGCAACGTGCTGTCCCAGGCCGAGGTGCTGGGCCTGGTGGTGGAGGCGACCCTGGAGTTCGTGGTGCGCGAGGTGGTGGGGAATCGACCCGGGCCGCAGGACGTTCTGGCCTGAGCAGGCGCCGACCGGCGCTCGCCCCGTCGCCGGAGAGGACCAGGACCCGATGAGCTGTTGCGGCACCGCCGAGCCGTCGTCGCTGCGCCGTACCGGACTGCCGGTGCAGCCCCTGCCGGTAGGCTGGAGGGCGATGTCAGACGATCCCACCCCGGCCACCCCGGGCACCGACTCCCCGGCCGAGACGCTGGAGGAGCGCACTGCGCGCTTCGAGCGCGACGCCGTCCCCTTCCTCGACCAGCTCTACTCCGCCGCCATGCGGATGACCCGGAACCCGCAGGACGCGGAGGACCTGGTGCAGGAGACGTTCGCCAAGGCGTACGGCTCGTTCCACCAGTTCAAGGAGGGCACGAACCTCAAGGCGTGGCTCTACCGCATCCTGACCAACACGTTCATCAACACCTACCGCAAGAAGCAGCGCCAGCCCCAGGCCGCCATGACCGAGGAGGTCGAGGACTGGCAGCTCGCCCGCGCCGAGTCGCACACCTCCGCCGGGCTCAAGTCCGCCGAGGTCGAGGCCCTGGAGCACCTGCCCGACAGCGACGTGAAGCAGGCGCTGGCCCAGCTCCCCGAGGACTTCCGGCTGGCGGTCTACCTCGCCGACGTCGAGGGGTTCCCGTACAAGGACATCGCGGAGATCATGGAGACCCCGATCGGGACCGTGATGTCGCGGCTGCACCGCGGCAGGCGCCAGCTGAGGGCCCTGTTGACGGACTACGCGCGCGAGCGCGGGATGAAGGTCGACTCACCGGAAGCGGAGGTCGTGTCATGAGCCACCCCCACGACGACCCCCCGGGGCCGCTCGACCACGACGCCGACCTGCACTGCGCCGACGTGCTGGACCGGATGGCGTTCTTCATCGACAACGAGCTGGCCGAGGCCGACATCGCCCAGATCGCCGAGCACATCGACGCGTGCGCGCCGTGCCTGGAGGGCTACGACGTCGAACGGCTGATGAAGGCCCTGGTCGCGCGCTCCTGCGCCGAGCACGCCCCGGCTGCGCTGCGGAACCGGGTGATGATGCAGATCCGGCAGGTCCAGATCACCATCACCGAGTAGCAGCGGCACCGAGCTCCACCGGCACCGACGGAAACGACCCCGAGCCCTGATGGGCCGGGGTCGTCCTGTGTGGTGCGCGTGTGCTGCGTCAGGCAAGAAGCGAGGCGATCCTGGGATCACGCGTTGGGGCGCTTGCCGTGGTTCGCGCCCTTCTTCTTGCGGGCGCGGCGCTTGCGGCCGGTCTTACCCATGGTGACTCCTCGAGCCTCGTGGTCGGTGAACCGTGCCATTCTGCCAGGTCCGACCGGTCCCGGCGCAATCGGACCGGCATCCTTGCACCATGACCGGTCCTGCGAGCACCTCCGCCACCCTCTCGTTCACCGTCACGGCCGACGACACCGCCGCCGCCGTCGGGTCCGGCGACCTGGCCGTGCTCGGCACCCCGCGCCTGCTCGCCTGGTGCGAGGCCGCCACCTGCGCGGCCCTGGCCGGCGAGCTCGAGGGGTCCAGGACCTCGGTCGGCACCCGCGTCCAGCTCGAGCACCGGGCCGCGAGCCGGGTCGGCGAGCAGGTCACGGTCGTTGCCACCGTGACCCACCGCGACGGGCGCCTGGTGCGCTTCGAGGTGGTCGCCACCGACTCCCGCGACGCCGTCGTGGGCCACGGCGAGGTCACCCGGGTCGTGGTCGACCGGGAGCGCTTCCTCGCCCGCCTGCCCTGACGGCGCCCCCGTCGTCAGCCCGTGTCAGCCCGCGTCAGATGCCGAAGGTGCTCCGCGGGTAGCCGGCGTCGACGTCGGTGATCACGTTGACCAGGTAGGGCACCCCGGAGGCGAACGCCCGGTCCAGGGCGGGGCCGATCTGGGTCGGGTCGGTGACCAGCTCGCCGGCACCGCCGAGGGCGTCGACGACCTTGTCGTAGCGGGTCTGCGGGGCCAGGTCCGCGATCACGTCGTACCCGTAGAGCATCTGCATCGGGCCCTTCTCCAGCGCCCACGCCGAGTTGTTGCCGACCACCATCACCACCGGCAGGTCGTGGCGGACCAGGGTGTCGACGTCCATCAGCGACATCCCCGCCGCGCCGTCGCCGAGCAGCAGCGCGACCTGGGCGGACGGCCGCGCGATCCGGGCCGCGATGGCGGCGCCGAGGCCCGCTCCCAGGCAGCCGTACGGGCCGGGGTCCAGCCAGCCGCCGGGCCTGGCCGGCTCGACGAACTTCCCGGCGAAGGAGACGAAGTCGCCGCCGTCGCCGATCACCACGGCGTCGTCGGCCAGCCGGGGCAGCAGCTCGCCGTAGATCCGGGCCGGGTGGATCGGGTCGGCCTCCGCGGTCAGCAGCGCCCGGTCGCGCTCGGTCGCCGCGGCCACGGTCTGCTGCAGGCCGGAGACCCAGCCCGACCAGTCCGGGCGGCGGAGCTGGGCCTGCAGCGCGGCCAGCACGCCGTCGAGGACCAGGGTCAGGTCGCCGCTGGCCGACCCGGCGAGGGTGGCGTGGCCGGAGAGCTGGGCGGGAGAGTCGGCGAGGTGGACGACCTTGGCCGGCGGGGCGCCGTCCTTCCCCCCGAAGACGCCGTAGCCGAGCCGGAAGTCCAGCGGCGTGCCCACCACCACGACGAGGTCCGCCGTGCCGAGCGCCTGCCCGCGGGCCTTGGTCATCAGGAGCGGGTGCCGGCCCGGCACCACCCCGCGGCCCATCCCGTTGGTGATCGCCGGCAGGCCCGCGGTCTCGACCAGGCGCAGCGCGGCCTCCTCCGCCCCGTCGGTCCACACGTCGCTGCCGAGCACGAGCACCGGCCGGTCCGCCTGGGCGAGCAGCGCGCCGATCTCGGCGAGGGCGTCGCCGTCGGGAGCGACCGGCGCCGGGGCCGCGTACGGCGGGCGGACCACGGCGCGGGTCTCGAAGAAGGCGTCCATCGGGATGTCGAGGAACGCCGGTCCGCGGTGCGGCGACCGTGCGGCGGTGAACGCGGCGTCGACCTCGGCGGCCACCTCGGCGGCGTCGTGCACGGTCCGGGCCAGCTTGGTCACCGGCGCCACCAGCGGCACGTGGTCGAGCTCCTGCAGGCTCCCGGTGCCCCAGCGGTTGTCCGGCGCGCGGCCCCCGACCACCACCAGCGGGGCGCCGCTGAAGTAGGCCTGGGTGATCGGGCTGACCCCGTTGGTGATGCCCGGCCCGGCGGTGAGCACCGCCAGCCCGGGGGTGCGGGTCAGCTTGCCGATCGCCTCGGCGGCGAAGACGGCCGTCTGCTCGTGGCGGACGTCGAGCAGCCGCATCGGCGGCTCCGCCTTGACCGCCCCGTCGTACATCGGGAAGACGTGCGCGCCCGAGAGCGTGAACATCGTGTCCACGCCGTGGGCGGCCGCCACCGCCACCGCGTGCGCGCCGCTGTGCGCCTCCACCCCCTCGCCGGAGGGGTCGCTGGTGGTGGTCGCCTCGGGCTCCTGCTGGTCGGTCGTCATGGCCGCAACCTACCGGCCGGTCACGTCGAAGGGGAGGGACCCAGCAGGTCGTCGTTGGAGCGGCGCAGCGCGCCGACCAGGGCCAGCAGGAGGTCGGCGCGGGCGGTGGGGGGCTCGGCGGTGAGCAGCACCTGCAGGTGCAGGGCGCGCAGGAAGTCCTCGACGTTGCGGGCCACGACGGCCTGGCCGTGCTTGTCCCGGGCCGCCTCGACCAGCCCGTCCAGCCACTCCTCGACGACGGCCGCGTCGACCAGGTCCCGGCGGAGCACGGCCAGCGCCGCAGCCGCGAGACGGTCGGGGCCGGCGTCGACGAACCGGTACGACGTCGGGCTGGTGAGCCGCTCGGCGACCACGTCCAGGACCGCGACCAGCTCCGCCTCGCCGAACCCGGGCAGGGTCGCGAGCACCTCGCACCCGCGGGCGCCCCGGGAGACCGCGTCGGCCCAGCCCCGTGAGGGCAGGTACCCGCGGAGGTCCTGCTCCCGTACGAACCAGGAGAGCAGGGCGTCGCCCCACCGGAGCACCGTGCCGGCGTCCATCGCGGCAAGGGCCTCGGGGCTCTCCCGGGTGCGCTCGAGACACGCCGCGAGCACCTCGGCGCTGGCGGTGCGGCGCAGCACCGCGTCCGTGCCGTCCTCGCCGAGGCCGACCCGCAGGCCGGCGGAGATGCCGGTCCCGAGGCCCTCGAGCAGGTCGTCGTACACGCCGCTGGTCACCCAGTGCCGCAGGGTGCCGAGCGCGAGCCGTTCGCGCAGGTGCGGCTCGGGGCTGCCCAGCATCACGGTCAGCTCGGTGGTGAGGTCCGCCAGTGGCGCGTCGTCGGGGACGGGGTAGCCGCCGGTCACCACCTGCTCCCAGTACGCCGCGCGGGCCGCCTCCGACATGGGGCCAATCCTGACATGAGCGCCAGTCGGATCCGACGGGGACCTACCCTGGTCCGGTGCCGTCCCTGACCGAGGTCGCCCAGGCCCACACCGACCTCACCGAGGAGGACGTGGCCTGGCTCGCGCTGCTGATCGCGGACTGGCAGATCATCGCCGACCTGTCCTTCGCCGACCTGGTGCTGTGGCTGCCGGACCGGGCGGGCACGGGGCTCTGGGCGGGGGCGCAGATGCGGCCCACCACCGGCCCCACGTCGTACGTCGACGACCTGGTCGGAGGGTTCCTGCCCTCGGGCAGCCGGCCGCTGCTCGACGCCGCCCTGGCCGAAGGGCGGGTGGTCCGGGAGGGCGACCCGGAGTGGCGCGACCACGTCCCGGTCCGGGTGGAGGCGATCCCCGTGCGGTGCGGGGACCGCATCCTGGGCATCATCGCCCGCAACACCAACCTGCTCGGCGTCCGGACGCCGTCCCGGCTCGAGCTGGCCTACCTGCAGACCGCGACCGACCTGACCCAGATGATCAGCAAGGGCCTCTTCCCCTACGTCGGGCAGCGCTCGGACCACACCGACTCACCGCGGGTCGGCGACGGGTTCGTGCGGATCGACGCGGCCGGGGTGGTCACCTACGCCAGCCCCAACGCGCTGTCGGTCTACCGCAGGCTCGGCCTGACCAGCGACCTGGCCGGGCTCGACCTCGCCGCGGTGACCCGCGAGCTCATCCCCGCGGCGCGCCGCGACGACGAGGAGACGCTCGGCGCGGTCCTCGGCGGCCAGGTGCCGCGCGACACCGAGCTCGGCAACGGCAGCACGGTGGTGATCGCCCGGTCGGTGCCGCTGCGGACCGAGACCGAGCTGATCGGGGCCCTGGTGCTGCTGCGCGACGTGACCGACCTGCGCAGCCGGGACCGCGAGCTGGTCACCAAGGACGCCACCATCCGGGAGATCCACCACCGGGTGAAGAACAACCTGCAGACCGTGGCCGCGCTGCTCCGGCTCCAGGCCCGCCGGATGACCGTGCCGGAGGCGCGGGCGGCCCTGGAGGAGGCGGTGCACCGGGTCGGCTCGATCGCGCTGGTGCACGAGACGCTGAGCATGTCGCTGGACGAGAACGTCGACTTCGACGAGATCGCCGACCGGCTGCGGCTGACGCTGCCCGACCTGGGGTCGGCCACCGGTGGGGTCACCTCGACCCGGCACGGCGCCTTCGGCACGATCCCCTCCGAGGTCGCCACCCCGCTGGCGATGGTGCTCACCGAGCTGCTGCAGAACGCGGCCGAGCACGGCTTCGGCGGCGGCCCGGGCCACGTCGACCTGACGGCCCGACGGACCCCGGACCTGCTCGTCGCCACCGTCACCGACGACGGGGTGGGGCTGCCCGAGGGCTTCGACGCCGCGACCTCGAGCAGCCTGGGCCTCTCGATCGTGCGGACGCTCGTGGAGTCAGAGCTGGACGGGACGATCAGGATCGGCGCCGCCCCGGGACGGGGGACGCAGGTCGAGGTGACGGTCCCGCTGCCGTGAGCGGTCAGCCGGTGCGGACCCGGGCCCGGGCGTTGCGGCGCTTGAGCGCGCGCCGCTCGTCCTCGCTGAGACCACCCCAGACACCGTGGTCCTGACCCGCCTCCAGCGCCCACGCGAGACACTGCTCGCGCACCTCACACCGACGGCACACCTGCTTGGCCTCCTCGATCTGCAGGATGGCCGGACCGGTGTTGCCGATCGGGAAGAACAGTTCCGGGTCCTCGTCGAGGCACGCGGAACGGTGGCGCCAATCCATGGCGGGGGACTCCTTGTCTTGTCTCATGAGCCGAACGCGGGTCAGTCGGTCACGGACGTCGCGGAGAAGAAGGTTCCCGGACGGACAGAAGCGTCTGTCGGGAGCCCTGTTCGTGGCACGGCGCCCGGTGACCGGAGACCCCCAAGATAGTTTCAAGGAACAAGGAGGCAATCAAGGGTTTGAACGTGCCACTTTGATCACAGGGGACGGTCAACCCCACCTCTTCGAAGGTCGTTCTGCGTACGATCGGGCCCTGTGAGCCCCTCCGACAGCCCCTCAGGTGGTCCCGCGGTCCCCGCGCCGCTGAACGTCACGGTCTCCCTGGTCCTCGTCGAGGCGCTGGTCTTCGTCGCGCTGGGGATCAGCGAGATCGCGTCCCTGCACGGCGAGCGGCTGGCCCTGGGGCTCACCGTCTTCGCGTTCTTCCTCGTGTACGGCGGCGCGCTGGCCTTCCTGGCCCTGCGGCTGCGCCGGCTGGACTCCTGGGCGCGGGCGCCCATCGTGCTCGCCCAGCTGCTCCAGATCCTGGTCGGCGGCAGCTTCTGGGGAGGGAGCACCAGCGTCGTCGCGGTGCTCATGGTCGTGGTCGGGCTGGTCGCACTGGCCGGGGTCTTCCACCCCGCCTCGCTCGACGCGCTGGCCGGCGAGGACTGACCCGGGAAGCACAGGAGGGGCGCCCCGGAGGTCCGGGACGCCCCACCGCGCGGGACCGGGAGGCCGTCAGGCCTTCTTGGTCTCCCAGAAGATCTCGGCGATCTCGTCGATCTTGGCCAGCAGCTGGTCGGCCACAGCGGCGTCCATGGAGCCCTTGGTGCCGGTCGCGCCGGCGAGCTTGGTCGCCTCGTTGACCAGCGTGTGCAGCTGGGGGTACTTCTCGAAGTGCGGCGGCTTGAAGTAGTCGGTCCACAGCACCCACAGGTGGTGCTTGACCAGCTCGGAGCGCTGCTCCTTGATGAGCACCGCCCGGGTGCGGAAGTCGGGGTCGTCGTTGTCGGCGAGCTTGCCGATGACGGCCTTGATGGACTCGGCCTCGATGCGTGCCTGAGCCGGGTCGTAGACGCCGCAGGGGAGGTCGCAGTGGGCGTGGACTTCGAGCGTGGGAGCGAAGAGTCGCGCGAGCATCCCAGGTCCTTTCTCGGTACGTGGAGGTTGCTGCTGCGACACTACCCCCGGCGAGAACGGGGCAGGAACGACGGGTGGGGAGCAGCCAGGTGCGGATCGGGTGGGCCGTGGTCCGAGGTCGGTCGATGGAGCCGACGCTCGTGGACGGGGACCGGCTGCTGGTGCTGCACGGGGCACCGCCGAGGGCGGGCGGCCTGGTCGTCGTCCGGCTGCCGGAGCGGGCCGGCGCGCGGAGCACGGTGGTGGCCGTGAAGCGCGCCGTACGACGCGAGCCGGACGGCTGGTGGGTCGAGCGGGACAACCCGGCGGTCGGGGTCGACTCGTGGGCCGTCGGGGCGGTCGCCGACGAGGACGTCCTGGCGCGGGTGCTGCTGCGGCTGCCGCGCCTGCCGCGGTGGGGTCGGGGCTGACCCCACCCGGTCGGAGGAGGGGCCTCCCGGGTGTCCGCCCTCACAGCGGGGGCCCGGCTCCGGTGTGACAGACTGACCCGTTGGGAGAACCCCCGTGAACTCCGCGAGCCGGCCACGGACGCACGCCCTCCACCCGAGGAGCCCATCCGGCCGCCGCGACATCCCCCGTACGCGACCACGAAAGTCTGTCCCATGGCTGCCTCGTCCTCCCCTTCCGACCACGGTGCCCCGCGCTCGGGCTCACCCGTGTTCGCGCTGCACGTCGGCGGGAAGATGGAGATCGCCTCGACGGTGGCCCTGGAGAGCCGCGACGACCTCTCGCTGGCCTACACCCCCGGCGTCGCCCAGGTCTGCGAGGCGATCGCGGACGAGCCCGACCTGGTCAACGACTACACCTGGGTCGCCAACACCGTCGCGGTGGTCACCGACGGCACCGCCGTGCTCGGGCTGGGCGACATCGGGCCGGCCGCAGCGATGCCGGTGATGGAGGGCAAGGCCGTGCTGTTCAAGCAGTTCGGCGGGGTCGACGCGATCCCGATCTGCCTGGACACCACCGACGCCGACGAGATCGTCGAGACCGTGGTCCGGCTCGCCCCGTCCTTCGGTGGCATCAACCTCGAGGACATCTCCGCGCCGCGCTGCTTCGAGATCGAGGACCGGCTCAAGGAGCGGCTGGGCATCCCGGTCTTCCACGACGACCAGCACGGCACGGCCGTGGTCGTGCTGGCCGCCCTCGAGGGCGCGCTCAAGCTGACCGGTCGCACCCACGACAGCACCCGGGTGGTCATCTCCGGGGCCGGTGCCGCCGGCGTCGCCGTCGCCCGCATCCTGCTCGCCGCCGGGATCAAGGACCTCGCGGTCACCGACCGGCGCGGCGTGCTGCACACCTCGCGGCGCGACCTGACCCCGGTCAAGGCCGGTCTCGCCCGTGAGACCGCCGACCGCACCGGCCGGACCGGGACGCTGGCCGACGTGCTCGTCGACGCCGACGTCTACATCGGCCTCTCCGGCGGCACGGTCCCGGAGGAGGACGTGGCGCGGATGGCCGACGACGCGATCATCTTCGGCCTGGCGAACCCGACCCCCGAGGTCCACCCCGACGTCGCCCACCGGCACGCCCGCGTGGTGGCGACCGGCCGGTCGGACTTCCCCAACCAGATCAACAACGTGCTCGCGTTCCCCGGCATCTTCCGGGGCGCGTTCGACGTCCGCGCCACCAGCATCACCGAGGGCATGAAGCTCGCCGCGGCCAACGCCCTGGCCGGCCTGGTCGGGGACGCCCTGGCTGCGGACTACATCATCCCGTCGCCCTTCGACCCGCGCGTCGGCCCGGCCGTCGCCCAAGGCGTCGCGGAGGCCGCCCGACGCGACGGCGTCGCCCGTCGCTGACCCGCCCGCACCGACCCCGCTCGAGAGGACCCCATGTTCGCCGTCTACGCCGACTCCTTCTCCTCCGTCGACCCACTGGCGGGTCTCGTGGTCGGGGAGCGTCCGGACCCGGTCGCCCCCGACGGCTGGACCACGGTCACCGTGAAGGCCGCCTCGCTCAACCACCACGACCTGTGGTCGCTGCGCGGGGTCGGGCTGCGCCAGGAGGCGCTGCCGATGATCCTGGGCTGTGACGCCGCCGGCCTGGACGAGGACGGCAACGAGGTCGTCGTGCACGCGGTCATCTCCGACCCGACCTGGACCGGCGACGAGACCTTCGACCCGAAGCGCTCGCTGCTCTCCGAGCGGCACCAGGGCACCTTCGCGGACAAGGTCGTGGTGCCGCGGGTCAACGTGGTGCCCAAGCCGGCCTCGTTGAGCTTCGAGGAGGCGGCGTGCCTGCCGACCGCCTGGCTCACGGCGTACCGGATGCTCTACACCCAGGGCGGCCTGAAGCCCGGCGACTCGGTGCTGGTCCAGGGGGCCGGCGGCGGCGTGGCGACGGCGCTGGTCACCCTGGCCCGCGCCGGTGGGCTGCGGGTCTGGGCGACCAGCCGGGACGAGGGCAAGCGGGCTCGTGCCCTGGAGATCGGTGCCCACGAGGTCTTCGAGTCCGGTGCCCGGCTGCCGGGCAAGGTCGACGCGGTGATGGAGACGGTCGGCAGGGCGACCTGGTCGCACTCGATCCGCTCGCTGCGCCCCGGCGGGGCGATCGTGATCAGCGGCACCACCAGCGGCCCGAACCTCGACGACGCCGAGCTGACCCGGATCTTCTTCCTGCAGCTGAAGGTGATCGGCTCGACCATGGGCACCCGCACCGAGCTGGCCAGCCTGGTGCAGCTGCTCGACGCCACCGGCACCCGGCCCCTGGTCGACCGGGTCCTGCCGATGACCGAGGCCCGCGAGGGCTTCGCCGCGATGCAGCAGGGCGACCTGTTCGGCAAGGTCGTCTTCACCCGCTGACCCACTCCGACCCACTCGACCACCGGGGGGTGGCGCGGGGTGGTCACAGGCCGGTGAGCACCCAGGCGTGGGGGGAGTAGGCCTGCTCGGCCGTCCACTCCGACGGCTGCTGCTCCTGGCCCCCGACCACGAAGAGGCGGTCGCCGTCCCACGCGGCCGGCCCCGGGGTGTCGGGCCCACCCGAGGGAGGCGGCAGGAGCAGCCATTCCCCCTGCCGGTCGTCGTACAGCCAGCCGCCGGAGGCGACCAGGTGCGCCGACCCGGTCGAAGCCTGCACCGGCCAGCCGCCGTCCCCCTGGTCCGGGGGATCGGGCAGGCGGCTCCAGGTGCCGGCGGCGGGGTCCAGCCGGCCGCCGTACGGGATCGTGCGTCCGTAGCCGTTGACCTCCCCGCCGTCGGCGCCACCGAGGGTCGCGTCGACCAGGTGCTCGCCCGTCCACGACGAGGGGCCGCCGCCGAGCTGGTCGCTGTCGGGCAGCTGCCGCCACCGGCGCGCGCCGGGAGCGAGGACGGCCGCCCGGACCAGGGCCGGGTCGGCGGGCTGGCTGCCGGCCTCGAGCCGGCGGCCCAGCAGCACGAGACCGGCCGGGGTGTCGACCACCAGACGGTCGAAGGACCGCCCGAGCGGGTCGTCCGGCAGCCGCGTCCACGTGCCGGTGGACGGGTCCAGGACCAGGTCCGGCTGCTGCACCTGCTCGTCGCTGCCGGGGTAGAGCACGACCCGGTCGCCGGCCGCGGCGAGGCCGAGCCAGGCGACCTCCCGGGCCGGGACGCGCAGGGCGCGCCACCGGTCGCGGACGGCGTCGTACTCGAGCAGGCCGACCGTGTCGAGGACGTACAGCCGGGTCTCGAGGGCGACCGCGCTCTGCCGGTCGCGCAGCGGGCGCGGGGCGTCCGCGATCTTGTGCCAGGAGCCCTCGTGCGCGTCGTACGCCGCACCGTCGGCCGTCGCGGTGGGGCCGAAGGCGCAGTCCGCGGTGGGCGGGCACGGGGGGCCCTCGTCACCGCCGACGACGACGAGCCGGCCCGCCACCCACGCCACGACCGGCCCCGTGCGCCGCGACAACGGCGGGTCGGGGAGCCGCCGCCATTCCGAGGCCGACACCGAGGTGCGCTCACGCGGAGGGACCTCCGCCGCTGGGCCGCCGCAGGCCGCGACCGCCGCCAGGGCGACCACGAGCGCGACGGGCGGCAGCAGACGGCGGAAACGGGTCATGCCACTGCGACGTGAGGTCGCCGCTCGCGGTTCCGTCTCCGGCACCTCAGTCGTCGAGGTCGTCGTCGAGCCGGGCCAGCCAGGTGGCGAGCCGCTCGACGGGCACCTCGAACTCGGGGTTCAGGTCGACGAACTCGCTGAGCCGCTCGGCCAGCCAGGCGAGGCTGACCTCCTCCTCGCCCCGGCGCTGGACGAGCTCCTCGATCCCGCGGTCGGTGAAGTACATCAGCGGCTCAGGCGAACGCCCGCTCCATCAGGTCCTTCTGCTCCGCCACGTGCCGGCTGTGCTGCCCGACGGCCGGTGACGACGACTCCGCGCGCGACACCCGGTAGAACGGCACCGGCAGCTCGCCGGTCAGGTTCAGCGCCAGGTGCGGCCACGGACCCATGTTCGCGGGCTCGTCCTGCACCCAGCGGACCTCCTTGAGGTTCGGGTACTTCGCCAGCTCGGCCTTGAGCTCCTCGACCGGGCGCGGGTAGAGCTGCTCGAGCCGCGCGATGGCCGTGGTGGGGTGGTCGCCCTCACGCTTGCCGCGCTCGACCATCAGGTCCCAGGTGATCCGGCCCGAGCAGAGCAGCAGCTTCTCCACCGCGTCCGCGTCCACCGCGGCGTCCCCGATCACCGGGCGGAAGGTGCCGCTGGTGAAGTCCTCGGGGACCGAGGCCGCCTCCTTGCGCTTGAGCATCGACTTCGGGGTGAAGATGATCAGCGGGCGGTGCTCCTCGCCGAGCGCGTGCTGGCGCAGCAGGTGGAAGTGGCTGGCTGGCGTGGACGGCTGGGCGACCACGAACGCCTCGTCGGCCGCCATCGTCAGGAACCGCTCGATGCGGGCCGAGGAGTGGTCGGGGCCCTGGCCCTCGTAGCCGTGCGGCAGCAGCAGGACGACGCCGGACTGCTGGCCCCACTTGGTCTGCCCGGAGCTGATGTACTCGTCGATCACCGACTGGGCGCCGTTGACGAAGTCGCCGAACTGGGCCTCCCACAGCACCAGCGCGTCCGGGCGGGCCACCGAGTAGCCGTACTCGAAGCCCAGCGCGGCGTACTCGCTGAGCAGCGAGTCGTAGACGTAGAACTTCGCCTGGTCCTCCGACAGGTTCGCCAGCGGGGTCCACTCGTCGGCGTTCTGCCGGTCGATGATCGTGGCGAAGCGCTGCACGAACGTGCCGCGCCGGGAGTCCTGGCCGGCCAGCCGCACCGGGCGTCCCTCCATCAGCAGCGCCGCGAACGCGAGCACCTCGCCGGTGCCCCAGTCGATCGGACCCTCGTTGATGGCGGCGGCACGCCGCTGCAGCTGCGGCAGCACCTTCGGGTGCACGGTGAAGCCCTCCGGGGCGGTGACGTGGGCGTCGGAGACGCGCTTCATCACCTCCTAGGACCTGCTCGGCCTCCTCGATCGTGATGTCGCCACGACCGATGAGGGACTCGGTGTAGAGCTTGCGCACCGAGCGCTTCTGCTCGATCAGGTCGTACATCAGCGGCTGGGTGTACGACGGGTCGTCGCCCTCGTTGTGACCGCGGCGCCGGTAGCAGACCAGGTCGATGACGACGTCCTTGTTGAACGCCTGGCGGTACTCGAACGCGAGCCGGGCGACCCGGATGCAGGCCTCCGGGTCGTCGCCGTTGACGTGGAAGATCGGGGCCTGGACCATCCGGGCCACATCGGTGCAGTAGAGCGAGGAGCGCGACGACGACGGCGAGGTGGTGAAGCCGACCTGGTTGTTGACCACCACGTGGATGGTGCCGCCGGTGCGGTAGCCGCGCAGCTGGGACAGGTTGAGGGTCTCGGCGACCACGCCCTGGCCGGCGAACGCGGCGTCACCGTGGACGAGCAGCGGCAGCACGGGGAAGGCGGCCCCCCGGTCGAGCACGTCCTGCTTGGCGCGGGCGATGCCCTCCAGGACCGGGTCGACGGTCTCGAGGTGGGACGGGTTCGCGGCGACGGAGACGTTGATCTCCGCGCCCGACCCGGCGGTGAAGACGCCGTCGGCGCCGAGGTGGTACTTCACGTCGCCGGAGCCCTGGACCGTGCGCGGGTCGATGTTGCCCTCGAACTCGCGGAAGATCTGGTTGTAGGACTTGCCGACGATGTTGGCCAGCACGTTGAGCCGGCCGCGGTGCGCCATGCCGATGCAGACCTCGTGCAGCTGCGCCTCGGCGGCCGCCTCGCAGATCTCGTCGATCAGCGGGATCGTGGTCTCGCCGCCCTCGAGGCTGAACCGCTTCTGGCCGACGAACTTGGTCTGCAGGAAGGTCTCGAAGGCCTCCGCCTCGTTGAGCTTGAGCAGGATCCGCAGCTGCTCCTCGCGGGGCGGCTTCACGTGCGGCTGCTCGACCCGCTCCTGGATCCAGCGGCGCTGCTCGGGGTCCTGGATGTGCATGTACTCGATGCCGAGCGTGCGGCAGTAGGAGTCGCGCAGGATCCCGAGGATGTGGCGCAGCTTCATGAAGCGCCGGTCGCCGCCGAAGGAGCCGGTCGCGAACTCGCGGTCGAGGTCCCACAGCGTCAGGCCGTGCGACTCGATCTCGAGGTCGGGGTGGCTGCGCTGGCGGTACTCCAGCGGGTCGGTGTCGGCCATCATGTGGCCGCGGACCCGGTAGGCGTGGATCAGCTCGAGGATCCGGGCCTGCTTGCTGATGTCCTCGTCGTGCGTGGTCGAGATGTCCTTCGACCAGCGGATCGGCTCGTAGGGGATCCGCAGTGCCCGGAAGATCTCGTCGTAGAAGCCCTCCTCGCCGAGCAGCAGGGCGTGCAGCCGCTTGAGGAACTCACCGGACTGGGCGCCCTGGATGACGCGGTGGTCGTACGTCGAGGTCAGCGTCATGATCTTGCTGACCGCGTTGCGGGTGAGGGTCTCCTCCGAGGCGCCCTGGTACTCCGGCGGGAACTCCATCGAGCCGACGCCGAGGATGCAGCCCTGGCCCTTCATCAGGCGCGGCACGGAGTGGTTGGTGCCGATGGTGCCCGGGTTGGTCAGGCTGATCGTGGTGCCCTGGAAGTCGGAGACCTCGAGCTTGTTGTTGCGCGCCTTGCGGACGAGCTCCTCGTAGGCGGTCCAGAAGGCGGCGAAGTCCATCGCCTCGGCGGCCTTGATGGAGGGCACCAGCAGCTGGCGGGTGCCGTCGGGCTTCGGCAGGTCGATGGCCAGGCCGAGGTTGATGTGGGCGGGCTGGATCAGGGTCGGCTTGCCGTCGATGACGTCGAAGCCGTTGTTCATCTCCGGCATCCCCTTGAGCACCTTGACCAGCGCGTAGCCGATCAGGTGGGTGAAGGAGACCTTGCCGCCACGGGCCCGGGCGAGGTGGTTGTTGATGACGATGCGGTTGTCCCACAGCAGCTTGACCGGCACGGTCCGGACGCTGGTGGCGGTCGGGACGGTGAGGCTGGCGTCCATGTTCTGCGCCGTGCGCATCGGCGCGCCCCGGAGCACGGTCAGGGTCGGCTCGTCCTTGGCGGAGGGCAGCGCCGGCGGCTTGGTCTCCTTCGGCACGGGCGCGGTCGTGGTGGTCGCCGGCTGGGCCGGGGCGCCGTCGGCGCGCGGGGTGACGTCGGCCGGGGTGGTCTTCACGGCGGCCGGAGCGGGCGCCGGCGCGGCAGCCCGCGCCGGGGCGGCGGAGGCAGCGGGCGCAGCAGGCGCGGAGGCGGCGGGGGCCGGCGCGGGGGCGGCAGCAGGAGCCGACGCAGCCGCCGGGGTCGCGGTGCCGTTGCTCACGCCGTGGGCTGTCGCGCCGTTCGCGGGGGCGTCGCCCCGCGCCTTGAAGAACTCCCACCAGGCCCGGTCCACGCTGTCGGGGTCGGCGACGAAGCGCTCGTACATCTCCTCGACGAGCCACTCGTTGGCGCCGAAGTCGGCCCCCGGGGTGGTCTGGTTGTCCTGGGCAGGATCGGCCACGTCTGCGTTCGCCTCTTCCGGTGCGGTGGTTCCTCGAAATGCGTCCCCAAGGCTAGCCCGCCCCGGGCGTTTGCGGCAGGCCGGTCACCCACCTGACGGCGTGGTGTTCGTCCCAGTGCGGGCCGGGGGTCGATCATGCCGCCATGACGGTTGCCGAAGCACGTCGCCCGCGCCTGCGGCGACGCCCGCCAGGACCCTGCAGGCAGGCTACCCCCCGGGTCGCGGTCGCGGCCCTCGCCCTGCTCGCGCTGGTCACCACCGCGGCCTGCTCGGGCGGTGACCACGAGCAGTCGGCCACCCCGACGGCGACCCCGACGGCCACGGCGAGACCCTTCGCCCTCGCCGCCCGGGTGACCCGGGTCTCCGGGGACCTGCCCGCCGCGCGGCGCGACGAGGTCGCCCGGCAGGTCGGTGCGGTCGTCTCGTCGTACGTCCAGCACGCCTTCCTCGGCACCTCCCCGGAGGCGGACCGGTCGGAGGCCTTCGTGGACTTCACCCCCGGGGCGCGCACCAGGGTCCGTCGCGACCTCGACCTGGTCACCGCGGCGGGCCTCGACGGGGCCGAGTCGGTCACCGCGCCGCGGGCCGCGGCGTACGTCTCGGTGCTCGCGCCGCGCGGCAGGGCGGTCGGGGCGACCGCGCGCCTCGAGGTCGACCTGGAGGTGGAGCGCGCCGACGGGAGGGTCACCGTGCCGGTGCGCGGTCGCCTGCTGCTGGTCCCCGGCGCCGACGGCTGGCGCATCTTCGGCTACGACCTGAGCCGCGGCGACGCGGCCGCGGTGGAGGGGAGCACCCCGTGAGGACGACGCGACGGACCCGGCACGGGTGGCACGCCGTACGACGGGTGGCCGCGCTGGGCGCGGTCCTGGCCGTGACTGCGGTCGTGGTCCCCGACGCGGGCCCCGCGCCCACCCTGGCGACGCTGGTCCGGATGGAGGACGCCAAGGGCGTCGACCCGACCACGGCCGACGGGGTCGCCCACTCCGACCGGGTGCTGTGGGTGCTGATGCTCGGTTCGGACGCACGCCCGGGCGAGAACCCGCTACGCACCCGCGCCGACGCCATCCAGATGGTCGGGGTGAACCTGCGGACCGGTCGCGCCGTCTCGATCGGCATCCCGCGCGACTCCTGGGTCCCGATCCCCGGGGTGGGGTCGAACCGCATCAACGCCGCGCTCTTCTACGGCGGGCCGCAGCTGATGGGGCGCACCGTCGGCAACCTGGTCGGGGTGCAGCCGGACTACGTGTTCGTGACGACCTTCGGGGGCTTCCGGGCGATGATCCAGAGCATCGGCGGGGTGACCGTCGACTCGCGCCTGGCCTTCACCGACGACAACATGGTCGGCGACATCAAGCAGGGCCGGAACCACCTCAACGGGTTCGAGGCGCTCTTCTTCAGCCGGGCCCGCCACTTCCTGCCGCGGGGCGACTTCGACCGCTCGGCCAACCAGCAGGAGATGCTGCGGGCCATCCTGCGTCAGGTGCGGGCCCACGAGGACGACCCGGGCTTCATGGAGCGGGCGATGTTCTCGGTGCTGCGCAACCTCGCCACCGACCTCGGTCCGAGCGACCTCTACCGCCTCGCCCAGGCGGCGACCGGCCTCGACCCGCGCAGGTTCGAGGGCTGCGTGCTGAACGGCAGCATCGGCGACGTCAACGGGGCCAGCATCGTCTTCCCCGACACCGCGCAGGCGGCCCGGCTGGGCGACCAGGCCCGCGACGACGCCACCTTCGACGAGGACTGCTGACCGGCGCCTCCCGGACCCACCTCCCGGACCGGCTGCCCGGACGCACCGCGGCCCCGCTCCCGGGTGGGAGCGGGGCCGCGGTGCTGGTGCGAGCCGGGCGTGACCCGGGTCAGTACCGGTAGATGCCCGCCTTGGCGACGCCGAGGTCGACGACCGAGACCCCCGGGGTGCCGTCGAGCAGGGTGAGCCGCACGGCGATGGTGGTGAGACCGCGCCGGCCGTTCATCGTGGTCTTGAAGAACTCCAGCTTCGCGAGGCTCGGGATCGTCAGCGAGTTGGTGGCCGGGTCGTAGTTCGGGAAGCTCCCGAGCTGCTCGTCCACCGTCTCCGGGGTGATCCCGCCCTGCGAGTCGCCGTCCACGGTCACCTCGGCGATCGTGCTGCCCGCGATGTCACGGCGCACGATCTGGTTGAGGCGGTTGGTGCGGACGTTGGCGCGGGCCTGGATGGCGCTGATCTGCAGCGGGCCGAGGTTGACCTGGGCGATGCCGCCCTGGGTCCACGCGTTGGCCGCGCCCTTCTTGCCGCGCTTGCCGTAGACCTTGCTGTCGACCGCGCCCAGGGTGAGCTGGTTGGCGTTGGCGAGGTTGAGGCCGGCGGTGCCGCCCTGGCGGACCTCGCCGTCGGTGCCCCGGCAGGAGAGCGGCTGGAAGCCGAGCTTGCCGACGCCGACGATGCCGTCGAGGAGCTCGAGGCTCGCGCCGTAACCGTGACCGCGCATCACGCCCTGCTCCACGCCACGCTCGATGCGGGCCGAGGAGCGCCCGACGCGGACGCTGGTGTCGTCGCCGCCGCCCTTGGCGGTGTCGGCGCCGTAGAGCAGGATCTCGAGCGCCGCGCCGCGGGCGATCGCGGTGTTCGCGCCGACGCTGCGGGCGTCCTTCGCGACGCTGATCTCACCGAGGGACGGGATCACGATGGTGCCGGCGTTGTCCTGGATGGCCTGGATGACCTGGTTGAGCCCGCTGTCGAGCGCGTCGAGCAGCTGGTTCAGCGGCCCGGCCAGCTCCGCGGGGATCTGGTCGGGGAGGTCGATCAGCGAGAGCTCGGCGGCCTTGATGGTGTTGGAGGCGTGCAGCTTGTCGTTGTCGTCGGCCCAGACGCGCGAGGTCGACTTCAGGCCGTTGATCGTCAGCTGCGGGGTGCCGGGGGCGCCGATCGAGACGCTGGCGACCTGGTTGGTCGCCTCGGAGCCGGCCACGATGCCCGCGGCGGCGTCCTTGAAGGTGCGGGTGTTGGAGACGACCGCGCCGACGTGGACCATCGGGTTGTCGGCCGGCAGCGAGACGGCCGCGACCTTGTTGCTGCGCTTGAGGCCGACCACGCGGGTGCACGCGATCTCGGAGTAGGCGGTGCGGTCGGAGCTCGCGCCGACCATGCTCGCGATGACGCGGGTGCCGTAGGCGTTCGCGCCCAGACCGTAGGTGGTCTCGGAGAGCGCCTGGGCGGAGGTGCTCGTCGCCACGACGGCCCCCGTCAGGGCGAGCCCCATCGTGGTGGAGGCGACGGCCACGCGGGCCAGCCTGGTGTGGATCTTCACGGGAATCTCCCTGGTGTACTCATGTGATGGTGGTGCGGTAGGCGGAATCCCCGGAAATCACGCCGTCCCTCCCGCTTGGCAGTGACACAACGCGGGCGTAGGTAAAAGGTGACGGCCTTGCGGCAAAAAATCCCTAAAACGACCAATATGGGGGGAATCCGGCGCCGAACGGAGGAGGAACAGCGGCGGCAGGCGGCAGATCGCCGGCCCGTGCTCGGCAGCAGCCGGGCCCGGTGAGGCCGCTGCGCGGCGGGCCCGGTCGGGCCGCTGCGCGGAGAGGGCGCCCCCGGAAGGATTCGAACCTTCGCACCCGCCTCCGGAGGGCGGTGCTCTATCCCCTGAGCTACGGGGGCTCATGGTGCGCGGGACAGCGTACATGAACGGTCACGTGCCCTCGCACCCGTGGGGCGCCACGCCCCGGTGGCTAGCCTGACGCGGTGACGCCCGCCCAGCTCTCGGCCCGGGTCGCCCGCGCGGTCGCGACGCTGCAGGGCGCCGGCGCCCTGCCGGCCGGTCCGGTGCCGCCGGGTGCGACTGACGTCGCCCTGCCGGGCCCGCGGTCAGCCGGGGATCGCGTGTGCGCCGTCGCACTGCGCCTCGGGCTCCCGGGGGTGACGCCCGCCACGGTGGCGGGACTGCTCGCCGGCGAGCTGCGGGGCGACCCGGCGCTGGCCTCGGTGGCGGTGGAGGGGGGCTTCCTGACCCTCGAGCTGACCCCGGCGGTCCGCGGCGAGGTCGTCCCCCGCCTGGTCGGCCCCGGGCCCGACGCGCCCGCCGGCAGCTGGTCGGGCCACGCCGGCGAGCTGACCGACGTGCGGTACGCCCATGCCACCGCATGCCGCGTCGCTCGCAACGCGGCGGACCTCGGGGTCGCCACCGACCTCGGGGGCTTCGAGCCGGGCCTGCTCGCGGCGGATGCCGAGGTCGGCCTGCTGCGGCTGCTCGCGACCTACGAGGAGACCGTCGGCGCGGCTGTCCGGTGGGCGGAGCCGGCGCGGCTGGGGCGCCATCTGCGGGAGACTTCCGGTGCGCTCCACACGCTCCTCGAGCGGACCCGGGTGCTCCCGCAGGGCGACGAGCCGTCGGGCGCGGCGCACCAGGCCCGGGTCCTGCTGGTCGCGGCCACCCGGGTCGTCCTCGCGGACGGCCTCGCCCGGCTCGGGGTCGACGCCCCGGAGCGGATGTGAGGAGACGACGATGACGACGGTCACGAGCCCCGCGAGGGCCACCACGGAGAGGGGCCGACGATGAGGGCACACGAGGCAGGGGCGCTGCACGCCGACATCAGCGCGCGCGGCCCGGCCTGGCTGCGGGAGCCGGCGGAGGTCAACGCGCTGATGCCGCTGCTGTGGTCCACGACCGCGGCCAAGGGCACCGACGGGGCGCTCTCGGTCGGCGGGGTGGACGTCCGTGACCTGGCCGCGCAGCACGGCACCCCCGCCTTCGTGCTGGACGAGGCCGACTTCCGGGCGCGCGCCCGCGCGTTCCGGACCGCGTTCGCCGACTACGACGTCTACTACGCCGGCAAGGCCTTCCTCTGTACGGCGGTCGCCCGCTGGGTCGCCGAGGAGGGCCTCTGCCTCGACGTCTGCTCCGGAGGCGAGCTGGCGGTGGCGCTGCGGGCCGGCGTCGACCCCGCCCGGGTCGGCTTCCACGGCAACAACAAGAGCATGGCCGAGCTGACCCGCGCCCTGGAGGCCGGGGTGGGCCGGATCATCGTCGACTCCTTCCACGAGATCGCCCGGCTCGCCGAGCTCACCGCCGCCACCGGCGGGGTCGCCCCGGTGATGGTCCGGGTGACCGCGGGCGTCGAGGCGCACACGCACGAGTACATCGCGACCGCCCACGAGGACCAGAAGTTCGGCTTCTCCATCTCCTCGGGCGACGCCCTCGAGGCGGTGCGCCGGATCGAGGAGACCCCGGGGCTGCGGCTGCTCGGACTCCACAGCCACATCGGGTCGCAGATCTTCGACACCTCCGGCTTCGAGGTGGCGGCACGACGGGTCCTCGCGCTGCACGCCCGGGTGTCCGAGGAGCTCGGGGTCACGATGCCCGAGCTCGACCTCGGCGGCGGGTTCGGCATCGCCTACACCAGCCAGGACGACCCCAGCGACCCCGCCCAGCTCGCGGTCGAGCTGACCAAGATCGTGGAGCACGAGTGCCGGGCCCTCGCGGTGGAGGTGCCGCGGCTCTCCATCGAGCCCGGCCGGGCCATCGTCGGGCCGGCCATGTGCACCCTCTACGAGGTCGGCACCGTCAAGCGGGTCGAGCTCGACGCGGGCGCGGTGCGCACCTACGTCTCGGTCGACGGCGGGATGAGCGACAACATCCGCACCGCCCTCTACGACGCCGACTACTCCTGCACGCTGGCCTCCCGGTCCTCCGAGGCGCCCCCGGTGCTCACTCGTGTCGTGGGGAAGCACTGCGAGGCCGGCGACATCGTCGTCAAGGACGAGTTCCTCCCCGGGGACGTCGCCCCGGGCGACCTGGTCGCGGTGCCCGGGACAGGCGCCTACTGCTGGTCGATGGCCAGCAACTACAACCACGTCCTGAGGCCCCCCGTGGTCGCGGTCCGGGACGGCGTCTCCCGCGTCGTGGTCCGCCGGGAGACCGAGGAAGATCTCCTGCGGACCGACGTCGGCGCCTGAAGGTCTGTGCTGCAGCGGGCGCGGGGGAGAAGTCTCATGAATCGGACGAGCCGACCGGTTGCCTGCGCGCCCGAGCCCCGATGCGGGAGGATGGGCGACGCTAGAGGTTCCGGTCCCCGTGGTGGAGAAGGGCGGCGAGGGTGACGTCCCGAGCTTTGAAGGTCGCGTTGCTGGGCTGCGGCTCCGTCGGCAGCCAGGTCGTGCGGCTGCTCCACGAGCAGGCCGACGACCTCGCGGCCCGCGTGGGCGCCCCCCTGGAGCTGGTCGGGGTCGCCGTACGACGGCCCGACGCGCGCCGCGACGTCGAGGTGCCCGCGCACCTGCTCACCACCGACGCCGAGGGCCTGGTCGCCTCCGGGGTCGACCTGGTCATCGAGGTGATCGGCGGGATCGAGCCCGCGCGCACCCTGATCCTGTCCGCCCTGGAGAACGGCGCGAGCGTCGTGACGGCCAACAAGGCGCTGCTCGCCGAGGACGGCGCCACGCTCTACGCCGCCGCGGAGAAGGCGGGGCGCGACCTCTACTACGAGGCGGCCGTGGCCGGCGCCATCCCGATCCTGCGCCCGCTGCGCGAGTCGCTCGCCGGGGACCGGGTCCGCCGGGTGCTCGGCATCGTCAACGGCACCACCAACTTCATCCTCGACAAGATGGACACCTCCGGCGCCGGCTTCACCGAGGCGCTCGAGGAGGCCCAGGAGCTCGGGTACGCCGAGGCCGACCCGACCGCCGACGTGGAGGGCTTCGACGCCGCGGCGAAGGCCGCCATCCTCGCCAGCCTCGCCTTCCACACCCGGGTGGTCGCCTCGGACGTGCACCGCGAGGGCATCTCCGACGTCACCGCCGCCGACGTCGCCTCGGCCCGGGAGATGGGCTGCGTGGTCAAGCTGCTGGCCATCTGCGACCTGGCCGACGGCCCCGACGGTCCCGCGGTGTCGGCGCGGGTCCACCCGGCCATGATCCCGCGCTCCCATCCGCTGGCGAGCGTCCGCGAGGCCTACAACGCGGTCTTCGTGGAGAGCGAGGCCGCCGGTCAGCTGATGTTCTACGGCCCCGGAGCGGGCGGCTCGCCCACCGCGTCGGCCGTCCTGGGCGACCTGGTCACCGTGGCGCGCAACCGCCTCGCCGACGTCCGTGGTGCCGGCGAGTCCGCCTACGCCCAGCTGGAGATCCTGCCGATGGGGCAGACGACCACGCGCTACCACGTCGCGATCGACGTGGACGACCGCGCCGGCGTGCTGGCCGCGGTGGCCACCGCGTTCGCCGAGCAGGGCGTCTCGATCCAGACGGTCCGCCAGGAGGGCCGCGGGGACGACGCCCAGCTGGTGGTGGTCTCGCACCGCGCGAGCGACCAGGCGCTGTCGGCCACGGTGGAGGCGCTGCGGCGGATGCCCGAGGTCCGGGACGTGTCCTCGGTGATGAGGGTCGAGGGAGAGACCGAATGAGCACCGGGACGGGCCTGCGGCCGGGCGTCACCCACCAGTGGCGTGGGGTGATCGAGGAGTACCGCGAGTGGCTGCCGCTGCCCGAGGGCACCCCGACGTACACCCTGCGCGAGGGGGGCACGCCGCTGGTGGACAGCCCCTGGCTCTCGGCGCTCACCGGTGCCGACGTGTGGATCAAGGTCGAGGGCAGCAACCCGACCGGGTCGTTCAAGGACCGCGGCATGACCGTGGCCCTGTCGGTCGCGGTCGGCCAGGGCGCGGAGGCGGTCGTGTGCGCCTCGACCGGCAACACCAGCGCCTCGATGGCCGCCTACGCCGCCCGGGCCAAGGTCAAGCCGCTGGTGCTCGTGCCGCAGGGCAAGATCGCCGCGGGCAAGCTCGCCCAGGCGATCGTGCACGGCGCCCAGGTGATCATGGTGCGCGGCAACTTCGACGACTGCCTGCGCATCTCCCGGGGCCTGGCCGAGAACTACCCGGTCGCCCTGGTGAACTCGGTGAACCCGTTCCGCCTCGAGGGCCAGAAGACCGCGTCGTTCGAGATCGTCGACTTCCTGGGCGACGCCCCCGACGTCCACGTCCTGCCGGTCGGCAATGCCGGCAACATCTCGGCCTACTGGAAGGGCTACGTCGAGTACGAGGCCGCCGGGATGAGCAGCCGCAAGCCGCAGATGCTCGGCTGGCAGGCGGCCGGAGCGGCGCCGCTCGTGCACGGGGCGCCGGTCAGTGCCCCGGAGACGGTCGCCTCGGCGATCCGGATCGGCAACCCCGCCTCGTGGCACCTGGCGGTCGAGGCGGCCGAGGTCTCCGGGGGACGCTTCGGCGCGGTGAGCGACGAGGAGATCCTGCAGGCACAGCGCCACCTGGCGGCGCGCGAGGGCATCTTCGTGGAGCCCGGCTCCGCCGCGAGCGTGGCCGGACTCCTCCAGGACGTCGAGCGCGGCGCCGACTTCCGCGGCCGCACGATGGTCGTGACGGTGACAGGACACGGCCTGAAGGACATCGACACCGCGCTGTCCACCTTCACCGACTTCGTCGACACCGTGGTCGAGGCCGACGTGGCTGCCGCCGCCGAGGCCGCGGGGCTGGCCTGAGGTGACCCCCTTCGTGTCCGGACCCGTCGAGGTCCGGGTCCCCGCCACGTCCGCGAACCTCGGCCCGGGCTTCGACGCGCTGGGTCTCGCGCTCGCGCTGCACGACCACCTGGTCGCCGAGGTGCGCGACGAGCCCGGGGTCGAGGTGCTGGTCGAGGGGGAGGGCGCCGGATCCGTCCCGCTCGACGAGTCCCACCTGGTCGTGCGCTCGATGCTGCGTGCCTTCGAGGCGCTCGGCGTGCCCGCCCCCGGACTGCGGCTGGCCTGCCGCAACGTCCTGCCGCACGGACGGGGGCTGGGGTCGTCCTCGGCCGCCATCGTGGGTGGGGTGGCCCTGGCCCGGGCCCTGGTCGCCGACGGCGAGCAGCGGATGTCGACCGACGCGCTCTTCGCGCTGGCCGCGGAGATCGAGGGGCACCCCGACAACGTCGCGCCCGCCGTGTACGGCGGCTTCACGATCGCCTTCGCCGAGGAGGGCGGAGCCTTCCGCGCGGTGCGGCTCGAGGTGACCTCCGAGGTCGCGTTCGTCGTCCTGGTCCCCGCGCAGCCCCTCGAGACCCGGGTCGCCCGGGGCCTGCTCCCCGACGAGGTGTCGCATGCCGACGCCTCCCACAACGCCGGCCGGGCCGCGCTGGTCGTGGCGGCCCTGACCGGTCGTCCCGACGTGCTGATGGAGGCGACCGACGACCGGCTGCACCAGCCCTACCGGGCCCCGGCCATGCCGGAGTCCGCGGCGCTGATCGCGGGCCTGCGGGCGGACGGCTACCCCGCGGTCGTCTCCGGGGCAGGCCCCACCGTCCTGGCCCTGGTGGCCCCGGACCAGGTCGACGAGGTGCTCGGGCGGACGCCGACGGGCTGGGTCGCGCGGCACCTGGAGGTCGACCCGGACGGGGTCCGCAGGATCTGACCGGTGTCCGCTTCCCGGGTGCTACGCTGACGAAGCGCCGGAACGCGACTGATGCCCGTCCACAGACGCAGGCACCCCAGCCCACGGCACGGCGCTTCTTCTCGAGCCCCCCACCGCCGCGCGTCGCGGAGACGACGCCGACCCGCAGCGGTCAGGGGCTCCGCAGGAAAATCACTTGATGAAGGCCACCGGCTCGCGCCGCCCCGGCCTCGACGTGGGAAGGACCTCACGTGTCGGACACCGCCGAAACCACCCCCGACTCGACCACGGGCGACACCGGGCGTGCCGGTCGCGCGTCCGGAGGGCTGAGCTCCAAGCTCCTGCCCGAGCTCAAGGCGATCGCGGGCGGGCTGGGGATCAAGGGCGTCAGCAGCATGAAGAAGGCCCAGCTGGTCGACGCCATCCGCTCGGCGCAGGCCGGTGCGGCGTCCGCCCCCCAGCACACTGCCGAGCAGCCGGCCGGGCGCACCGCCGCCCCGGCGAAGGAGAGCCGCCCGGAGGCCGGCGCGTCGGCTCCGACCGACCGCCCCGAGCGGGGAGAGCGCCCGGAGCGGGGAGAGCGCCCGGAGCGGGGAGACCGCCCGGAGCGGCCCGAGCGCTCCGAGGGACGCGCCGAGCAGGACGAGCGGACCGAGCGGCCCGCCGAGCAGCCCGCGGCCCGGACCGAGCGCGACGACGCGCCGTCCCGGGAGGACCACGAGCCGCGCGAGGACCGGCAGCCGCAGAACCGTCAGGGCCGGCAGCAGGGTGGCAACCAGAACCGCGCGGCCGGCCAGGACCGCCCGGAGCGGGCCCAGGGCGGCAACCAGGGCAACCAGGGCAACCAGGGCAACCATGACCGACCCGAGCGTGACCGGGGCAACCAGGACCGTGCCCAGGACCGCAACCAGGGCAACCAGGACCGCCCCGAGCGTGACCGCGGGCACCAGGACCGGGCCGCGCAGGGCAACCAGGACCGCAACCAGGGTGGCCAGGACCGCGCCGCCCAGGGCGGCCAGGACGACGAGCTTGGCGGCAACCGCCGCAGCCGCCGCCGCCGCGGCCGCGAGCGTCAGGGTGGGGCGCCGGCGACGGCACCCCAGGGCGGCGGCTTCCGCGAGCGCAACCGCCCGCCGTCCGAGATCGACTACGAGGTCACCGAGGACGACGTGCTGGTGCCGGTCGCGGGCATCGTCGACATCCTCGACAACTACGCCTTCGTCCGGACGACCGGCTACCTGCCCGGCCCCAACGACGTCTACGTCTCCCTGTCGATGGTCCGCAAGTTCGGGCTGCGCAAGGGCGACGCGGTCACCGGCGTGGTCCGCCAGCAGCGCGAGGGCGAGAGCAAGCAGAAGTTCAACCCGCTCGTCCGCCTCGAGACGGTCAACGGTGGTGACGTCGATGCGGCCAAGGAGCGCGTCGACTTCAACAAGCTGACCCCCCTGTACGCCTCCGAGCGGCTCCGGCTGGAGACCGACTCGGCGAACATGATCGGGCGCGTCATCGACATCGCCGCCCCGATCGGCAAGGGCCAGCGCGGACTCATCGTCTCCCCGCCCAAGGCGGGCAAGACGATGATCCTGCAGTCGATCGCGAACTCGATCACCTCCAACAACCCCGAGTGCCACCTGATGATCGTGCTGGTGGACGAGCGTCCCGAGGAGGTCACCGACTTCCAGCGCACGGTCAAGGGCGAGGTCATCGCCTCCACCTTCGACCGGCCCGCCAGCGACCACACCACGGTCGCGGAGCTGGCGATCGAGCGGGCCAAGCGGCTGGTGGAGCTCGGCCACGACGTCGTGGTGCTGCTCGACGGCATCACCCGCCTCGGCCGCGCCTACAACCTCGCCGCCCCCGCCAGCGGTCGCATCCTGTCCGGCGGGGTGGACTCCAGTGCCCTCTACCCGCCGAAGCGGTTCTTCGGCGCCGCCCGCAACATCGAGGACGGTGGCTCGCTGACCATCCTGGCGACGGCGCTGATCGAGACCGGCTCGAAGATGGACGAGGTGATCTTCGAGGAGTTCAAGGGCACCGGCAACATGGAGCTGCGGCTGCGGCGCGAGTTCGCCGACAAGCGGCTCTTCCCGGCCATCGACGCCGTGCAGTCCGGGACCCGGCGCGAGGAGCTGCTGATGAGCAAGGAGGAGCTCGCGATCGTCTGGAAGCTGCGGCGCGTGCTCTCCGGGCTCGACGGCCAGCAGGCCCTCGAGCTGCTGCTGGAGCGGCTGCGGAAGACGCACAGCAACATCGAGTTCCTGATGCAGGTGCAGAAGACGACGCCTGGCTCGAACGGCGACGACTGAGCACCTGCGCTGACTATGCTCCTCCCGTGGGGAGGAGGTGAGGGTCGATGGCGAGGATCGTGGTGGCCGACGACGATGCGGACATCCGGGATCTCGTCGTGTTCAAGCTGCAGCACTCCGGGCACGACGTGGTGGCGGTCGGCGACGGCGCCTCCGCCCTGGAGGTCTGCCGGACCCGTGCCCCCGACCTGCTCGTCCTGGACGTCATGATGCCCGGACTGTCCGGTCTGGAGACGTGCCGGGCGCTGCGGTCCGACCCCAGGACCGCGACCATCCCGGTCATCCTCCTCACCGCGCGCGCCCAGCAGGGCGACGTGGAGGAGGGGTACGCCGCCGGAGCGGACGACTACGTGACCAAGCCCTTCAGCCCGCGCGAGCTCGCGTTCCGGGTCGCCTCGCTGCTGGGCGGCGAGGGGTGACCGGGGGACGGGTGCCTCGATGAGACCCGCCTGGATGGGCACGGTGGGTCCGGGTGAGGTCCCCTCGGTGCAACGTCAGCTGGCCCTGCCCGTCGTGGGGCTGGTCGCCCTGCTGCTGCTGATCGGGGCGACGAGTGCGGCCTCGGTCCTGGTGGCCAACCAGACCCTGTCGAGCTACACCGAGACGCTCGAGCCCATCAAGTCGGCGAACACCGACCTCCTGGAGGACCTCGCCACCGCGGAGGTCGCGCTTCGGACCTACGAGCTGACCCGGCGCCCGGCCGACCTCGCGGACTTCAAGGCGGCCGACCGCGGGATCAGCGACCATCTCGCCACCCTCCAGAAGGGCACCGCCGAGGTGACCGAGCTGAAGGCGCCGGTCGAGCGCCAGGCCACGGCCCTGACCGCCTGGCGGGAGGGCTACGCGGCCAAGGTGGTCGCGCTGCCCCCCAACCGGCCCCCGACCCCGGCCCCCGAGTCGAGCGGGGAGCTGTTCCGGGACGCCCGCGACGCCACGGCGACCGTCGACACCGAGATCATCACGGTCTCCGCGGACGCGCGCACCGATGCCCGCAAGCTCCTGACCGGCCTGCTCGTCCTGGTCGCCCTGATCGCCGTGGGCGGCGTGGTGGCGGCGGTCGTCCTGGCCGGCAAGCTCAGCCGCGAGCTGGTCGACCCGCTCTCCAACCTGGTCAACGTGCTGCGCCGGCTCGGGGCCGGCGATCCTGCTGCGCGCGCCGAGGTGTCGGGTCCCCAGGAGGTGCGCGACATCGCCTCGGCCCTGAACACCCTGACCGAGGAGAACCTGCGTGGCCGCGACGTCGAGGTCGACGTGCTCTACCGGCTCGAGGAGCTCGACCGGGTCCGCAACGACCTCGTCTCCACCGTCTCGCACGAGCTGCGCACCCCGCTGACGAGCATCAAGGGCTACCTCGAGCTCCTCCAGGACCAGCTGTACGACGAGCTCTCCGAGATGCAGCTCTCGATGATGGGGACGATTCGGCGCAACCTGGACAGGCTGACCGAGCTGATCTCCAACCTGCTGGCCCTCTCGCGCGCGGAGGAGACCTCCCTGTCCAGCGAGCCGCTCGACCTGCGCGGCATCGCCACCGAGGTCGCCTCCGACGTCCGGGTCACCGCCTCGGGTCGCGACATCACCGTGCGGACCGTGCTCCCGGCCGCCCCGGTGATCCTCGTCGGCGACCGGAGCCAGCTCCTCCGCGCGGTGGTCAACCTGGCCTCCAACGCGGTCAAGTTCAGCCGACCCGGCGGCACGGTCGAGCTGCGCGTCACCCAGGACGGGCAGGACGGGGTGATCGAGGTCGTCGACGAGGGCATCGGGATCCCGGCCGCCGACCTCCCCGGCCTGGGCTCGCGGTTCTACCGCGCCTCCAACGCGGTGAAGGCCGAGATCGCCGGCACCGGCCTCGGGCTGCGCATCGTGCAGACGATCCTGGACCGGCACGAGGGCACGCTCGTGGTCGAGTCGGTGGAGGGCGAGGGCACAATGGCGGTGATCCGGCTGCCGCTGCGCCGCGGCACGCCCCTCTACCCGCCGCGGGACCTGGCCGCCGGGGCCTGAGCGCCGGGCGCAGGTCAGGGAAGGATTTCCGCCCGGAGGGTGTTCTTTGGCAGACTAGATCCTCGGCTCCGGTTCACGTCCCTCGTCCGAGATGACGACCCGGCGGCCGACCAGAGAGGACATCATGCAGAAGGACATCCACCCCGCGTACGTGGAGACCCAGGTGACCTGCACCTGCGGCAACACGTTCACGACCCGCAGCACCGCGACCAGCGGCAAGCTCCACGCCGACGTCTGCTCGGCCTGCCACCCGTTCTACACGGGCAAGCAGAAGATCCTGGACACCGGTGGCCGCGTCGCCCGCTTCCAGCAGCGGTACGCCAAGGCGAAGGCCGAGGACAAGAAGTAGCGCCACCCCAGGACGCCGGTCGCACCGCCAGGTGCGCCGGCGTCCTGTCGCTTTGTCCGGGCCTCGAACCGTCCGTCCGGACCCGTCCCGACCGCTGGAGGAGCCCGTGTTCGACGCCGTCGACGCCCTGGTGGACGAGCACGCCGCCCTCGAGCAGCGGCTCGCCGATCCGGCGATCCACAGCGACCAGTCCCTGGCCAAGCGGCTGAACCAGCGCTACGCCGAGCTCAGCGCGGTGGTGCGGACCTACCGCGAGTGGCAACGGCTCGGAGAGGATCTCGAGGCCGCCCGGGAGCTCGTCGCGGAGGACGCGTCCTTCGCCGAGGAGGCCGACGCGATCGCGTCCCGGCGCGAGGTCGCCGAGGAGCGGCTACGCCACCTGCTGGTGCCCCGCGACCCCTCCGACGCGAAGGACGCCCTGCTGGAGATCAAGTCCGGTGAGGGCGGGGAGGAGTCCGCGCTCTTCGCCGCGGACCTGCTCCGGATGTACACCCGGTACGCCGAGCAGCGCGGCTGGAGGGTCGAGCAGCTCGACGCGACCGTCTCGGACCTGGGCGGCTACAAGTCGGTCACCGTCGCGGTCAAGGCCAGAGGCACCTCCGAGCCCGGGGAGGCGCCGTACGCCCTGCTGAAGTTCGAGGGCGGGGTGCACCGTGTCCAGCGGGTCCCGGTCACCGAGTCGCAGGGCCGCGTGCACACCTCGGCCGCGGGCGTCCTGGTCATGCCCGAGGCGGAGCCGGTCGACGTGACGGTGGACGAGAAGGACCTGCGCATCGACGTCTTCCGCTCCTCGGGCCCGGGCGGTCAGAGCGTGAACACCACCGACTCCGCCGTCCGGATCACCCACCTGCCGACCGGTCTGGTGGTGAGCTGCCAGAACGAGAAGTCGCAGCTGCAGAACAAGGAGCAGGCGCTGCGGATCCTCCGCTCGCGGCTGCTGGTCCTGGCCGAGGAGTCGGCCGAGGCGGAGGCCTCCGACGCCCGCCGCTCGCAGGTCCGCACCGTGGACCGTTCCGAGCGGATCCGGACCTACAACTTCCCGGAGAACCGGATCTCCGACCACCGCACCGGCTACAAGGCGCACAACCTCGACCAGGTGCTCGACGGCGACCTGGCGCCCGTCATCGACTCCAGCGTCCAGGCCGACCTGGCCGCCCGGCTCGACGCGCTCGGCACGTGAGCACCGCCCCTCGGGCGCTGCTGACCGCAGCGGCCCGCCGGCTCGCCGAGGCCGGTGTGGCGAGCCCCGACGTCGACGCGGCCGAGCTGCTGGCGTTCGTGCTCGGACGCTCCCGCTCCTCGCTGCCGCTCGTCACGGCGGTGGAGGAGACTGCGGCCGAGCGGTTCACGAGGCTGGTGGAGCGGCGGGCGGGACGCGAGCCGCTCCAGCACCTCACCGGGTCGGCGGCCTTCCGGTACGTCGAGCTCGCGGTCGGTCCGGGGGTCTTCGTGCCCCGACCGGAGACCGAGGTGCTGGCCGGGTGGGCCGTCGACCGCGCGCGCGCGGTGGTCGCGGCCGGCCGTCGCCCGGTGCTGGTGGACCTGTGCACCGGCTCCGGCGCGATCGCGCTCGCGCTGGCCACCGAGGTGCCGGAGGCCACCGTGCACGCCGTCGAGCTGGACGAGGCCGCCCACGGCTGGGCAGCCCGCAACCTCGCCGGCTCCGGGGTGGACCTGCGCCACGGCGACATGGCGACGGCCTTCCCCGAGCTCGACGGCCGCGTGGACGTGGTGGTGAGCAACCCGCCGTACATCCCGCTCGAGGCCTACGAGTCGGTCACGCCCGAGGTCCGCGACCACGACCCCGCGCTGGCCCTGTGGAGCGGTGACGACGGCCTGGACGCCCTGCGGGTGGTGGAGCGGGTCGCGGCGCGGCTGCTGGTCCCGGGCGGCGTGGTGGGGGCCGAGCACGCCGAGGTCCAGGCGACCTCCGCGCCCGGCGTGTTCGCCGGGACCGGGCGCTGGGCCGAGGTGCGCGACCATCTCGACCTGGCAGGTCGCGCCCGCTACACGACCGCCCGGCTGGCACGATGACGCCATGAGCATGCGGTTCGACACCTCGGTGGACGCCGAGCGCGAGGAGGGCATCGCCGAGGCGGCCCGGTCGGTGCAACGGGGACGCCTGGTGGTGCTGCCCACCGACACCGTGTACGGGGTGGGCGCCGACGCCTTCAACCCCGAGGCGGTGCAGCGGCTGCTGGACGCCAAGGGCCGCGGCCGGCAGATGCCCCCGCCCGTGCTGGTCTCGAGCCGGACGACCGTCGAGGCGCTCGCCATCGACATCCCGGACTGGGCGCGGCTGCTGGTCGAGGAGCTGTGGCCCGGGCCGCTGACGCTCGTGCTGCGCCAGCAGCCGAGCCTGCAGTGGGACCTGGGGGAGACGCGCGGGACGGTCGCGGTGCGGATGCCCGACCACGACGTGGCACTGGAGCTGCTGGCCCGTACCGGCCCGCTGGCGGTCAGCAGCGCCAACCGCACCGGACTCCCGGCCGCCACCGACGCGGACAGCGCTGAGGAGATGCTGGGGGAGAAGGTCCGGGTCATCCTGGACCACGGTCCGACCCCCGGGCCGGTCCCCTCGACCATCGTGGACTGCACCAGCGAGCGTGGCCGGGTGCTGCGCAGCGGGGTGATCTCGCTCCAGCGGCTCAACGAGGTGGTGGCACCGCAGGGCACCGAGATCGTGGACGAGGGCTAGGGGCCGGGCCCGTGCGCGAGTACCTCGCGGTCTTCCTGGTGGGCGTCTCGGTGACCTACCTGGTCGCCGTCCTGGCCCGCGAGGTCGCACTGCGGTTCGGGGCGGTGGCCCGGGTCCGCGACCGGGACGTGCACGACGTGCCGATCCCGTACTTCGGTGGCCCGGCGATGTACGCCGGCCTGGTCGCGGCCTACCTGGTGGCCCGGCACCTCCCGTTCCTCTCGACCGCCGACCCCCAGGCGTTCGACGACGCCCGTGCCGTGCTGATCGCGGGGGGCATGGTCTGCGCCCTGGGCGTCGTGGACGACCTGGTCGAGCTCGACGCGCTCACCAAGTTCGGCGGGCAGGTGATCGCCGCGGGCTTCCTGGTCACCCAGGGCGTGCAGTTCTACTACATCTGGCTCCCCGGCGGCGAGGTGCTCAGCATCGACAGCGCCCAGTCGGCGCTGGCCACGGTGTTCCTGGTGGTCGCGACGATCAACGCGGTCAACTTCGTCGACGGCCTGGACGGGCTGGCGGGCGGCGTGATCGGGCTCGGGGCGTTCGCCTTCTTCGTCTACGCCTACAACCTCGCCGCGATCAACGACGTGTCCCTGGCGGTGACCGCCGCGCTGCTGTGCGCGGCGCTGGCCGGGGTGTGCCTGGGGTTCCTCTCGCACAACTTCAACCCGGCCGAGATGTTCATGGGGGACAGCGGCTCGATGCTGCTCGGGCTGGTGCTCTCCGCCTCGGCGCTCACCGTGACCGGCAACTTCCCCCCGCTCGACTTCGTCGAGGGCGGCTCCACCAGTGCCAGCCTGCTACCGGTGCTGCTGCCGATCCTGCTGCCGATCTCCATCCTGGTGGTGCCCTTCGTCGACCTGGTGCTGGCCGTCGTCCGGCGCACCCTCAACGGGCAGTCGCCCTTCGCCCCGGACAAGCAGCACCTGCACCACCGCCTCCTGCAGTTCGGGCACTCGCACCGGCGCGCGGTCGTGGTGATGTGGTTCTGGGCGGCGCTGATCGCGCTCGGCGGGGTCGGGCTCAGCCTCTCGCAGCGCCCGATCGTGTGGATCGGCATCCTGGGCTGGCTGGTGATGACGGTCGCGGCGACGGTGCTGGTGCCGCGCGCGGCCCGGCCGGCCTGGACGCACCACGAGGACTACGTACCCCCGGTGTGACCCTGCACGCCGTCCGGCCCGTGCGCGCCGGCGCTGGTCTGACCCCCTGGATCGATCCATTTCAACGCCTCCGGACTTTGTGCTATTTTTCACAAGCGAGAACCTGATCGGTTCCGAAACTGCCCTGGACCCCGGAGAGAACGGCCGCCGCCATGACGACCGAACACCCCGCAGGCCGCCCGTCGGCCCACGTCGCGGGGCTCCGTACGGCCGTCGTCCTGACCGGCCTTCTCGCGCTGGTCGCCACCGGTGCGGCGGCCCTGACCGGGGGCCGGGCGCAGGTCGTCGGGGCGCTGGCCGGGGCCGCCCTGGTGGGCTTCTTCTTCGTCTTCGGAGCGCTCAGCACGAGCCTCGCCGCCGCCTACGCGCCTGCGATGTCGCTGCTGGTGGCGCTCCTGACCTACACGCTGCAGGTGGTCCTGCTCGGCCTGGTGCTGCTGGCGGTCAACCGCTCCGGCCTGGGTGAGGACGAGCTGGACCGGGGCTGGCTCGCCGGCACGGTCATCGTCGGGACCCTGGTGTGGATGGTGGCCCTCGTCGTGGGTGCGGTCCGGTCCCGGGAGCCGCTCTACGACCTGCCCCCGAACCTGCCCTCGAACCTGCCCGCGAACGGTGACCGGGGGGAGGCGCGCGGATGAAGGCACCCCTGCGCTGCTGCTATTGTCCGGTGCGCGATGACTCAGCAGAGCGAGCCTCCTGCTTCCCCCTCCGATCGTCCCCAGGGAGACCCCTGGCACGCGTTCTCGTACGTGGTGACCGGGGTGGCGTTGTACGGGGCGCTCGGCTGGGTCGCGGACCGTTGGTTGCACACGACGTTCCTCGTCGCGATCGGCATTCTTTTCGGTGCCGGGATGGGTATCTACCTGACCTGGAACCGCTTCAACCGTTCCGCCAAGCAGGACTGAAAGAGGAGACCTGGTGATAGTCGCTGCCAGCCTGGTTCGTGCCGAGAGCTTCGAGGCTCCCGGCCCGGGCATCTTCGACCTGCCGCCGGCGTTCTCCATCGGCGGTCTCGACGTCACCAAGCCGATGCTCCAGCTGATCCTGGCCGCGGTCGTGGTCTTCGGCTTCTTCTACGTCGCGTCGGCCAAGCGCCAGATGGTGCCGGGCAAGCTCCAGTTCGCCGGCGAGAGCGCCTACTCGATGGTCCGCAACAGCATCGCGCGCGACCTCATCGGCAGCCACGACTTCATGCGGTTCGTGCCCTACCTGTTCACGCTGTTCTTCTTCATCCTGATCAACAACTTCTTCTCGAGCATCCCGTTCATCCAGTTCCCGACGTTCTCGCGGGCGGGCATGGCCTACGCACTGGCCGGGCTCAGCTGGGTGATCTACAACTACGTCGGGATCCGCAAGCACGGCTTCCTGGGCTACCTGAAGCTGCAGAGCGTCCCGAGCGGCGTGAACGGCCCGATCCTGGCCCTGCTCGTGCCGCTGGAGTTCTTCTCCAACATCCTGGTCCGCCCGGTCACGCTGGCGCTGCGTCTCTTCGCCAACATGTTCGCCGGCCACATCCTGCTGGTGCTCTTCGCCACCGGTGGCCTCTACCTGCTCCAGCACGGGGACACCCTGGTGAAGCCGGTCGGGATCATCGCCTGGCTGCTCGCGATCCTGATCAGCTTCCTGGAGCTCCTGGTCCAGTTCCTGCAGGCCTACGTGTTCGTACTGCTCAACGCCATGTACATCTCCGGTGCTCTCGCTGACGAGCACTGAGATCAAGTAAGAAACAACGAAAGGAACCCGTCGTGGACGGCACTCTCAACGGCTCGCTCAACATGATCGGTTACGGCCTCGCGGCCGTGGGCCCCGGTGTGGGCATCGGTCTGATCTTCGCCGCGTACATCAACGGTGTGGCCCGCCAGCCGGAGGCCCAGAGCCGCCTGCAGTCGATCGCCATCCTGGGCTTCGCCCTCGCCGAGGCGCTCGCCATCATCGGCATCGCCCTCGCGTTCGTCCTGAAGTGACCCAGAACCACTGACGAAGGACCACGAAGATGAACCTGATCCTCCTTGCCGGGGACGCGGCTCACACCACGTCTGAGGAGCACAGCCCGCTGGCTCCTGAGACCGTGGAGATCGTCCTCGCCCTCGTGGTGTTCGGCCTGCTCTTCTTCGCGATCAAGAAGTTCGTCGTCCCGAACTTCGAGAAGACGTTCGCCGAGCGGACGACCGCGATCGAGGGCGGCCTGAAGGCCGCCGAGACCAAGCAGGCCGAGGCGGACGCCAAGCTCGCCGCGCTCGACCAGCAGCTCAGCGAGGCGCGCCACGAGGCGGCCCGCATCCGCGAGGAGGCCCGCGAGCAGGGGGCCGCGATCGTCGCCGAGCTGCGCGAGCAGGCGCAGACCGAGGCGGCTCGCATCGTCGAGCACGGCAAGACCCAGATCGAGGCCGAGCGCCAGCAGGCGGTCACCTCGCTCCGGGCCGAGGTCGGCGCCCTGGCGACCGGCCTGGCCGGTCGCATCGTCGGTGAGGCCCTGGACGACGAGGCTCGCCAGAGCCGGGTCGTCGAGCGCTTCCTCGCCGAGCTCGAGACCTCCGACAACGGCAGCGGGGCCAGCTGATGCAGGGCCTCATGCGCGGAGCCTCGGCCGAGTCCTTCGAGGAGCTGGTCGCCGAGCTCGGGAACGCCGTGCGCGGCGGTTCCGACGGCAACCGGCTGGCCGACGACCTCTTCGCGGTCTCCGGTCTCCTCGCGGACGAGCCGAGCCTGCGCCGGGTGCTCACCGACCTGTCGGTGGACGCCGACGCCAAGTCCGGCCTGGTCCGCCAGATGCTGGCGGGCAAGGTCGCCGACCCTGCGCTCGACCTGGTCGCCGCCGCGGCCGGACGACGCTGGGCGGCCACGCGCGACCTGGGTGACGCCCTCGAGCAGCTCGGCGTGATCGCCGTGGTGCGGGCGGCCGAGGGGTCGGGCGAGGCCGACGCGCTCGAGGACCAGCTCTTCGGCTTCGGCCAGCTGGTCACCGACAACCACGGGCTCCGCGACGCGCTCTCGGACCCGGCCCGGTCGTCGGCCGACAAGCGGGAGCTCCTGCGCGGACTGCTGGAGGGCAGGGCGACCCCCGGGCTCGTGAGGCTCGCCGAGCAGGCGGTCTCGGGCACCCACCGCAACGTGATCGTGGCGATCGAGGCCTACCAGAAGGTCGCCGCCTCGCAGCGCGACCGGCTGGTCGCGCTGGTCCGGGTGGCCCGTCCGCTCGGGGACGCGGAGCAGGGGCGGCTCGCCTCCGCCCTCTCGGCGCAGTACGGCCGACCGGTGCACCTGAACACGCTGGTCGACTCCGACGTGATCGGCGGCGTCCGCATCGAGATCGGTGACGACGTCATCGACGGCACCGTGGCGAGTCGTCTCGACGACGCGCGCCGGCGCCTCGCCGGCTGAGCGGCCCACCACCGGACGCGGGGCGCTGAGCCCCCAGACATCGACAGAAGACGAAGAGAGCAGGGAAAGAAGATGACGGAGCTTTCGATCCGTCCGGACGAGATCCGGGACGCGCTGCAGCGCTTCGTGGCGGACTACACGCCCGACGCCGCGAGCCGTGAGGAGGTCGGCCAGGTGGCCGAGGCCGGCGACGGCATCGCGCGCGTCACCGGGCTGCCCTCGGTGATGGCCAACGAGCTGCTGGAGTTCGAGGACGGCACGCTGGGCATCGCCCTGAACCTCGACACCCGCGAGATCGGCGTCGTCATCCTCGGTGACTTCGACAAGATCGAGGAGGGCCAGACGGTCCGCCGGACCGGGGAGATCCTCTCGGTCCCGATCGGCGACGGCTACCTCGGTCGCGTCGTCGACCCGCTCGGCACCCCGATCGACGGCCTCGGCGAGATCGCCAACTCCGAGGGTCGTCGCGCTCTGGAGCTCCAGGCTCCGGGCGTCATGGTCCGCAAGTCGGTCCACGAGCCGCTCGCCACCGGCATCAAGGCCATCGACGCGATGACCCCGATCGGCCGTGGCCAGCGTCAGCTCATCATCGGCGACCGCCAGACCGGCAAGACCACGATCGCCATCGACACGATCATCAACCAGAAGCAGAACTGGGCCTCCGGCGACCCGGACAAGCAGGTCCGCTGCATCTACGTCGCGATCGGCCAGAAGGGCTCGACCATCGCCGCGGTCCGCGGTGCGCTCGAGGCCGCCGGCGCGCTGGAGTACACCACCATCGTCGCCTCGCCGGCGTCGGACTCCGCGGGCTTCAAGTACCTCGCCCCCTACACCGGCTCGGCCATCGGCCAGCACTGGATGTACGCCGGCAAGCACGTCCTGATCGTCTTCGACGACCTGACCAAGCAGGCCGAGGCCTACCGCTCCGTGTCGCTGCTGCTGCGCCGTCCGCCGGGCCGCGAGGCCTACCCGGGTGACGTCTTCTACACCCACTCCCGCCTGCTGGAGCGCTGCGCGAAGCTCTCCGACGACATGGGCAAGGGCTCGATGACCGGCCTGCCGATCATCGAGACCAAGGCCAACGACGTCTCGGCCTACATCCCGACCAACGTCATCTCGATCACCGACGGCCAGATCTTCCTGCAGTCGGACCTGTTCAACGCCAACCAGCGTCCCGCCATCGACGTCGGCATCTCGGTGTCGCGGGTGGGTGGCTCGGCGATGACCAAGGCCATGAAGAAGGTCACCGGCTCGCTGAAGGTCGACCTGGCGCAGTTCCGCGCGATGGAGGCCTTCGCGATGTTCGCCTCCGACCTCGATGCCGCCTCGCGCCAGCAGCTCGACCGCGGTCAGCGCCTGATGGCCCTGCTCAAGCAGCCGGCGTACTCGCCGTACCCGCTCGAGGAGATGACCGTCTCGCTGTGGGCCGGCACCAGCGGCAAGCTGGACCGCGTCCCGACCGAGGACGTGCTCCGCTTCGAGAAGGAGTTCCTGGACTACCTGCGCCTCTCGCACGCGGGGATCCTGCAGGGCATCCGGGAGTCGCTCGACTTCAGCGACGACACCGCGACCGCGCTCGAGGGCGCCTTCGACTCCTTCGCCAACCAGTTCGAGACCACCGACGGTGGCTCGATCAAGGCCGGCCGCGAGGAGCACGAGGCGCTGGCGGACGAGGACGTCGAGCAGGAGACGATCGTCAAGCAGAAGCGGGGCTGACGATGGCCGTATCGCTGCGTGAGTACCGCGCCCGGATCAAGTCGGTCGAGTCGACCAAGAAGATCACCCGGGCGATGGAGCTCATCGCTGCGTCCCGCATCATCAAGGCGCAGCAGCGGGCCCAGGCGGCAGCGCCGTACGCCCGTGAGCTCACCCGTGCGGTGTCGGCGGTGGCGACGTACTCCAACGTCGACCACCCGCTGACCACCGAGACCGCCGAGTCGAACCGGGCTGCGATCCTGATCGTCACCAGCGACCGCGGTCTGGCCGGCGCCTACTCCTCCAGCGTGCTCAAGGAGGCCGAGCGCCTCGCCGAGAAGCTGCGGGCCGAGGGCAAGCAGGTCGCCACCTACATCTCGGGCCGCAAGGGCGTCGCGTACTTCAACTTCCGTCGCCGCGCGGTGGTCCAGTCGTGGATCGGTCACTCCGACCAGCCCACCTACGAGATCGCCAAGGAGATCGGCCACGTGCTGATCGCGGAGTTCCTCACCGAGGAGACCGGCGTCGACGAGGTGCACGTCGTGTACACCCGGTTCCGGTCGATGCTCGTGCAGGAGCCCACCGCGGTGCGGCTGCTCCCGCTCGAGGTGGTCGAGGGCGAGGAGAAGCCGAGCGCCGACGACATGCTCCCGCTCTACGAGTTCGAGCCGAGCGCGGCGGAGGTCCTCGACGGGCTGCTGCCGAAGTACGTCCAGTCCCGGATCTACTTCGCCCTGCTCCAGGCGGCCGCCTCCGAGCTCGCCGCTCGTCAGCGGGCGATGAAGTCGGCGACCGACAACGCGTCGGAGCTGATCAAGAAGTACACCCGCATCGCCAACCAGGCCCGCCAGGCCGGTATTACCCAGGAAATCAGCGAGATCGTCGGTGGCGTCAATGCCCTTGCCGACGCCACCGCCGGGAGTGAGTGAGAGAGATGACTGCCACCATCAACGAGAACGCGACCGTCGGGCGGATCGCCCGGGTCATCGGCCCCGTGGTCGACATCGAGTTCCCCGCGGACGCGATGCCCGAGATCTACAACGCCCTCAAGGTGGACATCACCCTGGGTGGCGAGACCAACACGATCACCCTCGAGGTCGCGCAGCACATCGGCGACGGCATGGTGCGCGCCATCTCGATGAAGCCCACCGACGGCATGGTCCGCGGCTCGCAGGTGACCGACACCGGCGGCCCGATCTCGGTGCCGGTCGGCGACATCACCAAGGGTCACGTCTTCAATGCGACGGGCGACTGCCTCAACCTCACCGAGGGCGAGGTCTACGAGGTCAACGAGCGCTGGGGCATCCACCGCAAGGCGCCGGCCTTCGACCAGCTCGAGTCCAAGACCGAGATGTTCCAGACCGGCATCAAGGTCATCGACCTGCTCACGCCGTACGTCCAGGGCGGCAAGATCGGCCTGTTCGGCGGTGCGGGTGTCGGCAAGACCGTGCTCATCCAGGAGATGATCGCCCGGGTCGCCAAGGACCACGGCGGCGTGTCGGTGTTCGCCGGCGTCGGCGAGCGCACCCGTGAGGGCAACGACCTGATCCAGGAGATGGAGGAATGGCGGAGTACTTCCGCGACGTGCAGAAGCAGGACGTGCTGCTCTTCATCGACAACATCTTCCGGTTCACCCAGGCGGGCTCGGAGGTCTCCACCCTGCTCGGCCGGATGCCGTCCGCGGTGGGCTACCAGCCCAACCTGGCCGACGAGATGGGCACCCTCCAGGAGCGCATCACCTCGACCCGCGGTCACTCGATCACCTCGCTGCAGGCGATCTACGTCCCCGCCGACGACTACACCGACCCGGCGCCGGCGACCACGTTCGCGCACCTCGACGCGACCACCGAGCTGTCCCGCGAGATCGCGTCGCTGGGCATCTACCCCGCGGTGGACCCGCTGACCTCGACCTCGCGGATCCTCGACCCGCAGTACATCGGCCAGGCGCACTACGACGCCGCGATCCGGGTCAAGCAGATCCTGCAGCGCAACAAGGAGCTCCAGGACATCATTGCGATCCTCGGTGTCGACGAGCTCTCCGAGGAGGACAAGATCATCGTCCACCGCGCGCGTCGCATCCAGCGGTTCCTGTCCCAGAACACCTACGTCGCCAAGCAGTTCACCGGCATCGAGGGCTCGACCGTTCCGGTGGTCGACACCATCGAGGCGTTCAACAAGATCTGCGACGGCGAGTACGACCACGTAGCGGAGCAGGCGTTCTTCATGTGCGGTGGCCTGGACGACGTCGAGCGCAAGTGGGCCGACATCCAGAAGAGCCTCTGACATGAGCGACACCCTCATGCAGGTCGAGCTGGTCGCCGCCGACCGTCTCGTGTGGTCGGGCGAGGCCACCATGGTCATCGCCCGCACCACCGAGGGGGACGTCGGCATCCTGCCGAACCACGCGCCGATGCTCTCCCTGATGGTGGACGGCGTCGTCGACGTCACCACCGCCGAGGGCGAGACCTGGATCGCGGCGGTCGACGCCGGCTTCCTGTCGGTGGCGAACAACCGGATCTCGATCCTGTCCGAGAACGCGCAGATGTCGCACGAGATCGACCTCGAGCACGCCCGGGCCGACCTCGCCCGCGCGGAGTCGGCGGGAGAGTACACCGACGAGGCGGCCGAGGCGGCTGCGCGTGCCTGGGCCGAGGCCCGGATCCGCGCGGCCGAGACCGCCAAGTCCTGAGCACGAGACGCAGGCCGAGGACCGGACGAAGGGGCGCGGGATGCCGCTGTGGGCGTACGTCGCCGACACAGTGGGTGCCGCGCTGCTCCTCGTCCTGCTCTTCGGCCTGTGTCTGTTCTCCCGCCGTCGCTGGATCTCCCGCGACGGTGGCACGTTCGAGCTCTCCCTCCGCGTCCGGTCCGACAGGGCCGGGCGCGGCTGGGTTCTCGGCATCGGCCGCTACTCCGGCGACCTGCTGGAGTTCTTCCGGGTCTTCTCGCTCAGCCCGCGCCCCCGGGAGGTGCTGCACCGCGCCGACCTCACCTTCGCCGGGCAGCGCGAGGCGGTGGGCATGGAGCTGCACTCCCTGTACGCCGGCCACGTGATCATCGCGCTGAGCACGCCGCACGGTCCCCGGGAGCTCGCGCTTGCCTCCGACGCCCTCACCGGGCTGCTGGCCTGGCTCGAGGCGGGCCCTCCGGGCGTGAGTCGCCGGATCCTCTGAACCGCTTGACGGACCCCTGATCTGGGGAGACTCTTCGGGGAGCGACCGACCCCACCGGTCGCACCTCTGAGGGGCAAGGGGCACATGGAGACCACCGCGACGGCGCAGTACCTGCGCGACCTCGTCCTGCTGCGACCCGAGGGCGAGGAGTCGGCCGAGGCGCTCCTGACCCGGTCGCTCCCGCTGGTGCTCGGCCTCGCCGGCGCCCGGGCCGTCTGGGTCGTGGAGCTGCGCCACGGCGCCTGGGAGGTCCGCGGGCATGCCGGCGACCAGCTCGAGGGCGACCCGCCCGGTCCGGGCGAGCCCGCGCCCGACTGGGCCGCCGCCGGGATCGGAACCACGACGTACCGGCCCTGGGGTGACGAGCACCGGCAGCTCGTGCTCGCCTGGGACGTCGCGAGCGGCCCCGCGCCGGCCACCGCCGAGCTGGAGACCGGCCTCGCGGCCCTGGAGTCCACCTGGGGCCGGCGCGACGCCGAGGGCCGGCTGGCCGACCTCGTGGCGCGGGTCGACAACGCCCAGGCCCTGGCCAACATGGGCGACTACGACTGGCACATCGCCAGCGACACCAACCGCTGGTCCGACCAGCTGTACCGCATCTACGGCCACGAGCCCCAGTCGTTCAACGCCTCCTACGAGCGGTTCCTGTCGCTGATCTTCCCCGAGGACCGTGAGCGGATCACCGGCATCCACCAGGCGGCGTACGCGTCGGGCGAGCCCTACCAGATGATCGAGCGGATCGTGCGTCCCGACGGCGAGCTGCGCTACCTGTCCTCCAACGGCCAGGTGATCCACGAGAACGGCGTCCCGGTCCGGATGCGCGGCACCTGCATCGACATCACCGACCGGGTGCTGGCCGAGCAGGAGCGCGAGCGCAGCGCGGAGCGGTTCCGCAGCCTGGTGGAGTCCTCGCCGGACGCCGTGCTGGTGCTCGACGACGACGGCACCGTGGTGCAGGCCAACACCCACGCCACCGCCCTGCTCGGCGGCGACCCGGTGGGCACCCGCTTCGACGCGCTGGTCGAGGCGACCTCCTCCGCGCAGGACGTCGCCGGGCACGGCCTGGACGACCGGGCGCTGCGCCTCGACCTGGTCGTCGCCGAGCTGCCGCCGACCGTCGGGGGTGGCGGCGAGCGGGCGGTCTTCGTCCACGACGCCGGCCCGCGGCTCGAGCGCGAGGCGCTGGTGGCACGGGTGCGCGAGGCCCAGCTGCGGCGGCGCCAGGCCCTGGAGATCAACGACAACATCGTCCAGGGGCTCACCGCGGCCCTGTACAGCCTCGACCGGGGGGACGGCGCTGCCGGGGAGGACTACCTCGCCCGGACGCTGGAGGCCGCCCGCCGGATGATGAACGACCTGCTCGAGCCGCTGGACGGCGGCGACCTGCAGCCGGGCGACCTGGTCCGCTCGGCACCGGCGAGCCTCGACCTGCCCGCGGACGTCCCGGAGCCCGCGCCCCGGGCGGTCGCCGACCGGGGCCAGGGCGACCCGGTCCGGGTCCTGGTGGTCGACGACTACGACGACGTCCGGATGCTGCTGCGCATCAAGCTCGAGCAGCACGGTGGGTACGAGGTGGTCGGCGAGGCCGAGAACGGCGAGGAGGCCGTCGCGCTGGCGGCGTCGCTGCGCCCCGACCTGGTGCTGCTGGACCTCGCGATGCCGCAGATGGACGGACTGCAGGCGCTGCCGCTGATCCGCAAGGCGGTCGACGGCACCCGGATCATCGTGCTCTCCGGCTTCGACCACGGGCTGATGGAGGCCCAGGCCCTGGCCGCGGGGGCGGACCGGTACGTGGAGAAGGGCCTCGGCCTGCGCGACCTGCTCGAGGTGGTCTCCGGCGTGCTCGGCAGCGACCGGAGCGCCGACCAGGACGCGGAGCGGTCCTAGCGGTCGCCGCCCGGGCGCCAGAGCACGTCCCCACGCTCGCGGTTCGCGTACCGGGCGAGGATGAAGAGCAGGTCGCTGAGCCGGTTGAGGTAGGTGATCGCGACGACGTTCATCGTCGCGCCGTGCACCTCGTACGCCGCCCACGCCGCACGCTCGGCCCGGCGGGCGACCGTGCGCGCCACGTGCAGCAGCGCCGCCCCCGTCGTCCCGCCCGGGAGGATGAAGGAGCGGAGCGCCTCGAGGTCCTCGTTGTACTGGTCGCAGAGCGCCTCGAGCCGGTCGACGTAGGCCTGCTCGACGCGCAGCGGCGGCCACTCCGGGTCCTCCACCACGGGCGTGCAGAAGTCCGCGCCCACGTCGAAGAGCTCGTTCTGCACCCGGGTCAGCACGGCGACCAGCGCGTCGTCGAGCCCGCCTGCCGCGACCGCGTGGCCGAGGTGGGAGTTCAGCTCGTCGACGTCGGCGTACGCGTGCAGCCGCAGGTCGTTCTTGCTGGTCTCGGAGTTGTCGCCGAGGCGCGTCGAGCCGGCGTCGCCGGTGCGGGTGTAGATCCGGGTGAGGTTGACCACCGGCTCAGCGTACGTTCCGCGTGTCGTGCCGGGGTCGGTCGGACGGGGGAGATGGGTCACATGAGCACGCGGGTGGACGGCGCCCGCCGGATCCTGGTCGACGGGGATCCCGGCGCAAGCACGGGCGCCTGGTGGCATGGCAGGCTGGTCCCGCGACGCCACGGGTGCTCCGGTTCCGGACCCCGGCGGAGCTGGAGCGATGGCTGGAGCAGGTCGAGGCGCAGGAGGCCTGATGGAGGCGTTCGAGGTCACCTCTCCCGGAGGGCTGCAACGGCCCCTGGTGGGGGAGGTCGCGGTGGGTGGGGCGAAGAACTCCGCGCTGAAGCTGATGGCCGCCTCGCTGCTCGCCGCGGGCCGCACCACGGTCACCAACGTGCCCGACATCCTCGACGTCGACGTGATGGCCCGGCTGCTCGGCGAGCTCGGCTGCGACGTCGCCCTCGACAAGGCGCTCGGCACTGCCGTCATCGACGTCCCCGAGGAGCTCGGCCACCACGCGCCGTACCACCTGGTCCGCAGGCTGCGGGCCAGCATCAGCGTGCTGGGTCCCCTGGTGGCCCGCTGCGGCCGGGCCCGGGTCTCGCTGCCGGGCGGGGACAACATCGGCTCCCGGGGGCTCGACATGCACCTGCGTGGGCTGCAGGACCTGGGCGCCCGGACCCGCATCGAGCACGGGTACGTCGTCGCGGAGGTGCCCGACCGCCTGCGCGGCAATGCCCTGTGGCTGGACTTCCCGAGCGTCGGAGCGACGGAGAACCTGCTGATGGCCGCGACGCTGGCCGAGGGCGAGACCGTCATCGACAACGTCGCCCGGGAGCCGGAGATCGTCGACCTGTGCGAGATGCTCCGGTCGATGGGCGCTGAGATCGACGGCATCGGGTCGAGCACGCTGACCGTGCGCGGCGTGGAGCGGCTGCACCCCGTCACGCACGCCACCGTCACGGACCGGATCGTGGCCGGCACCTGGGCCTTCGCGGTGGCGATGGCCGGTGGCGACCTCACCGTGCGCGGCGGGGTGGCCCACCACCTCGACATCGTGCTGGACAAGCTGGCCTCCGCGGGGGCAGCGGTGACCGTGCGGGACGACGCGTTCTCGCTGCGCGTCGAGCGCCGGCTCGACGCCTTCGACGTGGTCACGCTGCCCTACCCGGGCTTCCCGACCGACCTGCAGCCGTTCGCGATGGCGCTGGCCGCAGTGAGCGACGGCACCGCGATGGTCACCGAGAACGTCTTCGAGGCACGGTTCATGTTCGTCCAGGAGCTCGCCCGGCTGGGCGCCGAGATCCGGACCGACGGCCACCACGCGATCGTGCGCGGGCGGCCGCTGCTCTCGGGCGCGCCCGTGGTGGCCCACGACATCCGCGCGGGGGCCGCACTGGTGCTGGCCGGCCTGGTCGCGGAGGGCACCACCACGGTCGCCGACAGCTATCACATCGACCGGGGCTACCCGGGGTTCGTCGAGACGCTGCAGGGCCTCGGCGTCGAGATCGCCCGGGTGACGCTGCCCGACGAGCCCCACTGAGTCAACGGGGGCGACCCTGAGTCGGAGTCACACCCGTCCCGTGCGACACACGAGGTTCCTCGCCCGATGAGGCAACCGAACCGGTGTGGCGTGCGTCATAGTGAGTGAGGGCCGACCAGCGGCCCACCGCCGAACGGGGGTTCGCGTGAGCGTCACCGACGACCGGGCCGACGACTGGACCGACGACGTGCTCGCGCTGTCCGGTCACCTGGACGGGCGCTCCTCGGCCGCGGTCCGCGACCGGCTGTACGCCCATATCCACGACCACCCCGACTGCGACGTGGTCGTCGACCTCTCCGCGGTGGAGTCGATCGACGTGACCGCCCTCAAGCTCCTCGGCGCCGCCGCGTACCGGGTCGAGCGCGCCGGGCGGCACGTGGTGCTGCGGGGCTGCTCGCCCTCGCTGCGCCGGCTCATCGCCGCCGGCTCCTGGCGCCGGCTCTTCACCCTCGAACGGCCCCCTGTGACCTAGTTGGCATGAGGAACAGTTCACAAGGAGTTACCCGCGAGTCACCGGCCGTCGTATCGTCACGCGCATGACTGAGATGGCACAGCGTGACAAGCCCTGGGTGATGCGGACCTACGCGGGTCACAGCTCGGCGGTGGAGTCCAACAAGCTGTACCGGACGAACCTGGCCAAGGGCCAGACCGGCCTCTCGGTCGCCTTCGACCTCCCCACCCAGACCGGCTACGACCCGGACTCCCCGCTGTCGCGCGGTGAGGTCGGCAAGGTCGGCGTGCCGGTGCCGCACCTGGGGGAGATGCGCAAGCTCTTCGCCGACATCCCGCTGACCGGGATGAACACCTCCATGACCATCAACGCGCCGGCGATGTGGCTGCTCGCGCTCTACCAGGTCGTGGCTGAGGAGCAGAACCCCGACCTCGACCCCGAGCAGGTGCACGCGCAGCTGGCCGGCACGACCCAGAACGACATCGTCAAGGAGTACCTCTCGCGCGGCACCTACGTGTTCCCGCCGGAGCACTCGCTGCGCCTGACGACCGACACGATCGCCTACACGGTCAACCACATCCCCAAGTGGAACCCCATCAACATCTGCAGCTACCACCTGCAGGAGGCCGGGGCGACCACCACCCAGGAGCTCGCCTACGCGCTGTGCACGGCGATGGCCGTGCTCGACTCGGTGCGCGACTCGGGCCAGGTCGCGCCCGAGGAGATGGGCAAGGTGGTCGGGCGGATCTCGTTCTTCGTCAACGCGGGTGTGCGGTTCGTCGAGGAGATGTGCAAGATGCGCGCGTTCGTCGAGCTCTGGGACGAGATCACCCGCGAGCGGTACGGCGTCACCGACGAGAAGATGCGCCGCTTCCGGTACGGCGTGCAGGTCAACTCCCTCGGCCTGACCGAGGCCCAGCCGGAGAACAACGTGCAGCGCATCGTCCTGGAGATGCTCGGCGTGACGCTGTCCAAGAACGCGCGCGCCCGCGCCGTCCAGCTGCCCGCGTGGAACGAGGCCCTCGGTCTGCCGCGCCCCTGGGACCAGCAGTGGTCGCTGCGGCTCCAGCAGGTGCTCGCGTTCGAGTCCGACCTCCTCGAGTACGGCGACATCTTCGACGGCAGCCACGTGGTCGAGCAGAAGGTCGCCGACCTGGTCGCCTCCGCGAAGGCCGAGATCGACCGGGTCCAGGCGATGGGCGGCGCGATCGCCGCGGTCGAGTCCGGCTACATGAAGCAGGCGCTGGTCTCCAGCCACGCCGCCCGCCGGGCCCGGATCGAGGCGGGCGAGGAGATCGTGGTCGGGGTCAACCGGTTCGAGACCACCGAGGTCTCCCCGCTGACCGCGGACCTCGACGCCGCCATCCAGACCGCCGACCCCGCGGCCGAGCGCGCCGCGCTGGACAGCGTGGCGGCCTGGAAGGCCGAGCGCGACCAGGCGTCCGTCGACGCCGCGCTGGCCCGGCTGACCGAGGACGCCAAGAGCGGCGTCAACCTGATGGACGCCACCCTGGCCGCGGCCCGCGCCGGGGCCACCACGGGTGAGTGGGCCGGGACCCTGCGGCAGGTCTTCGGCGAGTACCGCGCCCCCACCGGGGTGGCCGGTGCCGTCGGGGTCGTCGAGGCCGGAGCGGAGCTCACCGCGGTCCGCGAGGAGGTCCGCCGCACCGGTGAGGAGCTCGGCGGCCGGCTGCGCCTGCTCGTCGGCAAGCCCGGCCTGGACGGTCACTCCAACGGCGCCGAGCAGGTCGCCGTACGCGCCCGGGACGCCGGCTTCGAGGTCATCTACCAGGGCATCCGGCTGACCCCCGAGCAGATCGTCGCCGCGGCCGTGGCCGAGGACGTGCACTGCGTGGGCCTCTCGATCCTGTCCGGCTCCCACATGGAGCTCGTGCCGGCGGTCCTGGACGGGCTGCGCGAGGCCGGTCTGACCGACGTGCCGGTGATCGTCGGCGGCATCATCCCGACCTCCGACGGCGAGAAGCTGAAGGAGCTCGGCGTCGCCGCCGTCTTCACCCCCAAGGACTTCGGCCTGACCGAGATCATGGCCGGCATCGTCGCGGAGATCCGCCGGGCCAACGGGCTGGACTGATCCCTCCCGCGGCCGGCCGCGCGCTGGCAGACTCGGGCCATGGCGCGGGTGGTCGTGGTCGGGGCGGGGGTCGTCGGGCTGAGCTGCGCGGTGCGCCTGCTCGAGCGTGGCCACGCCGTCTCGGTGGTCGCCCGCGACCTGCCCCTGGAGACGACGTCCTCGGTGGCGGCCGCCCTCTGGTACCCCTACCGGGCCTACCCCTTCGAGAGGGTCACGGGCTGGGCCTCCACGACGTACGGCGAGCTGGCGAAGCTCGCGGCCGACGAGCGGACCGGGGTCGTGCTCCGGCAGGGCACCGAGGTGCTGGGCTCCCCGGCCCCCGATCCCTGGTGGGCCTCGGCGGTGCCCGGGCTGACGCGCACCGGAGAGGTCCCCGCGCCGTACCTGGCCGGCTGGACCTTCGAGGCTCCCGTGGTGGAAATGCCGGTCTACCTGCCGTGGCTGGTGCAGCGGGTCGAGGCCCTGGGCGGGACGCTGACCCGGATGGCCCTGTCCGGGCTGCCCGACCAGGCCGAGGTCGTGGTCGACGCGGCGGGGCTGGGCGCCCGGCTGCTCGGCTCCGACCCGAGCGTGCTGCCGGTGCGCGGCCAGGTGGTCCGGCTCGCCCAGGTCGGCCTGGAGCGGTGGTGGCTCGACTCCGCCGGTCCGACGTACGTCGTGCCGCGCAGCCACGACATCGTCGTGGGCGGCACCGACGAGGAGGGCGTCTGGGACCGCACCCCGTCGGCGGAGGTGACCGCGTCGGTGCTGGCGCGGGCCCGGGCGCTGGTGCCCGAGCTGGCGAGGGCCGAGGTCCTCGGCGTCCGGGTCGGGCTGCGTCCGGCCCGTCCCACCGTCCGGCTCGATGCCGGCACGACGCCCACCGGGACCCGGGTGGTGCACTGCTACGGGCACGGCGGGGCCGGGGTCACGCTGTCGTGGGGGTGCGCCGACGAGGTGGCTGACCTCGCCGGCGCCTGACCCCCGCGGCTGGTTCAGCAGACCTTCTTCGGCGAGCCGGTCGTGACGTAGTACGAGCCCAGCCCGCTGATGGTCGAGCTGACCACGACCTGGTAGTACAGCGCCGGGTTGCAGCTGAAGGCGGTGGTGCTGGTCTGCAGCCACCGGCTGCCGGTGCCGAACGAGTTGGTGAAGGTTGTCGCGGCGGTCGCGACGTTCCAGCTCGAGGTGCCGTTGGACGCCTTCAGGGTCGTGGTCACCTGGGTGCTGGAGTGACGCAGGCTGCACGAGACGTTGCCGGAGCCGAAGACCTTCCAGGAGAAGAGCGTCGCCTTGTCCAGGGCGGCGGTCAGCGTGCAGTCCCCGGCGGTGCCGGAGCCGTAGTAGTAGTAGCTGTCCTGCGAGGTGGTCTGCGCCTGGGCGACCCCGGTGGTGCCGGCCACGGCTGCGGTGGCGGTGGCCAGGGTGAGGAGGGCCTTGGCGGAGCGGTTGAGCTTGGTCATCTCGGTGTCCTTCGGTCGGGGCCAGGGTGGCCGGCTGCGTAGGACAACAGTCGTGCGAACCGCCCCGCGGGACCGTCGGCCCGACGACCCCGCCGGTGTCGTGCTGCCGACACTTCCGACCGCTCGTCGACGTGGTCCGGCGGATCCAGCAGGTCCGGCAAGCCCCAGATCCACGAGCTCGCCGGGGCCTACGCCCCCCGGGGGAGCGCGCGCAGCGACGGGTTCGCGGCGACCAGCAAGGCCGCGCCGACGCCGAGCACGCTCATCGCGACGAGCGTGCCGTGGACGCCGTACGCCGCGGCCGCCGTGCCGGCCAGCAGGTTGCCCAGCGGGATGGTGCCGGTGCTCGCCAGGTAGTCGTAGCTCGACACCCGCGACAGCGAGGACTGCGGCACGTGCTCGGCCAGGGAGGTCTCCCACAGCGTGAAGCAGCCCGTCACGCAGATGCCGGTGAGCAGCTCCAGCCCCGCGATGACCGGGATCGACCAGCCTGACCCGATCACCGCGGCCTGGCACGAGGCGCCGACCAGCATCAGGCCAGCGACGCGCATCGCGTGGGGTGGCCGCCACCGCACCAGCAGCAGGTCGCCGAGCACGGCGCCGACGCCGAAGCCGGTGCTGACCACCGCCCAGGAGCGGGCGCCGCCGTAGTCGGTGGTGGCCAGCACCGGGCCGAGCACGAAGATCGCCGGCAGCACGATCACGTGGTACGACGTGAGGCCGCCGAGGAAGGCCAGCACCCAGGGACGCGAGCGGACCTCGGCCCAGCCCTGGCGCAGGCTGGTCAGGAAGTGGTCGGTCGTCGCCGTCGGGTCCTCCTCGGCCAGCACGGAGGCCACCAGCCGCGGCCGGAGCGGGAGCAGCAGGGCGACCGAGACCGCGAAGGTCGCGGCGTCGGCGAGGATCGCGGTCCCCGGCCCGCCGACGGCGACGAGGACCCCGGCGAGCAGCGGTCCGACCACCGACGCGGTCGAGAAGGTCAGCCCGCGCAGCGCGTTGGCCGGCTGCAGGTTGAGCGGGCTCACCGTGCCGGGCAGCAGGCCGGTGAACGCGGGGGCGAAGAACGCGTCCGCCGCGCCGAAGACCGCCGCCAGCACGAGCAGGTGGGCGACGTCCGCGGCGCCGGCGACCAGCAGCAGGCCGGCGGTGAGCTGGCAGACCAGCCGGACCAGGTCCGAGACCACCAGGATCCGCTTGCGGTCCCACCGGTCGGCCCACACCCCGGCCGGCAGCGAGAGCACCAGGTAGGGCACGAACTGGGCGGCCGAGACCAGCGCGACGTCGGTCACCGACCCGCCCACGCCCAGCACCGCGAAGGGGAGCACCACCCCGCTGACCCGGTCCCCGATGACGGAGAGGACCTGGCTGGCGAAGAGCAGGCGGTACTGCGGCTCCTCGCGCAGCACGGCGGGGAGCGCGAGCCTCACCCGGACGGCCTCACAGCCGGCGCACCTCGACCACGGCGGCGAGGTCGATCGGCCCGTACACGTGCGGGAACGGTCGCGGCGATCCCGGCACGTCGTCGTACCGCCAGGGGGAGGTGAGCCGGTCGGTGTCGATGGTGAGCAGCAGCAGGTCCGTCACGTCGGCGTAGAAGCGCGACCGGACGTCCTCGACCTGGTCGGGGTCGGAGCAGTGGATGAAGCCCTCGTCGGCGAGCGTGACGCCCCGGGTCGAGACCCGGTAGTCGCCGGAGCGCTGTGCGGCGGCCCAGTCGTCGGGGAGGGCGAGGTGGTGGATCGGCATCGGACGACCTCAGAACAGCCGGTCGGTCGGGTCGTCCATGCCGCGCAGCGCGTCGTAGTCGACCACGGCGCAGGCGATGCCCCGGTCCGTGGCGAGCACCCGGGCCTGCGGCTTGATCTCCTGCGCGGCGAAGATCCCGCGGACCGGACCGCGCCGCACCAGGGCGGGGTCGCGGTTGAGCAGCTCGAGGTAGCGGGTCAGCTGCTCCACCCCGTCGATGTCGCCGCGGCGCTTGATCTCCACGGCCACCGAGGCTCCCTCGGCGTCGCGGCACATCAGGTCGACCGGGCCGATCGCCGTCGGGAACTCGCGCCGGACCAGGCTCAGGCCGTCGGCCAGCGTGCCGGGGTGCTCGGCGAGCAGCTCCTGGAGGTGCTTCTCCACGCCGTCCTTCTGCAGGCCGGGGTCGATCCCGAGGTCGTGGGTGGTGTCGCTGTGGATCTCGTGGAGCAGGATGCGCAGGGTGTCCCCGTCTGGGCCGTCCTTGCCGTGCACGACCCACTCCGGGACGCCGTCCTCCGAGAGCCCCTCGCGGAGCCGGGCCGGGGGCGACATCCAGTTGAGCGGCTTGTACGAGCCGCCGTCGGAGTGCACGAGGACCGAGCCGTCGTTCTTGACCATGATCAGCCGGGTGGCCTTCGGCAGGTGCGCGGTCAGGCGCCCCGCGTAGTCGATCTGGCAGGTGGCGATCACGAGTCTCACCGCGGCAATCTAGCCGCCGGGTCACCGAGGCGCAGCCGGGCGCCCCCGTCAAGGGGCGCCGCGCGTGGTCAGTCTCACAACGAAACCCCAGGTCAGAGGCCTGTTACCGGTCGGTAGCGCTGTGTCACCATCGTCCGCATGTCTGAGATCCACGACCTGCTGGTCCTGCCCTACCTCAACCACGCCGTGCGGATGTACGAGGCGGGGTACGCCACCCGGGACGACATCGACGCGGCGATGCGCTTCGGCTGCGGCTACCCGGCCGGACCGCTGTCGGTCCTCGACCAGCTCGGCCTGGACGTCGTCCGCGACGCCCTGGCGGCCCGGTACGCCGAGACCGGCGACCGGCTGCACCAGCCGGCCGACCTGCTCGACACCCTGGTCGCCGCGGGCCGCACCGGCGCCGCCGCGGGTCGCGGCTTCTACACCTACGCCGACGGCGCCGTGGTCGCCGACGAGGAGACCCCGTCGGCCGACGACGCCCCGCAGCTGCGCCACGACATCCGCACCGTCGGCGTGGTCGGCACCGGCACGATGGCCTCGGGCATCGTCGAGGTCTTCGCCAAGGCGGGCTACGACGTGGTCTTCGTCGGGCGCGGCGAGGACAAGGTCGCGGGCGTGCGCACGGCGATCGAGCGCTCGCTGGACCGCGCGATCTCCAAGGGCAAGCTGGACGAGGCCACCAAGGCCGAGGTGCTGGGCCGGCTGACCGGCGCCACGGAGCGCGAGGCACTGGCCGACGTGGACCTCGTCGTCGAGGCGATCGCGGAGGACCTCGCGCTCAAGCACCAGCTCTTCGCCGACCTGGACCGGATCTGCAAGCCGGGCGCGATCCTGGCCACCACCACCTCCTCGCTGCCCATCACCGAGCTGGCCAAGACCACGAACCGGCCCGCGTCGGTGATCGGCATGCACTTCTTCAACCCCGCCCCCGTGATGCGGCTGGTGGAGGTCGTCACCACCGAGCACACCGCGCCCGAGGTCGACGAGACCACGAAGGCCCTGTGTGCCCGGGTCGGCAAGGTCGCCGTCTCGTGCGGGGACCGGGCCGGCTTCATCGTCAACGCGCTGCTCTTCCCCTACCTCAACGACGCGGTGACGCTGTCGGAGTCGGGCGTCGCCCTGACCGACATCGACGCCGAGATCAAGGCCTCGGCGAAGTTCCCGATGGGTCCCTTCGAGCTGCTCGACGTGGTCGGCAACGACGTCTCGCTGGCCATCCAGCAGGAGCTGCACCGCGAGTTCGGCGAGCCCGGCCTCGCGCCGGCCGCCACCCTGGAGCAGAAGGTCGCCGAGGGACACCTGGGCCGCAAGACCAAGCGCGGCTTCCACGACTACAGCTGACGACCTCCGCCCACCGGAGGTCGAGGTGTGGACGGGGTGTGACCGCTACGCGGGTGCAGCGTGGCGCGTGCCATCATGCGGTGCATGACCAGCGCGCACACCCCTCGTGAGTTCACCACCGTCGGCGTCGTCGGCCTGGGCACCATGGGTGCCGGCATCGCCGAGATCTTCTCCCGCAACGGGTACGCCGTGGTGGGGGTCGAGCAGACCGACGAGACCCTGGAGCGCGGGCGCCAGCACATCACCAACTCCACGGCCCGGGCGGTCGCGCGCGGCAAGCTGACCGAGCAGGAGCAGGCCGAGCTGGTCGGGCGGATCGAGCTGACCACCGACCTGGCCGCCCTCAAGGACTGCCAGCTCGTCGTCGAGGCCGTCGTGGAGAAGCTCGAGGTCAAGCAGGCGGTGATCCGCGAGGTCGACGGGCTGGTGTCGGCCGACGCGATCATCGCGACCAACACCTCGTCCCTGTCGGTCACCGAGATCTCGACCTCGACGGCCCACCCCGGCCGGGTGGTCGGCATCCACTTCTTCAACCCCGCACCGGTGCAGAAGCTGGTCGAGATCGTGCGCACGGTGGTCACCGAGCCGGACGTCCTCGACGACGTCACCCGCCTGGTCGCCACCCTCGACAAGACGCCGGTGGTCTGCGGCGACAAGGCGGGCTTCATCGCCAACGCCCTGCTCTTCGGCTACCTCAACCACGCGGTCTCGATGTTCGAGGGCCGCTACGCCTCGCGCGAGGACATCGACGCGGCCATGCGGTTCGGCTGCGGCTACCCGATGGGCCCGCTCCAGCTGCTCGACCTGATCGGCCTCGACACGGCGTACGAGATCCTCGACACGATGTACAAGCAGGGGCGAGACCGGCTGCACGCCCCGGCCCCGATCCTCAAGCAGATGGTCACCGCGGGCCTGCTCGGTCGCAAGAGCGGCCGGGGCTTCTACACCTACGAGAAGGCCGACTCCAACGTCACGGTCCCCGACCAGCTCACCCCCTCGGCCGACGACGCCCCCCGGCTGCGGCACGAGATCGGCGTGGTCGGCGTGGTGGGCACCGGCACGATGGCCTCGGGCATCGTCGAGGTCTTCGCCAAGGCCGGCTACCAGGTCGTCTACGTCGGGCGCACCGCCGACAAGGTCGCCGGGGTCCGCACCACGATCGAGCGGTCGCTGGACAAGGCCATCCAGCGCGGCAAGCTCGAGGAGTCCGCGAAGGCGCAGGTGCTGGCCCGGCTGACCGGGACGACCACGCTGGACGACCTGTCCCGCGTCGACATCGTGGTCGAGGCGATCGCGGAGGACCTCGCGGTCAAGAGCACGCTGTTCGAGAACCTGGACGAGATCTGCGCGCCCGGCACGATCCTGGCCACCACCACCTCGAGCCTGCCGATCATCGCGCTCGCCAAGGTGACCAGCCGCCCTCAGGACGTCGTGGGCATGCACTTCTTCAACCCCGCCCCGGTGATGCGCCTGGTCGAGGTGGTCTCCACCGTCGCGACCAGCGACGCCGTCGCGGAGACCACCCGGGCCCTGTGCGCCGCGGTCGGCAAGCACGCCGTCTCCTGCGGGGACCGGGCCGGCTTCATCGTCAACGCGCTGCTCTTCCCCTACCTCAACGACGCGATCAAGATGCTCGAGGCGCACTACGCGACCGCCGACGACATCGACACCGCGATGAAGTACGGGTGCGCCCTGCCGATGGGTCCCTTCGAGCTGCTCGACGTGGTCGGCAACGACGTCTCGCTGGCCATCCAGAAGGAGCTCTACCTGGAGTTCCGCGAGCCCGGCTTCGCTCCGGCCCCCCTGCTGGAGCACCTGGTGACCGCCGGCTACCTGGGACGCAAGACCAAGCGCGGCTTCCGGGACTACTCCGCCCCGCGATGAGCAGGTGCTTGGTCGGAGGGGTCCACATCGACGCCCTCCTCACAGTCGGGGTCGTGTGGGGCGCTCCGGAGACGGGCCCGTTCCTGCCTCGGGACGTGCGACGTCGGCTCGCCCTGCCGCCCGAGGCCGCCGATGGGTTCGGGCTGGTGCTGCTCACCGAGAACTGGAACAGCGTTGTGTACGGCGGCGACCCTGCCAACGAGGACGCGCAGTACGTGGAGACCATGGAGCGCGAGTGGCGTGAGGACGGCGCGGTGAAGCCGCAGTCGCACACCTTCACCCAGCTGCCCGGGCTTCCTCGTCCTGAGACCGTGCTCCGGCTGGTCTCGTTCTACCGCTACCAGACGGCGACCGACGACTGGGAGGAGGAGTGGGACCCGGCCTGGGGACCGTCGGAGCTGCGCCCCATTCCCGCCAGAGCGTATGTCGACGCGCTCGACGCTGCTGTGCGGCGCCTGCTCGGTGGTCTGGAGCAGCACGAGATCGAGGCCCTGCCCGCGTTCGCCGAGGTGCCGTGGGGACTGGGCGAGGGGGATCGCGACCTGTTCGTGCGCCTGGCCTGATCGGCTCGCGCGCATGAAGGGGGTGTGCGCTGGGCACTCTGTCCGATGCGGCTCCTCGTGGAGCCCTGAGACAGGAGGACACCGATGTCCGTCGAGACCGGCAGGATCACCACCGACATCCCCGCCCGCATGGACCGGCTGCCGTGGGCGCGGTGGCACTGGCTGATCGTGGTGGGGCTGGGAACGGTCTGGATCCTCGACGGGATCGAGGTGACCATCGTCGGGTCGATGTCCGACGCGCTGAAGCCCGGCGACACGGGGCTGGGACTGAGCAGCTCGCAGATCGGCATCGCCGGTGCGACGTACGTCGCGGGCGCGTGCCTCGGAGCGCTGTTCTTCGGCCAGCTCACCGACCGGTTCGGCCGCAAGAAGCTCTTCCTGCTCACCCTCGGCCTCTACACCGCGGCCACCGTGCTGACCGCGTTCTCGATGAACCCGATGTGGTACTTCGGGGCCCGCTTCCTGACCGGCGCCGGCATCGGCGGCGAGTACGCCGCCATCAACTCCGCCATCGACGAGCTGATCCCCGCCAAGCACCGCGGCAGGGTCGACGTGGCGATCAACGGCTCCTTCTGGGTGGGGGCCGCGGCCGGCTCGCTGCTCACGATCCCGCTGCTCGACCCCAACGTCGTCGACCCCGCCCTGGGCTGGCGGCTGGCGTTCGGGCTGGGCGCCGTGCTGGCGCTCGGCATCCTGCTGGTGCGCCGTCACGTGCCGGAGAGCCCCCGCTGGCTCTTCATCCACGGCCGCGAGGACGAGGCCGAGAAGATCGTGCGCGAGATCGAGGAGACCGTCGAGCGCGAGGACCACGTCACCCTGGAGAAGGTGTCGGACACGATCACGATCCGGCAGCGCCGGACGATCCCGCTGCCGGTCATCGCCAAGACGGTCTTCACCCTGTACCCGCGGCGTACGGCGCTGTGCTTCGCGCTGTTCGTCGGTCAGGCCTTCCTCTACAACGCCTTCTTCTTCACCTACGGCGACACGCTCTCCACGTTCATGGACGTCAAGCAGACCGGCTACTACCTGGCGGTCTTCGCGGCGTCGAACTTCGCCGGTGCGCTGCTGCTGAGCCGGCTCTTCGACACGGTCGGACGGGTGCGGATGATCGCCGGCACCTACATCCTGTCCGGGGTGCTGCTCGGCATCGCGGGCGTCGTCCTCGGCGACCTCGACGCGATCACCCTGACCGCCTTCGGGGCCGTCATCTTCTTCTTCGCCTCGGCCGGCGCCAGTGCGGCGTACCTGACCGCCAGCGAGGTCTTCCCGATGGAGACCCGGGCCCTGTGCATCGCCTTCTTCTACGCGCTGGGCACCGCGGTGGGCGGGATCAGTGGCCCGTTGCTGTTCGGCAAGCTGATCGACGATGCCTCTGCCAGCGGCGACATCACCGGGATCGCGATCGGCTACTACATCGGCGCCGCACTGATGGTGATCGGCGGCGTGGTGGAGATCGTGCTCGGGGTGAAGGCCGAGGGCCGTTCGCTGGAGAGCATCGCCCAGCCGCTGACCGCCGAGGACGCCGACGCCTCGGGCGGACGGACCGCGCCGCAGCCCGCCTGACCGAGCCGCGGAGCAGCGAGGAGAGGAGAACGCCGTGCCGCTGCCACCACCGAAGGCCTCCACCGAGGGCCCCCGTGACCGCGAGGTCGGCCGCGAGGTCGACCAGCTCGTCCGAGCGCTGCGCGCCGACGGCCCGCTGACGCCCGAGCGGCTCGCCGAGCTGGTCGGAGCGGCGTACTGGGAGCCGCAACGGTTCGACCGCGCCCTGGCCCTCGCGCTGGCCGACGGCCGGTGCTACCGGACCGACGAGGGCTTCCTGGCGACCAGCTGACCGGCTCCGTCTAGCGCCGGGCGTCCTCGTCGTCGGCGCTGCCGACCCGCACCTGGGCGGCGCGCCCGGCGAGGACGAGGGCGACCCACGCGATGGTCACGACGACGCTCTCGCCCGGATCCTCCGGGTGCCGGAAGAGGCCGAGCGTGCCCTGGTTGAGCTCGGCGAGGCCGGAGAGGACGAGTCCGGCCCCTGCTGCCGCGGTCGCCCAGATCAGGAAGCGGCGGCGGAAGCGCTGCGCGAGGAAGCCCGCGACCACGGCGAACGCGGCGACGAAGAGCAGCCCGAGGAGCAGGCCGCCGTCGCCGGTGTGGAGCAGGGCGAAGAGCTTGCCGCCGATCGCCGCGCCGACCAGGGCGCCGACGACGAAGGTGACCGCGGAGGCCACCACGACCATCGCGACCAGCCCGGCGACCGCGCCCGCGGCGCCGACGAGCAGCCCGGTCAGCACCGACGCCCCGGCGGCGTCGGCGACGAGCCAGGACACCCCGAAACCGGCGGCGAGGACCACGGTGCGCAGCGACCGCGCACCGGCGAGGACGAGGACGATGCCGACGAGGATCAGCAGGAGACCGGACATGGGGTTCCTTTCTCGGCTCCCCCGAGCGACAGCAGCCTAGCCTCGGATCCGTCCACCAGGGCGGACCGACCGGTCCAGACGGGCCTGGCGCGCACCCCGGCCCCGCGGGATGGTGCCGGTGGAGGTGGCGCCCGTGACCAGGATCCCGCGGCAGTACGTGAAGGCGATCGACAAGGCCCCGAGCGGGGTGGTGGCCGGGCAGCAGGTCGCCGACGTCGGCGAGGGCGAGGCCGTCCTGTTCGTGATCGGCATGCGCATCAACCGGCTGCGCAACATCCGCTCCTGGTGGGGACCGTTCACCGGCATGCCCCGGATGCTCAAGGAGCTGGAGAAGCATCCCGAGGACGGCCTGCTGGCGGCCTACCCCTACTGGGCGGGCCGCAACTTCCTGGTGCTGCAGTACTGGCGCAGCGCCGAGGACCTCGGCCGCTACGCCCGCGCCACCGACCGGGCCCACGCTCCGGCCTGGGCGCGCTTCAACAAGGTCTCGGCCGGCAACGGGTCGGTCGGCGTGTTCCACGAGACCTACGTGGTGCCGCGCGACGCGATCGAGTCCCGCTACGCGAACATGCCGCCCTTCGGGCTGGCCGCCGCGTACGGCGCGCTGAACCGCGGCGAGGCGCGGGCGCGCACCCGGGCCGAGCAGCAGGTCGCCGTCACCGACCCGGACTACGTGGAGGCCTGACCGGTCGAGGGTGCTCGGGTCGCTCAGTCCAGCTCGGCGAGCCGGTCGCGCAGCCAGCGCCCCTCGGCGTCGAGGTCGACGGTGAAGTCCGAGCGGAAGGACGACGCGCTGCCCCGGGGGACGTGGGCGCGGCTGGTGACCAGGTCCAGGCGGTGGCCGCGGGCCGCGGCGATCATGTACTCGTTGGAGGGCCCGTAGGTGTCCGGGCGCAGCACCACCAGGTGCTTGGGCCGGTCGCTGAACTGCACGGTGAACAGGCCGCTGCCCGCGAAACCGGCCACCACGTCGGCGTCGTGGAAGAGCGCCACCTGGTCCGGCAGCGGATGCTCCTCGGGGTACACCACGTCGAAGCCGTGCGCGGCGAAGAGGGCCTCGACCTCGGCACGGTTCTGGCACGCCCGCTTGTCGTGACGCCGGGAGCAGAAGATGCGGGGCCCGGTGACCGGGGTGCCGGCCTGGGCCAGCAGCGCCGCACCCATCCGGTCCCAGGTCTCCACGACGGCGGGGTGGACGTACTTGGGCATCGACCACAGCGGGGAGGCCGACAGGAGCCGGTCCACCCGGACCGGCCCGTCGACCAGGACGAGGTCGTCGGGGTCGACCCCACCGGCGGCGAGGAGCGTGGACTCCCAGCCGGCGACCCCGCGGCCGCGGTTGCGGGTCACCAGCGCACGCAGCCCGGGCTCCTGCCGCCGGGCGCGCTCCCACGCCCAGAGCCGGGACACCTGCTCGGTCAGCGCGTGCCCGAAGAAGCCGCGGACCTCGTTGTCCAGGTGGAAGAAGGGTCCCTCCAGCTCCGGGGCGTCAGAGGCGTCGGAGGCGTCGAACGGCGGGACGACGTAGGCGTCGCCCGAACGGCGCAGGCTGCGGTGCTGGAGCACCTTGCGTGTGCCGTGCCGGTAGGTGTCGGGCAGCACCAGGCCCCGCTGGAGCAGGACCGACTTCGGTCCCACCACGACGTCGCGGTACTCGCGCAGGAAGGCCTCCGGCGCGCGGTACGTCGTGCGCATCCGCGCCGGGCGGGCGCCGTCCGAGGTGCGCAGCTCGCACCGTGACCGCAGGGTGGCGGCCGGCAGGCTGTCGAGCACCCGCCCCCGGCCGGGGTCGGCGAGCAGGGCGCGGTTCAGCTCGTCCTCCCGGAGCACCGCCAGCGTGGGACGCCCGCGGACCACCCGCAGCCGTCGGCCGTGAAGCGACCAGCTCGCCACCGCACGCCGCAGCGACCGGTCCTCGGGGCCTCGCGGGGGTTCGGAGGTGAGCCGCTCCAGGTGCGCGCGGACCGCTGGGGTGGGACGCACGACCTCGTAGACACCGCCGGGGACGACGAGCCGGAGCAGCGCGTCGAGGCGACGGACCTGACCGTCCGGGTCTCCGGTCGCGTCGACCACCCGGTCCCACGGGCCGCGCCCGGCCAGCTCCGGCCAGGTGCCGTCGGCGTCGACCGCGTCGCGCAGCGTGAGGGTGCGTCCCTGCCCTCGCCGGAGCACGTCGGTCAGGCGAGGGCGCACGCAGCGGACTCTACGCGGGCTTCCAGGGCGTCAGCCACGGCGTCGCCGGCAGTCCGGCCCGTCCGGCCGTCAGCGCGTACATCGTCGCGCCGTCGACCGCCTCGCGGATGATGTCCGCGTGCCCGGCGTGCCGGGCGAGCTCCTCGACCAGGTGCAGCCAGACCCAGCGCATCGACCAGTGGGTGACGTCGTCAGGGTTCCACGGCGCCGGCGGCACCGGGTACGGCGCGTCGAGGTCGAGCCGCTCGATGGCGTCCAGGACCTCCGCCGAGACCTCGTCGAGACCCTTCAGCGCGCCGGTGACGGTGTCACCGGGCAGCCAGCGCATGTTGTCCTCCCGCTCGGCGTAGCGCACCTCCATCGGGCGCTCGTCGACGGGCAGGTCGGGAGCGGCCAGCGCGCCGGCGAGCCAGGTCCGCTGGACGTGCGTCACGTGCTTGACCAGTGCCCCGACGCTGAGCGCGCTCGGGGTCGGCGTGAGTCCCGCCTGCTCGTCGCTCAGGCCGAAGACGACGTCACGGAACGCGTCCTGCTGCTGGGCGACGTAGGCGCGGAGGTTGGCTCGCTCGTCGGCGACGGGCGGGACGTGGAAGGCCATGGTCGTTCCTCTCGGGTGGTGGCTCGGTCGAACCGGGGTGGGGTCAGCGGTGGGTGTGCAGGTACAGGTCGCGCAGCAGCGCGATCTCGGCCCCGTGGTGGAACAGCTCGCGGTGGATGTGCAGGACCAGCGTGGCCATCGGCATGGCGCCGTACGGTCCCTCGGCCTCGCCGCACGGCCGGGCCAGCTCCTCCTCGCCGAGGCTGCGGACCCCGGCGATCCAGGTCGCGAACTGCTCGTCGAGCTGGGCGAGCGCCTCGTCCGCGGTCGCGGCGTAGGTCCACGACTGGTAGTCGGCCGCCGGCGCCCCGAAGTGGCCGGCGTTGCGCATCGCGAAGACGCCGACGATGACGTGGGCGAGCCGCCACGCGATGGTCGTGAAGGGGACCGGGGTCGGCTCGGGGAACGCGAAGTCCACGCTGGTGCCCTCGGGTCCCACGTGCACGTTCCACGAGGGCACCGGCTCCCACAGGTACTCCTCGTCGGTGAGCCCGTCGAGGCGCGGTCGCCACATCCTCGTCCAGTAGAAGTCGGCCTGGTCCACCAGGAGGTCGTTCCAGTGCAGGGTGCTCGGTGAGGTCGTCGTCATGGGTCCCATCCTGCCGGGACGGGCGGACAGTATCTGTCCGCTATCAGTGAGACGCTGTCCCGGTGAGCGACCAGACCACCACCACCCGCGTGCTCCGCCTGCTGACCCTGCTGCAGTCCCGGGCTGTGTGGACCGGCCCGGAGCTGGCCGACCGGCTGGGGGTGACGACCCGCAGCATCCGCCGCGACGTCGACCGGCTGCGCGGCCTGGGCTACCCGGTCGACGCGGTCCAGGGCGTCGGCGGCGGCTACCGGCTCGGCGCCGGCCGGGCGCTCCCACCGCTCCTGCTCGACGACGAGGAGGCCGTCGCCGTCGCGGTGTCGCTGCGCCTGGCCGCCGGTGGGACGGTGGCGGGGGCCAGCGAAGCGGCTCTACGCACGCTGGCCAAGCTCGACCAGGTGATGCCGCCCCGGCTGCGCTCGGAGGTCAAGGCCATCCAGGACGCGACCGACACGCTCCCGGGCGGCGTCACCGAGATCGACGGCGAGGCCCTGCTGGTCCTCGCCCGGGCCTGCCGGGACCTGGTCCGGGTCCGCTTCGGGTACGGCGACCGGTCCGGCGCCCGCACCGAGCGCACGGTCGAGCCGGTCCGGCTGGTCGCGACCGGACGGCGGTGGTACCTGATGGCCTGGGACGTGGACCGCGAGGACTGGCGCACCTTCCGCCTCGACCGGACCAGTGACGTCACGGCCAGCACCTGGCGCTTCCGCCCGCGCGAGCACCCCGACCCGGCGGAGTTCGTGCAGCGCGCCCTGACCAGCTCGCCGTACCGGCACCAGGCGCGGCTGCGGGTGCACGCGCCGGCGGCCGAGCTCCGCGCACGCGTGTCGGCGTCCAGCGCCGTGGTCTCCGCGCTGGACGAGGACACCAGCCTGCTGGAGGCCGGCGGCGACGACCTGGGCAGCCTGGCGGTGCACCTGGCCTGGATCACGCTGGGCCTGGAGGTGGAGATCCTCGGACCCGAGGAGCTCCGGCAGGCCACACTGGACCTCGGTCGACGCCTCGTGCGCGTCGGGGAGGGAGCCGGGTCGTGAGCTGGCTGGCCGCCGCGCTGCTGCTGCTCGTGCCAGTGACGCCACCCGTGACGCCCTCGGTGACCCCGCCGGTGGCCCCGCCGGTGGCCCCGCCGGTGACCCGGATCGACTACCAGCTCGGCGGCGACCGGACCGTCCCCGCGGACGTCGGGGTGGTCGCCCGCGACCGCCGGTCCGACCCGACCGGCCGCTACGACGTCTGCTACGTCAACGCCTTCCAGACCCAGGCCGACGAGCGCCGCTTCTGGCGCGGCAGCCCGGCCCGGTGGCGGCTCGTCCTGAAGGACCACGGCACGCCGGTCGCCGACGAGGCCTGGGGCGAGTGGCTGCTCGACCTGCGCACCGCCCACCGCCGGGACCGGCTCGCCGGCATCGTCGGCCGCTGGGTCGACCGGTGTGCCTCGGACGGGTTCGACGCCGTCGAGCTGGACAACCTGGACTCCTTCTCGCGCAGCCACCACCTGCTCCGCCCCCGCCAGGCCAAGGCCTACGCCCGGCTGCTGGTCGACCGCGCCCACGCCGACGGCCTCGCGGTCGCCCAGAAGAACTGGGTCGAGCTGGGGGCCGCCGGTCCCCGGATCGGCTTCGACTTCGCCGTCAGCGAGGACTGCGGGCGCTGGCGCGAGTGCGCGGGCTACCGCGCGGTCTACGACCGGGTGCTCGACGTGGAGTACACCCGGGCCGGGTTCCGGCGGGCCTGCCGCCGCGACGGTCCGCACCTCTCCGTCGTACGGCGGGACCTGGCGCTGGCCCCGACGGGCCGCCGCCGCTGGTGCTGACCCTGGTGGTGGACGCAGGTTGCTTGACGCCGTGCGGGAGGATGCCCGCATGAGGACGAGCAGGCTGGAGGCCTTCAGCGACGGGGTGCTGGCGATCATCATCACGATCATGGTGCTTGAGCTGCGGCCCCCCGAGGGGGCGACCTTCGACGCGCTGCACGACTCGGCGACCAGCTTCCTGACCTACCTGCTGAGCTTCGTCTACATCGGCATCTACTGGAACAACCACCACCACATGTTCCAGCTGGTCTCCCGAGTGGACGGCTGGGTGCTCTGGGCCAACCTGCACCTGCTGTTCTGGCTCTCCCTGTACCCCTTCACCACCGCGTGGATGGACGAGCAAGACCTCGCACGCGACCCGGTCGTGCTCTACGGCATCAACCTGCTCGCCGCGGCGATCGCCTACTACACGCTCCAGCTGGCGATCTACCACGCGGAGGGCCCAGGGTCGGCGCTCAAGGAGGCGGTCGGCGCGGACTGGAAGGCCAACGTCTCGCCCCTGATCTACCTGGCCGGGATCGTGACCGCGTTCTTCGCGCCGACGGTGGCTCTGCTCTTCTTCGTCGCCGTCGCGGTGATCTGGGTCGTGCCCGACCGGCGCCTCGAGCGCTACATCGCCGCCCACCAGGCCCAGGAGGGCTGAGATGACCGCCCAGCAGATCCGTGGCACCTCGGTGCTCCCCGCCCGGCGCGAGCCGATCACGCTGCACACCTCCGACGGGCTCGAGCTCGTCGGCGAGCTGGCGCTGCCGCCGGACCGGGACCCGGTGGCCACCATGGTGTGCCTGCACCCGCTGCCCACGCACGGCGGGATGATGGACAGCCAGATCTTCCGCAAGGCGGCTGCCCGCCTCCCCGCGCTGGCCGGGATCGCGGTGCTGCGCTTCAACACCCGCGGCACCACCTCGGCGCAGGGGACCAGCCAGGGCGAGTTCGAGGGCGGGCTGGGGGAGCGGCACGACGTGGCCGCGGCGCTGGAGTACGCCGAGTTCCACGACCTGCCACACGTCTGGCTGGTCGGCTGGTCCTTCGGGACCGACCTGACCCTGATGCACGGTCTCGACCCGGTCGTCGAGGGGGCGGTGCTGCTCAGCCCGCCGCTGCGCTTCTCCGAGCCCGAGCACCTGGCGGCCTGGGCGGCCTCCGGCAAGCCGCTGAAGGTGCTCGTCCCCGAGCACGACGACTACCTGCGCCCGCCGGAGGCGACCGAGCGCTTCGCCGCCGTCCCGCACGCCGAGCTCGTCGCGGTCGACGGGGCCAAGCACCTCTGGGTCGGCGACGCCGAGCGGGTGCTCGACGAGATCGTGGCCCGGATCGCCCCGGAGGTGCCGGTGCCGCTGCCCCGCACCTGGGACGGGCCGATGGAGAAGGCCGACACCTCGGCCTACGCCGACCGCACCACCGCGGTCTTCAAGGACGTCCCGCGCTGACGGGTCGCGGACCCGCAGGCGGCTAGCGGGCGTCCTGCTTGGGCAGCCAGAGCTCGCGGACCAGCATGAGGATCGCCGCGGCCGTCGGGATGGCCAGCAGCGCGCCGACCACCCCGAGCAGGCTCGCTCCGATGAGGGCGGCGATCACGGTCACCGACCCCGGCACGTTGACCGAGCGTTGCATCACCCGCGGGTAGATCACGTAGTTCTCGAACTGCTGGTAGAGCACGTAGAAGACCAGGCACGCGATGCCGACGTGCAGGTCGGTGGCGAACCCGATCGCGGTGACCACGGCCGCCCCGAGGGTGGCGCCGATCATCGGGATCACGTCGAGGAGGGTGACCACGGCGGCCAGCGCCACGGCGTACTGTCCGAGGCCGACGATGAACAGGAAGATCAGCGACGTGACCCCGGCGCACATGGCGACGACGAACGCCCCGGACACGTAGCCCCCGACGCTGGTGATGACCCGGTCGCCGAGCTCGCGGACCCGCGGCCGCTTGGAGGCGGGCGCCAGCTGGTAGCCGGCCTCCTTGATCCCGGCGAGGGAGGCCAGGAAGTAGAGCGTCAGCACCGTCACCACGAAGGCGTTGCCCAGGAAGCTCAGCAGGGCCAGCCCGACGCCCACGACCCCGCCGAAGAGCGTGGTGGCCCAGTCGCCGCTGGAGACGAAGTCCTGGAGCTTCTCGAGGATCTGGTAGCGCCGGTCGAGCTCCTGGACCTGCGCGTTGTGCTTGAGCTCGTCGATCCAGCCCGGCACGTTCTTGACCAGGGCGCTGACCTGGTCGGAGATGACCGGCACGAGCGCGACGAAGAAGAGGGCGAGCGCCAGGAGCACCACCGAGATCACGATCAGGACGCCCCAGGGTCGCTTGAGGCCCCGCCGGACGAAGAACTCGACCATCGGGTTGAGGCCGGCGGCCAGGAAGAGCGCGACGACGATGAGGATCAGGATGCCGCTGACGGCCAGCAGCCGGGTGCCCAGCCAGATCGCGCCGAGCGCGCCGACAGTGAAGAGGAAGCCGTAGACCACCGGACCGTGCGGCCCGCCTCTCAGCCGAAACCCCGGCCCCTCCGTCCGGACGGACGGGGGAGCCGGGGTCTCGGTGCGACGTGCGTCCTTCACTCCTGCTCGGTGTCCTCGTCCGCGACGGCGGTCGCGGTGGGGGCAGGGTCGCTGGCGAAGCCGGCGACCACGTCACGCAGCGAGCCGAGCTGGCCGACGATGGCGTCGCGCCGCTTCGTGAGCCGGTCGACCTCCTCGCGGAGCGCGGCGATCTGCTGCTCGGCCTCGGCGTGACCGCTCGCCACGAAGCTCTCGGCCTGCACCTGGGCGGAGGAGACGATCTGCTCGGCCTCCCGGCGGGCCCGGGTCAGGGTGCGCTCGGCCTCCTCGGCGGCCTCGGCGCGGTGCGCGGAGGACCGGGCGATGGACTCCCGTGCGCGCTCCTCGGCGGCGTTGGCGCGCGCCTCGGCCTCGGCCACCAGCGCCGCGGTCTCGGCGACGGCGTTGCTGTGGTGCTCGGCGGCCTCCTGGGTGAGCCGCTCCTTCTCGACCGCCAGCGCGCGCCGGGACTCGGCGACCTCGCGCTCGACGGTGGCCAGGGTCTGCTCGGCCTCTCGGCGGGCGGAGGTCAGCAGGGCCTGGGCCTCCTGCTCGGAGGCGAGCCGCCGCTGCGAGGCCTCGCGCTCGGCGCCGGCGACCAGGTCGCCGGCCTCGGCCGCGGCGATGGCGCGGGTGCGCTCGACCTCGCCCATCGCCGAGGTCCTGGCCTCGTCCAGCTCCTTGAGCTGGACCATGCGCATGTCCTCGGCGTCCCGGGCGGCGTGGCTCTTCAGGGTGGACGCCTCGGCGGTCGCGCGGCGGATGATCTCGTCGGCCTGCACCCGGGCGGCGGAGGTGACCTCGGCGGCCTGCTCCTCGGCCAGCCGGAGCAGCTCGCTGGCGCGCCCCCCGAGCGCGGCGTACGTCGGGGCCTCCTGCTGGACCGGCGCGTTGCTGCGCAGCTGCGCGATCTCCTGCTGCGCCCTCTCCAGGCGGGCCACGAGGTCGGCCCGCTCGGTGACCAGCGCGTTGATCTTGCGGTCGACCGTGGTGGTCTCGTAGCCGCGGCGGGCGACCGGGAAGGTCGGCCGGGCGCCGGCGGGCGCGGGCTGGGCCGCCGCCACGGCCGGAAGCGTGGTGGTGGCGGTGGCGTCGCCCTGGGCGGTGGCGCCGTCGTCGAAGATGGACAGTCCGGGGCGCTCGGTCATCGGCGAATCCCTACTTCTGTGGGTGGTGTGGCTAGGTCCTCTGAGTCCCTAGTGTCGCCGATGGGTGGGCAGAAAACGGGGCGCACCCCAGCGTGTCCGCTGATTGGTGCGCCCCGGTCTCGACCCGTGGGCCGTGGTGGATCTCAGACCCCGCGGAACAGGTTGATCTTGTCGATGTGCTTGGCGCGCAGCTCCTCGTCGACGACGCCGAGGCCCTCCTGCGGGGAGAGCGCGAGCACGCCGACCTTGCCCTGGTGGAGGTTGTGGTGCACGTCCAGGGCGGCCTGGCCGACGTCCTCGAGGCGGTAGGTGCGCGAGAGGGTCGGGTGGATCATGCCCTTGGCGATCAGCCTGTTCGCCTCCCACGACTCGCGGTAGTTGGCGAAGTGCGAGGAGATGATCCGCTTGAGGTTCATCCACAGGTAGCGGTTGTCGTACTCGTGCATGTAGCCCGAGGTCGAGGCGCAGGTGGTGATGGTGCCGCCCTTGCGGGTCACGTACACCGAGGCGCCGAAGGTCTCCCGGCCCGGGTGCTCGAAGACGATGTCGATGTCCTCGCCGCCGGTCAGCTCGCGGATCTTCGCCCCGAACCGCTTCCACTCGCGCGGGTCCTGGGTGTGCTCGTCCTTCCAGAACCGGTAGTCCTCCTCGGACCGGTTGATGATCAGCTCCGCGCCCATGTTGCGGGCGATCTGGGCCTTCTCCTCGTTGGAGACCACGCAGATCGGGGTGGCGCCGCCGTTGAGGGCGTACTGGGTGGCGAACCCGCCGAGGCCGCCGGAGGCGCCCCACACCAGCACGTTGTCGCCCTGCTTCATCTGGCCGCCGTTGCGGCTGACCAGCTGCCGGTACGCCGTGGAGTTCACCAGGCCGGGGGAGGCGGCCTCCTCCCAGGTCAGGTGCGCGGGCTTGGGCATCAGCTGGTTGGACTTCACCAGGGCGATCTCGGCGAGACCGCCGAAGTTGGTCTCGAAGCCCCAGATCCGCTGCTCGGGGTCGAGCATCGTGTCGCCGTGGCCGTCAGGGCTCTCCAGCTCCACCGAGAGGCAGTGCGCGACGACCTGGTCGCCCGGCTTCCAGCTGTGCACCCCGACCCCGGTCTTGAGCACGACGCCGGCGAGGTCGGAGCCGACGATGTGGTAGGGCAGGTCGTGGCGCTTGGACAGCGGCGACATCCGGCCGTACCGCTCGAGGAACCCGAAGGTCGAGACCGGCTCGAAGATCGAGGTCCACACGGTGTTGTAGTTGATGGCGCTGGCCATCACCGCGACGTACGCCTCGCCGGGGCCGAGCTCGGGGAGCGGCACGTCGTCGAGGTGCAGCGACTTGCGCGGGTCCTTCTCCTTCGTCGGCACGCCCTCGAACAGGTCGACCTCGTCCTTGTGGACGGTGACGGCGCGGTAGGACTCGGGCAGCTCGAGTGCGGCGAAGTCCTCGGCCGAGGTGTCGCCGGCCATGATGGCGTCGAGGATGTGCTTCACGAAGTCTCCTGGGTCGAACGAAACGGGTCAGCCGAAGATACCCGCGAGTAACTACTGCGGGTAAGGGGCTGTGACAGGTGCCACTCTGGGCCCGGCGTCGTTGCCGGGCCGTTGCGGCGGGGTGCAGACGGTGTGCAGCGGGGGTGCGGCGGGGGTGTGTGAGGTCAGTGGTGGGCGTCGGCGGCCGGCTCGACGAGCTCGACCAGGACGCCGCCGGCGTCCTTGGGGTGCACGAAGTTGACCCGGCTGTTGGACGTGCCGCGCTTGGGGGCGTCGTACAGCAGCCGGACGCCGCGCTCGCGCAGGATCGCGCAGACCTGGTCGAGGTCGACCACCCGGTAGGCCAGCTGCTGCAGGCCGGGGCCGGAGCGGTCCAGGAACTTGGCGATCGTGGAGCTCTCGTTCAGCGGGGCGAGCAGCTGGATGCACGAGCCGGAGTCGCCGACACCGACCATCGCCTCGCGGACGCCCTGCTCCTCGTTGGTCTCCTCGTGGAGGACCCGCATCCCGAAGGTGTCCCGGTAGAAGGCCATCGCCTCGTCCAGGTCGGGGACCGCGATGCCGACGTGGTCGATGTGGGTGAACAGGTGCTCGGGGATGTCGACGCTCATGCTCGCCATCGTCGTACGACGGGAGCGCAGCGGCTACCCCGTGTGACTTGTTCCTCACCCTCGAGGTGCTCCCGGGCCCTCGCCCCCGTGACTCGCCAGTAGGTATGGTCCGAGAAACCCATGAACATCGCAGGAGGCAGCATGTCCGAGAACCCCGACACCACCGTCATCGTCGCGGGTGCCCGCACCCCGATCGGCCGGCTGCTCGGCGGGCTGAAGACGCTCAGTGCGGCCGACCTCGGAGGCGTCGCGATCAAGGGCGCGCTGGAGAAGGCGGGCGTCGCCGCCGACAAGGTGGACTACCTGATCATGGGTCAGGTCATCCTGGCCGGCGCCGGCCAGAACCCCGCCCGCGCGGCCGGACTGGCCGGAGGGCTGCCGGCGAGCATCCCGTCGATCACCATCAACAAGGTGTGCCTCTCCGGGCTCAACGCCATCGCCACCGCCGACCAGCTGATCCGCGCCGGCGAGGCCGAGATCATCGTGGCCGGCGGCATGGAGTCGATGACCAACGCGCCCCACCTGCTGCCCAAGTCGCGCGAGGGCTTCAAGTTCGGCGACACCAAGCTCGTCGACTCGATGGCCTACGACGCCCTGTGGGACCAGGCCACCAACCAGGCGATGGGTGGGCTGACCGAGCAGATCAACGCCGACGGCACCCAGCTCACCCGCGAGGAGCAGGACGCGTTCGCCGCCGCGTCGCACCAGAAGGCCGCCCTGGCCTGGAAGAACGGCGTCTTCGACGACGAGGTCGTCCCGGTCAGCATCCCGCAGCGCAAGGGCGACCCGGTCGTGGTCACCAGCGACGAGGGCGTGCGCGGCGACACCACCGTCGAGTCCCTGGGCAAACTGCCGCCCGCTTTCTCGAAGAGCGGCACCATCACCGCCGGCTCGGCCTCGCAGATCTCCGACGGCGCCTGCGCCGTGGTCGTGATGAGCAAGGCCAAGGCCGAGGAGCTCGGCCTGGAGTGGCTGGCCGAGATCGGCGCGCACGGCATGGTCGCCGGCCCCGACTCCTCGCTGCAGCTGCAGCCGGCCAACGCGACCGCGAAGGCCTGCGCCAAGGAGGGCATCGCCCCCACCGACCTCGACCTGGTCGAGTTCAACGAGGCGTTCGCCGCGGTCGGCATCGAGTCCGCGCGCGCTCTCGGTCTCGACGAGACCAAGGTCAACGTCAACGGCGGCGCCATCGCGCTGGGCCACCCGGTCGGCATGTCCGGTGCCCGCGTCGTGCTGCACCTGGCGCTGGAGCTCAAGCGCCGCGGCGGCGGCATCGGTGCGGCCGCGCTGTGCGGCGGCGGTGGCCAGGGCGACGCACTGATCGTGCGCGTCCCGCGGGCGTGACCCCACCTGGGACGACCTCCGACGACGGCCGCCCTCCCCGCGGGAGGGCGGCCGTCGCCGTTCCCGAGCTCGTCGCCGCGGCCCGCGCGGGCCAGGCCCGGGCCGTGGGGCGGCTGATCTCGCTGGTCGAGGACGAGTCCCCGTCGCTGCGCGAGGTGATGGCCGCGCTCGCGCCGTACGCCGGCCGGGCGCACGTGGTCGGCATCACCGGCGCCCCCGGGGTCGGCAAGTCGACGTCGACCTCCGCGCTGGTGACCGCGATCCGCGCCTCGGGCCGGACGGTCGGCGTGCTGGCCGTGGACCCGTCCTCCCCGTTCTCGGGCGGCGCCCTCCTCGGGGACCGGGTGCGGATGTCCGAGCACGCCACCGACCCCGGGGTCTTCATCCGGTCGATGGCCTCGCGCGGCCACCTCGGCGGGCTGGCCTGGACCACGCCACAGGCGCTGCGGGTGCTGGACGCCGCCGGGTTCGACGTGGTCGTGGTCGAGACGGTCGGCGTGGGCCAGAGCGAGGTCGAGATCGCCGGCACCGCCGACACGACCGTGGTGCTGCTGGCGCCCGGAATGGGCGACGGCATCCAGGCCGCGAAGGCCGGCATCCTGGAGATCGGCGACCTCTACGTGGTGAACAAGGCCGACCGCCCCGACGCCCAGGCCGTCCGCCGCGACCTGCACGCGATGCTGTCGCTGACCGAGCGCCCCGAGGGTGCGTGGAAGCCGAAGGTGCTGGCCACCTCCGCCCAGTCCGGCGAAGGCGTCCCGGCGGTGCTGGAGGCGCTCGACGAGCACCACGCCTGGGCCTCGGCCTCCGGCGCCCTGCGCGCCCGCCGGGTCCGCCGTGCGCGCGACGAGGTGGAGGCGCTGGCGCTGACGGCGCTGCGGCGCCGGTGGGGCGGGGTCGCCGACCGGGGCGCGCTCGACGCGCTCGCCGAGGAGGTCGTGGCCGGCACCCTCGACCCCTATGCGGCGGCCGACCGCCTGGCCGGCGGCTGAGAGAGGTTTCGAGCCCGCGTCCCACTCGGGGGATTGTGGGACGCGGGCTCGGTCCAGGTCCGGGATCGGGTCCCGGAGTGGCGCACGGCCGTCTCACCTCGGGGGCATCGGGGGCGGTGGACTCTGCCGTGCGTGGACAACGGTAGACGTGCGGATACGGCGGTTCCAAGACGGGATCGCTCAAGATTCCGTCAAGAAACTCACACCGCTCAGGCGGGATCGAACGCGTAGCCGATCCCGCGCACCGTGCGCAGGTAGCCGCCCGTGGCGTCGGGGCCGAGCTTGCGTCGCAGGTTGCCCAGGTGCACCTGGACGAGGTGCTCGTCGCCGACCCAGCCCTCGCCCCAGACCGCCGCGAGCAGCTCGGCGTACGGGTGCACGGTGCCGGGCCGCCGCATCAGGGTGGCCAGCAGCTCGAACTCGATCGGGGTCAGCGGGACCTCGTCGTCGGCCACGTGCACCGTCCTGCGGTCCTCGTCGACGCGCAGGTCGCCGTGCACCAGCGGGGCGGGGGAGGCCGGCGCATCGTCGCGCAGACTGCGCGAGCGGCGCATCAGCGCGGCCACGCGGGCTCGGAGCTCCAGCACGCTGAACGGCTTGCGCAGATAGTCGTCCGCGCCGATCTCGAGGCCGACGAGCAGGTCGGCGTCACTCTGCCGGGAGGTCACGATGACGATGTAGGCATCGCAGCGCGCGCGCACCAGACGGGTCAGCTCGAGGCCGTCGAGGTCGGGCAGCGTGAGGTCGATCGTGACGAGGTCCGGGGCCTCCTCGTCGATCACGACGAGCGCGGAGGCGGCGTCGCCGACCGCCCGGACGTCGAACCCGCTGTGCTCGAGGACGGTCTCGAGCAGCAGCCTGAGGTCGTCGTTGTCCTCCACCACCACGGCACGTGGCTGCGTGCTCATCGGTTCCCCCTTACCTCACCGGTCAGCCTAGGGGATCTGTGGCCTCTGTCACGCCGAACCGGCGACTTCTCACAGCGGCCCGTCGCTCAATGCGAGAAACCATTTACCGCCGGGAAACTCCGGGCGCACCCTGCCGGAACACGCACCCCGGACCTTCGTCACAGGACTTCCGACCATCCCGGCCGGGTCCGACGACCTTGGAGGTACCGATGACCACCACTGCTCCCGACGAGGTGACGGGGACCGTCCCCGCCGCCGTCGAGACGCCCCGGCGAGGACGCTGGATCGACCACTGGGACCCCGAGAGCCCCGAGTTCTGGGAGACCAGCGGCCGCTCGACCGCCCGACGCAACCTGGCCTTCTCGATCCTCGCCGAGCACCTCGGCTTCTCGGTCTGGCTGCTGTGGAGCGTGAGCGCGGCGCTGCTGGCCAAGGCCGGTTTCGCCTTCACCCCGCAGCAGCTCTTCTGGCTGGTGGCGGTCCCCAACCTGGTGGGCTCGATGTTGCGCCTGCCCTACACCTTCGCGGTGCCACGCTTCGGCGGCCGCAACTGGACCGTGGTCAGCGCGCTGCTGCTGCTCGTGCCGACCCTGCTGTTCGCCTGGGCGGTCCAGCGGCCCGAGACCCCCTACTGGGCCTTCGTGGCCATCGCCGCCACCGCCGGGGTGGGCGGCGGCAACTTCGCCTCGTCGATGGCGAACATCAACTTCTTCTACCCCGTCCGTGCCAAGGGCGCCGCGCTGGGCCTGAACGCTGCCGGCGGCAACCTCGGCGTCGCGGTGATCCAGTTCTTCCTGCCGATCATCGTCGGCGGCGCCGGTGCCTTCGGGCTGGTCGAGGCGAGCCGGAACGGCATCGTGCTGCAGCGCGCCGGCTACCTGTACGCCGCCCTGGCCGTGCTCGCAGCTGCGTGCGCCTACGCCTTCATGAACAACCTGCGGGTGGCGACCTCGCGGCCGCGCGAGCAGCTCGCCGTGGTGCGCTACAAGCAGACCTGGGTGATGTCGTTCCTCTACATCGGCACCTTCGGCTCGTTCATCGGCTACTCCGCGGCGATGCCGCTGCTGATCAAGGTGAACTTCTACAACCAGCCGCTCCCGACCGTGCCGGGCATCGGCATCAACTTCGTCTACTACGCCTTCCTCGGGGCGCTGGTCGGATCGGTGGCGCGGCCCTTCGGCGGCTGGCTGGCCGACCGGCTCGGCGGCGCGCGGGTCACCCTGGCGACCTTCGGCGCGATGATCCTCGGCACGCTGGCCGTGCTGGTCACCCTCACCCGGCTGACCCCGGTCCCGAAGCCCGCCCTGGGGGCCCCGGCGCCGGACCCGGCCACCTTCCAGTACTCCGCGGCCGTCCGCGCCGCGGTCGACCACAACTCGGCCCTCTTCCCGTGGTTCCTGGTCGCTTTCCTGTTCGTCTTCGCCGCGACCGGGATCGGCAACGGCTCGACGTACCGGATGATCCCCGCGATCTGGAAGCACCAGAGCGCCACGGAGGCGCAGGCCACCCGCGAGTCGTCTGCGGTGATCGGCATCGCCGGGGCGGTCGGTGCCCTGGGCGGCTTCCTGATCCCGATCACCTTCGGCGCGCCCTGGGTCTCCGACCCGGTCCAGGCCGTGAGGTCGGCGCTGCTGGTCTTCGTCGGCTTCTACGTCGCCTGCCTCGCGGTGACCTGGTTCGTGTACCTGCGGCGCTCCTCTGCGCTCTCCTCGGTGCACATCTGATGGGGAGCACCGCCGCCGCCGGGACCACCGACACCCACTGTCCCTACTGCGCGCTCCAGTGCGCGATGCGGTTGACCCGTGACCCGGCGGGGGAGGTGCGGGTCGAGGCCCGCGACTTCCCGACCAACCGGGGCGGGCTGTGCCAGAAGGGCTGGACCGCGGCGGCGGTGCTCACCGCTCCGGACCGGCTGACCACACCCCTGGTCCGCCGTTCCGGAGCCCTGGTCGAGGCCTCCTGGGAGGAGGCCCTCGACCTCGTCGCGACGCGGCTGTCGGCGATCCAAGCCGAGCACGGGGCCGATGCGGTCGGCGTCTTCGGCGGCGGCGGGCTGACCAACGAGAAGGCCTACCAGCTCGGCCGCTTCGCCCGCGTCGCGCTGCGCACCCGGCACATCGACTACAACGGCCGGTTCTGCATGTCCGCAGCGGCGGCCGCCGGCAACCGGGCCTTCGGGATCGACCGGGGGCTGCCGTTCCCGGTGACCGACCTGGACGACGCCGCGGCGGTGCTGCTGCTCGGCAGCAACGTCGCCGACACGATGCCGCCGTTCGTGCACCACCTGGCGGCCGCCCGTCGTCACGGCGGCCTGCTGGTGGTGGACCCGCGACGCAGCGCCACCGCGGAGCTGACCGCGAACGACGGCGGCCTGCACCTGCAGGCGCTGCCGGGGACCGACCAGGTGCTGCTGCTGGGCCTGCTCCACCTGCTCGTCGCCGAGGAGCTGGTCGACGAGACCTACCTGGCCGAGCGCACCACCGGCTGGGACGACGTACGCCGCTCGGTCGCCTCGTGGTGGCCGCAGCGGGTTGCGGCCACGACCGGGGTGCCCGAGCCGCTGCTGCGCCGGGCGGCGGCCCTGCTGGCCGCCGCTGCGCCCGTCCATGGTGGCCGCGGTGCCTTCGTGCTGACCGGCCGTGGCGCCGAGCAGCACCGGGACGGAAGCGACACGGTCGCCGCCGCCATCAACCTCGCGCTGGCGCTCGGCCTGCCCGGCCGGCGCGGCTCCGGCTACGGCTGCCTGACCGGCCAGGGCAACGGCCAGGGCGGGCGCGAGCACGGCCAGAAGTCCGACCAGCTCCCGGGCTACCGCAGCATCACCGACCCTGCCGACCGGGCCCATGTCGCCGGGGTCTGGGGAGTCGACCCCGCCGACCTCCCGGGCGCCGGGGTCCCCGCGGTCGAGCTGCTGGCCCGCTGCGGCGGCGAGGTGCGCGCCCTGCTGGTGCACGGCAGCAACCCGGTCGTCTCCGCGCCCGACGCCCTCGCGGTCCGCCGCCGGCTGGAGGCACTCGACCTGCTGGTCGTCTGCGACGTCGTGCCCAGCGAGACCGCCCGGATCGCCGACGTGGTCCTGCCGGTCACCCAGTGGGCCGAGGAGGAGGGCACCACCACGAGCCTGGAGGGCCGCGTGCTGCGTCGCCGGAAGGCGGTGCCCGCGCCTCCCGGCGTGCGCAGCGAGCTCGACGTGCTGGCCGACCTCGCCGCGCGGCTCGGCTCGCCGGTGGCCTTCGACACCGACCCGGCCGCCGTCTTCGACGAGCTGGCCCGGGCCAGCGCCGGCGGGCGCGCCGACTACGGCGGCCTGAGCCACGCCCTGCTGGACGAGGGCGCGCCGCAGCACTGGCCGGTGCCGGCCGGCGGCCGAAGCACCCCGCGGCTCTTCGCCGAACGATTCGCCCACTCCGACGGGCGGGCGCGGCTGCACCCGGTCACCCCGCAGGGGCCGGTCGACGACCTGCGCCCTGGCGCCCCGGTCTACCTGGTCACCGGCCGGGTGCTGGCCCAGTACCAGTCGGGCGCCCAGACCCGCCGGGTCGGCGCCCTGGTCGCCGCGGCGCCCACCTCCTTCGTCGAGCTGCACCCCCGTCTCGCGACGCTGCTCGGCGTCGACGACGGCGAGGACGTCACCGTCACCAGCCCGCGCGGCAGCGCCACCGCGCCGGCCCGGATCACCCGCTCGATCCGGCCCGACACCGTCTTCATGCCGTTCCACTGGCCCGGCGCCGGGATGGCCAACGCGGTCACCACCGACGCGGTGGACCCGGTCTCGGGGATGCCCGAGTTCAAGGTCTGCGCGGTCACCGTCACCCGCGCCGCGGTCGCGGCGCTCGAGGAGGAGTACGTATGAGCGAGCCACGCGAGCGCGTCGTGGTGGTCGGGGCCGGCATGGTCGGGCACCGCTTCGTCGAGGAGCTGGTGGCCCAGGACCGCGCCGGACGCTTCGAGGTGCACCTGGTCGGCGCCGAGCAGTACGAGCCCTACAACCGCATCCTGCTGACCGAGCTGCTGGCCGGCCGCGCGAGCCTGAAGGGCCTCACCCTCGGCCGGCTGCCCGAGCGGGTCCGGGTCCACCGCGGGACCGCGGCGGTCAAGCTCGACCTGGACGCGGCCGAGGTCCTGCTCGACGACGGCGCGACGCTGGGCTTCGACCGGGTGGTCCTGGCCACCGGCGCGCGGGCCTTCGTGCCGCCCATCGCCGGGCTGGAGGACGGGCTGGAGGCGGGGCCGCAGCACGTCCACGTGCTGCGCGACCTGGACGACACCCGGGCGCTCGGGGCCCGCGCGGCCAACGCCCGCCACGCGGTGGTGCTGGGCGGCGGCGTGCTCGGCCTGGAGGCCGCCACCGGCCTGGCCGCCCGCGGCGTCGGCGTCACCGTGGTGCAGAACGAGCCCCAGCTGATGGCCGGTCAGCTCGACGTCGCGCCGGCCGCGGTGCTCGCCGAGGCGCTCGGCGACCTCGGCGTCCGGGTCCGGCTGGGCTGCAGCGTGGCCGAGGTGGTCGCGGCGTACGACGAGCTGGTCGCGGTCCGGCTGACCGACGGCACCGTGATGGCCGCCGACCTGCTGCTGGTCTCCTGCGGCGTGCGCGCCGAGACCGGCCTGGCCGCCGGGGCCGGGCTGCCCGTCGCGCGCGGCATCGTGGTGGGCGCGGACCTGACCTCGCCGGGCGACCCGCGCGTGCACGCGCTCGGGGACTGCGCCGAGCCGCCCGAGGGCATGACCGGCCTGCTCGCCCCGGGCTGGTCGCAGGCCGAGCGGCTCGCCCGCGCGCTGTGCGGCCGCGACACCGGCGCCGACGCCCCGGAGGTGCCCGCGGGCGCCTCGGCCGACCTCCGGCTCAAGGCCGGGTCGCTGGACCTCGCCGCCCTCGGGGTGCGCTCCTCGGCCGCCGAGCCGGGCGACCGCGTCGTTACCGTCGACGACCCGGTCGGGCGCCGCCACCTCAGCCTGGTGGTCCGCGGCTCCCGGCTCGTCGGGGCCACCGCCCTGGGCGCCCCCGAGGTCGCCGCGGAGCTCTCCGTGCTGGTCGAGCGGGGCACCCCGGTGCCCCCGGACCCGCTGGCGCTGCTCACCCCGGAGCGCCGGACGGGGCAGGCCTCGCCTGTCCGCATGCCGGGCAGCACGACGGTCTGCCGCTGCAACAACGTCACGAAGAAGGACCTCGTCGACGCCTGGGAGCGGGGGGCGGACTCGGTGGAGAAGTGCGCCACCGCCACGCGGGCCACCACCGGCTGCGGCGGCTGCCGGGAGGTGGTCTGCGGCATCGTCGACTGGCTCAACGCCAGCGAGCCGCCGTCGCTGGCCCCTGCGAACTCTTAGCACTCCTGTAACACGCCGACCCGCTGTCGAAACCTCAGAAGGACAAGGTGATCCCCATGACCGGACCGCTGCCCGACGCTCCACGACGCCTGGTCGTCGTCGGGGCGGGCATGGTCGCCCACCGGCTGGTCGAGGCCCTGACCGACCGGGACGCCGACGGCGCCTGGACGGTCGAGGTGTACGGCGAGGAGCCCTCCGCGCCGTACGACCGGGTCGGCCTGACGTCGTACTTCGAGGGACGCGCCCCCGAGGACCTGCTACTGGGCACCCCGGACCTGTGGACCCGTGAGGGCGTGACCCTGCACCGCGGCAGCGCCGTCCTCGGTCTCGACACCGAGGCCCGGCGGGTCGTGCTGGCCGACGGGGAGGCCCCCTACGACGCGCTGGTGCTGGCCACCGGGTCGTCGGCCTTCGTGCCGCCCGTGGCCGGCGTCGAGCTGCCCGGGGTCTACGCCTACCGGACGCTGGAGGACGTGGTCGCCCTGCAGGGCTGGGTGACGGCGCTCGACCGTGGTCGGCCGCTGCGCGGTGCGGTGGTCGGCGGTGGCCTGCTCGGCCTGGAGGCAGCCGGGGCGCTGACCAAGCTCGGCGTCGCCACCACGGTGGTCGAGTTCGCCGAGCGCCTGATGCCGATGCAGGTCGACGTGGCCGGGGGCGAGGCACTGCGCCGGATCATCTCCGGGATGGGCGTGGAGATCCGCACCGCGACCGCGACGGCCCGCCTGCACGCCGGGGCGACCGGCGCGGTGAGCGGGATGGAGTTCGTCGGCGGTGAGGTCCTCGACGTCGACGTGGTCGTCTTCGCGACCGGCATCCGTCCCCGCGACGAGCTGGGGCGCGCGGCGGGGCTGCCGGTCGGCGAGCGCGGCGGCATCGTCGTCGACGACACCTGCCGGACCGTCGCGGCCGACGTCTACGCGGTCGGCGAGGTGGCCTGCATCGCCGGGCGGACCTGGGGCCTGGTCGGCCCCGGCTACGCCATGGCCGAGCTCGTCGTCGACCAGCTGCTCGGCGGCAGCGCGACCTTCGCGGGTGCGGACATGTCGACCAAGCTCAAGCTGCTCGGTGTCGATGTCGCCAGCTTCGGTGACGCCTTCGCCGAGACGCCAGGGGCGCTCGAAGTCGTCTACGCCGACCCGGTCGCCGGGGTCTACAAGAAGCTCGTCGTCTCCGACGACGCGACCACGCTGCTCGGCGGGGTGCTGGTCGGCGACGCGTCGGCGTACACCTCGCTGCGGCCGCTGCTCGGCGCCGAGCTCGGCAGCGACCCCAACGCCTGGCTGCTCCCCGAGGGAGGTGCGGAGCGGCCCACGACCGAGCTGCCCGCCGCTGCCACCGTCTGCTCCTGCAACAACGTCACGGCCGGCACCATCCGCGACGCGGTCACCTGCGAGGGCTGCAGCGACCTCGGTGCGGTCAAGGCGTGCACGAAGGCCGGGACGAGCTGCGGGTCGTGCCTGCCCCTGGTCAAGCAGCTGATGACCACCGAGCTGGAGAAGAGCGGGGTGACGGTCAGCAACGCGCTGTGCGAGCACTTCGAGCTCAGCCGCGCCCAGCTCTTCGACGTCGTCAGGGTGACCGGGCTCCGCACCTTCACCGAGATCGTCGCCCAGCACGGCACCGGCAAGGGCTGCGACCTGTGCCGTCCGGTGGTGGCCTCGATCCTCTCCTCGCTGGGCACCGGGCACGTGATGGACGCCGACCAGGCCCGGCTCCAGGACACCAACGACCACGTGATGGCCAACCTGCAGAAGGACGGCACCTACTCGGTCGTCCCGCGCATCCCGGGCGGCGAGGTGACCCCGGCCGGCCTGATCGCGATCGGCCAGGTGGCCCAGGACTTCGGGCTCTACACCAAGATCACCGGCGGCCAGCGGATCGATCTCTTCGGGGCGCGGCTCGAGCAGCTCCCCGAGATCTGGAAGCGCCTGGTCGAGGCCGGCTTCGAGTCCGGCCACGCCTACGGCAAGGCGCTGCGCACCGTGAAGTCCTGCGTGGGCTCCACCTGGTGCCGGTACGGCGTGCAGGACTCCGTCGGCCTGGCCATCGACCTCGAGCTGCGCTACCGCGGCCTGCGGGCGCCGCACAAGATCAAGCTCGGCGTCTCGGGCTGCGCCCGCGAGTGCGCCGAGGCGCGCGGCAAGGACGTCGGCGTGATCGCCACCGACAACGGCTGGAACCTCTACGTCGGCGGCAACGGCGGGTTCACCCCGCGCCACGCCCAGCTCTTCGCCGAGGACCTCGACACCGAGACGCTGGTGCGGACCATCGACCGGTTCCTCATGTACTACGTGCGCACCGCCGACCGGCTGCAGCGCACCGCGCCGTGGGTCGAGGCCCACGAGGGCGGCCTGGACGCGATCCGGGCGGTCGTGCTGGAGGACAGCCTCGGCATCTGCGCCGAGCTCGACGCGATGATGGCCGCCCACGTGGAGAGCTACCGTGACGAGTGGGCCGCGACGCTGGCCGACCCCGACAAGCTCGCCCAGTTCGTGTCCTTCGTCAACGCCCCCGACGTGGCCGACCCGACGCTGGCCTACGTCGACGAACGGGGCCAGCGGCGCCCTGCCACCCCTGCCGAGCGCGCCGTCCTGGTCGCCGGCACCACCCTGGAGGTCCGGTCGTGAAGCAGTGGGTCGCGGTGTGCACGATGGGCCAGCTCGTCCCCGAGCGGGGAGTCGCGGTGCTGGTCGGCGAGCACCAGCTCGCGCTGTTCCGGATCCCCTCGCCCGACGGCGACTACGTGCGCGCGATCGGCCACGAGGACCCGTTCAGCGGGGCCAACGTGATGGCCCGCGGCATCGTCGGCAGCGCGGGGGAGCACGACACGGTGGCCTCGCCGATGTACAAGCACGTCTTCGACCTCGCCACCGGGCGGTGCCTGGCCGACCCGCTGGTGTCGCTCCCGGTGCACCGCACCTGGGTCGCGGCCGGAGTCGTCTACGTCGAGTCCGAGCCGGCCCTGCTGCCGTTGCAGGCGGCTGGATGAACGAGCTCTCCCCGGTCCTCTCGGGCTGCCGCATCCTCGTCACGGCCCAGCGCCGCGCCTCCGAGCTGGGGGCCGCGCTGGAGCGGCGAGGTGCGGAGGTGGACCAGGTGCCGACGCTCGGGGTCGTCCCGCACATCGACGAGGAGACCCTGGTGCGGCGCACCGAGGACCTCGTGCGGCGTCCGCCGGACGTCGTCGTCGTGACCACCGGGATCGGCTTCCGGGGCTGGCTCGACACCGCCGAGACGGCCGGACTGGCCGAGGACCTCCTCCGGGTCCTGGAGGACGTGCGCCTGGTCGCGCGGGGTCCGAAGGCGCGCGGTGCGCTCCAGGCCGCGGGGCTGTCGGCCGACTGGGTGGCCGAGTCCGAGACGTCGGCGGAGATCACCGAGTTCCTGCGGGGCGAGGGCGTGGAGGGGCTGCGGATCGCGATCCAGCACCACGGCGCCGGTGACATCGGCATGGACGACGCCTTCCGCGAGGCCGGCGCCGACGTGCTCCCGCTCGAGATCTACCGGTGGGGCCCGCCCAGCGACCCCGCCGCCGTGGTGCGCGCCGCCGAGGAGCTCGGCCGCGGCGGGTACGACGGCGTCGTGTTCACCTCCGCACCCGGTGCGGTCGCCTGGCTGCAGGCCCTGGAGAAGGTGGGCTCGCTGGACGCCGTCCGGGAGCGGACCGACCGGGGCGAGCTGCTGCTGGCGGCGGTGGGGCCGATGACCGCCGAGCCCCTGGCCTACGCCGGGCTGCTGGCCCTGCGGCCGCAGCGCTCCCGGATGGGGGCCCTGGTCCGGCTCGTGATCACCGAGCTCGGCGGCGACCGGCACGCGATGTCGACCCTGCACGGCCGGCTCCGGATCCGGGCCCGCGCGGTGACCCTGGACCACGTGCCCGTGCAGGTCTCGCCGAGCGGGCTGGCGGTGCTGCGGCGGCTGGCCTCGACCCCTGGCCAGGTCGTCACCCGCGAGCAGCTGCTCCAGGTGCTGCCGGGGGAGTCCTGCGACCCGCACACTGCCGAGGTCGCGGTGGCCCGGCTGCGGGAGTCGCTGCGCGAGGCCACCGGGGACACCCGGCTGGTCCGGACCGTGATCAAGCGCGGCTACGTGCTGGCGGCCGGATGACCGGCCCCGCGCCCCTCGTGCTGTGCGCCCACGGCACCCGCTCCGCCGCCGGGCGGGCGGCCGTGCAGGCACTGGTGGCGGCGGTCGCGGCCCGCACCGCCGTCCCCGTGCGGGAGGCCTACGTCGACGTGCACGGTCCTACCCTGGCCGAGACCCTGGTGCCCGGTGCGGTCGTGGTCCCGCTCCTCCTCTCGCCCGGCTACCACACCGCGGTCGACATCGCCCGGGCCGCCGAACGGGTGCCGGGGGTCCTGGTGACCCCGACGCTGGGGCCGTCGGTGCTGCTGGTCTCGCTGCTGGCCGACCGCATCGCCGAGGTGGGCCTCGGCCGGGCCGACGCGGTCGTGCTCGCCGCCGCAGGCTCCTCCCAGCCGGCTGCCGCGGAGGCCGTGGAGGCCACCGCCGCCGGGCTGGCCGCGGTGCTGGACCGGCCGGTCAGCACGGCGTACGGCGCCTCCTGCCTGCCGTCGGTGCCCGACGAGGTCGCCCGGCTGCGTGCGGCCGGCGCGCGCCGGGTCGTGCTGGCGTCGTACCTGCTGGCCACCGGGCACTTCCATCGCAGGCTGCTCGCCGCCGGCGCCGACTCGGTGACCGCCCCGCTCATCTCGGGGGACGTCGACGGCCGGCTGGTCGGCCTCGTCCTGGACCGCTACCGACTGCGGGGGTCGAGGAGCGAACGCGCAGCGTGAGCCGTTCTCGACCTCCAGTGCGTGGGACCTTGTGACAACGGGCGTTTCCTGTTGCAATGGGCGGCGTGACGCTCGCACCCGAACGCCAGTCCACGCCGAGCCCGCTGACCATGCCGTACGTCCCGCGCCTGGGCGAGCCGCTCGGCCCCGACTCGCTGACCTGGCGGGTGCTGGGCGACTGGCGGCTGGCGCTGGTGGGCATGCGGGCCGGGCTGCTGCAGATGATGCACCCCGCGATCGAGAAGGGCGTGCGCGACCACTCCGACTACTTCGCCGGGCCGTTCGACCGGATCCTGCGCTCGGTGCCGCAGATCGCCGGGGTGGTGTACGACGCCGACGCGCGCGCGACGGCGGCGAAGGTCCGCAGCTACCACCGGCCGATCAACGGCGAGCTCGACAGCGGCGAGGCCTACCACGCGCTCGACCCGGACACCTACTACTGGGCGCACGCGACGTTCTTCGAGGCCCAGGTCGCGGCCCTGCACTTCTTCGGCACCGAGCTGACCGCGGAGGAGAAGGAGCGGCTCTACCAGGAGTCGGTCCAGTGGTACTCGCTCTACGGCGTCTCGATGCGCCCGGTCCCCGACGACTACGCCGACTTCTGCGCGTACTGGGACCGGACCTGTGCCGAGGTCCTGGAGCACAACCGGTTCAGCCGCGGCACCTTCCGCAAGCGACCCGGGGCCTTCGGTCCGTCGCCGACCCGGCTGCTGCCCACCCCGCTGTGGCACCGCCTCTCCGACCCGCTGTACGACGCCGGGGTGTGGCTGATCCGCGGCACCCTCCCGCCCGACCTGCGCGACCGGATGGGACTGGAGTGGAGCGCGGCCGACGAGCACCGCCTGCGCCTGCTCGGTCTCGTGCTGCGGCACACGTTCGGACGCCTCCCGCTGCGGCTCCGACTCGCCCCGCAGGCACGCGCCGCGTTCCGCCGGGCCGGCGATCGCACGGCTGCGGAGCAGCCAGCCTGACCAGCCCGCCCCGCGAGCCTGCGAGCGCTCGGCGCCCGTCTTTGGTAGGAATCGTGGTGAGGTGTGCCGCCGGTGCACCTGCCGCTCGCCACCTCATGCCTTCCCCCACAGGATGGAGCGCCCTCCCATGAAGCTCGTCATCATCGGCGCACTGGTGTTCTTCGTCGGCTACTGGATGGTCCAGGCTCCCGACTCGCTGGCCACCTTCACCCACGACGGAGCCGTCTGGATCTGGGACATGGCGAGCACCGTCATGACCGGGATCATCGACTTCCTCGGCCGACTGTTCAGCTGAGCCCCCCGTGCTGCGCTGGCTGCTGGGCTTCGTGCCCCACCCCGAGATCCGCAGCCACCTGCTGCGCGAGGAGGGCGAGGTGATCGTCGACGTGGTCGCCCACCACTGGATCGTCTTCCTCAAGCCGGTCGCCCTCGCCGTCGCCGCCGTCGTCGTCTTCGTGCTCTTCCTGATCTCGCCGCTCAGCCTGGCGTGGGTGCCCTTCGTGGTCACCGGCGCGATCCTGGGCTGGGCCGGCTACCTCGCCCTGCGCGAGCACATGGACCGCTTCGTGGTCACCAACATGCGGGTCTTCCGGGTCAAGGGCGTCTTCTCCCAGTCGCTGGCCACGATGCCGCTCAGCCGGATCCTCGACATCACCGTGCAGAAGCCGTTCATCGGCCGCGTGCTCGGCTACGGCCACTTCATCTTCGAGTCCGCCGCCCAGGCCCAGGGGCTGCGCGAGATCAACCACGTCGGGCGCGTCGACGAGCGGGACCTGGCCATCCAGCGCGTCGTCCAGCGGGCCGGCCTCCGCGGCCCGCGGGTCAACTGATGGTGGGTGCGCTGCCGTTCGACCCGATCGAGGAGGCGGCCCGGCAGTGGTCGCTGCGCTGGCCTGGTGTGCCGCAGATGCACGCGGTCACCTCGCTCATGCGGGTCCAGCAGCTCGTGCTCGGGCGGCTCGACGAGATCCTGCGCCCGCACGGGCTCACCTTCGCCCGCTACGAGGCGCTCGTCCTGCTCACCTTCTCCAAGGCCGGTGCCCTGCCGCTGGGCAAGATGGGGCAGCGCCTCCAGGTGCACCCGACGTCGATCACCTCGATCATCGACCGGCTCGAGCGGGACGGCCTGGTCCGACGCCGCCGGCACGACGAGGACCGCCGGACGGTGCTCGCCGAGATCACCGACCAGGGCCGGGCCACCGTCGAGGCGGCCACGGCGGACCTGGTCGCGGCCGACTTCGGGCTGGCCGCCCTGGGCGACCCCCAGCTGCACACGCTCTCGGAGCTGCTCGCCCCGGTGCGCAAGGCAGCCGGCGACTTCTGAGCCCCCGGCGTGCCCGGACCCTGGCGCGATCGGTCAGGATAGGGCCCATGACCATGCCGTTCTCCCGTCCCGGTGCGATCGACCTCTCCGCCCTCCGCCGACCGGCCGCGCCCCCCGCCGGCTCCCGTCCTGCCGCCGGTCCCGGCGCGGCGGCCGCGTCGTACGCCGTCGAGGTCGACGAGCAGAACTTCCAGGCCCTGCTCGAGCGCTCGATGGACGCCCCCGTCGTGCTCGTCGTCTACTCGCCGTCGCGGATGCCGGTCAGCGCGCAGCTCGCCGACGACCTGGGCACGGTCGCGGCCGAGCTGGAGGGCCGGATCGCCGTCGGCCGGGTCGACGTCGACGCCCAGCCCGGCATCGCCCAGGCGCTGCAGGTGCAGTCGGTCCCGCTCGTCGCGATGGTGATGCAGGGTCGGCTCGCGCCGCTGCTGCAGGACGCCCCGCCGCTGGAGGAGCTGCGGCAGCTGATGGGCCAGGTCGTCCAGCAGCTCGTCAGCCAGGGCATGACCGGACGGCACCAGCCGTTCGCGGCCGTGCCGGCCGACGCCGAGCCCGACGAGGAGTACGTCGACCCCCGCTACGCCCCCGCCGAGGACGCCCTGATGTCCGGTGACCTCGACACGGCGGTGGCCGAGTACCAGAGGCTGGTCGACGCCAACCCCGCCGACACTGAGGCCGCCCTCGGCCTCTCGCGGGCGCGGTTGATGCAGCGCACCGCGGGGGTCGACCTCAACGCGGCCCGCGCGGCAGCCGCCGCGGCACCCGACGACCTCGACGCGCAGGTCATGGTCGCCGACCTGGACCTGCTCGGCGGCCACGTCGAGGACGCCTTCCGCCGGTTGGTCGACCTGGTCCGCCGGACGGCGGGACCGGAGCGCGACCGGGTCCGGACCCACCTCATCGAGCTCTTCGCGGTGGTCGGCAACGAGGACCCGCGCGTACTGAAGGGGCGGCAGAACCTGGCCTCGGCGCTATTCTGAGGGGGCTCCGCGTCGCGACCGGTGCTCGGGACCTTCGTCCGCAACACGGCGTAACAGCCCGCACTTCCCGTCGTCCTCCGCGAGACTGAACCGTGCTCCCAGCGCCTGCACCGTACGACGTGACGCCCGTCCTCGGGATCGTCGCGCACACGGTGCACTACGCCCTCGTCCTGGGCGGCACCGTCGTGGTGGTCGTGCTGCTGGTCTCCTCGCGGCCGGGGGCGGCCCGCCGCGGCCGGCCGGTGGTCGGCGAGCACGCCCGCCGGGTGGCCGCGCTGCGTGCTGCAGCCGACGCCGGCCGCCTCGGCGAGCCGTTCGCCGCGACGCCGTCCCCGGTGGAGCCCGCCGGTCCGGTCGCGCCGGGTGCGGCCGTGGGCACCGCGGTTCCGGTGGCCCTGGTGGCCAGCACCGCCGCGGCTGGGGTGCACGCCGCGGCGCTGCCGGCCCACGTGTCCGCGGGCGCGGCCGTGGCGCTCTTCTTCCTGCTCGCCGCGCTCGGCCAGGTGGCCTGGTCAGCGGCGCTGCTGCTCGTCGGCCCCGTCGAGCCGCTCCGCCGGGTCGCCCTGGTCGGCAACGGTGGAGTCGTCCTGCTCTGGACGCTCTCCCGCTCCGTGGGGCTGCCGGGACTCGGGCGCGAGCCCGTGGGCGCCTGGGACCTGGCGGCCACGGTCTGGGAGCTCGTCGTGGTCGCAGCGTGCTCGTGGTGGGTTGCGGACCGGTCACGATCCCTCGCGCCGACCGGACGCGACGTGCGCCGTTTGTCAGGATGGACCCACTCGGCCCAGGTCTGGGCGGGAGTGTCGGTCATGGCACTCCTGCTGCTGGGTACGGGACCGGCGATCTCGTGACGGGCGACCTCGTAACCGGAGGAGAGGGGTAGGCGTGGACTGGTGGCGGATCGGCATGGTGGCCAACGCGGTGATCTCGCTGGCGTACTTCCTGATCACCGCCGCGATCGTCGTCCCCCTGGTCCGCAGCCGGCAGCTGCGTTCGAACCCGCTGGGCGGGGCGACCGGCGCGATCTTCTTCACCTGCGCCGTGCACCACGGCGTCCACGCCGTGCACATGCTGATGCCTGCCTTCGGGGTCGACATCGTCCAGGGCAACGCCATGCGGGACGCGTGGGGCTGGCAACTGGCGCTGTGGGACGTGGTGGGCGGCCTGGTAGCGGTCTACTACTGGACGCTGCGCGCCAACTACGGGTCGCTGATGCAGGGCGCTCAGCTGTTCGAGGACCTGCAGAAGCGCGAGCAGCAGGCGCTCGAGCTCAACGACAACGTGCTGCAGGGCCTGGTCGTGGCGAAGATGGCCCTCGACCTGGGGGAGAACGCGCGCGCCCAGCACGCCCTGGAGACCGCGATCGGCTCGGCCAGCCACATGATCACCGACCTGATCGGCTCCGACCACCGCGCGCTGTCCGCGGGCCTCGTCCGCGCAGACCCCGCCGTGCTGCCGCCCGCCCCGGACGACGACGCCGAGCCGCGATGAGCAGCGCCGCCGAGGAGGAGCGGGCTGTGCTCCGGGCGGTCGTCGTCGACGACACCCCGGACATCCGGCTGCTGCTCGCGATGACCCTGGAGCGCGACGGCGACTTCGAGGTCGTCGCCGAGGCCGGCAACGGGGCCGAGGGCGTCCAGGCCGCGCAGCGTCACCAGCCCGACCTGGTGCTGCTCGACCTGGCGATGCCGGTGATGGACGGGTTCGAGGCCCTGCCCCGGATCCGGGAGGCCTGCCCGCACGCGCGCGTCGTCGTGCTGTCGGGCTTCGAGGCCGGGGCGATGGCCGAGCGCGCCAAGGACCTGGGGGCGTCGGGGTACCTCCAGAAGGGCACCTCGCCCGACGACATCCTGGACTTCCTCCGCGAGCTCCTCCCGGTCGCACCCGGTGGCGGCTCGCGGGTCGCGACGCTGCCCCCCGCACCGGGAGCGGCGGGACAGAGCGCGGCGGGACGGGCCGCCGACCTGGCCCCCTTCGGTCTGCTGCTGCTGGTCGGCGCGATGAACGGCCCGCCCCTGGTCGGCTACGCCAACGAGACCGCCTCCGCGCTCGTCGGCGACGGGTCCGTGCTGGAGGGCAGGCCGCTGGCCGAGGTCTCCTCCCTGCTCAGCCACGTCCTCGAGCGGCGGCGACCCGACCTGCTCGCCACCGAGCAGGTCGGCGAGCGGTTCAACGGGCGGACGGGGCGCTTCGAGCTGGTGCTCCGCCGGGACGGGGCCGACGTGCTGGCCAGCCTGCACCGCGTGCCCGAGACCGAGCAGGCCGCGCGGCTGCGCCAGGCGCTCTCCGAGGCCGCCCACGAGATCCGCAACCCGGTCACCGTCATGGTCGGGGTCGCCGAGGCGGTGCTCGAGCGCGGCGAGGACCTCGACGCGGCGCAGCGCGCCGCCCTGATGTCCGCGGTGATCCGGCAGGCCGCCGCCCTGGACCGGATGACCGACGACCTCCTGGCCGCCGCCCGCGCCCAGCGCGGCACCCTCGACGTCCACCCGGTGCCCGTCGACCTCGGGGCGCTGCTGGTCGAGGCCCTCGGCGACCTGCCCAGCCCGGCCACCGTCGAGCTCTGCGGCGACGTGGACGCCTGGGTGATGGCCGACCCGACCCGGCTGCGCCAGATCGTCGCCAACCTGCTCAGCAACGCGATCAAGTACGGCGCCGAGCCGTACGTCGTCCGGGTCACCCGGCCGGACCCCGACGCCTCCGACGGCCGGACGCCGATGGTGAGCGTCGACGTCGAGGACGGTGGCCCCGGGGTCGACCCGGAGTTCCGCGAGCTGCTGTTCGACGAGTTCACCCGCGCCGCCGGCACCCGGGCCCCGGGGACCGGGCTCGGCCTCTTCCTGGTGCGCGCCCTGGCGCAGCGCCAGGGCGGCTGGGCCGACTACGAGCCGCGCGAGGGCGGCGGGTCGGTCTTCACCTTCGCCCTGCCCGAGGCGCCGCCCGAGCGGCGCACCGATCAGGCCGGGCGACCCGACTCGGTGTAGGGCACTCGCGCCCCGGCCAGGTTGGCCAGCGCGGAGTCGATCCGGCGGGCGGTGAAGTCGGCGCACAGCTGGTGCACCTCCGCGATGGTGCAGAAGCGCGCTGAGCGGATCTCGCGGGCCTGCGGCACGATCCGCTCGGCCAGGGCCGGGTCGTGCACCCCGCCGTCGAAGACCAGGCAGACCGCGTCGTCCCACCCGCTCCACGGCGGCAGCCAGTCGGTGAGCACGAGCTCGCCGGCCGCGAGGTCCAGGGACAGCTCCTCGTCGACCTCCCGGGCGACCGCCAGCCGGGGCGACTCGTTCATCTCGACCACGCCGCCGGGCAGGTCCCAGTCCTGCTTGTAGGTGAGGTTGCAGAGCAGCACCCGGTCCTCGGTGTCGCGGACCAGCAGCTGCGAGATCGCCCGCTTGCGCGGCAGGAACGAGTTGAGCAGCGCCCGGAAGCCGCGCGACTTGAACATCGGGGCGTCGCTGGCCAGCCGCGCGAAGACGACCCGGTCGAGGCGCTCGCCGCCCACCTCGACGGCGCCGCGCATCACGCCCTCCCGGTGCAGGCCGGCCCAGGTCGCGATCCGCACCGCGGTCTCGTCGTCCGGGTCCACCAGCGCCTCGACCCGGCCCTGTTTGAGGTCGTCGAAGGCGAGCTGCACCTGGTCACGGACCGCTCCGCTGGCCGTCTCGAAGGAGCGCTGCTGCAGCGCCGCGGTCCAGCTCACCCGGGAGACTCCGTTCGCGACCGACTCCAGGGTGACCTCGTCGCGGGTCAGGCGCTCCTCGGGGCTCACCTGCGTGAGCCTAGCCAACGGGTGTGCAGGCGGTGCGGGCCCGGCCCGGGATCAGCCGTCGTAGCGCAGCCAGACCGCACCCAGCGGGGGCACCGAGATCGACGCGGACGCGGGCAGGCCGTGCGACGGGTCGTCGTCGACGGCGACCACGGCACCGTAGTTGCCCACCCCGGAGCCGGCGTAGGTGCCCGCGTCGGTGTTGAGCACCTCGGTCCAGGTGCCGCCCTCGGGCAGCCCGATCCGGTAGTCGTGGTGCGGCATGTTCGCGAAGTTCACGATGCAGGCGAGCTTGGAGCCCTGGCCGTCCGAGCGGACGAAGGAGAAGACGTTGCCGTTGGCGTCGTTCGCGTCGATCCACTGGAAGCCGGCCGGGTCGGAGTCGAGCGCGAACAGCGCCGGCGTCTCCGCGTAGACCCGGTTGAGGTCCTGCACCAGGCGTCGTACGCCGGCGTGGTCGGCGTTGTCGCACAGCCACCAGTCGAGCTCCCGACTCTCCGCCCACTCCGACTCCTGGGCGAACTCCATGCCCATGAAGACCAGCTGCTTGCCCGGGTGGGCCCACATGTAGGCCAGGTAGGCGCGCAGGTTCGCCAGCTGCTGCCAGCGGTCCCCGGGCATCTTGCGCAGCAGCGAGCCCTTGCCGTGCACGACCTCGTCGTGGCTCAGCGGCAGCGTGTAGTGCTCGGAGTAGGCGTAGACCATCGAGAAGGTCATCTGGCCGTGGTGGTAGCTGCGGTGCACCGGGTCGTTCTGCAGGTAGCCCAGGGTGTCGTGCATCCAGCCCATGTTCCACTTCAGCCCGAACCCGAGACCGCCGAGGTGGGTCGGTCGGGTGACGCCGGGCCAGGAGGTCGACTCCTCGGCGATGGTGACGATGCCGGGCACCCGCTTGTAGCAGGTCGCGTTCATCTCCTGGAGGAACTGGACCGCCTCGAGGTTCTCCCGGCCGCCGTAGACGTTCGGGGTCCACTGGCCGTCCTCGCGGGCGTAGTCCAGGTAGAGCATGCTCGCCACGGCGTCGACGCGCAGGCCGTCGGCGTGGAACTCCTCGAGCCAGTACAGCGCGCTGGCGACCAGGAAGTTGCGGACCTCCTGGCGGCCGAAGTTGAAGATCAGCGTGCCCCACTCGGGGTGCTCGCCGCGGGACGGGTTCGGGTCCTCGTAGAGCGGGGTGCCGTCGAAGCGGGCCAGCGCGAAGTCGTCCTTGGGGAAGTGCGCGGGCACCCAGTCGAGGATGACGCCGATGCCGGCCTGGTGGAACTTGTCGATCAGGTAGCGCAGGTCGTCGGGGTCGCCGAAGCGGGAGGTCGGCGCGAAGTACGACGTGACCTGGTAGCCCCACGAGCCGCCGAACGGGTGCTCCATCACCGGGAGCAGCTCGACGTGGGTGAAGCCCTGCTCGGCGACGTAGTCGACGAGCTCGACGGCCAGGTCGCGGTAGGAGCGGCCGCGCCGCCAGGACCCCAGGTGCACCTCGTAGACCGACATCGGCCGGGCGTGCGGGTCGTGCCCGCGCGAGCCCATCCAGTCCTCGTCGGCCCAGGTGTAGGTCGACTCGTGCACCACGCTGCTGGTCGCCGGCGGCACCTCGGTGGCCGCGGCCATGGGGTCGGCCTTCTCGCGCCACACGTCGTCGGCGCCGAGCACGACGTACTTGTAGCGGGTGCCGGAGGTGACGCCCGGGACGAAGAGCTCCCACACGCCCGAGGAGCCCATCGCCCGCATCGGGTGCTCGCGGCCGTCCCAGGAGTTGAAGTCGCCCTTCACCCGCACGCCCTTGGCGTGCGGCGCCCACACCGCGAAGGCGGTGCCGGTGATCGTGCCGAACGGGCCGTCGTAGTGCTGCACGTGCGCACCGAGCACCCGCCACAGCTGCTCGTGGCGGCCCTCGTTGATCAGGTGCAGGTCCACCTCGCCCAGGGTGGGCAGGTAGCGGTAGGCGTCGTCCACGGTGTGCGGGACGCCGTCGCCGTAGGTCACCTCGAGCCGGTAGTCCGGCGTGGAGGGCAGCGGGAGCGAGCCGGAGAAGACGCCGTGCGCCTCATGGGCCAGCGGGTAGCGCTGCTCGCCGACCACGGCCGACACCGACGCGGCCAGCGGCTTGAGCGTGCGGACCGTCACCGAGCCGTCCTCGGGGTGGGCGCCGAGGATCGAGTGCGGGTCGCCGAACCGCCCCTCGGCGAGCATCGCGAGGTGACCGGGGTCGACCGGGGTGGGGCCCGTCGGGCTGGCGGGACCGGACGGGGTGGTGGGCTTGGGGCTCACGCGACACCTCCTGGGGTGGCGAGACGGGCCAGAGCGGCCATCGGGGTGGGTAGCCAGGTCGGCCGGTTGCGTGCCTCGTAGACGGCCTCGTAGACCGCCTTGTCGGCGATGTAGGCGTCCAGCAGCGCCGGTTCGGCGGTCCCCCTGCTGGCCTCGGTGTAGCCGGCGAGGAACGCCGCGGTGTTGCGGTCGGCCCACGCGCGGGCCAGGTCCGAGGCGTCGCCGTGGCTGGCGCGCATGGTCTCCGCGGCATAGTCGAACGAGCGCACCATGCCCGCCACGTCACGCCAGGCGCAGTCCGGACGGACCCGTTCCGAGAGTGGCTTGGCGGGCTCGCCCTCGAAGTCGATGATCTTCCAGCCCTTCACGGTGCGCAGGGTCTGGCCCAGGTGCAGGTCGCCGTGGACGCGCTGCGCGGACACCGGCTGGGTCAGGTTGCGGACCCGGTCGAAGACCGCGTGCAGCCGGGGGGCGTGCTCGGCGAGCTCGGGCACCACCCGGGCCGCGGCCTCGAGCCGGTCGGACATGGCGCTGGCCAGCGCGTCCAGCTCGGCCGGGCCCCACGCGTGGGTGGGGAACGCCTCCGCCAGGGCGGCGTGCACCTCGGCCAGGGCGACGCCGAGCCGCTCGGACTCCGCGGCGAAGTCGCCGCCGGAGGTCACCGGGTCCTCGTCGTGGTCGGTGAGCAGCACCCGCAGGCTGGTGAGGGCCACCTCCCAGCCGTCGGTCGCCGTGCGCAGGAACTGCTGCAGGATGCCGAGCTGGAGCGGCTCGCCGTCGGCGGTGTGCGTGCCGTACCAGCCGTACAGCGCCGGCACGTGCTCGCTGCCGGCCTCGGTCAGCGCGGCCAGGATCTCGATGTCGGGGTTGCTGCCCGGGGTCACCCGCCGGAACACCTTCATCATGCTGTCCTCGCCGAAGGCGACCGAGGAGTTGCTCTGCTCCACCGACATCAGCGACGAGCGGGCGTCGAGGTCGAGCACCGCGTCGCCGACCCGGTGGAAGGCCACCTCGCCGTACGTCGTGCCCGCCGCGAAGGCGCGCAGCCACAGCGGCGCGGCGTCGTGGTCGTGCAGGGCGTCGTAGGCGTAGCGCCCGTCGGGGTGGCCGACCAGCGCGTGGGCGAGGTCCTCGCGCGGCTCCTCGGTCAGCAGCAGCGGCACCTGGTAGGTGTCGGGACGCTCAGGGTCGTCGGCGTAGGCGACCTCGACCAGCTCGATGACCACCTCGCCGGGCCGGTCGCCGTCGAGCGGGCCGAGCGGGAGGCTGCGCAGGGACGCGACATGGAAGTCCCGGCCCTTGCCGCCGAACCACCGTGCTCCTGCCAGGTAGCGCTCGAGGTCGTCCTTCATGCACCCACCCCCGTGTCCAGTGGTGCTGTCGTCGGGATCCGGAACCAGTAGAAGCCGTAGCCGCTCAGCGTAAGCAGGTAGGGGAGCTCGCCGATCTGCGGGAACCGTGCCCCGCCCAGCAGCTCGACCGGCACCATCCCCTCCCAGCGGCGCAGGTCGAGCTCGACCGGCTGCGGGAAGCGGGACAGGTTGTTGACGCAGAGCACGGTGTCGCCGCCGCCGTCGGCCAGGTGCTCGCGCACGTAGCTCAGCACGCTCGGGTTGGTGCCGCCGAGGTCGGAGAAGGTGCCCAGCCCGAACGACGGGTGGTTCTTGCGCACGTGGATCATCCGGCGCGTCCAGTGCAGCAGCGAGGAGGCGTTCTCCAGCTCGGTCTCGACGTTCACGCGCTGGTAGCCGAAGACCGGGTCCTGGATCGGGGGCAGGTGCAGCCGCCCCGGGGTCGCGGAGGAGAAGCCGGCGTTGCGGTCCGGCGTCCACTGCATCGGGGTGCGCACGCCGTCGCGGTCGCCGAGCCAGATGTTGTCGCCCATCCCAATCTCGTCGCCGTAGTAGAGGACCGGGGAGCCCGGCAGCGAGAGCAGCAGCGCGGTGAAGAGCTCCATCTGGTTGGTGTCGTTCTCCAGCAGCGGGGCCAGCCGGCGGCGGATCCCGATGTTGGCCTTCATCCGGGGGTCCTTGGCGTACTCGCCCCACATGTAGTCACGGTCCTCGTCGGTGACCATCTCCAGGGTCAGCTCGTCGTGGTTGCGCAGGAAGATGCCCCACTGGCAGCCGTCGGGGATCGGCGGGGTCTGCTCCATGATCTCCGAGATCGGGAACCGGCTCTCCCGGCGCACCGACATGAAGATGCGTGGCATCACCGGGAAGTGGAAGCACATGTGGCACTCGTCGCCGGCGGTCAGGTACTCGCCGGTCTCCTTGTCCCGCTCGCCGCCGAAGTAGTCGACGACGTCGGCGGGCCACTGGTTCGCCTCGGCCAGCACCACCCGGCCGGGGTAGCGGTCGTCGATCCAGCGACGCACCATCTTGAGGAAGGCGTGGGTCTCCGGCAGGTTCTCGCCGTTGGTGCCGTGCCGCTCGTAGAGGTAGGGGACCGCGTCGAGCCGGAAGCCGTCGATGCCCATGTCGAGCCAGAAGGCCAACGCCTCCAGCATCGCCTCGTGCACCGCGGGGTTGTCGAAGTTCAGGTCGGGCTGGTGGCTGTAGAAGCGGTGCCAGAAGTACTGCTGCCGGACCGGGTCCCAGGTCCAGTTCGACGGCTCGGTGTCGACGAAGATGACCCGCGCGTCGCCGTACAGGTCGTCGGTGTCGGACCACACGTAGAAGTCGCCGTAGGGGCCCTGCGGGTCGGTGCGCGACGCCTGGAACCACGGATGGGCGTCGCTGGTGTGGTTCATGACGAAGTCGATGATGACCCGGATGCCCTTGCTGTGCGCGGCGTCGAGCAGGGCCTGGAAGTCCTCGAGGGTGCCGACCTCGGGCATCACCGAGGTGTAGTCCGCCACGTCGTACCCGCCGTCGCGCAGCGGGGAGGTGAAGAACGGCGGCACCCACAGGCAGTCGACGCCCAGCCACTGCAGGTAGTCCAGCTTCTCGGTCAGGCCGGCGAAGTCGCCGCACCCGTCGCCGTCGGAGTCGCGGAAGGACCGGACGAGCACCTCGTAGAACACCGCGGAGCGGTACCACTCGGGCTCGTCCGTCACCGCGGTCGGCTCGGACGTGGTGGGCGTCATCAGGCGCTGGTGCTCCGGACGGTCAGGATGTGGGCGGGCTCCACGTAGGGGTCGAGCCGGACGTAGTTGCGCTCCTCCCAGGTCCAGGTCGCCCCGGTGACCTCGTCGCGGACCGCGAACCGGTCCTGCCAGTCCAGCCCGAGCGCCGGCATGTTCAGGTGCACCGTGGTCTCGCGGGTCCCGTGCGGGTCCACGTTGACCACCACGATGACGGTGTCGCGCTTGCCGCCGGCCGTCGTGGTCTTGGAGAAGCACAGGATCGAGTCGTCGTCGGTGGCGTGCACCGTCAGGTTGCGCAGCTCCTGCAGCGCGGGGTGCTCGCGGCGGAGCCGGTTGAGCATCGTCAGGTACGGCGCGAGCGTGCGTCCCGAGGCGGCGGCGCCCTCCCAGTCGCGGATCCGGATCTGGTACTTCTCCGAGTCCAGGTACTCCTCGGAGCCGGGGCGGACGGCCACGTGCTCGTAGAGCTCGTAGCCCGCGTACACGCCGTACGTCGGGGAGGCGGTCGCCGCGATCGCGGCGCGGATCCGGAACGCCGCCGGACCGCCGTACTGCAGGTACTCGTGCAGGATGTCGGGCGTGTTCACGAAGAGGTTCGGGCGCATGTAGTCGCTGGTCTCGTGGGAGAGCTCGGTGAGGTACTGCTCGAGCTCCCACTTGGCGTTGCGCCAGGTGAAGTACGTGTACGACTGGTGGTAGCCGACCATCCCCAGGAGCCGCATCATCGGCGGCTTGGTGAAGGCCTCGGCCAGGAACAGCACGTCGGGGTCGGTCGCGCGGACCTGGCCCAGCAGCCACTCCCAGAAGCCGACCGGCTTGGTGTGCGGGTTGTCGACCCGGAAGATCCGCACGCCGCGGTCCATCCAGTGCCGGACCAGCCGCAGGCACTCGGCGTAGAAGGCGTCCGGGGCGTTGTCGAAGTTGACCGGGTAGATGTCCTGGTACTTCTTCGGCGGGTTCTCGGCGTAGGCGATCGTGCCGTCCGCGCGGGTCGTGAAGAACTCCGGATGGCTGGCCACCCAGGGGTGGTCGGGGGCAGCCTGCAGCGCGAAGTCGAGCGCGACCTCGAGGCCGAGCTCCTTGGCCCGGGCCACGAACGCGTCGAAGTCCTCCAGGGTGCCCAGGTCGGGGTGGATGGCGTCGTGGCCACCGTCCTTGGAGCCGATCGCCCACGGCGAGCCGACGTCGTCGGGTCCCGGGTCGAGGGTGTTGTTGCGGCCCTTGCGGTTGATCTCGCCGATCGGGTGGATCGGCGGCAGGTAGATCACGTCGAAGCCCATCTCGGCCACGGCGTCGAGCCGCTGGGCGGCGGTGCGGAACGTGCCGCTCGTGACCTTGCCGGTGACCGGGTCGAGAGTGGCGCCCTCGGAGCGCGGGAAGAACTCGTACCAGGAGCCGTACAGGGCACGGCGCCGGTCGACGAAGACCGGGAACGGACCGGCCACCGTCTCCAGCTCGCGGACGGGCGTCCGGGCCAGGGCGTCGGCGACCTCCGGGGAGAAGGCGGCGGCCAGCCGGGCCTCGTCCGGTCGGGAGGTGTCGCGGAGCGCCGCGACGGCGTCGAGCACAGCGTCGGCGTCGGGGGAGGGCATCTCGGCCGCGGCCCGCTCCAGCAGGAGGGCGCCCTCGGTGAAGACCAGCTCGGTGTCGATGCCGGCCGGGATCTTGATCTCGGCGTGGTGGTGCCAGGTGCCCCACGGGTGGCTCCAGCCGTGCACCTCGAAGCCCCAGGCGCCCTCGGCGTCCGCGGCCACCGTCGCCCGCCAGCGTGCGGGCTCGTGCGGGTCGAGCTCCATCAGCACCGGAGCGCGCCGGCGGCCTGCGGGGTCGACCAGCACCACCTCGGCCGCCAAGGCGTCGTGCCCCTCGCGGAGCACCAGCGCGCTGACCTCGAACGGCTCGCCCACCGCAGCCTTCACGGGGTGGCCACCGTCGACCAGAGGCGTCACGTCGAAGATCGGAATTCGTCCCACCATGCGTGTGAACCTACCCAACCTCGGGGTGTTTGTACCCCCCGCGAGCCGAGAATCTGATCGATCATTGGAACGATCCAGAGAATTGCCCTACCGTTCTTCCGGTGAGAGCCATTCGCCGTTTCACCGTGCGCCCCGTCCTCCCCGAGGCCCTCGTCGCCCTCGGCCAGCTCGCCGGCAACCTGCGCTGGTTCTGGCACCCCGAGACCATCGACCTCTTCGCCACCGTCGACCCCGCCCTGTGGGAGTCGTGCGGCCACGACCCGGTCAAGCTGATCGGCGAGGTCTCCACCGAGCGTCTCGCCGAGCTGGCCCGCGACGAGGACTTCCTCGGCCGCCTCAAGGCCGCCCACGAGAACCTCCAGCGTTACCTGACCTCCGACCGCTGGTACCAGACCCTCGGCGCGGACGCCCCGCGCTCCATCGCCTACTTCTCCGCCGAGTTCGGCGTCGCCGCCGTGCTCCCCAACTACTCCGGCGGCCTCGGCATCCTGGCCGGCGACCACCTCAAGTCGGCCAGCGACCTCGGCGTGCCGATCGTCGGCATCGGCCTGATGTACCGGCACGGCTACTTCCGTCAGTCGCTCTCGCGCGACGGCTGGCAGCAGGAGTTCTACCCGGTCCTCGACCCCGACGAGCTCGCCGTCACCCTGCTGCGCGAGCCCGAGGGCAACGCCGCCAAGATCGCCATCGACCTGCCCGACGACCAGACCATCACCGCGCGGATCTGGGTCGCCCAGGTCGGCCGCGTGCCGCTGCTGCTGCTCGACTCCGACGTCGAGGAGAACAGTGCGTCGCTGCGCGAGATCACCGACCGGCTCTACGGCGGCAACTCCGAGCACCGGCTGCGCCAGGAGATCCTGCTCGGCATGGGCGGTGTCAAGGCGCTGCGCGTCTACTCCCGGATCACCGGCGCCCCCGAGCCCGAGGTCTTCCACACCAACGAGGGCCACGCCGCCTTCCTCGGCCTCGAGCGGATCTGCGAGCTGGTCGCGGACGGGATGGACTTCCGGACCGCGCTCGAGGTCAACCGCGCGGGCACGGTCTTCACCACCCACACCCCGGTCCCGGCCGGCATCGACCGCTTCCCCCGGACCCTGATCGAGCAGTACTTCGCCGGTGAGCGGCTCACCCCGGGCCTGTCGCTGGACACGATCCTGCCGCTGGGCGCCGAGGACTACGCCGGCGGCGACCCGGGCGTCTTCAACATGGCCGTGATGGGCATGCGGATCGCCCAGCGCAAGAACGGCGTCTCCGAGCTGCACGGCGAGGTCAGCCGGGACATGTTCGGCGCGCTGTGGCCCGACTTCGACGCCGACGACCGCCCGATCGGCTCGATCACCAACGGCGTGCACGCCCCGACCTGGGTCGCCCGCGAGGTCTTCGAGCTGGCCCGCAGCGTCGGCGCCAGGCCGAGCGTCGACCCGGACGTCAGCAACGGCACCATCTTCGACGTCGTCGAGAAGGTCCCCGCCGTCGAGCTGTGGGCGACCAAGCGCAAGCTGCGTGAGAAGCTCATCGTCGACGCCCGTCGCCGGCTCAAGGAGTCGTGGATCCAGCGCGGCGCCTCCAAGGCCGAGCTCGGCTGGGTCGACAGCGTGCTGGACCCCGACGTGCTCACGATCGGCTTCGCCCGCCGCGCCGCGTCGTACAAGCGGCTCACGCTGATGATGCGCGACGCCGACCGCCTCAAGAGCATCCTGCTCGACCCCGAGCGCCCCGTGCAGCTGGTCATCGCCGGCAAGGCGCACCCGGCCGACGACGGCGGCAAGAAGCTGATCCAGGACATCGTCCGCCTCTCCGACGACCCGGAGATCCGGCACCGGATCGTGTTCCTGCCCAACTACGACATCTCGATGGCCCAGCCGCTCTACCCCGGCTGTGACGTCTGGCTCAACAACCCCCTGCGCCCCTACGAGGCGTGTGGCACCTCCGGCATGAAGGCGGCCCTGAACGGCGCCCTCAACCTGTCCGTGCTCGACGGCTGGTGGGACGAGTGGTACGACGGCAACAACGGCTGGGCGATCCCCTCGGCCGACGGCGTCGAGGACCACGACCGGCGTGACGACCTCGAGGCCACCGCGCTCTACGAGCTCATCGAGAACGAGGTCGCCCCGCGCTTCTACGACCACGACGCCGACGGCGTGCCGCCGCGCTGGATCGAGATGGTGCGGCACACGCTGCGCTCGCTCGGCCCGAAGGTGCTCGCGAGCCGGATGGTCAAGGACTACGTCGAGAAGCTCTACGCCCCGGCCGGCCTCGCCGCGCGCTCGCTCAACGGCACCTACGCCGGCGCCGCCGAGCTCGCCGCCTGGAAGGCTCGGGTCGTGGAGGGCTGGCCGACGGTCAAGCTCGACCACGTCGAGTCCCACGGTGTCGGCGACACCCCCGAGATCGGCACCTCGATGTCGGTCGCCGCGTTCGTCTCGCTCGGCTCGCTCAAGCCCGACGACGTCGAGGTGCAGGTGCTGCACGGCCGGGTCAAGGACGGCGACGACCTCAGCGACGTGCACTCCACCTCGCTGGCACTGGTCGAGTCCTACGAGGCCAACCGGCACCGCTACGACGGCGACGTCACCCTGGCCCGGGCCGGCTCCTTCGGCTACACCGTCCGCGTGGTGCCGAGCAACAGCCACCTCGCCTCGGTCGCCGAGCTCGGTCTGGTCACCCTGCCCAACGCCTGAGCCGCCAGCCCCAAGGACCTGCTGACGCGGGCCGCCGTCCCCTCACCCGGGGTGGCGGCCCGTCGTCGTTCCCGCCCTCAGCGTCGTCGAGCGCGTCTTGTCCGACGTCTGCGTCGTACGCATTCGTACTCGCGACTGGGACGTCGGATCGCGAGCTGGCGAGGACGCAGAGGTCGGGAAGCACCTGAGGACCTGTGGAGGACGCAGGCCACGCGTCGGGGGCATCGGCGATCCTGCCGCGGTGCAGCAGAATCCCTTCCTTCCGTCCCTGCCGTGGCCCGCGGTGACGCTGCCGGTCCCGGTCGACCCCGCGGGGCTGGCCGGCCCCACGCCCGGCCAGGCGCGCGGCCCGCGCTGGCGCCGGGTCGGCTACAACGCCTACGTCCCGTCGAGCGCGCCTCCCTCTCCCGAGCAGCGGATCGCCGACGCGATGGCCCACGTTCCCGACGGGGGCGCGTTGACCGGCTGGGCGGCGCTTCGTGTGGCGGGCGCGGCGTACTTCGACGGCCGGGAGCACCGGGCGAGTGGACAACGCCTGGTGCCGGTCGCGGTCGGGCGGAGTCAGGGGCGCCGACGCAACCCCGGCGTGGTGCTGCGCTACGAACGCCTCGATCCCAGCGAGCTCCTGGTGCTGCGCGGGCTCCCGGTGGTCCCACCCGAGCGCGCCCTCTTCGACGAGCTCCGCTCACAAGATCGCCTCCGACTGGCGGTGATCGCCACTGACATGGCCTTGGCGGCACGAGTCACGACCATCGACGCCATGACGGAGTACATCGAGGCCCACGCCGGGGCACGACGATCCGCTCGAGCGAAGGATGCTCTGGCGCTGGCCTCTCCTGACGCCCGGAGCCCGGAGGAGGTGGCGCTGCGCCTGATCTGCGAGCTGGACGCGGGACTGGCAGGCCTTCACGTCAACGTCCCGGTCTTCGATCTGCGGGGTCGGGAGATCTGCCTCCCCGACTTGCTGGACGAGGAGGCCGGACTGGTCATCGAGTACGACGGCGCGGCGCACCGCAGAGCGCAGCGACAGCATCGGGACATCGTCCGGGCCGAAGCCTGCCGCCGGGTGGGGTTGGAGTACTGCGCGGTCTCGTCGCTCGACACCAGGGACACGATCCTCGACCGTCTCGCCAGCACCCGGGCACGAGCGCAGTTCCTGCCGGCGCATCGGCGCGCCTGGACGCTCGTCCGGCCACCGGGTTGGCGCGCACCCTGGTGAGGTCTCCGACGTGAAGGCCGGTGTCCAGCCCTTCTCCGACGTCGCGGTCGGCCGCAGGCCGTGGGCCGACGCTGACGTCGGCGGAGCCCCCGAGGAGAGTGCTGGCGTCGGATGCGCTCAGCGGTTGCGGAGGACCAGCATCGAGCGCGGCATCAGGGTCAGGTCCATCCCGGCCTTCACCTTGGTGCCGACGCGGTGGCGGGGGTCGGTGCTCAGCACGACGTCGCCGAGGTCGAACCAGGCGTTGTGCGGGAGGGTCAGGGTGCCCTCCTCGGGGTGGGCGTTGAACCAGATCAGGAACGACGCGTCGTGCAGCACCTCCCCCCGCGGGCCCGGCGCGCGCAGCGGGTCGCCCGAGACGAACATCCCGAACGTGTGCAGCGACTCGTCGTGCCAGTCGTCCACGGTCATCACCCGCCCGGTCGGGTGCATCCAGGCGAGGTCGAGCGGACCGTCGGGAGCGGTGGGCCGTCCCTCCAGGTAGTGGCGCTGCCGCAGGGCGGGGTGCTCCCGGCGCAGGCGCAGGGCCTCCCGGGTGAGCTCGAGCAGATTGCCCCAGGTGGGCTCGGACCAGTCCATCCAGGAGATCTCGTTGTCCTGCGCGTAGGCGTTGTTGTTGCCCAGCTGGGTGCGCCCGCGCTCGTCGCCCATGGAGAGCATCGGCACCCCGGTCGAGAGGCACAGCGTCATCATCAGGTTTGCCGCCTGGCGCTGCCGCAGCTCGACGATCGCGGCGTCGGTGGTCTCGCCCTCCACCCCGCAGTTCCAGGACCGGTTGTTGTCGGAGCCGTCGCGGCCGTGCTCGCCGTTGGCGTCGTTGTGCTTGTGGTTGTAGGAGACCAGGTCGCGCAGGGTGAACCCGTCGTGCGCGGTGATGAAGTTGACCGAGGCGTACGGCGACCGGCCGTCGTCTGCGTACAGGTCGCTGGAGCCGGCCAGGCGCGAGGCGACCGTGCGGATGCCCCCCGACGCGGTCCGCCAGAAGTCGCGGATCGTGTCGCGGTACTGGTCGTTCCACTCCACCCACGGCGGCGGGTACCGGCCGACCAGGTAGCCCTCCCCGGTGACGTCCCACGGCTCGGCGATCAGCTTCACCCGGCGCAGCACGGGGTCCTGGTAGATCGCCATCAGGAAGTCGCCGCGCAGGTCCACGTGCCGGCCGGTGCGGGTCAGCGCGGAGGTGAGGTCGAACCGGAAGCCGTCGACGTGCATCTCGGTGACCCAGTAGCGCAGCGAGTCCAGGATCAGCCGCAGCGCCGGTGGGTACGACGCGTCGACGGTGTTGCCGCAGCCGGTGAGGTCCAGGTAGTTGGGGTTGTGCGGCATCTCGACGCGCTTGTAGTAGCCGCGGTCGTCGAGGCCGCGCAGCGACAGCGTGGGGCCGGGCAGCCCGCCCTCGGCGGTGTGGTTGTAGACGACGTCGAGGAGGACCTCCAGCCCGGCCGCGTGCAGCGAGCGGACCATCTCCTTGAACTCGGTCACCTGCTCGCCGCGGTCACCGGAGGCGTAGGCGTGGTGCGGGGCGAAGAAGCCGAGGCTGTTGTAGCCCCAGTAGTTGCCCAGCCCGCGCGCCGCGATGAACGGCTCGGAGACGAACTGGTGCACCGGGAGCAGCTCGACCGCGGTCACCCCCAGGTCGCGCAGGTACGACGTGGACGCGGGGTGGCCGAGGCCGGCGTACGTGCCGCGCAGGTGCTCGGGAACCGCCGGGTTGAGCTGGGAGAAGCCCTTGACGTGCATCTCGTAGACCACGGTCTCGTTCCAGCTGGTCGCCGGGGGCCGGTCGCCCTGCCAGTCGAAGTCGTCGTGGACGACGACCGAGTGCGGGACGTGGGCGGCGGAGTCGCGGTGGTCGCGGGGGGCGTGCGACTCCAGCGCCTCCCCGGGGTGGACCCACGGCCGCTTGTACCCGTAGGCGGCGTCGCTGTCGTCGAGGTCGCCGGCGATCGCGCGTGCGTAGGGGTCGACGAGCAGCTTGGCCGGGTTGAAGAGCCGACCGGTCTCGGGCTCCCACGGGCCGTCGACCCGGAAGCCGTAGCGCTGACCGACGGGCACGCCGGGGATCGCCCCGTGCCAGATGCCCAGGGTCCGCTCGGTGAGCCGGTACTGCTGCTCGCGGTCACGCTCGTCCAGCAGGCAGACCGACACCGCGGTCGCGTCGGGGGCGAACACGGAGAAGTTGGTGGACTCCTCCGACCAGCGCGCCCCCTTGGGCTGGTGGCTCCCCGGCCACGCCGACGGGGCGTGGGGATCGAGGCGGTAAGCGCTTGCGGCTCGGGTCACCCGCTCATTGTGCCGGTAGGGTGCGTCGGCACAAGCGCCGTGTCGCGGCGTCATGTCGAGGAGGTCATGCAGTGGGAGAGTTCGTCAGGCTCGAGGTCGAGGACGGTGTCGGGACCATCCGGATCGACCGTCCGAAGATGAACGCCCTCGACAAGCAGGTGCAGGAGGAGATCCGGGCCGCCGCCGTGGAGGCCTCGGAGCGAGACGACGTCCGCGCGGTCGTCGTGTACGGCGGGGAGCGCGTGTTCGCCGCCGGCGCGGACATCAAGGAGATGGCCGACATGTCGTACGGCGACATGGTCAAGCGCTCCGGGCACCTGCAGTCCGCCTTCACCGCCGTGGCCCGCATCCCCAAGCCGGTCGTCGCCGCGGTCACCGGCTACGCCCTGGGCGGCGGCTGCGAGCTCGCCCTGTGCGCCGACATCCGGATCGCCGCCGACAACGCCACCCTCGGCCAGCCCGAGATCCTGCTCGGCATCATCCCCGGAGCCGGCGGCACCCAGCGGCTCACCCGGCTGGTCGGCCCCAGCAAGGCCAAGGACCTCATCTTCACCGGCCGCTTCGTGAAGGCCGACGAGGCGCTGGCGATCGGTCTGGTCGACCGGCTCGTCCCCGCCGACCAGGTCTACGCCGAGGCGCTCGCGTGGGCCAAGCAGTTCACCGCTGCCGCCGCGCTGGCCCTCCGCGCCGCGAAGGAGTCGGTCGACCGCGGGCTCGAGGTCGACCTGGACACCGGCCTGGAGATCGAGCGTCAGCAGTTCGCCGCGCTCTTCGCGACCGAGGACCGGGCCACCGGCATGCAGTCCTTCATCGAGAACGGCCCGGGCAAGGCCACCTTCACCGGCCGCTGACCCCACTGCCGAGACGACACCAACGCGCGCCGTTGGTGTCGTCTCGGCGTGGGGGAAGCGCGCGTTGGTGTCGTCTCGGCGGAATGGGGGCGGGGACGGGGGGAGCGCGACTATCGTCGCGAGGGTGAGGAGCGCGACGTCGGGGGAGCACCGCACCCGTCCGGCCCGGTCGACGGGCCTGGCCGGGGTGCGCTCGGTGGCCGCGACCACCGTCTGGCTGGTCGCCGTCGTCGCCGCCCTGGTGCTCGCCCTCGGCGCCCTCCTGGTGGTGCTCGACGTGGACCGTGGCAACGCGCTGGTCTCCTTCGTCGTCGACACCGCGGCCCGGCTCGACCTGGGCACCCTGGTCGCCGTCGACCCGGGCAGCACCGCCCAGTCCGCGCACGACGCCCTGGTGCGCTCGGTGCTGGTCAACTGGGGCACCGCGGCGCTGGCGTACCTGGTGGTCGGCAAGGTGCTCGACCGGCTGCTGCGTCCCTGACCGCCCGGCCCCTCGCGGGGCTGCTGTGACTCACTCCACCCCTGGCGCCTAGTGCGCCGCCGCATACGCGCGGGTAACCTCGGGTGACGAATCCGAGCGCATAGGAGGGGCCCTTCCAGGGCCGCATCTGCCATGAACATTGTCGTGTGTGTGAAGTACGTACCGGACGCGACCGGCGACCCCCGCTTCGAGGCGGACAACACTGTTGACCGCGTGGGCGTGGACGGGCTGCTGTCCGAGCTCGACGAGTACGCGGTCGAGCAGGCTCTCCAGCTCAAGGAGAAGCTGGCTGACGACTCCGAGGTGACCGTGCTGACGGTCGGCCCCGACGGCGCGGCGGACGCGATCCGCAAGGCGCTGCAGATGGGTGCCGACAAGGGTGTGCACGTCTCCGACGACGCGATCGCCGGCTCCGACGCGCTCGGCACCTCGCTGGTGCTGGCCGAGGCGATCAAGAAGGTCCCCCACGACCTCGTCGTGTGCGGGATGGCGTCGACCGACGGTGCGATGGGGGTGCTCCCGGCGATGCTGGCCGAGCGTCTCGGCGTCCCGCAGGTGACGCTGGCCTCCTCGATCGAGCTCGACGGCCAGACCGTCCGGATCCGCCGCGACGGCGACACCGCCACCGTGACGGTGGAGGGCACCCTGCCGCTGGTGCTGTCGGTGACCGACCAGTCCGGTGAGGCCCGCTACCCCTCCTTCAAGGGCATCATGGCCGCGAAGAAGAAGCCGGTGGAGACCTTCTCCCTGGCCGACCTCGGCGTCGACGCCGAGCTGGTCGGCCTCTCGTCGTCGTGGTCGGCGGTGGAGGACACCACCGCCCGCCCGCCGCGCACCGCCGGGGAGATCGTGACCGACGACAACGGCTCGGGAGCCGCGAAGCTCGTCGAGTTCCTCGCCGCCAAGAAGTTCATCTGAGCACCGGTCCGAGAGACTGAGGAAGACAGACATCATGAGTGAAGTACTGGTTCTCGTCGAGCACACCGACGGGGCGGTCCGCAAGACCACCCTCGAGCTGCTCACCATCGCCCGCCGTCTCGGCGAGCCGTCCGCGGTGTTCCTGGGCACGCTGACCGACGCCGCCACCGCCGACCTGAAGGCCGGCGGCGCCGAGAAGATCTACGTCGTCGACGCCGCGGAGATCGACGGCTACCTGGTCGCCCCGAAGGCCGAGGTCCTGGCCCAGCTGGTGGGCTCCGCCAGCCCGGCCGCGGTGCTGCTGACCGCGACCACCGAGGGCAAGGAGATCGCGGGCCGGCTCGCGGTCAAGACCGACTCGGGCCTGATCACCGACGCCGTCGACGTCCAGGCCGGTCCGGTCACCACGCAGAGCGTGTTCGCGGGCAACTACACGGTGACCGCGAAGGTCACCAAGGGCACCCCGATCATCGCTGTCAAGCCCAACGCCGCGACCCCCGAGCAGGTCGAGGGTGCCGGCGTGGTGGAGAACGTGTCGGTGACGATCAGCGACGCCGCGAAGGCGGCGAAGATCGTCTCGACCGAGGAGAAGAAGGCCTCGGGCCGTCCCGAGCTGACCGAGGCCGCGATCGTGGTCGCCGGCGGTCGGGGCACCGGCGGCAACTTCGAGCCCGTCGAGGCGCTGGCCGACTCCCTGGGGGCGGCCGTGGGCGCCTCGCGTGCCGCGGTCGACTCCGGCTGGTACCCGCACAGCTACCAGGTCGGCCAGACCGGCAAGGTCGTCTCCCCGCAGCTCTACCTGGCCAACGGCATCTCCGGGGCGATCCAGCACCGCGCCGGCATGCAGACCTCGAAGACCATCATCGCGGTCAACAAGGACGAGGAGGCCCCGATCTTCGAGCTCGTCGACCTCGGCATCGTCGGTGACCTCCACACGGTCCTCCCGGCCGTGACCGCGGAGGTCAACAAGCGCAAGGGCTGAGCCCCGCACGTCGCTGATGACGGCCCCGTCCCCGCACCGGGGGCGGGGCCGTCACGCGTCTCCGAGCGTCAGCACGTCGTCGCTCCACCGCGAGCGCAGCCAGCGGTCGTGGCTGGCCAGGACCACGGTGCCCGGGGAGCGTCCCAGCGCCTCCTCGAGCTCCTCGGCCAGGGTCAGCGAGAGGTGGTGGGTGGGCTCGTCGAGCAGGACCAGGTCGGGGCGTCGGGCGACCAGCACCGCGAGGGCCAGCCTCCGCTGCTGGCCCTGGCTGAGCACGCCGACCGGCTGCGTCAGGCTCCGCGGGTGCAGCAGCCCGAGGTCGTGCAGGGGTGGCCCGTCCGGGACGAGGGCGTCGTACAGGGCGCGTGCCGTCCGGCCCGGCGTGCGGAACCGGACGTCCTGCGGGAGGTGGCCGACCCGGCGGGCGTGGACCGTCACGCTGCCGCTTGTGCCTTCGGGCACCTCGCCGGCCAGCAGCCGCAGGAGCGTCGACTTGCCGCTGCCGTTGGCCCCGGTGACCAGCAGCCTGCTGCCGGGCGCCACGTCCAGGCGCCCGAGACGCAGCCGGCCGGGCACCTCCAGGTCGCGGACCTGCACGCTCGCGCCCGACCCGGGCGCGAGCGTCCCGGTGAACTCCAGCGGCGCCGGCGGCCGCCGGATCGGGTCGGCCTCGAGTGCGGCGAGGCGCCGACCGGTGTCGCGGACCCGGCGGCTGACGGTGCGGGCCACGTGCTCGCCCTTGGCGTGGTGGATGAACCGGTCGTTGTCCCGCGGTCCGCGGCCCGGTGCGACCTGCCGCGCCGTGGTGACCGCGGCCCGCCGCAGCGCGCCGAGCTCGTCCTCCCGTTCTGCGTGGGCCTGCTCCCACCGGGCGCGGGCGGCGGCCTTCCGGGCGAGCAGGTCGGTGTAGCCGCCGGTGCCGGCCCGGCGGTCGACGCCGTGCAACCGGCCCCCGCGCCCGTCGGAGCCGAAGTGGCTCGGGTCCAGGTCGAGGACCAGGTCGGCCACCTCCTCGATGAAGGCCCGGTCGTGGGTGGCGACCACGACCGCGCCGGGGTGCTCACGCAGCTGCTCGACCAGGTACGCCGCACCGTCGTCGTCCAGGTGGTTCGTCGGCTCGTCGAGGAGCAGCCCGGCCGGGCGGCGGACCAGCAGCGCCGCGAGGGCCAGCCGGGAGCGCTGCCCTCCGGACAGCGTGCCGAGCGGGCGAGCGGGGTCGAGGTCGCCCAGCCCGAGACGGGCCGCGGCCTCGGCTGCCCGGCGCCCGGCGTCCCAGGCGTCGCGCAGCACCGCCTCGTCGAGGACGGCCGCGTACTCCTCGGAGGCCTGCGGGTCGCCGAGCCGGACGGCGAGCTCCTCGACCCGCGCGACCAGCCGGTGCAGCGGCGCCAGGGCGTTGTCGAGCAGGTCGCCGACCGTCCAGGCGTCGGGCGCCTCGAGGTCCTGGGCCAGGTAGCCGAGGTCGGCGGGACCCATGACGTGTCCTGCGTCGGGCTCGTCACGGCCGGCCAGCAGCCGCAGCAGGGTGCTCTTGCCGGTGCCGTTCTCGCCGACGACGACCAGCACCCGCCCCGGCGGGGCGACGAGGTCGAGCCCGGTGAGCACCGGGCGGGCGCCGAAGGAGCGGCTGAGGCCGTGGGCGGAGAGGGGGTCAGGCATGGAAGGTCCGATCGACGCGGGTGGGCACAGGGGCGGGGGCGCGTCAGATCTCCATGGTTCCCCCAGGGTGCCCGAGGACCGGGGGTCGCGTCACATCGTTTTCGCGGCGGATCCGTCGGTCGCTCGTGGTTGGGTGGGGTGCATGGTCTCCGCCAGGGAACGCGCGTTGCAGCGGATCGCCGAGCGGATGGGCTTCACGGTCAACCGGGTCGGCGCCGGCACCGTGCTCGTCCGGCGCCCGACCTCGCAGCGGGAGGTGATCCGGCTGGGGGACGGGCACCTCGGCACGCACCTGGTCGTCAACCGCAAGCGCGCCCGGCGCGACATGAACATGTTCCAGAAGCGGATGGGCGAGATCCTGCTGCGCGAGCAGGTCGCCTGGGTGCTGCGCGCGACCGAGGCCGACGTGGTCGTCGACGTCGGCGCCAACGTCGGCCAGTACGCGCGCTCGCTGCGCCGGGCCGGGTTCGGCGGCCGGATCGTCTCGCTGGAGCCGGTGCGTGCGCCCTACCAGCGGCTGGCTCGGGAGGCAGCGGGCGACCCGGAGTGGCAGGTGCTGAACGTCGCTCTCGGCGCCGAGGACGGCCGCGCGACCATCAACGTGGCCGGCGGCACCATGAGCTCGATGCTGCAGCCCTCCGCGTTCGGCCGGCGGTGGACCGCTGCCCTGCGCGGCCTCCAGCCGCAGGCCGTCGAGCTGCGTCGCCTCGACGGGCTGCTGCCCGAGCTGACCGCGGGCATCACCCGCCCGCGGGTCTTCCTCAAGATGGACACCCAGGGCTACGACCTCCAGGTCTTCGCCGGGGCCGCCGGGGTGCTGGGCCAGGTGGTGGGCCTGCAGACCGAGGCTGCCTGCGTCCCGGTGTACGACGGGATGCCGCGGCTGACCGAGCACCTCGCCGTGCTCGAGGAGGCCGGCTTCGAGAACGTCGGCATGTACCCGGTCGCCCGTCACCTGGCGACCCTGCGGGTCATCGAGTACGACGTGGTGATGGTCCGTCCGGAGCAGGTACGCCGCCCACGGGCGTGACAGGGTACGCCGTACCCTGGAGGACGCGATGACCGATCCCACGCCCCCCTGCTACCTCGACCATGCGGCGACCACGCCCATGCTCCCCGAGGCGATGGCGGCGATGACCGCGCAGCTGGGCAGGACCGGCAACGCCAACAGCCTGCACGGCTCCGGCCGGGCCGCGCGCCAGGTCGTCGAGGAGTCCCGGGAGGCGATCGCCGCGGCCCTGGGCGCGCGCCCCTCGGAGGTGGTCTTCACCTCGGGCGGGACGGAGTCCGACAACCTCGCGCTGAAGGGGATCTTCTGGGCCCGCCGCGCCGCCGACCCGCGCCGGGTGCGGATCCTCTCGACCGGCGTGGAGCACCACGCCGTCCTCGACCCCCTCGAGTGGCTGGAGTCCGACGAGGGCGCCGTGGTCGAGCTGCTCCCGGTCGACGACGACGGGCTGCTCGACCTGGGCGCCCTGGAGGCCTCGATCGCCGCGGACCCCGACAGCGTCGCGCTGGTGAGCGTGATGTGGGCCAACAACGAGGTCGGCACGCTGCAGCCGGTCGCCGAGGTCGTCGAGCTCGCGCACGCCCACGGCATCCCGGTGCACACCGACGCCGTGCAGGCGGTCGGCTCGGTGCCGGTCGACTTCGCGGCCAGTGGGGTCGACGCGCTCACCCTGACCGCCCACAAGCTCGGTGGTCCCTACGGCGTCGGGGCGCTGGTGCTGCGCCGAGAGGTCGAGGTGGTGCCGCTGCTGCACGGCGGCGGGCAGGAGCGCAGCATCCGCTCGGGCACCATCGACACCCCCGCGATCGCCGGCTTCGCCGCCGCCGTCGAGCTCGCCGTCAAGCACCAGCCGGCCCACGCGGAACGGCTCGCGGCGCTGCGTGACGACCTGGTCCGCCGGGTCGTCGCCGCCGTCCCGGAGGCCCGCCTCAACGGGCACCCGACCCGCCGGCTCCCCGGCAACGCCCACCTCAGCTTCCCGGGGTGCGAGGGCGACTCGCTGCTGATGCTGCTCGACCACAAGGGCATCGAGTGCTCGACGGGGTCGGCCTGCTCGGCCGGGGTGCCGCAGCCCAGCCACGTGCTGCTCGCGATGGGCCGCGACGGCACCGAGGCCCGCAGCTCCCTGCGGTTCTCGCTCGGGCACACCAGCACCGCGGCGGACGTGGACGCCGTCGTCGCGGCGATCGGCCCTGCGGTGGAGCGCGCCCGGGCGGCGGCCCGATGAGGGTCGTGGCGGCGATGAGCGGGGGCGTGGACTCCGCGGTGGCCGCCGCGCGCGCCCACGAGCAGGGCCACGAGGTGACCGGGATCCACCTGGCCTTGTCCCGCAACCCGAAGTCCTACCGGTCCGGGGCTCGGGGATGCTGCACGATCGAGGACGCCAACGACGCCCGCCGCGCCGCCGACGTGATCGGGATCCCCTTCTACGTCTGGGACCTGAGCGACCGCTTCCACGACGAGGTCGTCGAGGACTTCCAGCGGGAGTACCGGGCCGGGCGCACGCCCAACCCGTGCCTGCGCTGCAACGAGCGGATCAAGTTCGCCGCCGTCCTCGACCGCGCCCTGGCGCTGGGCTTCGACGCGGTCGCGACCGGTCACTACGCCCGGCTGGCCACGGGACCCGACGGGCTGGTCGAGTTGCACCGGGCCACCGACCACGGCAAGGACCAGTCCTACGTGCTCGGCGTGCTCGACCAGCAGCAGCTGCGGGGCTCACTCTTCCCATTGGGTGACACGGCCAAGCCCGACGTGCGGGCGGAGGCGGCCCGGCGCGGGCTGCTGGTCGCCGACAAGCCCGACAGCCACGACGTCTGCTTCATCGCCGACGGGGACACCGGCGGCTGGCTGCGCGAGAAGCTCGGTGCCGGCAGCGGCAGCATCGTCGACGCCGGGAGCGGGGAGGTGCTCGGCACCCACGAGGGGTCGTTCGGGTTCACCATCGGCCAGCGCAAGGGCCTGCGGATCGGCCGCCCGGCTGCCGACGGCCGCCCCCGCTACGTGCTCGACATCGAGCCGGTCTCCGGGACGGTGACGGTCGGCCCCCGCGAGGCCCTCACCGTGGACGCCCTGGACGGCGTCCACCCGCGCTGGTGCGGCACGGTGCCGGAGCGGCTGGAGTGCACCGTGCAGCTCCGGGCCCACGGCGGGGAGCACCGGGCCGTGGTCGCGGTGGACGGCGAGCGGGTCCGGGTCGACCTGCTCGACCCCGCCCAGGGCATCGCCCCCGGGCAGACCTGTGTCGTGTACGACGGCACCCGGGTGGTCGGGTCCTGCACCATCGCCGCAACCGACCGCGTGGGCGCGTGACCCGCGGCAGCGGGGTCGGGTCGCACCCCGGCGAGGACCAGCACGCCTACGACGAGGCCGTCCGGGTCGTGCTGGGGGAGCTCGGCGACCCCGCGACCGGCCTGCCCTACCTCCCCGAGGTGCCGGGCCGCGGCGCCGTCGCGACCATGGTCGGCCGCACGGTGGCGGTGCTCGAGGGGCTCGGGGTCGACCTGCAGCCGGCCGGGTGGCGGCTCACCGACGCCAGCGGCATGGACCACCGCCGGGCCCGCTCGCTGCTCGCGCAGGACCTCGACCGGTGGGAGGAGCAGACCCAAGACTTCACCGGACCGATGAAGCTGCAGGTGACCGGTCCATGGACGCTCGCCGCCACGGTGGAGCGCCCGCGCGGGGACCGGGTGCTGGCCGACCACGGCGCCCGGCGGGAGCTGGCCGAGTCGCTGGCCGAGGGGCTGGGCACGCACCTGGCCGACGTACGACGCCGGGTGCCGGGGGCCCAGTGGCTCGTGCAGCTGGACGAGCCGGCACTGCCGGCGGTGCTGGGCGGGGGCATCCCGACCGCGTCGGGCTTCCACCGGCACCGTGCCGTGGACGCCCCGCTGGCCGCCCCCGCCCTGGAGCTGGTGGTCGAGGCGATCCGCGCCGCGGGAGCCGAGCCGCTGGTGCACTGCTGTGCGGCCGAGCCACCGTTCGACCTCCTCGCCAAGGCGGGCGCCCCCGGCCTGTCGGTCGACCTCGACGTGCTGACCGCGGCCGACTACGACGCGGTCGCCGAGGCTCTGGAGGCCGGTCGCCGGGTCCACCTGGGCGTGGTGCGCTCGCTGCGCCCGGCCCCCGACGTCGCGGCGCCCGACGAGCGCTCGGTCACCGTCCGGGTCGAGCGCTTCCTCGACTCGCTCGGCCTGGAGCCGACCGAGGGCCTCGTGCTCACCCCCGGCTGCGGGATGGCCGGGGCGGACCCGGGCTGGCCGGCTCAGGCGCTGCGCCTGTGCGCCGCCGCGGCCGGCAGGCTCGGCTGAGCTGCAGGCCGGACCCGGGGCTCACCGGGCCGGGAGGAGCTCCACCGACGCGACCACCCCCGCGAGCGGAGCCACCGCTGCCGGCTCGCCGGCAGCGACGGTCGCGGTGACCACCGCGACGGTGCCGTCGACGTCGGCCACCCACACGTCGGTCACCGAGCCGGGCGACCGGGCGGGGACCGGCCCAGCGGTGGCGGTCTGGAAGACCTGGTAGGCGATCGGTCGGCGGGGCCCGGCGCCGTCGGGGTCCGGGCACCGTGCGGAGCGCAGCCAGCGCACCTGCACGTGGGTGGTCGTCACCCCGAACTGCCGCTCCTGGCGCGGCGGGAGCGTCACGACCAGACCCGGCAGTGCGGTGAGCTCCCGGACCAGCCGGGCCGGACCGGGCAGGGGAGCCCCCATCCCGGTCTGGCCGAGGACGCAGGGACGGGTCGCCACCCCGGTCACGTCGAGCAACCCGAGCGAGGCCACGTCCCGGTCGCCGTCGCGCAGGGTGGCGCCCAGGTCGGCCGCCCAGGTGCCTCCGCCCACGGTGAACCGGGCGAGCACCGGTGTCGGGGCGGTCGGGGCCAGCAGCTTCTCGTAGGTGCCGGGCGCCAGCGGGAAGCGGTTCCCCGGCCAGGGCTCGGCCGAGGTGCGCGGGTGTGGCTCGGCCGGACCCGGGGCGGGCGAGGGCTGGGGGGCCAGCAGCGCCGTGCCGCCCCAGCCGACGGCGACCGCGGCCGTCGCGGCGAGCGCCACCAGGGCGCTGCGCCGCCGGCGGCGGCGGACGTGGCCTCGCTGCTCCAGCGGCGCGAGGTCGGGCAGCGGAACGCACGCCTCGGCGCGGGCGGCGAGCTCGCGCAGGCGCAGCTCGGTGGTGGGCTCAGGCATCGTCGTCCTCCTCCGCGAGCAGGCGGGCCAACCGGCGACGTCCCCGGTCCAGCCGCGACTTGACCGTGCCCTCGGCGAGGTCGAGCAGCCGCGCGATCTCGGCGACCGGCGCGTCGGCCAGGTAGTGCAGGGCCAGCACCTGGCGCTGCCCCTCCGGGAGCCGCCGCAGCGCGGCGACGACGTCGAGGTGCTCCTCGGTCAGGCCGGGAAGGTCCGGCGCGACGGCCAGGCGGGGACGGACCCGTCCGAAGTTGCGCAGCTTGCGCCACCGGTTGCGGTGCAGGTTCAGCGCGACGGTGCGCAGCCACGCCTCGTGGTTGTCGACCTCGAGGAAGCGCCGGCCCGCCGCCGAGGCCCGGACGAAGGACTCCTGGACCAGGTCCTCGGCCTCGGCGGCGTCACCGGTGACGCCGTACAGCTGGACGACGAGGCGGCGGTACGACGCGGTGAAGACGTCGCCCAGCCCGGGCGGGTCCGCGGCACGGGCGGCCTGGGCCGCCAGCGTCTCGAACTGCTCCATCGCGCACCTCCTGGGGCTGCCATCCGAGAAGGACGACCCCCGACCGCCACGTCGGGTTCCCTGGTCTGGTCATCGTGCCACCGCACGACCCCCAGCGGGGGGCTCAGCGGCGCCTCAGTGCGCCGCGATGCCGGCGCCCTCCTGCGAGGAGTGCGTGCCGTCGCCGAGGTCCTCGTGCCGGATCCGGTTGAAGACCAGCGAGACGACCGCACCGAGGAGCAGCATCCCCGAGCACCAGGTGAACGCCGTGGTGGCGCCGTGGGTGAAGGCGGCGCTGTAGACGTCGGAGCCCAGGGTGGGCACGCACTTCTGGCCGGTCGCGGCGAGCTGGCCGCAGAGCGTGCTGACCTTGTCGGTGGTCGCGTTGTAGGCGATCGTGCCCAGCGTCGCCACACCGAGGGCGCCGCCGACCTGCTGCATCGTGTTCAGGACGCCGGAGGCGATGCCCGAGTCGCGGTTGTTCACGCCGTGCAGCACGCTCATCGTCATCGGGATGAAGACCAGCGTCATGCCCAGGGGCATCAGCACGATGAAGGGCAGGATGTCCTTGACGTAGCTGATGTCGGCGCCGATGTTCGGCAGCGTCGCGTCGTACGGGATCCGGCTGAAGCCGAAGACGCAGATCGCGCCGACGGTGGCCCCGATGCCGCCGAGGATGCCCGGGTTGACCTTCTGCACGAGCCGCGAGACGACGCCCGCACCAAGCACCATCGAGATGCTGAACGGCAGGAACATCAGGCCGGTGTGCAGCGGCGACTCGCCCATGACGTTCTGCAGCACCTGGCTGAGGAAGAAGAACATCGTGAACATGGCCGCCGGGATGATGGCCATCGCGACGTACGCCGCCGCGCGGTCGCGGTCGGCGAGGATGCGCAGCGGCAGCAGCGGCTGCTTCTGGCCGCGCTCGACCAGCGCGAAGGTGACCAGCAGCAGCACGCCGAGGCCGAGTGCGGTCAGCGTGAGCGGGTCGCCCCAACCGTGGTCCGGCTCGCCGCCACGGGTGATCGCGAAGACCAGCGCGAGCAGGCCGGCGGTGCCGGTGACGGCACCGGGGATGTCGAGGTGGCCGGCGTGGGTGTCGCTCTCGACCAGCACCCGGGGCGCGACCAGCGCGGCGACCAGGCCGATCGGGACGTTGATCAGGAAGGTGAGCCGCCAGCCGTGCACGTCGGCGCCGAGGACGCTCAGGTCGAGGCCGGTGAGCCAGCCGCCGAGCAGCAGGCCGACGGCGGCGCCGACGCCGGACATCATCGCGTAGACGGCGAAGGCGCGGCTGCGCTTCGGGCCGGGCTCGAAGGTGGTCGTGATCAGCGCCAGCGCGTTGGGCGAGGCGAAGGCCGCACCGAGTCCCTGCAGGGCCCGCGAGGCGAGCAGCATGCTCTCGCTCTGCGCGAAACCGCCGATCAGCGAGGCGACGGCGAAGACGACCAGGCCCACCATGAAGGCCCGACGCCGGCCGAACAGGTCGCCGGTGCGGCCGCCGAGCAGCAGGAAGCCGCCGAAGGTGAGCGAGTACCCGGTCACGATCCAGGACAGGTTGTTCTGCGAGAAGTCGAGGTCGCGCTGGATGAACGGCAGCGCGATGTTCGCGATGGTGGCGTCGAGGACCACCATCAGCTGGGCGATGCAGATCAGGGTGAGGGCGAGGCCCAGGTGACGGTGCGTCTCCTGGCTCTCCGCGGCCGCGGGTGCGACCGGCGGCGTCGTCTCGGGGGCGGTCATGCGTTCTCCTGGTGGTGGCGGAGGGAGGGGCGGCCGGTGGCGGCCGGGAGGATGATCTGGTCGACCACGCGGGTGACCAGATCAGGCGTGATGTCCTCACCGAGGACGTAGGTGCGGTGCAGGATGATGCCGGCCAGCGCGGGGCCGACCAGGGAGACGTCGAGGCCGGGGGCGAGCTCGCCGCGGGCGGCCGCGCGCTCGTAGATGCCGCGCATGACCTCGAGCTTGGGCGCCAGGAACCGGGTGCGAAACGCGTGCCCGAAGTCGGCGTCGGTGTGCACGGCGGTCAGGACGGCCGCGAGGATCCGGGTGCTCTCCCCGGTCGCGTGGCCGTGGCCCGAGCAGAACGTGGCGATCAGGTCGCCGCGCAGCGACCCGGTGTCGGGGGCCGCTGTCTGGGCGGCCCGCTTGGACCGGATGACGGCGTCGACGACGAGCGCCTGCTTGGAGTCCCAGCGCCGGTACAGCGTGGCCTTGCTGGCCTTGGCGCGGAGGGCGACGGCGTCCATGGTCACCCGGTCGTAGCCGACCTCGAGGAGGAGTGAGACCGCGGCGTCGAGGATCTCCTCCTCGCGCTCCCCGGCGATCCGGGGGCGGGAGGTGTCCCGCTCGGTGGTGGTGGACGGGCTCACGGGTCACCTCCGACGGCGTCACGGGATGGAACGAAACGGTTTCGTTTCATCGAAGGCTAGACCACGATGCTTGCTTCAGCCAAACGATCCGGAGATCTCGAGGATCGCCGCCCGGGTCACCGCGTTCCAGCGCCCGAGACCGCGGAGCATGTAGTGACCCCGGGGGCCCAGGTCGGCCAGCGACGCGTCGCAGACCTCGGTGGCCCGCGCGACGAACGCGGCCGTGGCGTCGTAGGTGGTGATCTCGTCGGCACGGCCGTGGGCCGCCCGGAGCACCTTGCCGGTCAGCGGGGCGACCGGGTCCTCGGCGGGGAACCACGGCGCGAGCGCGACCACGCCCGCCACTGCCGGGTCGTCGGCGACCGCCGCGGCGGTGCGCCCTCCCATGGAGTGGCCGACCAGGACCACCGGCAGCCCGCCGTACGCCGCCCGGACCTGGTCCAGCGCCCAGCGCGCGTCGGGCACCGGGGAGGCGTCGGCGTCGTTCCACCCCCGGATCCGGTAGCGCAGCAGCCAGACCGCGAGGCCCTGGGCGTGCAGGTCCCGGCGGAGCTGGGCCATCATCAGCCGCGACCGCAGCCACGCGCGGTTGCGGCCGTCGACCGGCTCGCGGTTGTGCTCGGTGCCGCCGTGGAGCATCAGCACCAGCCCGCGGGGCGCGGAGGCCGGCGCGGACTTGGTGAGGTGGGGCTGCGTCACGGGGCCAGGCCGAGGACGGCCAGGCTGCGGGTGACCGCGAACTCGTTCCAGCGCGGCACCCCGCGCAGCATGTAGTGGCCGACCCGGCCCATGTCGTGGAAGTGCGCGTCCGCGCCGATCCGGGAGGCCCGCTCGACGAAGGCGGCGGTCGCCCGTGCGGAGGTGATCTTGTCCCTGCGTCCGTGCGCCGCGTGGAGGGACCGTCCCGTGAGGACGCCCACCGGCTCGCCCTTGGGCAGCCACGGCGCGAGCGCCACCACCCCGACGACGGCCTCGTCGTCGGCGACCGCCACGGCGGTGCGGGCGCCCATCGAGTGACCGAGCAGGACGACCGGGACCCCCGGGTAGGACCGCCGGGTCTGGTCCAGGGCCCACCGGGCGTCCGGGATGGGGGAGGGCAGCCGCCCGGGGGCGGCGTTCCAGCCCTTGACCCGGTAGCGGAGCAGCGACACGGCCACGCCGGCCAGGTTGAGCTGCTCCTCGATCTCGCGCATCATCCGGCGGGACCGCTTCCAGGACAGGCTGGTGTTCTTCTCGACGGGCTTGGTGCCGCGGTCGGCACCGCCGTGCAGCATGAGGACGACGCCCTGGGGCGCCACGACGGGGGCGTGGCTGAGGCCGGGGGCCAGGGGCGCGGGTGCGGCGTCGGTGGTCACGGGTCCTCCGTTCCGGGACAGGGCTTCCTCGCACGCGGGCTCGAGTGCTGCCTTCAAGTGTGGGTGGCTCGGGACCTGTTCGCAGGAGAACGGGTCACGGATGGGCCGCCCGCCGCCCTCCTCAGTCGAGGTGGCGCAGCCGCGGCCAGACCCGGGGCCAGCCGCCCCGCGGGTCGAGGCAGAGCGCCACCGGCACCCCCTGCTCCTCGTTGTCGACGCCGACGCCGTTGTCGAGGTGGGTGCGCACCGTGCAGGACCCGAAGAGGTCCCGCACCTCCTCCAGCGCGTCCCCGACGAGCAGCACCACGTCGGCCGACGCCGGCGGCGGCCCCTGGTCGTGCAGGGCGTTCTGCCCGCTGAACACGGCCGGCAGCCCCAGCTCGGGCCCGTAGCGGGCGACCGCCCCGGCCTCGCCGTAGTTGCTGGCCAGCACGACCGCCCGGCGGCGCTGGTCGGCGGTCAGCGTGTCGGCGACCGCCGCCACCTGGGCGACGTAGGTGCGCCAGCCGACCTGGTCGGCCGCGGTCAGGTTCATCCCCGGGACGGGGGTCCTGCCGAGGACCCGCAGCGGCAGCACGGGCAGCCCGACCACGACGGAGACGGCCGTGTTGAGCGCGATCCCGGCCACGAGCAGCCGGCGCCACCCGGGCGAGCGGGCGACCAGGTCGGCGCTCGGGACGGCGCCGGCGGCGAGCAGGACCACCAGCAGCCCGGTCGGGTAGTGCGGCTGGGTGCCGGAGACGAAGGTGAGCACCACGACCACGACGAACGCCGCGGCCAGGCAGCGCACCGGTCGCCAGGCGGGCCGGCGCAGGAGGGCGACCAGGCCGGCTCCCCAGACCGGCACCAGCGGCGGCCCGAGCACGACGACGAGGAAGACCGGCAGGAACGTGCGCACGTCGGCGGCGTTGTTCTCCGCCAGGGCCGCGCCCATCTCGAGCTGGGGCCAGCCGTGGGCGACCTGGTAGGCCAGGTTGGGCGCGCTGAGCACCAGCGTCACCGCGGCGCCCAGCCACGGCCACCGGGTGGCCAGCACCGTCCGGGGTCCGAGCACCACCAGCCCCAGCACGATCCCGGCGAGCAGCCACGACACCAGCAGCTTGTCGTACGACGCGAGGCCGGCCACCAGCCCCGCGGCGAGCCACCAGCGGCCGTCGCCGCGGAGCAGCGCCCGGGCGACGTACAGGCAGACGAGCGGCCAGGTCAGCAGGTCGAAGGTGGCGGTGAGCAGCACGTGCCCGAAGACCATCGCCGCGCTCGACCCGGCGTAGGACCACACCGCGACCTGCTGCGCGAGCCGGCCGCCGCCCAGCTCGCGGGTGAGCAGGGAGACGACCAGGACCGATGCGGCCAGGGTCAGCACGGCCGGCAGCCGCAGCGCCCACGGCTGGTCGGCCAGGTGCGTGCTCCATCGGGCGAGTGCCGGCACCAGCGGCGGCTGGTCGACGTACCCCCAGGCGGGGCGCAGCATCCGGAAGTAGAGCTCGTCGCGCTCGTAGTCGTAGCGCTGCGCGAAGACGAGCAGCACGGCCGCCAGGGCCGCGGCACCCGACCAGGCCGTGCCGCGCTCCCAGCGCGGGCTCGGCAGCACCTCCCCGACGGTACGGCAGGCGTCCTCACGATCTGTCGGTCCGGGCGGGCAAGATGGGCCCCATGACGTCGACTCCCCCCGCTGCGCGCGAGGAGCACCAGCAGCTGTCCGAGCAGGTCGAGGAGGCCCGCTGGCGCTACTACGTGCTCGACTCGCCCACCCTGTCGGACGCCGACTTCGACTCCGCGATGAAGCGGCTGGAGGCTCTGGAGGAGGAGCACCCCGAGCTCCGCACGCCGGACTCACCCACCCAGAAGGTCGGCGGCGCGGTGGCCACCGAGTTCACCGCGGTGGACCACCTCGAGCGGATGATGAGCCTGGACAACGCGTTCACCGCCGAGGAGCTCGACGCGTGGGAGGCGCGGCTGCGGCGCGAGGGCGTCGAGGACGCCGAGTACCTGTGCGAGCTCAAGGTCGACGGCCTGGCGATCAACCTGCTCTACGAGGGGGGCCGGCTGGTCCGCGCGCTGACCCGCGGCGACGGCCGGACCGGCGAGGACGTGACGCCCAACGTCCGCACGATCGCGAACATCCCGCACCGGCTGACCACCTCCGCGCAGTGGCCGGTGCCGTCCCGGGTCGAGGTCCGCGGCGAGATCTTCCTGTCGGTGAAGGCGTTCGAGCGACTCAACGAGTCCCTGGTCGACGCCGGCAAGGCCCCGTTCGCCAACCCGCGGAACTCCGCGGCCGGCTCGCTGCGCCAGAAGGACCCGCGGGTGACCGCGACCCGCGACCTGGCCATGGTCTGCCACGGCATCGGGCACCGGGAGGGGTTCGAGCCGCAGCGGCAGTCGGAGGCGTACGCCGCCCTGGCGGCCTGGGGGCTGCCGACCAGCGAGCGGGTGCGGGTGGTGCCCGACCTGGCCGGAGTGCGGGACTACGTCGCCTACTACGACGAGCACCGCCACGACGTGGAGCACGAGATCGACGGGGTCGTGGTCAAGGTCGACCAGGTCGCCCTGCAGCGCCGGCTGGGGTCGACCTCGCGCGCGCCGCGGTGGGCGATCGCCTTCAAGTACCCGCCCGAGCAGGTGAACACCACCCTGCTGGCCATCGAGGTCAACACCGGGCGGACCGGCCGGGTGACGCCGTTCGGCCGGATGGTGCCCACGGTGGTGGCCGGGTCCACCGTCGAGATGGCGACCCTGCACAACGCGCACGAGGTGCAGCGCAAGGACGTCCGGCCCGGCGACACCGTGATCCTGCGCAAGGCCGGCGACGTGATCCCCGAGATCCTCGGCCCGGTCCTCGACCTGCGGCCCGAGGGGCTGGCGCCGTGGGTGATGCCCACCGAGTGCCCCTCCTGCGGGACCACGCTGGCGCAGCAGAAGGAGGGCGACGCGGACCTGCGCTGCCCCAACCACCGGTACTGCCCCGCGCAGGTGCGGGAGCGGGTCTTCCACGTCGCCGGACGGGGGGCCTTCGACATCGAGGGGCTCGGCTACGAGGCCGCCGTGGCACTGCTGGAGGCCGGCGTGCTCGCCGACGAGGGCGACCTCTTCGACCTCGACGAGGCCAAGCTGCTGCAGGCGCCGCTGTTCACCCGGGCCCCCAAGAAGGGCGAGGAGGGACCGCAGGTCAGCGCCAACGGCGCCCGCCTGCTGGCCAACCTCGGCGCCGCGAAGGACCGGCCACTGTGGCGGGTGCTGGTGGCGCTGTCGATCCGGCACGTCGGGCCGACCGCGGCGCGGGCGCTGGCCACGACCTTCGGCTCGCTCGACGCGATCCGGGCGGCCTCGCTGGAGGAGCTCGCCGGCACCGAGGGCGTCGGGCTGACCATCGCCGAGGCGGTCCGGGCCTGGTTCGCGGAGGACTGGCACGTCGAGATCGTGGACAAGTGGGCCGCGGCCGGGGTGCGGCTGGCCGACGAGCGCGACACGTCGGTGCCCCGCACCCTGGAGGGAATGTCGGTCGTGGTCACCGGGTCGCTGACCGGCTACAGCCGCGACGGTGCCAAGGAGGAGATCCTGGCGCGCGGCGGCAAGGCCGCCTCGTCGGTCTCCAAGAACACCGCCTTCGTCGTGGTGGGCGACGCCCCGGGCTCCAAGTACGACAAGGCCGTCCAGCTCAAGGTGCCCATCCTCGACGAGGACGGCTTCACGGTGCTGCTCACCCAGGGCCCCGACGCGGCCCGGGAGGTCGCCCAGACCGGCTCAGCGGAGGCGTAGGTCCACCGGCTGCCCGTCCTTCGGGAAGGGCAGCGAGTGGTGGTCGAGCGGGCAGGTGTACGCCGGGTCGACGCTCCACTCGAACCGGGTCAGCAGCTGGTGCAGCACGGTCTTCACCTCGGCGCCGCCGAAGTGCAGCCCGAGGCATTTGTGCACCCCGCCCCCGAACGGCTGCCACGCGGCCCGGTGCACCTTGTCCTCGCGGCGCTCGTCGCTGAACCGCTCGGGGTCGAACCGCTCCGGGTCCGGCCACAGGGCGGGGTCGTGGTGCACGAACGCCGGTGCGGTCATGCACATCGAGCCTGCCGGGATGCGCATGCCCAGCACCGTGGTCTCCCGGACCGCCTGCCGGACGACCACCGGCACCGGCGCGACGAGCCGCAGGCACTCGCGCATGACCAGGTCCAGCGACGGCATCGCTCGGTGCTCGGCGACGCCGGGCCGCTCGCCGACCGCGAGCGCCTCCGCGCGGCAGCGGTCCTGCCAGTCCGGGTGCTGGCCGAGGTACTGCATCATCGTCGACAGCGTGATCGTCGAGGTGTCGTGGGCGGCCATCAGCAGGAAGACCATGTGGTTGACGACGTCGTCGTCGGTGAACCGGTCGCCGTCCTCGGACTCCGCCTGGCACAGCGCCGAGAACAGGTCGTCGCCGCCGCCGGTGCGGCGCGCGGGCAGGTAGTCGCGCAGGAAGGCCTCGAGCAGCCGCCGGCCGCGCAGCCCGCGGTGCCAGCGGCCGCCGACCGGGCCCAGCCCGACGTCGGCACGAACCAGGGCGGTGGCGGACTGCACGCAGTCCACGAAGGCCCGGTTCACCGCCGCGAGCTCGGCGCGGGTCGCCTCGGGTGCACCGCCCATGAAGAGCTCGGTGGCGATGCCGAGGGTCAGCTCCTTGAGCGCGGGGTAGACCCGGAAGCCGTCGCCGGGCTCCCAGGTGTCGAGGCCGGCGGTCACCGGCACGTGCATGGCGTCGGTGTAGCGGGCGATCCGGTCGGCGGTGAACGCCTGCTGCATGATCCGCCGGTGCCGGTGGTGCTCCTCGAAGTCGAGCAGCATCAGGCCGCGCTCGAAGAAGGGCCCGACCAGGTAGCTCCAGGCCGGGCCGTTGGCGAAGGCGTGGTCGGCGTTGCGGAAGACCGCCTCGGACGCGTCGGCCCCGAGCAGGGTCACCCAGCGGCGCCCCAGGGCGCCCATCCAGGAGACCGGCCCGTGCGTGTCGTACCGGGCGCGGAAGAGGGCGTCGGGGTCGCGCAGGAAGTCGAAGGTGTAGCCCACGACGGGGAGTCCCCGGTCGCCGGGCAGGGTCGCCGGGGAGCGGGTGGGGGTGGCGGTGGTCACCGAGAGACTCCTTTCTGACAGGACATCCTGTCAGTTCTGTCTCGGAGTGTGGCGACCACCCGCGCACCCTGTCAAGATCTCCCTATGTCCTCCACGCCCGTACGGCCCTACCGCGGTGTCAGCGCCGAGGAACGACGGGCGGTCCGCAAGGCGGCTCTCCTGGAGGCGGCGCTGGACCTGATGGGCTCGCCGGGCTCCAAGCCGGTCACCATGACCGCCGTCTGCGAGCGGGCCGGCCTCACCGAGCGGTACTTCTACGAGAGCTTCCGTGACCGGGACAGCCTGCTGCTCGAGCTCCTCGACACCATCGCGACCGAGATCCTCGACGCCGCGCTCGGAGCCTTCGAGCACGGCGAGGGCACCGGCGAGGACCGGGCCCGGCAGGCGCTGGCCGCCTTCGTCCACATCCTCACCGAGGACCCCCGCAAGGGCCGGGTGGCGATCATCGAGGCGGTCGGCATCCCCGCCCTGCGGGCCAGGCGGCAGGAGCTCTTCGCCGGCTTCGAGCGGCTCGCGCTGGAGCGGTCCCGGCAGATCTACGGCAACGAGGCGTGGGGCGCGCCGGACGACCAGATCGCCTCGCTCTTCTTCGTCGGCGGCATGGCCGAGGTGGTCGCCCGGTGGCTCAACGGCGACGTCGAGGCGACGCCGGAGCAGATCATCGAGGCCGCGACCCGGCACTTCCTCGCCGGCGCCCACCGCTGAGTGCCCGGGGCGACCGCCCTAGGATGGCGGCCATGCCCGACATCACGCGCGAGGACGTCGCGCACCTGGCCGGACTGGCCCGGATCCAGCTCAGCGCCGACGAGCTCGACCGGCTCGGTCGCGAGCTGCCCAAGATCCTCGAGTCGGTGGCGACCGTCTCGCAGGCGATCGAGGGCGCCGGCGACGTCCCCCCGATGAGCCACCCGACCCCCATCGTCAACGTGTTCCGCACCGACGAGGTCAGGCCCTCGCTCACCCCCGAGGAGGCGCTGTCCGGGGCGCCCGCCGCCCAGGACCAGCGCTTCGTCGTCCCCAAGATCCTGGGCGAGGAGTGAGATGACCGACCTCACCCTGCTCTCGGGCTCCGAGCTCGGCGAGCGGCTCGCCTCCGGCGAGCTCACCAGCGTCGAGACCACGCAGGCGTTCCTCGACCGCATCGAGTCCCTGGACCCCGCCCTGCACACGTTCCTCCACGTCGACGCCGAGGGGGCGCTCGCGACCGCCGCGGACGTCGACGCCCGGCGGTCCGGGGGAGACACCCTGCCCGTGCTGGCCGGTGTCCCCATCGCGGTCAAGGACCTGCTCTGCACGGTCGGTCAGCCCACCACCGCCGGCTCGCGGATCCTCGAGGGCTGGGTGCCGCCGTACGACGCCACGGTGGTCGCGCGGCTGCGCGCCGCCGGCCTGCCGATCCTGGGCAAGACCAACCTGGACGAGTTCGCGATGGGCTCCTCGACCGAGCACTCGGCGTACGGCCCCTCCCGGAACCCCTGGGACACCAGTCGCACCCCCGGTGGCTCCGGCGGCGGCTCGGCCGCGGCGGTGGCCGCCCGGCTCGCGCCGCTCGCGATCGGCACCGACACCGGTGGATCGATCCGCCAGCCCGGCGCACTGACCGGCACGGTGGGGGTCAAGCCCACCTACGGCGGCGTCTCCCGCTACGGCGTGGTCGCGATGGCCTCGAGCCTGGACCAGGTCGGCCCGGTCACCCGGACCGTCCTGGACGCCGCCCTGCTGCACGAGCTCATCGGCGGCCACGACCCGATGGACTCGACCTCGCTGCAGGCTCCGGTGCCCCCGGTGGTCGAGGCGGCCCGCCGTGCCGACGTGGCCGGACTGCGCATCGGCGTCGTCACCGAGCTCGGCGGCGAGGGCTTCCAGCCCGGCGTCCGGGCCCGGTTCGAGGAGGCCGTCGCCCTGCTCACCGAGGCCGGCGCCGAGGTCGTCGAGGTCTCCTGCCCGAGCTTCGTGCACGCGCTCGCGGCCTACTACCTGGTGATGCCCAGCGAGGTCTCCTCCAACCTGGCCCGCTTCGACGCGATGCGCTACGGCCTGCGGGTCGCCCCGGAGGGGGTCGCGGACCCGAGCGCGGAGCAGGTGATGGCGGCCTCGCGGGACGCCGGCTTCGGCGACGAGGTCAAGCGCCGCATCATCCTGGGGACCTACGCGCTCTCCAGCGGCTACTACGACGCGTACTACGGCTCGGCCCAGAAGGTGCGCTCGCTGGTGAAGGGCGACTTCGACCGCGCGTTCGGCGCCGTCGACCTGCTGGTCTCGCCGACCGCCCCGACCACCGCCTTCGCCCTGGGCGAGAAGCTCGACGACCCGCTGGCGATGTACCTGCAGGACGTCGCCACCATCCCGGCCAACCTGGCCGGCGTGCCGGGGCTGTCGCTGCCCGCCGGCCTGGCCGAGGACGGCCTGCCCGTCGGGGTGCAGTTCCTCGCCCCGCTGCAGGCCGACGACCGGCTCTACAACGCCGCGGCCGCGCTCGAGCGGCTGCTGAGCCAGAAGTGGGGCGGCCCGCTGCTCGCCCCGACCCAGGAGGTCCCGGCATGACCGCGAGCGAGCTCGTCCCGTTCGACGAGGCGCTGACCCGCTACGAGCCCGTGATGGGCCTCGAGGTCCACGTCGAGCTGCACACCGCGACCAAGATGTTCTGCGGCTGCCCGGCGCGCTTCGGCGGCGAGCCCAACACCTTCACCTGCCCGGTCTGCCTCGGGCTGCCCGGCGCGCTGCCCGTGGTCAACGGCAAGGCGGTCGAGTCGGCGATCAGGATCGGGCTCGCGCTCAACTGCGAGATCGCGGAGTGGTGCCGGTTCGCGCGGAAGAACTACTTCTACCCGGACATGCCCAAGAACTTCCAGACCTCCCAGTACGACGAGCCGATCGCGTTCGACGGCTACATGGACGTCGAGGTCGAGGGCCAGACCTTCCGCATCGAGATCGAGCGCGCGCACATGGAGGAGGACACCGGGAAGTCCTCGCACATGGGGGGCGAGACGGGGCGGATCCACGGCGCCGACTACTCGCTGCTCGACTACAACCGGGCCGGCATCCCGCTCATCGAGATCGTCACCCGCACCATCGTGGTCCCCGGGCACCTCGCCCCGCTGGTGGCGCGGGCCTACGTGCAGCAGCTGCGGGACCTGGTGCTGGCCCTCGACGTCTCGGATGCCCGGATGGACCAGGGCTCGCTGCGCTGCGACGTCAACCTGTCCCTGCGCCCGGTCGGCACCGAGACGTTCGGCACCCGCTCGGAGACCAAGAACGTCAACTCGTTCCGCTCGGTGGAGCGCGCCGCCCGCTACGAGATCTCCCGGCACGCCGGCATCCTCGACGCCGGCGGCAAGGTCGTGCAGGAGACCCGGCACTTCCACGAGGACACCGGCACGACCTCGCCCGGCCGGGAGAAGTCCGACGCGGAGGACTACCGCTACTTCCCCGAGCCCGACCTCGCCCCGGTGGCGCCCTCGCGTGAGTGGGTCGAGGAGCTGCGGCTGACGCTGCCGGAGCCACCCGAGGTCCGCCGCCGGCGGCTCCAGGAGGCGTGGGGCTTCTCGGACCTGGACATGCGCGACACCGTCGGCGCCGGGGCGCTCCAGCTGGTCGAGGAGACCGTCGCCGCCGGCGCCGCACCGCAGGCCGCCCGCAAGTGGTGGCTCTCCGAGCTGGCCCGTCGCGCCAACGAGGCGGGCGTGGACCTGGCCGAGCTCGCGATCACCCCCACCCAGGTCGCACGGATCCAGGCCCTGGTCGACGAGGGTGCGATCAACGACAAGCTCGCCCGCCAGGTCTTCGACGGCGTGCTGGCCGGGGAGGGCGAGCCGGACGAGGTCGTCGCCGCCCGCGGGCTGGCCGTGGTCTCCGACGAGGGCGCGCTGTCCGCCGCGGTCGACCGCGCCATCGCGGCCAACCCCGACGTCGCCGACAAGATCCGCGACGGCAAGGTGGCCGCCGCCGGTGCCCTGATCGGCTCGGTCATGAAGGAGATGCGCGGCCAGGCCGACGCGGGCCGGGTGCGCGAGCTGATCCTGGAGAAGCTGACCTAGAACGCCGAGGCCGGCAGGTCCTTCTCGTCGTCGAGGAGGGCCCGCACGATCCGGGCGGCCACGTCGTCGGGCTGCTTGCCGCGCGGCAGCCGGGGGGCCTGGCCCGCGATCGGCCGGTCCGCCAGGCCGGTCTCGGTGTGCGGAGGCCGGACGTCGAGGACGCGCACGCCCGAGCGCCGCAGCTCCAGGGCCAGGGCGCGGTCCAGCGCGGTGACCGCCGCCTTGCTCGCCGAGTAGGCGGCCATGCCGGCGGTCGGCTGGTCGGCGACCACGGCGCTGAGGCTGACCACGGCCGACCCCGGCCCGAGGCGGGGGAGCAGGGCGCGCAGCACCCGGAAGGGGCCGAGCACGTTGACCAGGAAGAGCTCGTCGAGGTCGTCGTCGTCCAGCTCGGTCAGCGGCCCGAAGGCGACCACGCCGGCGGCCAGGACGAGCAGGTCGAGCTCGCCGGCCGCGGCGGCGACCCGGGAGGGGGCGGTGGGGTCGGTCAGGTCGGCCACGACGCTCTCCGCGTCGAGCTCCTCGGCCAACGCCGCCAGCCGCGCCTGGTCCCGGCCGACCAGGGTGAGGCGGGCGCCGGCCGCGGCGAGCCTGCGTGCCAGCGGGGCGCCGAGTCCGCCGGTGGCGCCGACGACGACCGCATGAGTGCCCTGGAGGTCCATGGTCAGCCCACCGCGATCTCGAGGATGCGGTCGTCGTCCGGGGCGGGCTCGCCGCGGCCGTCGCGGTTGCTGGTGGTCACCCACAGCGTGCCGTCCGGGGTCGGCGTGACGGTCCGGAGCCGGCCGTAGGCCCCGACGAACCAGTCCCGCGGGCGGCCCAGGCCGTCGGCGGTGACCGGCACCTGCCACAGCCGCTCGCCGCGCAGCGCGCCCGCCCACAGCGACCCGTCGAGGTAGGCGAGCCCGGACGGGGAGGCGTCGGAGGTGGCCCACTGCACGAACGGGTTGCGGAACTCCTCCAGGTCGCCCGAGCCCTCCACCAGCGGCCAGCCGTAGTTGCGTCCCTTCAGGACCAGGTTGAGCTCGTCCCACTGGTTCTGACCGAACTCGGTGGCCCACAGCCGGTCGCGGTCGTCGAAGGCCAGCCCCTGCACGTTGCGGTGGCCCATCGTGAACACCGCCGACCCGTCGACCGGGTTGCCGGGGGCGGGCTCGCCGTCGGCGGTGACGCGCAGGATCTTGCCGCCCAGCGAGTCGGGGTCCTGCGCCAGGTCGGGCTCCCCGGTCTCCCCGGTGGAGACGTAGAGGTCGCCGTCGGGGCCGAAGAGCAGCCGGCCGCCGTCGTGGATGTGGCCGTTGGGGATGCCGGTGAGGATCGGCTCGGGGTCGCCGAGCCGCTTCCCGTCGTACGTCATGCGCAGGACGCGGTTGTCCTTCTCGGTCGAGGCGTAGGCGTAGACCAGCCCGTCCTCGTCGTACGACGGGGAGACCGCGAGCCCGAGCAGCCCCGCCTCGCCCTGGGGGGCCGCCTGGACGACCGTGCCGACCTCGCGGACCCGGTCGCTGCCGGGGGCGATCGCCAGCACCCGGGTGCTGTCCCGCTCGCCGACCAGGGCGGTGCCGTCGGGGAGGAAGGCCACCCCCCACGGGACCGCCAGACCGGTTGCGACGGTCCGGACCACGCGGACCGGCTGGGCGGTCGAGCCCGAGGTCGGACGGGGCCCCGCGGTCTGCGTCGTCGGCTGCGGGGTGGAGGGCTGGGAGCCGAGCGTGCCGGTGGCCGGCTCGTCCGAGCAGCCCGCGAGGGGGAGCGCGAGCAGCGCGGTCGTCAGCGGGACGGCGACGCGCCGGGACGGGGCTCTCATGAGCGCCAGCCTAGGAAGGCCGGCCAACCCGGCGCGGTCTCAGAGCGTGCGGGCGACCAGGTCACGCAGCAGCTGGCTGACCTGCCGCTTCCGCTCCAGCGGGATGAAGTGGCTGCCGAAGAGCTCGACGTACGTCGCGCCGTCGATCCGGTCCGCCGCGCTCCGCATGTCGTGGTGGGAGGCGAGCAGGTCCCAACGGCCCGAGACGAAGGCGGTCGGCACGTCGATCCCGGACAGGGAGACCCGTCGGTGCTCCGCGGCGGCGACGGCGAGGTGCATGTACCAGTCGACCGGGGTGGTCAGGAACTCGCGGACCGCGCGCTGCACGTCCTCGTGCTTGGCGCTGGGGAACATGAACCCGCTGTGCCGCAGCACGGTGGTGCTGATCGGCCCCATCGGGATCCGGTGGGCGAGCGGGGTGAGCACGGGAGCGGCCAGGCCCATCAGCCGCGCGGCGCCGACCGCGACCGGCTCGCGCAGCGGGCGCGGGAGCAGCAGTGGGGCGCCCATCGAGGCGAAGGTGCCGCCCGGCACGCCGGCGACGGCGAAGAGGCCCGAGACGCGCTCGGGGTGCTGCACCGCGAGCTCGAAGGCGGTGTTGACGCCGATCGACCAGCCGGCCACCACGCAACGGTCCACCCCGGCGTCGTCGAGCACGGCCAGGGCGTCCTCGACGAACACGTCGACGCCCACCCGGCTCGGGTCCTCGGGGCGGGCGCTGCGGCCGACGCCGCGGTGGTTCCAGGAGATCACCCGCAGGCCGCAGTCCGGGTCCAGGAGGTCCGGCCAGGCATACGGGTTGGTTCCCAGGCCGTTGCAGAGCAGGACGGTGGGGCCCTCGGCGTCGTTGGTCCACGCCTCGATGACGGTGCCGTCGGCGCTGGTCACCTTGTGGAAGCGGACGGTGCGCGAGCGGGACCTGCGTGCTCTGCGCGAACGCCCCGGGTCGCTGTCGGCAGCAGCGGTCGCGGTCATGTCAGGGGTGGCTGGCATGCGCCGAGTCTGCCGGTCCGCCGGCCCGATCTGACCGGTTCGTGCCCGAGATCACCCTGGTCCCGGCGGAGGTCACACCTGCTCGGCAGGACTCCGCCGGGCGGTCAGAGTGCCCGGACCAGCGCGTGCGCCTCGCGGGCGGCGTACTGCCGGGCGTGGGACTCGAGGAAGGCCTCGACCTCGCGTCGTTCGTGGCTGCGCTCGATCAGCGCGGTCGACGCGGTCAGTGCGTTGCGCCTGGCCTGCTGCTGGCTGTCGACGTGCCAGTGGGTGATGGTCCTGACGAGTCCCCGTACCGTCGTCATGTCCGTACCTCCGCCGTACTCCCTGTCGCGCTGGCCCTGGTCTCCGACCGTAGGCGGCGGAGGCTTCCCCGCGGTCAACGCCATGTGACATACGCGTGAACTTGTCCTGCCGTCACGGCATGGTCACGGGTGGTCCCGACCCCTGTTCTTCTGTCGGCGGCCCGGCGTAGCGTCGCGACCATGGCCGAGACGATGCTGATGATCGGGACCCGCAAGGGGCTGTGGCTCGCCCGCAGCAAGGACCGCCGGACCTGGGACGTGGAGGGGCCCGACGACGTCATGGGGGAGGTCCACGCGCTGGCGATCGACACGCGCGGCACCCAGCCGCGGCTGCTGTCGGCCAACCGGCACTGGCACATCGGACCGCAGGTGCAGCACTCCGACGACCTGGGCAAGACCTGGTCGGCCGCCCCCGACGGCGGCGTCGCCTTCCCGCCGGACGCGGACGGCGCGACGGTCGAGGCGGTCTGGTCGGTCGCGCCCTCGCCCGCGGAGCCGGACGTGATCTGGGCCGGCACGGAGCCGTCCGCGCTGTGGCGCTCCACCGACCGTGGCGTGAGCTTCGAGCTGGTCCGCAGCCTGTGGGACCACCCGCACCGGCCGCACTGGGCGCCGGGCGCCGGCGGCCAGGCGATCCACACCCTGCTGCCGCACCCGACCGACCCGGACCGGATGCACGTGGCGATGTCCACCGGTGGCGTCTACCGGACCGCCGACGGGGGCGCGAGCTGGGAGCCGGCCAACCAGGGGATCAAGGCCGAGTTCATGCCCGAGGAGGTCTCCTACCCCGAGTGGGGGCAGTGCGTGCACAAGGTGGCCCGCTCGGCCACCGAGCACGACGTGCTGTACGCCCAGAACCACGGCGGGGTCTACCGCAGCGACGACGCGGGGACGTCGTGGACGTCCATCGCGGACGGGCTGCCGGCCGAGTTCGGCTTCCCGGTGGTGACCCACCCGCGGGTGGACGGGACCGCCTGGCTGTTCCCGCTGGAGAGCTCCTACCGCCGGTTCCCCCCGAGCCGGGCGTGCCGGGTCTGGCGGACCCGGGACTCCGGCGCGACGTGGGAGGAGCAGGCCACCGGCCTGCCCGACCAGGGCTTCTTCGCCGGGGTCATGCGCGACGCGATGTGCGTCGACGACGCGGACCCGGCCGGGGTCTACATCGGCAGCCGTGACGGCAGCGTCTACGCCAGCCCCGACGAGGGCGAGACGTGGTCGGCGGTCGCCGAGCACCTGCCCGACGTGCTCTGCCTGCGGGCGGCCGTCATCGGCTGACTCAGCGCTGGGTCGGCACCTGGATGGTGCCGCGCACCAGCGCGAGCACCTCGATCCGTCGGTCGCGGGTCGCGGTGACCTGCGCGATCGCGTCCGCCACCGGTGAGCTCGCCGTGCGCTGCCCCGGGACGCCCCCCAGCACCCGGACCATCGAGTCGTGCTCGGCCTCCACCTCGCGGCAGGCGGCCAGCAGGTCGGCCGGGCTCGGCTCGAGCCCGACCAGGGTCATCGTCGCGGCGAGCACCTGGGTGCGGCCCGGTCCCTCGGCCAGCACGTCGTCGATGATCGCGATCATGGTCCGCACCACCTCGTCCGCCGCTCCGTCCTGGGGTGCGCTCGCACCCTCGCTCCGGCGTACGCCGGTCTCGGTCCTGGTCGTCCCGGTGCTGGTCTCGGACATCTTCACTGCCTCCTGGAGGGGCACCCCACGCACCCCGTCACATCATCCAACGGCCGCCAAGGAGCAGACCTGAGACAACGGCGCGAGGTCAGGCGCATGGTCCCGATTCAGGCGGGACCCTCAGTCGGCGTCGCGATCCTGGTCGGAGCGGTCCTACCGCGGAGCACCACGGGGGCCAGCTCGGCCCAGTGCGCGGCCTCGGTGGGGGCGGCGAGGTCGACCAGGACGGCGTTGGCCGCGACCCGGCGGGGGACCTGCTTGGCCTGGTCGGTCAGCCGGGCCGCCTCGTTCACCGGGTCGCCGATCACGGTGTACTCGTACCGCTCGGCGGCGCCCACGTTGCCGGCGACCGCCGCTCCGGCGGAGACGCCGATGCCGGCCGCCACCTCCGGCACCTCGGCGGCCAGCCGCTCGCCCATCACCCGCGCCGCTGTCAGGGCCGCCGTGTGCCGGTCCGGCAGCTCGGTGGGCGCTCCCCAGATCGCCAGGGCGGCGTCGCCCTCGAACTTGTTGATCCAGCCGCCGTACTCGTGCACCACGTCGATGACGACGGTGAAGAAGCGGTTGAGCAGCGCGACGACCTCCTCCGGAGGCCGGTTCTCGGCCAGGGTGGTCGAGCCGACGATGTCGACGAAGAGGACGGCGATGTCGCGGACCTCGCCGCCCAGCTTCACCCCGCCCGTGAGGGCGGCCCGGGCGACGTCCTCACCGACGTGGCGGCCGAACAGGTCGCGCAGGTCCTCGCGCTCGCGCAGCCCGGTGACCATCTGGTTGAAGCCCGCCTGCAGGAGGCCGATCTCGGTGCCGTCGTAGATCGGGACGTGCACCTCCAGGTCGCCCTGCTCGACCCGGGCGACCGCGTCGCGCAGGGTCCGCACCGGGTCGGAGCTCGCTGCTGCCGCGGCGTACGTCGAGAGCGCGCCGAAGACCAGGATGATCGCTGCCAGGACGACCATGGTGATCGCCATCTGGCTCACCGAGGTGTCGGTGGGCCGGATCAGCACCGCGACCCCGGTGGCCAGCAGGCCGAGCACGGAGACCCCGGTGCCGAGCCCCCAGGCGAAGATGGTGCGGCCCGCCACGCTGCGTACGAAGCGCCGGCTCGGGATGCCCTCCTCCAGGGCCATCCGCGCGACCGGGCGCAGCGCGCGCTCGGCGATCAGGTAGCTCATGCAGCTCACCGTCCAGCCGGCCAGCGCGACGATCAGGAAGACGCCGATCGCGAAGGCGAAGCCGTGGGTGAGGTTGATGCCGAAGTAGAGGACCGAGGCGAGCGCCCACAGCACGACCTGGCCCCAGAAGATCCGGCGCGGCGCCGCCAGCAGGGCTCGCTTCGCGGCGTCGTCGGCCAGGGTCCCGGGACGCAGGATCAGGACGACCGGGTGCAGCACCTTCCAGGCGTGCATGATGCCGACGGTCGCGGCCACCGCGATCGTGCCCAGGGCCCACTCGACGTTCGCGCGGCGCACGTCCGGGTCGTCGGCGACCGGCGGCATCGGGACCACGAAGAGCGCCAGCACGATCACGACCGTGATGCCGACCAGGTTGGCCCCGGTCAGCCCGAGGGTCAGGGCGCTGCGGACCTGCCACTCCGCCGACATCGCGCCGTACCGGGCGGCCCAGGTACGTCGAAGGGTCACGCGCAGACCGTAGCCGAGCAGGGCCTGTCCGCGAGGGTGAAGCGGCCCGATCGGTGCCCGGGCCCGCTTGTAGGCTCAGCCCCATGCCTGACACCACCGGGACCCCCACCACGCCCGACATCAAGCCGCGCTCGCGCGACGTCACCGACGGCCTCGAGAAGACCGCCGCCCGGGGCATGCTCCGCGCGGTCGGCATGGGCGACGAGGACTTCGCGAAGCCGCAGATCGGGGTGGCGAGCTCGTGGAACGAGATCACCCCCTGCAACCTGTCGCTGGACCGGTTGGCCAAGGCCGTGAAGAACGGCGTCCACGCCGCCGGCGGGTACCCGCTGGAGTTCGGCACCATCTCGGTCTCCGACGGCATCGCCATGGGTCACGAGGGCATGCACTTCTCGCTGGTGTCCCGCGAGGTCATCGCCGACTCGGTCGAGACGGTGATGATGGCCGAGCGGCTCGACGGCTCGGTCCTGCTGGCCGGCTGCGACAAGTCGCTGCCGGGCATGATGATGGCCGCGGCCCGCCTCGACCTCGCCTCGGTCTTCCTGTACGCCGGCTCGATCATGCCGGGCCAGGTCGACGGCCGGGACGTGACGATCATCGACGCCTTCGAGGCGGTCGGCGCCTGCCTGGCGGGGAAGATCACCCGCGAGGAGGTCGACCGGATCGAGCGGGCGATCTGTCCCGGCGAGGGGGCCTGCGGCGGCATGTACACCGCCAACACGATGGCCAGCGTCGCCGAGGCGATCGGCATGTCCCTGCCCGGCTCGGCCGCGCCACCGGCCGTCGACCGCCGACGCGACGGTTTCGCCCACCGCTCCGGTGAGGCCGTCGTCAACCTGCTGCGCCACGGGATCACCGCGCGCCAGATCATGACCAAGCCCGCCTTCGAGAACGCGATCACCGTAGTGATGGCGCTCGGCGGCTCGACCAACGCCGTCCTGCACCTGCTGGCGATGGCCCGCGAGGCCGACGTCGACCTCACCCTGGACGACTTCACCCGGATCGGTGCCCGGGTGCCGCACCTGGGCGACCTCAAGCCGTTCGGTCGCTACGTGATGAACGACGTCGACAAGATCGGCGGCATCCCGGTCGTCATGAAGCTGCTGCTCGACGCCGGCCTGATGCACGGCGACGTCCTCACGGTCACCGGCCGGACGATGGCGGAGAACCTGGAGGCGCTGAACCCGCCGAAGGTCGACGACGACGTGATCCGCTCGCTGTCGCGGCCGATCCACAAGACCGGCGGGCTGACGATCCTCAAGGGCTCGCTCGCCCCCGAGGGTGCCGTGGTGAAGTCCGCGGGGTTCGACGACGAGGTCTTCTCCGGCCCGGCGCGCGTCTTCGACGGCGAGCGGGCCGCGATGGACGCTCTCGAGCGCAACGAGATCCAGCACGGCGACGTCGTGGTGATCCGCTACGAGGGCCCCAAGGGTGGTCCCGGCATGCGCGAGATGCTCGCGATCACCGGCGCGATCAAGGGTGCCGGGCTCGGCAAGGACGTCCTGCTAATCACCGACGGCCGCTTCTCCGGCGGCACCACCGGGCTCTGTGTCGGGCACATCGCGCCGGAGGCTGTCGACGCCGGCCCGATCGCGTTCCTCAACGACGGTGACATCGTCACCCTCGACGTCGCCAACGGCCTGCTCGACGTCGCCGTGGACGCCGAGGAGCTCGCCTCCCGCCGGGACGGCTGGACGCCGAACCCCCCCAAGTACACCCGCGGGGTGCTCGGCAAGTACGCCAAGGTCGTGCAGTCCGCCGCCCACGGCGCCGTCTGCGGCTGACCCGCGGTCAGAGCTCGAGGCGCGTGCCTCTCGGTGGTCGAGTAGGGAGGGAGCCTGCGACCGACCGTGTCGAGACCCGGCCCCCTGGTTGGTTGAGACCCGGCCCCTTCGTTGGTCGAGTAGGGAGGGAGCCTGCGACCGACCGTGTCGAGACCCGGTCCCCCCGTTGGTTGAGACCTGGCCCCTTCGTTGGTCGAGTAGGGAGGGAGCCTGCGACCGACCGTGTCGAGACCCGGTGAGCGTCCCGCCGACCCCACCACAACCCCTCCACAGGGTGCGGTCACAGGCTCGTGTTCGAACACCTGTTCGGGTAAAATCGGGACATGTTCCCGTTGACCACCGATGACCTGCCCGAGACCCCGGAGGCGTGCGCGGGCCGGCTGGAGGGCACCGTCATCGCGGCCCGGCTCGCCGGCGCCCGCCGACTCCTCTACGCCGCGCACTGGGTCGACCTGCACGCCCCCCACGCGCAGACCCCGGCCCGGCTCCGGCACCGGGTCGGCGCCGAGGGCACCCCGCAGGTGGTGACCGGGGCGGGCGCAGAGCTGGCGACCCTGATCGAACGGCACCCGGTGGTCGGCGCGAACCTGATGCGCGACGCGGCGAACCTGCGGCACCGCCACCCCGCCTGGTGGGCTGCGGTGATGGAAGGCCGGGTCGAGGCCTGGAAGGCCGTCCGGCTGCTGCACCTGCCCGGCCTGGCCGACCTGACGGCCGACCAGGCCCGGGGCGTGGACGCTGTCACCGTGGAGGTCCTGGTCGGGTTCTCCTACGACCGTGCCGAGGAAGCCGTCCGGGCCGCGATCATCGCCGCCGACCCGGCGGCGGCCGAGGAACGCCGCCGGGTCGAGGCCGAACGACGCTACGTCTCCCTGGGCCGCTCCACCGACCACGGACTACGCCACCTGATCGCCCGCCTCACCGCCCCCGACGCCGCCCGCCTCGACGCCATCCTCGACACCCTCGCCGACCTCCTCCAGGACCCCGACCCCACCGACCAGCAGCAGGAGGCTCCAGGGGCAGCCGACCGGGCCGACCAGTCGACGGACCAGCGGGCCGACCAGCGGGCCGACCAGCGGGCCGGCAAGCGGGCCGACCAGCGGGCCGACCAGCGGGCCGACCAGCGGGCCGACCAGCGGGCCGACCAGCGGACCGACCAGCAGGCCGACAAGGACGCCCGGCGCTCCGCGGCGCTGGGGCTGCTGGCCAACCCCGCCGCAGCGTGCCTTGCCCTAGCCACCCGCGCCGACAACCCCGCCGCAGCGGCGTTGGCCCGGGTGCGGGAGGAGTTCCCTGAGGCCACCTTGGTCGACCTCGCGGCCGCGTTGGGTCGGGCGCTGCGCGACCTCACCGGCCTGACCGGACCGGAGCTGGCGCAGCGGGTCGCCCCCAAGACCACCCTCTACCTCCACGTCGCAGCCGAGGCGGTGGCCGGGGTGCCCGGCACCGAGGTCGCCCGCGGGGAGGGCCCCCACGGTCAGAGCCTCGGACCGGCCACCCTGACCCAGGTCCGGGAGTGGCTGACCGGGTCCCGGGTCACCCTGCGGCCGGTGATCGACCTCAACCCCCAGATGTCAGCGGCCTCCTACGAGATCCCCCGCCGCCTGCGCGAGCAGGTCATCCTGACCCACCCCGTCGAGGTCTTCCCCTACGGCACCTGCCCCAGCCGGGCCACCGACCACGACCACACCATCCCCTACCAACCCCACCGGCCCCACCAGCCAGAGGGCAGGGGCGGGCCGACGGCGACCGGGAACCTCGGCCCCCTGGGCCGCCACCAACACAACCTCAAGTCCCACGCCCCCGGCTGGGAACACCACCAACCCCTGCCCGGCCTCTTCCTCTGGAAGACCCCCACCGGACGCTGGTACCAGGTCGACCACCACGGCACCCGACCCCTCGGCACCCACACCCCACCCATCATCGAGCAGCAA
>JBGAFN010000026.1:0-27711 GCA_044227235.1 Marmoricola sp. | reverse complement strand
GCACCTACACCCAACGACGCACCACCCAAGGCAAGAACCCCCGCGAGATCCGCCGCTGCCTCAAACGCTACATAGTCCGCGACCTCTACCGGATCCTCGAAGCCCCCAACAGGCTTGACACAACATAGGAGCGTCCCCGCGACGCTCACGGGGTCTCGACACGGTCGCTCGTTCCTCGCTCCCTACTCGACCAGCGAGCGGCATTCGGTGGTCGAGACCCCGCGACGCTTACGGGGGTCTCGACACGGTCGCTCGTTCCTCGCTCCCTACTCGACCAGCGAGGCGAGGGGCGTCCCGGGTAAAAAGTCCCGATCTGGACGGACAAGTCCTCAGGTCCCTCCGGGGGGCGCCGAAGAGGACTGCGAGCCAGGGAGAGGCTCGCCCCGCCGATGGACCGGCAACGCACCCCACGAGTCAGCAGACTTCGGAGGCTTGTTCCGTGTCCATCTTCGCGACCGACGCTGTCGGGAACGTCCTGCACGACGCCCTCAACGGGCTGTCCGTGCGGCAGAACGTGATCGCCAACAACATCGCCAACGTCGACACCCCCGACTTCCGGGCCAGCTCGGTCGACTTCGAGTCCTCCCTCCGCGCCGCGATCGCCGACGGCTCCGTCTCCCCCGAGAGCCTCCAGGTCACCACCACCGCGACCAACACCCCGGTGGGCGTCAACGGCAACAACGTCGACCTCCGCAAGGAGACGATGGCCGCGATGCAGACGGTCTTCCAGTACCAGATCGTCAGCCGCGCCACGAGCGACCGCCTCGAGAACGTCCGCGTCGCGGCCGGGAGCTTCTGATGGGTGCCTTCGACGTCCTGTCCATCGCGAACACCAGCCTGGGCATGCACCAGACCTGGCTCGACGCGCTGGCCAACAACATCGCCAACGTCAACACGATCCGGCCCACCAGCGGCCCGGCGTTCCAGGCCACCATGCTCGAGGCGCAGGCCCTGCCCAACGGCGCCGGCGTCGAGGTCTCCGGCCTGAAGTACAGCAGCGCCGCCGGCCGCCCGGTCTACGACCCGAGCAACCCGATGGCCGACGCCAACGGCATGGTGCTCGCCCCCGACATGGACCTCAGCGACCAGATGAGCGAGCTCGTGATGGCCCAGCGCGGCTTCCAGGCCCAGGTGCAGGTCACCAAGAACGCGCAGGAGACCTACACCGCCGCCCTCCAGATCGGTCGTGGCTGATGAGCGTCTCCGGCATCGAGTCCCTCGGCTTCACGCCGATCGTCGCCCCCACGGTCTCCACCCCGACGGTCAACGCCCCCACCGGCCCGCAGGGCCCGTCCGGCTCCGGCTTCGGCGACCTGCTGGTCAGCGGGATCGAGAAGCTCGAGGGGATGCACGACAAGACCGACACGCTCGCCGTCCAGGCCGCCACCGGTGACCTCAACGCGATCCACGACTACACCGTCGCGGCGACCGAGACCAACGTCGCCACCCAGCTCACGGTCGCCGTACGCAACAAGGCCGTCGAGGCGTTCAACGAGATCATGCGGATGCAGGTGTGATGAAGGACAACTTCTCGCGGGGCTTCGGTGGCCTGTCGCGCACGTTCAACGGGTTCACGATCGGCCAGAAGGTGGTCGCGATCGTGGGCACCGGCGCGCTGCTGCTGGGCGGGTTCCTGGTCTTCCGGTGGGCCTCGACCCCCAGCTACGCACCGCTGTTCAGCAACCTGGCGTCCAGTGACGCCTCGGCCGTCGTGCAGCAGCTCGACACCTCGGGCGTGCCCTACAAGCTGAGCAACGGCGGGAACACGATCCTCGTCCCTCAGGACCAGGTCTACTCGGCCCGGATCGACCTGGCCGGCCAGGGCCTGCCCGCCGCCAGCGACACCGGCTACAGCCTGCTCGACAACCAGGGGCTGTCGACCTCCAGCTTCCAGGAGCGCACGAACTACAAGCGGGCGATGGAGGGCGAGCTCTCCAACACCATCGAGGCCATCGACGGCGTCGACGCCGCGATCGTGCACCTCGCGATGCCGGAGAAGCAGGTCTTCTCCGACACCCAGGACCCCACCACCGCCTCGGTGCTGGTCAAGACCCGGGTGGGCTCGACGATGACCCCCGAGCAGGTGCAGGCCGTGGTCAACCTGGTCTCCTCCAGTGTCGACGGCCTCAGCGCCGACAAGGTGACCGTCACCGACGGGACCGGCAAGGTGCTCTACGCCCCGGGCTCGACCGGTGCTGGCGGCGCCCAGCAGGGCCAGACCCAGCAGGTGCTGGACTTCCAGAACCGGATGACCTCGCAGGTGCAGACGATGCTCGACCAGGTGGTCGGGCCCGGCAACGCCGCCGTGACGGTCACCCCGGTGCTGAGCTTCGACAAGCTCTCCTCCGAGACCACCCGCTACTTCGGCAAGGGCGTGGTGCTCTCCAAGGCCGCCGCCAGCGAGCAGCTCAAGGGCAACCCGAGCGCGACCGCCAACGGTGTCGTCGGCGCAGCCGGCCAGACCGAGCTGGACGCCAACGGCAACCCGGTCGCCGGCACCAACGGGACCGGCAACTACACCAAGAAGAACGAGACCGTCGACCAGGGCTGGGACAACACCGTCGAGCACCGTGAGGCCGCACCCGGCCAGGTGCAGTCGCTGCACCTCGCCGTCGTCCTGGACACCAAGGCGCTCGCCGGCCGCGACCCGGCGCTGATCCAGACCTCCATCGCCTCCGCCCTCGGCATCGACCCCAAGCGAGGCGACACCATCGACGTGACCAGCCTGCCCTTCGACCGGACCGCGCAGACCGCGGCCGCCAAGGAGCTGAAGGCCGCCACCGCCGCCGACAAGAAGGCCGCCACGATGGGGATGGCGAAGAACGGCGGCCTGGTGCTGGTCGTCCTGGTCATCATGGTCATCGCCTGGCTGCAGTCGCGGAAGCGCAACAAGGCACGCGCCGAGGCCACGTCGTACGTCGTGGAGCAGCTCAAGCGCGACGCCGCCCTGCGCGAGGCGCAGGCCCAGCTCGAGATCCCCAACGCCGCCATGCTCGCCCTGGAGAGCCAGGACAACGACATGACCCGTGAGGTCCGCGACGAGATCGCCTCCCTGGTCGAGCGCCAGCCCGAGGACGTCGCCGCCCTGCTCCGCGGATGGCTGGTGGAGCGGTCATGAGCGTGACGATGGCCAACATCGGCGTCCGCAAGGCCGCCATCCTGCTGATCCAGATGGGCAAGGAGCGCGCCGCCTCGGTGCTCAACCACCTCTCCGACACCGAGGTCGAGGCCCTGTCGGCCGAGATCGCCCGGCTCGACGCGATCAGCGGCGCGGAGACCGAGTCGGTGCTCACCGAGTTCCGCGACATGATGACCGCCCGGGCGCACATCGCTCAGGGTGGCCTGAACTTCGCCCAGCAGCTGCTCGAGGAGAGCCTCGGCCCCGAGCGTGCCTCGGAGATCATCACCCGGCTCAACGCCGCCGCGGTCGCGATGCCGTTCCAGTTCCTGCACCGCGCCGACCCGGCCCAGCTGCGCTCCTTCATCATCGACGAGCACCCGCAGGTGATCGCCCTGGTGCTCGCCCACATGACGCCGGACAAGGCGTCGCTGCTGCTCTCCGGGCTCGCCCCCGAGATGCAGGCCGACGTCGCCCACCGGATCGCCGTGATGGACCGCACCTCACCCGACATCATCCGCGCCGTCGAGGGCACCCTGGAGCGCCGGCTCTCCTCGATGCTGCAGCCCTCGGAGATGTCCCGGGTCGGCGGCCTCGACCCGCTGGTCAACATCATCAACCGCTCCGACCGCTCCACCGAGCGCCAGATCGTCGAGGGCCTCGAGGCGCTCGACCCGGCGCTGGCCGAGGAGATCCGCAGCAAGATGTTCATGTTCGAGGACATCACCACCCTCGAGGACCGCTCCATCCAGCTGGTGCTGCGCGAGGTCGACACCGCCGAGCTCGCCCTGGCGCTCAAGGGCGTCCCGGACAACGTGCGCGACAAGATCACCAAGAACCTCTCCGAGCGCGCGGCGACCAACCTCATCGAGGAGGTCGAGATGCTCGGCACGGTGCGCCTGCGCCAGGTCGAGGAGGCCCAGCAGAACATCATCCGCATCATCCGCCAGCTCGAGGAGCAGGGCCAGATCATGGTGAGGCGGGGGAACGACGATGAGTTCGTCGCCTGAGTCCGGTGCGGTGGTGCTCGACGGTGCCACCGTCACCGCACGCTCGCTGCCGGCCCACGAGCTCCGCTCGGGCACCTGGACCCGCCTCGGCGGCACCCAGGTGCTCGGCGACGCCGTCACCGAGCACACCCTGTCCGGGCTGATCGAGGAGACCCGGTCCGCCGCCCGCGCCCAGGGGTACTCCACCGGGTGGGCCGAGGGCCGCCGCGCGGCGGAGCACCAGGCCCGCGACGCCGCCGACCAGGCCACCGAGCAGCAGGCCCTGGCCGAGCAGCGCCGCGAGGCCGAGCACCGTGCCGCCTGCGAGAACCTCGCCCGCGCCGCCGCCGACTTCGCCCGCGTCACCGCAGAGGTCTGCGCCCAGGTCGAGGACCACACCCTGGCGCTGGCCGCCGTGCTGACCGAGGAGCTGCTCGGGCACGAGCTCGCCGTCGCCACCCACCCCGGCCTCGACGCCGTACGACGCGCGCTCGCGCTCGCACCGCGGGAGTCGGTCGCCCGGATCCGGGTCAGCGCCGCCGAGGGCATCGAGGCCGGCCTCGCGGAGCTGGTCGACCTGAACCCCACCGTCGTGGTCATCGCCGACCCAGCCTTGCGCCGCGGCGAGGCCGTGGTCGAGGCCGACCGCTTCGTCGTCGACGCCCGCGTCTCCGGGGCGATGGAGCGGGTCCGCGCGGTCCTGCTCGAGGGCGCCGCGACATGAGCGCTCCGACCACCACTCTGCTGCGCGACCGCGTCACCGCCGACCTGCTCGAGCGGGCGCTGCGCGCCGCACGTCCGCGCCGGCTCGGCATCGTCGCCGAGCTCGTCGGCCTGCACGTGCTCGTCACCGGGCTCGACGCCGCGGTCGGCGAGGTCGTCGAGGTGCTCGGCGAGGGCGAGCCGGTCTTCGCCGAGGTCGCCGCGAGCGGCCCGAACGGCCTGATCTGCCTGCCGATGGCCGCGACCACCGGGCTGCGCGTCGGCCTCCAGGTCCGCGCCACCGGCGCCCCACTGATGATCCCGGTCGGCCCCGAGCTCCTCGGCCGCGTCATCGACGGCCTCGGCCGGCCGATCGACGGCGGACCGTCCCTGGCGCACCTGCCGCACGTCAGCGTCGACAACCTGGCCCCCGCGGCCCTGTCCCGCGCTCGGATCACCCAGCAGGTCGGGCTCGGCGTGCGCGCCCTCGACGGCCTGGTCCCGTGCGGGCGCGGCCAGCGCGTCGCGATCATGGCCGGCAGCGGCGTCGGCAAGTCCACCCTGCTCTCGATGATCGCCCGCGGCACCGACGCGTCGATGTCGGTGATCGGGCTGGTCGGCGAGCGTGGCCGCGAGGTCCGCGAGTTCATCGAGAACGACCTCGGCCCCGCGGGCCTGGCCCGCTCCGTCGTCGTGGTCGCCACCTCCGACGCACCGCCCGTGGAGCGGCTCCGGGCCGCGTTCGTCGCGACCCGCGTCGCGGAGTGGTTCCGCGACACCGGCGAGGACGTCGTGCTGATGATGGACAGCCTGACCCGTGTCGCGATGGCGCAGCGCGAGGTCGGCCTGTCGGCCGGCGAGCCGCCCGCCACCCGTGGCTACCCGCCGAGCGTCTTCGCCCTGCTGCCGCGGCTGCTGGAGCGTGCCGGCAACTCCGACCGCGGCAGCATCACCGGCATCTACACCGTCCTGGTCGAGGGCGACGACCTGCAGGACCCGATCGGCGACACCGTCCGCTCGATCCTCGACGGCCACGTCGTGCTCACCCGGCGCCTGGCCACCGCCGGACACTTCCCCAGCATCGACGTGCTGGAGTCGATCTCCCGGGTCGCCAACGCCGTCACCACCCCGCAGCAGCGGGCCGCGGCGACGACGCTGCGCCGCCTGCTCGCGGCCCACCGCGACGTCAAGGAGCTCGTCGAGATCGGCGCCTACGCGCCCGGCAGCGACCCCGACGCCGACGCCGCCATCGCGCTGGCCAACCCGATCAACGAGTTCCTGCGCCAGGACCTCGACGCCCCCTCCGGGCTGGCCGAGACCTGGCAGCGGCTCGAGGAGCTGGTCGCATGAGCCGCCACGAGAAGGACCGCGGCATGCGCGCCGTCGCCCGGGTCCGCGAGGTCCGCGAGCGCGACAGCCGGGTCGGCCTGCTGCAGGCGCTCGGCAGCGTCCGCGACCGCGAGGCCCGCCTCGCCCAGCTCGAGGCGGCCCTGGTCGAGGCCGGCTCCCGTCCCGGCGGCACTCTGGACGACTTCGTCTCCTCGCGCGCCCTGCTCACCGCGATGGCCGTCGCCGTCCGTGAGGCGCAGCAGCAGCTGGACGCCAGCCGCGTCGTCGCCACCGAGGCCCACCACCGTTGGCAGGGAGACAAGGCCCGGCTGCGGGCGATCGAGCACCTGCTGGAGCAGCGCGCGCTGCGTCGCGCCGAGGAGGCCGACCGGGTCGCCGCCCGCGAGCTCGACGACGTCGTCGGCCGGCTGCACCTGCGCCAGCGCACCGCCGCGGCCGCCGCGGCCGCTGCCGACCAGCACGGGGGGGCAGCCTGATGAGCGTCGCCGACGTCCAGGCCCGGATCAGCCAGATCCAGGCGCAGATCGCCCTGCTCGGCGGCACCGGCACCCGTGCGGTCACCGCCGCGTCGGGCACCGCGTTCGCCGACCAGCTCGCGGCCACCTCCGCCACCACCGGCACCGGGGCCACCACCGACGCCACCACGACCGGCGCCACCCGGTCCGGTGACGCCGTGGTCGCCGAGGCCCGCAAGTACCTCGGCACGCCGTACGTCTGGGGCGGCACCGACCCCGCGAAGGGCCTGGACTGCTCCGGCCTGGTGCAGCTGGTCTACAAGAACCTGGGCTACGACCTGCCTCGCGTCTCCTACCAGCAGGCCACCGAGGGCCGCGCCGTCAACGGGCTGGCCAACGCCAAGCCGGGCGACCTGCTCGCCTTCGGCAGCCCCGTGCACCACATCGCGATCTACGTCGGCGACGGCAAGATGATCGAGGAGCCGCGCCCGGGCCTGAAGTGCCGCGAGATCGACGTCTACGAGAAGCCCACCGCGATCCGGCGGATCCTGCCCGACAGTGCCGTCACCGACACCGGTGCGCCGGCGGCGGCATCGCGCTCGGTCGCCACCGGCACGCCGTACGCGGACCTGTTCCAGGCCGCCTCGGCCCGGTACGGCGTGGACGCCCGGCTGCTCGCCGCGGTCGCCCGCCAGGAGTCCGGCTTCAACGCCAAGGCGGTCAGCCCGGCCGGCGCGCAGGGCCTGATGCAGCTCATGCCCGGGACCGCCCGCGGGCTCGGCGTCACCAACCCGTTCGACCCGGGACAGGCCGTCGACGGCGCGGCCCGGCTGCTCAAGGCGCACCTCGCCGAGTTCGGCCGGGTCGACCTCGCGCTCGCGGCGTACAACGCCGGCCCGGGCGCGGTGCACCGCTACCACGGCATCCCGCCGTACGCCGAGACCCAGAAGTACGTCCGCAACATCCTCGCCGCCCTGGCGACGAGCTGAGAGAGGAAGAGATGACCGTCTCGTCCGTGGCCCCGAACGCCACCACCACCCCGGGATCCCCGACCCCGGGGAAGGCCGGCGTGCCGGGTGACGCGTTCGCGGTGCTGCTCGCGGCCAAGCCGGCCCCCGCGGCCGGTCCGCGAGGCGCGGCTGCCGGCGGTCGTCCCCTGCCCGGCCACACGCCGCGGACGGACGACGCGGCCACCGAGGTCGAGGAGACCCCCGGCCACCCGCACGCCACGACCGGCCACGAGGAGGCCGCGACCGACCCCGCGACCGGCCCCGCGACCGACCCCGCACCCGCCGACGGGACGGACGCTCAGGTCTGCCCGGCTCCTGCCGACAGTGACGCCGTGAGCACCGCGCAGATCATCGCCGCCGCCCAGGTGGTCCCCGTCGCGCCGCTGCTCGCCGCCGCCCCGACCTTCGCCGGCACACCGGCCGCCCCGACGGAGACCCCCGTCGCCGGCGCCGCCGCCGCTGCCGCGGCCCCCCTGACCCAGGTCGCCGGCCGGTTCCCGTTCCTCGCGTCGACGGACCCGCACACCACGCCGTCGACCACCGGCACCGCCGGCATGCCGGTCGCCGTGGCTCCCGTGGCCTCCGGTCCGGTCGTGACGGCTGCACCCGCGCCGTCCTCGACGTCCGCTGCACCGACTCCCGTCACCGGGTCGGCTCCGCTCGCCGACGTTCCCGCGACCGCGGCAGCCACCATCCCTGCGACCCCGAGCGCGGCGACCCCGCCTGCGCCGACCCCGACTGCGGCGACCCCGACCCCGACGCCCGTCGGCCAGCAGGGCCTGGCCAACGCTCGCGCCTCGGTGACTGCCGCCCCGTCGACCGTGGCGGACACTCCCGCAGCACCCGCCCAGCAGGCGGCCGGCACCTCGCAGAGCGGCGCCGCGGTGGCAGCCCCGACCCCGACGAGCGCGGTCGCGGCTGCGCCGGCCCCCGTCCCGACGGCACCGACCACCACCGCGGCAGCCCCCCAGGGGACCCCGTCGACGGCCCCTGCGGCGACCGGTGCCACGGAGCCGACCCGCACGGCGGCCACGACGGACGCGCCGGGAAACCCCCCAGCAGACGCACCAGCAGACGCACCGGCGCCGGAGCACGCGGCGACGGGACCGGCCCCCGCGACCGCCCAGGCGACAGCCCAACAGTCCGCAGTGGACGCGCCTGCCCGCCCGGTCGACGCGGCCCCGGCTGCGACCACCGACCCTGCCCTGGCGACCCTCGCCGCCGCGGCGGCGACCTCGACGGCCTCGACCGGCCAGCAGGCGCACGACGGCACCTCCTCGCAGCACCGCCCGCCCACCCGGGAGACGGTCGAGGCGCTGACCGCCTCGGCCGGCACCACCCCGACCGCCGTGCCCGCCGCAGCCCCGGCCACGCCGGTCGCCACCGCCCCGCTGGCCGCGAACGCCCCGGCCTCGACCGTCGTCACCAGCCAGGTGATGCCCGTGGTCAGCCGGCTGGTCACCCGCGGCGACGGCACCCACCGGATCACCATCAAGCTCAACCCGGAGGCGCTGGGCGAGGTCCGCGTGGTCCTCACCCTGCGCGCCGGCGAGGTGCACGTCCGGCTGGCCGGCAGCGACCAGGCCCAGCGGGCCCTGCTGCACGGCAGCGGCGAGCTGCACCGCCTGCTGGAGTCGGCCGGCGCCCGCTCCAGCGAGATCGTCGTCGGGGACCAGTCCACGACCTCAGGAGGACGCCAGGACGGCTCCTCCGACCGCCGCGACCAGCTCGGCTCCCAGGACGGGACGTCGACGGGCCAGCACTCGGCCCAGGGCCGCGGCCACACCAACGACCGGACCGCAGGGACGCGGGACGGGGACACATCCGCCAGGGACGGCGTACACCGAGGGGCGCAGCCGCGTCCCGCCGACCCAGGCACGCGCACCCGCATCACGGGTGTCGACGTGACGATGTGAGGAGGGACCATGTCGGTCTCCGGAGTCGAGGCAACGGGCATCTTCGGGATGGCCAATGCGCCCACCACGAGCACCAGCTCGTCGAAGGACAAGGACATGTTCCTGCAGCTCCTGGTGGCCCAGATGAAGAACCAGGACCCGTCGAACCCCGCTGACTCGACCCAGTTCCTGTCGCAGAACGCACAGTTCACGGCCCTGGAGAAGATGCAGGCGGTCGCCGACCAGACCGCACAGATGGTGGCCCTGCAGGTCGCCTTCGGTGCGAGCTCGATGGTCGGCCGGACCGTCTCGTATCCGAAGGAGGACGGCACCGTCACCAGCGGCGTCGTCAACTCCGTGCGCTTCGAGAGCACCGGCGCGGTGCTCCAGGTGAACGGCACGGACGTCCCCTTCGGGGTCGTCCAGTCCGTCGGCGACGGCACCGCACCCACGACCCCCGCCTGACCCGCCTCCCCACCACCCGTCCCCCGCCCGCACCCGGGCAACCCCGTCCCACCGCCCCGCACCGGGGCACGAGAGGAAACACCATGCTTCGCTCGCTCTTCTCCGGCATCAGCGGTCTGCGCACCAACCAGACCATGCTCGACGTGACCGGCAACAACATCGCCAACGCGAACACCATCGGGTTCAAGAGCTCGTCGGTCGTCTTCCAGGACACCCTCAGCCAGCTGCTGACCGGAGCCACCGGCCAGACCACCACCCGCGGCGGCACCAACCCGGTCCAGGTCGGCCTCGGCGTCCAGGTCGCGGCCACCCAGGCCAACTTCACCCAGGGCTCCACCCAGACCACGGGCCGCCCGACCGACATCATGATCCAGGGCGACGGGTTCTTCGTGGTCCGCAAGGGCAACGAGAACCTCTACACCCGCGCCGGCTCGTTCACCTTCGACGAGTCGGGCACCCTGGTCACCCCGACGGGCAACCGGGTGCAGGGCTACCTGATCGACCCGCTCACCGGCGACGCGGACACCTCCGCCCTGGTCGACATCACCCTCGACACCGCCAACGCGGTGCCGCCGGTGCCGGTCGGCGTGGAGATGACGTCGTACTCGATCGGCACCGACGGCAAGGTCGTCGGCGTCTTCGACGACGGCCAGCAGCGTGACCTGGGCCAGCTGGCCCTGGCCGACTTCAACAACCCGATGGGCCTGCAGAAGGTCGGCGAGACCGCGTTCCGCGAGTCGGCGAACTCCGGCCTGCCGCAGCTCGACGTGCCCTCGACCGGTCGTCGCGGCACGCTGATGACCGGCGCGGTCGAGATGTCGAACGTCGACCTGGCCGCCGAGTTCACCAACCTGATCCTCGCCCAGCGCGGGTTCCAGGCGAGCTCGCGGGTGATCACCACCTCCGACCAGGTGCTCGAGGACCTGGTCAACATCAAGCGCTGACCCCCCACCAGCGCCGTCGCGGCCTGACGCCTCCACCCCCCAGGCGTCGTCCGCGCAACCCCGAGGGCCCGTGGCACCGCCACGGGCCCTCGGCCGCTCCGGCCCTCGTCTCCTCGGTGGTCGGGTCTGCGGGCGGGTGCGGCGGGTCTCGACACGCTCGCTCCTTCGTCGCTCCCTACTCGACCACCGAGAAGGGACTGCGGCGGCGGGTCTCGGGGTCTCGACACGCTCGCTCCTTCGTCGCTCCCTACTCGACCACCGAGAAGGGGACCTCCCTGCTCGACCAGCGAGAGGGGACGTCCCTGCTCGACCAGCGAGAACCGGCGCGTTGCAGGTCACGCCGTACGGGGGGTGACAAGTCCTCAGGTCCCCGGCACGGGCGCCGATCAGAACCCCGTCAGGCCATGGACGGTCCGGCTCTCCACACCCGGCACAAGGATGGTGCTTGTAGTGATCACGCTCACCCGACTCAGCGGGTCGGTCTTCGCGCTGAACTCCGACCTGATCGAGCGCGTCGACTCGACGCCCGACACCGTGATCACGCTGATCGACGGCACGAAGTACGTCGTCAAGGAGAGCCTGGACACCGTCGTCGACGAGATCCGCGAGTACCGCGGCGCCGTCATCGCCGAGAGCGCCCGGATGGCCAGCCACGAGGACGTGGTCGCCTCCAACCCACCCCAGCCGCGCCGCCTCAAGGCGGTCCCGGTGGCCCCGGTCCGCAGCCTGGGTGAGGACCTCTGATGGACATCGCAACCCCGATCGGGGTCGTCGGCGGCTTCGTCGTCATCATCACGGTCAACGTGCTCGAGGGCGGCAACCCGATGAGCCTGATGCTCATCCCCTCGATCCTGCTGGTCTTCGCCGGCACCACCCTGGTCAGCGTCGCGGGCGGCACGATGCAGGACGCCAAGGGCATCGTCCCGGCGTTCATGAAGGCGATGACCGGCAAGGCCGAGTCGTCCGCCGACGTCGTCCCGGTGATCGTGTCGCTGGCCGACAAGGCCCGCAAGGAGGGCCTGCTGGCCCTGGAGGACTCCCTGAAGTCCATCGACGACCCGTTCCTGGTCAAGGGCGTCACCATGGCCGTGGACGGCACCGACCCCGAGGAGATGCGCGAGATCCTCGAGGGCGAGGTCCACGCCAAGAAGCAGCAGGTCAAGCAGAGCGCCAAGTTCTTCGGCGACGCCGGCGCCTACGCCCCCACCATCGGCATCATCGGCACCGTCATGGGGTTGGTGCACGTGCTGGAGAACCTCGCCGAGCCCGACAAGCTCGGCCACCTGATCGCCGCCGCGTTCATCGCCACCCTGTGGGGCGTCATGTCGGCCAACGTCATCTTCCTGCCCATCGGCAACCGCCTGAAGCGGCTCGGCGAGCTCGAGACCGCCCGGATGGAGCTGGTCATCGAGGGCGTCCTCGCGATCCAGGCCGGCGCCAACCCGCGCATCATCGCCCAGAAGCTCAAGTCCCTCCTGCCTGCGCACGAGCAGGACGCGGCCGAGGCGGCGTGACATGGGCAAGAAGCGCCACGAGGAGCACGAGGAGCACGTCAACCACGAGCGCTGGCTGGTCACCTACGCGGACATGATCACCCTGCTCATGGTGCTCTTCATCGTGCTGTTCGCGATGAGCACGGTGGACCAGAAGAAGTTCAACGCGCTGAAGTCCGGCCTCGCCGCCGGCTTCGGGCAGTCGACCTCCATCCTCGACGGGTCCTCCTCGATCCTGTCCGAGCCGGGCACGGCGGCGACCATGCCGATCAACCCCAACAAGATCCAGGACAACCCGCAGATCGACGAGATCAAGCAGAACGCGGTCACCTCCGCGATGGCGCAGCAGAACCAGCGCGCGTACGCCGGTGCCGCGGCGGAGGCCGACCGGCTCGTCGCCATCCAGAAGCGCGTCCGGGCGGCCCTGAAGAAGCACGGCCTGGCCGACGACGTCTCGACCAAGATCGACGGCCGGGGCCTGACCGTGAGCATGGTCTCGCGCCACATCGTCTTCCAGTCCAACCTGGCCGACCTGACCCCGCGGGGACTCCAGATCCTCAACGTGCTCGGACCGGTCCTGAAGACCCTGCCCGACCGGATGCAGATCGAGGGCCACACCAACCAGGCCGCCGGCAAGCCGAAGTACTACGCCAGCGACTGGGACCTGTCCTCGGCCCGGGCCGTGACGGTGCTGCGCTACCTCAACGAGCACCTCGGCGTCCCGGCCGACAAGCTCGCCGCGGTCGGCTTCGGCCACATCAAGCCGTTGGTCGACCCCGCCCAGCCGGGCTCGCAGGAGCTCAACAAGCGGGTCGACATCGTCGTGATGTCCGCGCTGAGCAACGAGACCGGCGCGCTGCTCGACCGGGTCATCTACGACCGCGCCCGTGACAAGGCCGCCGCGGCGAAGAAGGCCACCGAGTCCGCCTCCACCTCCGCTCCGAAGTCCGCAGAGAAGACCACGGCGAGGACGACCACGAAGTCCGCGCCCAGCACCGCCCAGGAGAAGCCATGAGCGTCACGACCATGCCCGCCGCCGGCGAGGCCCCGGCCGAGGAGAAGAAGGGCGGGAAGAAGAAGCTGATCATGATCGTCGTCCTGGCCCTCGTCGTCGGCGGAGCCGGCTACTGGTTCTTCCTCAAGCCGAAGCCCGCCGCCTCGGAGAAGCCGAAGCCGGAGGCCGGGATCGTGGTCCCCCTCGAGCCCATCCAGGTCAACCTCGAGGGCGGCCACTACCTCAAGATCGGTATCGCCCTCCAGCTGACCAAGGCCGCCAAGGAGGCCGATGGCAGCAAGGCGCTCGACGCGGTGATCGCCACCTTCAGCGGGATGAGCATGAACGAGGTCACCAAGCCCGACGAGCGGGAGAAGGTCAAGGAGGAGCTGGCGAAGAAGCTGGAGAAGCTCTACGAGGACGAGGTCATGGACGTCTACTACACCGACTTCGTCACCCAGTGACGCCCCGCTGACGGGCGTCACCCGCCCGGGCCCGTGGGAGGCTCGGGCGGGAAAGTAAAAGAATTCCGCTCAGGTCCCCCCTCGCGAGGCCGATATCGGCCTTGTGACAGACCTGCTCCGGGCCTCGGACCCGCGTGCCACCTCGGTGGCCCGTGGACGTCGGCGTACCTCCGCCGAGCCGGTCGCCTACGACTTCCGGCGACCCATCCAGCTCTCCCGCGAGCACTCACGCATCCTGCAGCTGGGCCTGGACGGGTTCGCGCGCCAGGCCACGACCGTCTTCACCTCGGCACTGCGCACCGTGTGCTCGGTCTCGCTGGCCAGGATCGAGCAGCGCAGCTACGCCGAGTACGTCGACATGCTCGGCCCGTCGACGTACATGACGATCTTCAGCGCCGACCCGATGCCAGGCTCCGGCATCCTCGAGATGCCGCTGCAGGCCACCATGCTCTGCGTCGACCACATGCTCGGCGGACCCGGCGGCCCCCAGCCGGACCGGCCGCTTACCGAGATCGAGTCCGGCGTCATCAAGGGCTTCATCGAGCGGCTGCTCGGCGAGATGCGGTACTCGCTGGAGGGCGTCGTCGCGCTGGAGCCCAGCGTCAAGGCCGTCGAGTACAGCCCGCAGTTCGCGCAGGCCGCCGGCGCCTCCGACGTCATGGTGCTGATGACCTTCGACCTGAAGATCGACGAGCACGACCACCGGATGACCTTCTGCCTGCCGTTCTCCGGGCTGCTCCCGCACCTGGTCAAGGCCAGCGCCCCGACCCCGGCCTCGGACCGCGAGCGCGCCCAGCGGGCGATGGCCGCCGCGATGCTCCAGGAGAGCTTCCGCGACGTCCCCGTCGAGGTCCGCGTCCGGCTGCGCAACACCCGCGTGGCCCCCGACACGATCGGCCACCTCAAGGTCGGCGACGTCGTCCGCCTGGCGCACCCGGCCGCCGCCCCGCTCGACGTCCTCGTCGACGACACCGTCTTCGCCTACGCCACCGCCGGTGTCCACGGTCAGCGCCTCGCCGCGCAGATCGTGGCCACGCCCTCGAAGGAGACCCGATGACCGTCCTGCCGCCCTCGCTGCCGCTCTCGGCCGCCGCGATCGAGCACGGCGCCGCACTGATGGAGGCCGCCACCGAGGCCGCCTCCGTCCTGCCGGCCGCTGCCCCGCTGACCCCGGGCGCGCCGACCCCCGGCAGCCTCGGCTCCTCCGCCGGGTTCGCCGGCGCCGCGGTCGCCAAGCTCGAGGGCCCGGTCTCCGGCACCCTCGTCGTCCTGGTCGGCAGCGAGCTCGTCGAGGCGCTCGCCTCCAGCCCGCTCGGCTCGCTCGACCTGGCCGCCGCCGTCCAGCCCGCCCTGGACGCCGCCGCTGCCGCCCTCGGCGGCCGGTGCGGCGCCGCAGCCAGCGTCGCGATGGAGCTCGTCACCGGGGAGATCGGCCACCCGTTCACCGTCGTACCGCTCGTCGGCGAGGGCGGCCAGGCCGCGCTGTGGGTCGACGACCAGGCGCTGACCTCGGGTGCCGCCGCTGCGGCCGCGGTCGCCGAGGTCGCCCCCGACCCGCTGGCCAACCAGCTCACCCCGCACGAGGCCCCCGCCGGTACGGCTCCGATCGCGCGGGGCCTGGAGATGCTGCACGGCGTGATCATGGAGGTCACCGTCGAGATCGGCCGGACCAAGATGAGCGTGCGCGAGCTGCTCGCGCTCACGCCGGGCACCGTGCTCGAGCTCGACCGCGCGGCCGGCAGCCCGGCCGACCTGCTGGTCAACGGACGGCTGATCGCCCGCGGCGAGGTCGTCGTGGTCGACGAGGACTTCGGCCTGCGGGTCACCGAGATCGTCGACGACTCCGCGGCGAGCTGACCATGGTCGAGCTCGTCGTCCGGCTCGTCTTCTCCCTCGCCGTCGTCCTCGGGATGCTGATCCTGCTGGCCCGGTTCGGCGCGAAGCGGTTCCGTGGGGGCCGGGGCGGCCTGATCCAGGTCGTGCACCGGCAGGCCCTCTCGCGCACGTCGGCCATCTCGGTGGTCACCGTCGGCTCCCGTGTCCTCGTGCTGGGCACCACCGAGCACCAGGTCCGGCTGCTGACCGAGCTCGAGCCCGAGGAGCTCGAGGACCTCGACGTGCACCTGAGCCTGGCCGGACGGGCCGACGAGGACGACACGGACGACTCGGACGACTCGGACGACTCGGACGAGGTCGACGTCGTACGACCCCGCCCGGTCGCCGTGGCCGCCCGCGCCTCCGACGGAGCCCTGGCCGGCTCCGTCCTCTCCGCCCAGACCTGGAAGCAGGCGTTCGCCGCCGCGACCCGCAAGGACAAGGAAGCATCGTGACCCGCTCCGTCTCGGGACGCACCACCGCCCTGGTGGTGCTCCTGCTCGGCCTGCTCGGAGGGCTGACGCTCGCCCTCGGCATGGCCGCGCCGGCCGAGGCGGCGACCCCCACGAGCACCCACCTGGTCTCCACGACCACCACCCCCACCCCGACCGCCGACCCGTCGGCGACCGCGACTCCCGGGGACGACCCGAGCGGTCCGGCCGGCCCGAAGGGCCCCACCGCGCCGACCGGCACCACCACGATCGACGTCCAGCTCAAGGGCATCACCGACAAGCCGAGCACCCCGGTCGTCACGATCCTGGCGCTGACCCTGCTCTCGGTCGCCCCCGCGATCCTGCTGACCTGCACCAGCTTCACCAAGATCCTGGTCGTGCTCGGCCTGACCCGCAACGCGCTGGGCCTGCAGCAGACCCCGCCCAACCAGGTGCTGGCCGGGCTGGCACTGTTCCTCAGCCTCTTCGTGATGGCCCCGGTGCTCTCGCAGATGAACGACAAGGGCGTCCAGCCCTACCTCGACGGCGACAAGACCGCGTCGCAGGCCTTCGAGTCGGGGGTGAAGCCGCTGCGCGGGTTCATGCTGAAGAACACCGACGACGACGAGCTCCAGCTGCTCACCAGCGTCGCCAAGCGGGAGCTGCCGAAGAACGAGGACGACATCTCGCTGGCCACCCTCGTGCCGGCGTTCATCCTGACCGAGCTCAAACAGGCCTTCATCATCGGCTTCATCATCTTCATCCCGTTCCTCGTCATCGACGTGGTGGTGAGCGGGGCGTTGATGGCGCTCGGCATGATGATGATGCCCCCGGTGATGGTGTCGCTGCCGTTCAAGCTGCTGCTGTTCGTGATGGTCGACGGGTGGGCCCTGGTCATCAAGTCCCTCATCTCCAGCTACGGGACCTAGGGGGGCCAGCCGTGACCGACCAGTCCATCATCGACATCGCGATGCAGACGATGATCGTCTGCCTCAAGCTCTCCGCGCCGATCCTGGCGACCGCCCTGGCCATCGGCTTCGCGATCTCGCTGTTCCAGGCGATGACCCAGATCCAGGAGTTCACGCTCGCCTTCGTGCCGAAGGTGATCGGCATCGGCATCGCGCTGATCGTCTCGGGCAACTGGATGCTGCACACCCTGATGACCTTCACCGTCAACCTCTTCGACCGCATCCCGTCCCTGCTGTCCTGAGGCGGACGACTCCATGACGATCTCGCTCGCCGCCGGCCCCGCGGTCGCCTACCTGCTGGCGTCGCTGCGGATCATCGCGTGGCTGTTCGTCGCGCCGCCGTTCAACAGCCGCAGCGTGCCGACCCCGGCGAAGATCGTGCTCTCCATCGGCCTGTCGTTCGCCGTCGCGCCTTCGGTGGTGGCCCACGGCGTCCCGACCGGGTCCGCGGAGCTGCTGGTGGTCGCGCTGACCCAGGTGCTGATCGGCCTGGCCCTCGGGTTCGTCACCCAGCTGCTGCTGGGCGTCATCGCCGCCGCCGGCTCGCTCATCGACGTCTTCGGCGGGTTCTCCCTGGCCGCCGCGTTCGACCCGCTCAGCATGAACATGAACACCGTCTTCGGGAAGTTCCACTCGATGCTGGCGACCATGCTGCTCTTCGCCAGCGGCGGTCACCTGCTGGTGATCGGCGGTCTGCTGAAGACCTTCGAGGTGCTCCCGCTGGGCGACACCCCGTCCTTCCAGGGCACCCCGGACATGCTCATCACGGCGTTCTCGATGTTCTTCATGACCGCCCTGCAGATCGCGCTGCCGATGATCGCGGTGCTGTTCATCTCCGACATGGGGCTGGCCCTGCTCACCAAGGTCGCCCCGCAGATGAACGCGATGAACGTGATGTTCCCGGCCAAGATCGGGCTGGTGCTGCTGCTGCTCGGACTGTCGTTCCCCGCCCTGCCCCAGGTCACGGCCCGGATGGTCGACCTGGTCAACCAGGCCGCCTCCACGTTCGCCGGGGGGTGAGGGGATGAGCGAGGAGAAGACCGAGGCCCCCACCGCCAAGAAGCGCAAGGAGTCCAAGAAGCAGGGCCAGGTCCCGCGGACCCAGGAGCTCGGGGCGTGGGCGACCCTGCTCGCGTTCGGGATGCTGCTGCGGATGGCCGGGGGGCACGAGCTCGCCGCGCTGCGCGACCTGATGGCCCAGAGCCTGCGGCTCACCGCGAGCCCCGACCCGGCCAAGGCGCTGGACCAGCTCGGCGTCGGCATGCGGCACGCGACGTACGTGCTGGTCGGGATGGGTCTGGTGGTCATGGTGATCGGCGTCGCCGCGGCCCTGGCCCAGGGCGGCTTCTATCTGGCCACCAAGGCGGTCGTCCCCAAGCTCAGCAAGGTCAACCCGTTCACCGGCGCCAAGCGGATCTTCGGTCCGCAGGCGCTGTGGGAGGGTGCCAAGATCCTGCTCAAGTCCAGCGTGGTCGGGCTGATCTGCTTCAGCGCGATCCGCGCCGTGATGCCGCTGCTCGGGGGCTTCGTGCCCGCCGGTACGACGCTGCAGATCGCCGTGGACCGGCTGACCCACCTCTTCCAGACCGTCGCGATCGCCGGGCTGGTGATGGCGATCGCGGACTACGCGTTCCAACGCCGCCGGATGGGCAAGCAGACCCGGATGACCAAGCAGGAGGTCAAGCAGGAGCACAAGAACTCCGAGGGCGACCCGCTGGTCAAGAGCGCGATCCGGTCGCGCCAGATGGCGATGGCCCGCAGCCGGATGATGTCCGACGTGGCCACGGCCGATGTCGTCCTGGTCAACCCGACGCACGTGGCGGTGGCGCTGAAGTACGACCCCGCCAGGGGGGCGCCGACCGTGGTCGCCCGGGGAGCGGGCGCGATCGCGGCCAAGATCCGGGAGCGGGCCGAGGAGGCCGAGGTGCCGCTGGTGCGCGACGTCCCGCTGGCCCGGGCGCTCTACGGGTCGTGCAAGGTCGGCCAGGAGATCCCCGCCGAGCTCTTCGCCGCGGTCGCCCAGGTGCTCGCGTTCGTCATCAGCCGTCGTACCCAGGGCCGCCGCGGCGGCACCCACGAGACCCCCCGCCTGATCGACGAGCTGCCCGCCGTCTCCCGCAACCGGCGCCGCCCACCCCGCCCCGCCTCCGGCTGACCCCCATCCCCGTTTCGCGTTGAGTTGCCCCTCGTTCCGGGTTGAGTTGCCCCTCGTTCTGGGTTGAGTGGGCGGGCGGTAGGAACGCGCGCCCACTCAACCGGGAACGCGCGCCCACTCGACCCGGAACGCGCGCCCACTGAACGGTGGGGGTGGGGAGGGTGAGAAAGGCTCAGGTCCGGGGCGGGTGGGCCGATGAAGGGGCAGGACGCCAGGACGGCGGTCTCCTCTGCGCCATGGACGGTGCGCATGTGGTGACCCCTGGAAAGGCATGCCCCGACCGTGAAGTCGAAGCAGTGGACCCAGCTGGCGGTGCCGATCGGCATCGTGCTGATCATCGTGATGCTGGTCGTCCCGCTCCCCGCGATGGCGCTCGACCTGCTCATCGCCACCAACATCAGCCTCGGCCTGCTCGTGCTGCTGACCGGCATGTTCGTGACCCGGCCGCTGGACTTCGCCTCGTTCCCGTCGGTCCTGCTCGTGCTCACCCTGTTCCGGCTCGCCCTCAACGTCTCGGCCACCCGGCTCGTCCTGCTCGACGGGTACGCCGGCAAGGTCATCGACACCTTCGGCCACTTCGTGGTCGGAGGGTCGCTGGTCGTCGGCATCATCGTCTTCGCGATCCTGGTGGTCATCCAGTTCGTCGTCATCACCAACGGCGCCGGCCGGGTCGCCGAGGTCGGCGCCCGCTTCACCCTCGACGCGATGCCCGGCAAGCAGATGGCCATCGACGCCGACCTCAACTCCGGCCTCATCGACGACGACGAGGCGCGCCGCCGGCGCAAGGAGGTCTCCGCGGAGGCCGACTTCTACGGTGCCATGGACGGTGGCTCGAAGTTCGTCAAGGGCGACGCGATCGCCGCGATCGTGATCACCCTGGTCAACCTGATCGGCGGCTTCACCATCGGGGTGGCCCAGAAGGGGATGAGCTTCGCCGACGCCATCCACACCTACAGCCTGCTGTCCATCGGCGACGGTCTGGTCTCCCAGATCCCCGCCCTGCTCCTCTCGGTGGCCACCGGTCTCGTGGTGACCCGGTCCACCGCCGACGAGGACATGGGCACCGACATCATCCGGCAGATGACCCGGAACAAGATCCCGCTGCGGGTGGCCGGCGGCGCCGCCATCGGCATGTGCATCCTGATCCCGTCGCTGCCCAAGCTGCCGTTCCTCTTCATCGGCGGGATGCTGCTGGTGGCCTCCAGCCGGATGGTCGAGAAGCTCGAGGAGCTCGCGGTCGGCGAGGCCGTCGAGGAGACCGCCGCACCACACGACACCCCCGAGCAGCTCGTCGCCGAGATCCAGGTCGACCCGATCGGCCTGGAGCTGTCCGCGGACCTGATCGACCTGGTCGACCCCAGCGCGGGCGGCGACCTGCTCGACCGGGTCAAGGCGCTGCGCAAGAAGGTCGCCGCCGACATCGGCGTGGTGATGCCGCCGGTGCGCACCCGCGACAACCTCGAGCTGCCCCTGAAGACGTACTCGATCAAGCTCTTCGGGGTCGAGGTCGCCCGCGGCGAGGCCCCGCCGGGGACGGTGCTGGCGATCGGCGAGTACCTCTCCACCCTGCCAGGGCTGGCCGTCAAGGAACCGGTGTTCGGCCTCGACGCCAAGTGGATCCCCGCCGAGCTGCGAGCCCAGGCCGAGATCTCCGGCATCACCGTGGTCGACCGCGCCTCGGTGCTGACCACCCACCTCGCCGACGTCGTCCGCAGCCACGCGGGCCGGCTGCTCGGCCGTGAGGACGTCAAGGTCCTCATCGACGTGGTCAAGCGCACCCACCCGGTCGTCATCGAGGAGCTCACCGCGCAGCTCTCCCTGGGCGAGGTGCAGCGCGTGCTGCAGGGACTCCTCGACGAGGGCGTCGCCATCCGCGACCTGGTCCGCATCTTCGAGGCGCTGTCGCTGCGCGCCCGCGAGACCAAGGACGCCGAGACGCTGGTCGAGGTCGCCCGCGCCGCGCTCGGCGCCGCCATCGTGCAGCCCTACGTCTCCGACGGCGGCGTGCACGTGATCTCCTTCGAGCCCCAGCTCGAGCAGCGGATGCTGGAGGCGCTGCGCCCGACCGAGGAGGGCGCCGTGGTCGCCTTCGACATGGAGACCGGCCAGATCGTGCTGACCGAGCTGGCCCGGTTCATGACCCAGGCCGAGAACAGCAACGTCACCCCCGTCGTGGTGTGCGCGCCCCAGCTGCGCTCCGCCGTACGACGGATGGTGCAGCCCTCGCTCGGCCGGATGCCGGTGCTCTCCTACCGTGAGCTCTCCGGCACCGCCCAGGTCCGCTCCGTCGGGGTCGTCACGGGCCGGATGGCCGCGATGAGTGCGGCGACGTTCGCATGAGCAACCCGTTCTCCAGCGTCGTCCTGGGCCTGGGAGCGCTGATCGCCTCCCCGGCTCTCAAGGCCTGCTTCCTCGACGACACGCTGCCGCTGTCGGCGGCGCTGACCCGACTCGGGGTCGCGATCCTGGTCGCCTGGATCGGCACGTCGCTGCTCGAGGGACTGCTGATCCGGACCTCCGCGCCCCGCCGCTCGACCGCACACACCCCGCGCGCTCTGCCCGAGGTCGCGGACCCGCTTCGCGCGCGACCGGTGCCCGGCGACGAGGCCTGAAAAGGCCTGAGGAGGCGAAGGTCCCGGCCCGACAAGAATCGAACAAGATCCCGGTTCCTGCCTCGGCGGGGACCTCAGCGGCCGTTCACCATGAGGCGTGCCGATCGGGGACCTGTCCACGCAGCGCGACCGCCGGGACCGCAGCCGGTCCTGGCTGCTCGACGTGCTCGACGTGCTGCCGGTCCGGGTGACGGTGCTGGACCGCTCGCTGACGGTGCGGCACGCCAACGGCGCCGCGCTGGCCTTCGTCGGTCTGAGCGCCGAGCAGGTCCGGGGCAGGCGGATCACCGACTTCCTCGACCCCGAGGCGATGGCAGCGCAGAGGGCCGCGTTCGCCGGCGCCCTCGCCGGCACCCCCCAGCGCTACCCGCGGACCACCGTCTCCGCCGCCGGTGAGACCTCCTACGACGAGATCCACCTGGACCCGTTGGTCGTCGGCGGCACGGTGACGGGGCTGGTGGTGGTCGCCCACGACGCCTGGCCCCGGGTGCACGCGCAGGAGGCGCTGCAGCTCGAGGAGCTGCACCACCGGCTCGAGGCCGCGCGGGGCGAGGTCGTCGACGGGCTCGCCGAGCGCGTCGAGCCCCGGCTGGAGAGTGCGGCGGACCATCTGGCGGCGGCGCTGGTCGCCCTGGACTCCGTCGACGTACGGCGGCTGCGTCAGCTGGCCGCCGACGACCTGGAGGCGGCCCAGACCGAGCTCGCCCTCCTGGTGGAAGCCCTCCGGTCACCCCTGGTCCTGCCCGACGACGCCCCACCGTCGGGGCTGACGGTCACCCTCACCACGCTGCCCGGGGACGCCCGCGTCCCCGCACCCCGCCGTACGGCGCCCCCGACCGCGTCCCAGGTGGGCTCCGCCCTCGACCTCCTGCCCTTCCCGGTGCTGGCCTGGTCGGTCGACCAGCACGTCAGGTTCGCGAACCGGGCGGCACGCGAGCGGTTCACCCGCGGCCAGGCGTGCGAGGGACGGACAGCGGCCGAGGTCCTCGGAGCCGAGGGGTACGACGATCTGCGGCCGGCGCTGGAGGCCGCCGCGTGCGGCGAGACCCAGCACGTGACCCGGTTGAGCCGCCCGCGACGACCTCCCCGCCACGAGCAGCAGGACCACCTCCCGCTGGCCGACGCCCACGGTGTGGCGGCCGGGATGGTCACCGTGCTGCGCGACGTGACCGACCGGGTCGAGGCCGAGCGCGCCTACCGCCGGTCCAGCCGCGAGCTGGCGCGGCAGCGGGACCGGCTCCGGACCGCCGAGGACCTGCAGCGCCTCACCGTCCGCTCGCTGGCGGCAGCGGTGACCGCGCTCGCCACACCGCACGGCGACGTCCGGCGCAAGACGCTGCTCGCGCTGGAGAGCCTGGACGTGGCGACGGAGCACCTGCGGCTGCTCGAGCTCGACCTGGGTCGGTCCGAGACCCCGCCGGTCGACCTGGCCCGCGCCGTGCGCCGGACGTCGGCCGAGCTGGCGAAGGCGATCGGCCTGCCGGTCGAGGTCAGCAGCGAAGGTCGCTCGGTGACGGTCGACCTGGGGCTGGCCTGCGACCTGCTGGTCGGGCTCGACCACCTGCTGGCCCACGCCGCCGAGCAGCCGGGGTGCCGCGGCATCTCGGTCGACCTGCGCGTCGCAGCGGGCCGGCTGGAGCTCGAGGTCGACCTTGCCGGGGTCGTCAGCTCGGCGCTCTCACCCCTGGTCCTCGCGCTGCTGGAGGAGCGCGGCCGGTCCCACGACGGGGTCGTCGAGGTGACCCCGGCGACCCGCGGCACCATGATGATCTGGACCACACGGTCGGGTACGTAAGCCTTTTCATCAAGGATCCGGCAATTCCGTTGGTCAGGCCCACCAGGTGGCCGATGGTCGGGGTATGCCGACGCATGGACGCTCCCCGTCCGCCGTCGCGGACGCCCGGGCCACGAGGCTCGAGTCGATCCTCGACGGCGTCGACGCACGCGTCAGCGTCTGGGACCGCGACCTGGTGCTGCGCTACGCGAACGCCTCCGCCCAGGACGACCTCCGCTTCACCACCGACCTCGGCTACGGCCACGACCTGGACGCCCTGTTCCCCCCGCACGACGCGGTCCTCGTCCGTCCGGCGCTGGAGCGCGCATTGCGCGGACACGAGGTCCGCTGGACCGGCACGACGTCGGCCGGCGGCTCGGTCCGGTACGTCGACCACCACCTGACCCCGCTGCGCTCCGGCGGCCGCATCGACGGCCTCACCTGGGTCGGGGTGGACAGCACCACCGAGACGCTGTCCCGGATGGCGACGGCGGTCTACGACCACGAGCTGGCGGTGGCCTGCCACCGTCTCCAGGTCGCCAACGACGTCTCCACCGAGGTCCTGCACCACCTGGAGGCCTCGGCCCTGCGCCTGGAAGCGGCCCTGGGCGGCGAGGTGCCGGAGCTCCTCGCCGCCCGGGCGCACGTGCAGGAGACGGTCACGACCGCGATCGCCGGGCTCCGGTTCCGGGTCCAGGCCCTCCTGGAGGAGACCCAGGTCCACCCGGTCGACGAGCCCGAGCTGCCCCTCGCCGTCGAGGTGCCGGTCGTCCCTCGGATCCCTCAGCCACACGACCACTCGTGGCTGTCCGAGGCCCAGCTCGTCCGAGTGCTCGACTCGCTGCCCATGCCGGTCTCCGCCGTCGACGGCGACCTCGTCGTCACCTTCGCCAACGCCGCCGCACGCGCCTTCTTCGGCCGCCACGACGACCTGGCCGGAGCAAGGCCCGAGGAGTTCCTGGGCACCGAGGTCTGGCGGGCCAGCCAGCCCTACGCCGAGGCGGCGCGGGCTGGTCGGCCTCAGCGGTTCCTCCGGCACACCCGCGACCTGGACGGCCTGCGTCGTACGGTGCAGAGCGACTACGTCCCGCTGCTGGTCCGCAGCGACGGCGCCGACGGCGCCGACGGCGGGAGGGTCGGGGGGATCGTGGTTCTGCTCCTCGACGTCACCGAGCGGCTCCGCGCCGAGGAGGAGCTGGCCGGCCTGCAGCGTCGGTTGGCCCTGGTCTCCGAGCAGCGGTTCGAGGCCCTCGAGCTGCTCGACCCGATGCTGCAGCGGCTCTTCGGGTGCTCGCTGCGGCTGAGCACCATCCGGGGCGACGACGCGATCCGGCTCCGGACGGTCGCAGCCTCGGTGCTGGAGGAGATCCACGAGATCCTCGGCTCCTGGCGGGTGCTGCTCACCGAGGCCATGCGCGCACGGGCCGCCCGGTCGGCGGACGGGGAGGACCGCTGCCTGGCGCACAGCTGCGCCGTCTTCCAGCTCTGCTCCTCGGTCCCGCGCCCTCCGGAGGACGTGTCGTCCTGCCTGTCGGCCGTGGCCCGCTGAGGCCCAAGGTCCCGACCCCGCGGCCGGGTGTCACCTGGGCCCCTCGTTCTCAGGGCTCCCACAGGAGGTCGCACTAGCCTCGGCGGAAGCATCCGAGCACCGGAGGACTTCCCCATGAACCGCCTTGCCCGCCCCCTGGTCGTGGCCACCGCCGGCCTCGCCCTGCTCGCGACGTCCGGCTGCGGCGGCTCGGCGGACGAGACCGCCGCGACGCCCACTGCCTCGGCGACCCCGTCGGCCACCGGTCTCGACCAGGTGGCGCTGGCGGCGGTCCAGGCCGCGAAGAGCGAGCTCGACCGGCAGGTCACCGAGTTCCGCGACACCTACGGGTCCGCTGCAGCGGAGAAGAAGCAGGAGCTGGTCGACGCCACCAGCGCCCGCCTCGACGCCGTCCTCACCGCTCTGCGCACCGCCCTCGACAAGCTGCCGATCGACCGCGTGCAGGCGCAGGCCGACGCCGTGGTCAAGGCCCTGCAGTCCACCGCCGACGACCTCGCGAAGGCCAAGGACTCGCTGGACGGCGCCGACGCCGAGGCGCTGGTCACGAAGGCCCTGAAGACCTTCGACACCCAGGTGCGCAAGGCGATCCAGGCACTGGTCGACGCCCTGCAGTCCTCCTGACCTGAGGCCACATCACCGTGGAGAGGTCACACGGCGGGCCCGCGGATGGACTCTCGGCCCTGCCGGCCCGGTGCCTCGCGCAGCAGCGTGGGAGGTGAGAGCCGGAGGGAGATCCGCCATGAGCACGGCCACCTACCCTGTCCACGTCGATGCGCAGCTGGACCAGCGCCTGAGCAGGGGCCTGTGGCTCGTGAAGTGGCTCCTCGCAATCCCCCACTACGTCGTGCTGGCGTTCCTGTGGGTGGCCTTCGTCCTGCTGAGCGGGGTGGCCCTGGTCGCCATCCTGGTGACCGGCCGCTACCCGCGCGCCATCTTCGACTTCAACGTCGGCGTGCTGCGGTGGACCTGGCGGGTGGCCTACTACGCCTACGGAGCGCTCGGCACGGACCGCTACCCGCCGTTCTCGCTCCACGAACGGGCCGACTATCCCGCCCACCTGGAGATCGACTACCCCGAGCACCTCTCCCGGGGCCTGGTCCTCGTGAAGTGGTGGCTCCTCGCCATCCCGCACTACCTCGTCCTCGCCCTGCTCCTCGGGGGCGTCAGCTACACGGTCAACCAGGCCGACACCCCCTCGGTCTGGAGGTCGGGACTGATCGGCGTGCTGGTCCTCGTCGCCGCCGTGGTGCTCCTGTTCACCGGCCGCTACCCGCAGCCGATCTTCGACCTCGTCCTCGGTCTCAACCGCTGGGTCATCCGGGTCGGTGCCTACGTCGCGCTGATGACCGACCAGTACCCGCCGTTCCGGCTCGACCAGGGAGGGCACGAGCCCGGGGTCGCCCTGACGAGCCCCGGCACGCCGGGGCCGACCGCCCCGCCGCCCGCCCCTCTCGCCACGCCGCACGGCACCGCCCCCCGCAGTGGGTGGACGGCCAGCCGGATCGTCGCCCTCGTCGCCGGCTGCCTGCTGGTCGCCACCTCCGCGGGGTTCGGCCTGGCCGGAGGCGCGCTCGCGATCGCCGACCACAGCGCCCGCGACGACGCCGGGTACCTGATGTCCGGCACGGAGACGTTCTCGACGCCGACGTACGCCCTGACCAGCACCAACCTGGAGATGCACGTCCACGCACCGGCGGCGTTCATGCCGGACAACCTCGTGGGCACCACTCGGCTCACCGCCGACGTCACGGGCGAGACGCCGATCTTCCTGGGGCTCGCCCGCACCAGCGACGTCCGCGCCTACCTGGCCGGAGTGCGGCACGCCACGGTGGTCGACGTCACCTCCGCTCCGGTCCTGCGGACCAGTGGGAGCTCGGCACCGGGTTCCCTGCCCGCCAGCCAGGACTTCTGGGTGACCTCCACCACCGGGACGGGTCACCAGAGCCTCACCTGGGAGCCCAGGAACGGCGACTGGACCGTCGTCATGATGAATGCCGACGGCAGCGCCGGCGTGGGGGCCGAGCTGGCCGCGGGAGCCACCTTCCCGGCACTCGACTGGCTCGTCCCCACGCTTCTGGTCGTCGCCGGGCTCGCCCTGGTCGCCGGCGTCCTGCTGGTCGCCGTGCCCGCCCGTGCCGCCGGTCGGGCCACCCAACCGTGACCCACCGGCCGGGCACGCGGCCCGCGCCGGCTTCGTTAGGCTGCCGACGTACGTCGCGCCCGGCTCGGCCCGGCGGCGTGCGCCGGGCCTCTAGCTCAACCGGCAGAGCAGCGGACTTTTAATCCGCGGGTTCAGGGTTCGATCCCCTGGGGGCCCACCCTTCAGGGTGTGTTACTCCGGGAGAGGGGTGACATCTGGTCTTCGGTTGAGTGGTGTCGCACCTTCGGGTGATGGGTTACATCTATTTCGGCTGATTGGTGACACTCCCGAGATGAGGGAGTTGAGTGTGGCCGAGCAGCGGTATCAG
>JBGAFN010000025.1:0-28765 GCA_044227235.1 Marmoricola sp. | reverse complement strand
TGGCAGGGCGCGTGCCCCCGAGCACGGCTGCCACGTCGCCCAGCGTGATCTCACCGCCGACGAGCACGGTCGGGTCGACCGTCCCCGCGGCATAGGCCTCCGCCGCCTCGGCCAGCGCCCCGGACGCGCTGAGGATGCCGACCACGGTGAGGTTCCTGCCCACGATCCGGCGAGCGTCCAGCATGCTGGGCCGGCCGGCGTACCCGATCAGCACGACCCGGCGACCGGGCTCGGCCAGCTCCACGGCGAGCGCGGAGGCCTCGGGAGAGTTGGCTGCGTCGACGACGCAGTCCCACCGCAGGGGCGGCACCTCATCGGTCGACCAGGTGTCGGGGAACCCGACCGCGTGCGCGAAGGACCGCGCGCGGTCGCTCGGGTCCATCAGGTGCACCGCGGCACCGGTGGCGCGCACGAACATCGCGGTGAGCAGGCCGATGGTGCCGGCGCCGAGGACCAGCACCACCTGCCCCGGCTGGGCCTGTGCCGCGGAGGCCGCCCGGAACGCGTTGCCTCCCGGCTCGATCATCGCCGCGGCCCGGAGGTCGAGCCCCTCGGGGACCGGGACGAGCGACCGGACGGGGACCCGCACCCGCTCGGCCATCGCACCGGGACGGTCACCGCGGATGCCCAGCTCGTCGCGGTCCTCGCAGAGGAACCCGAAACCGTCCTCACAGCGCGGACAGTGGCCGCAGCCCATCATCGTGTCGCAGGTGACGTGGCGCCCGACCCAGGAGGCGTCGACGCCGGGACCGGCCGAGGAGACCACCCCGGCCCACTCGTGCCCGAGGCGCATCGGGAACGAGGCGGAGCCGTCGTGCAGGTAGCTCAGCTCGCCGGTGAAGATCTCCACGTCGGTCCCGCATACCCCGGCGTAGGCGACGTCGACGACGACCTCGCCGGGGCCCGCCACCGGGTCCTCGACCTCGTGCACCCCGGCCTCGAAGGGGCCCGTCACCACGAACGCCTTCACCGCGACCCCGATCCTCCGTCGACTCGGACAGGAGCACCATCCGTGCCCTGCCCACCGTACGGAGGCATCGAAGCACGGCTGCGCCCTGCACGACGACGGAGGCGTCCCCGCCTCACGGACCGACGGGGGAGGCAGCCCGGAGACGGGGACGCTGAGCGAGAACCGTACTCACTGGAGATGAACGCAGCCTGACCACCGCTCAGACCCTGCGATCGCCCATCCCGTCGACCAGGGCGGCCTGGAGCACGTCGAGGTGGATCGCCGAGAGCCTCCGGAACCTCAGGCAGTAGCCCGTGACCGTGGCCTTCCCGAGCGAGGCGGCATAGGTGCGCTTCAGGTACGTCCTGTCGTCGAGGCCGAGGACGTAGACCGAGATCCCCGTCGTGGTGGCGCTCAGGCCGATCCGGTAGAACTCCCGCGACGAACCGTCGGCGTAGGTGATCGTGTGGCGGCCGTAGCCGATGCTCGGGTTGGCCACCACCTTGCCGTCGCCGTCGGTGCCGTCCTCGAACCACAGCCGGGCCTCGGGGAACTCCGCGACCATGAACGCGTGCAGCGCACGGAGGTCCGCCTGTTTCGGCTCCGGCAGCCCCGCGAGGTACGCCTCCACCTGCTCCGCGATGTCCATGGAACCTCTCCCGGCCGATCCGACGGCGTCGGCGCCCGAACTCCCGAGCCTGGCACAGGGGCCTCAGCACCGCACCCCCGGGCGCGGGTCAGTCGCGGGGGGCGTCGTCGGCGCCGGCGGAGGTCAACGGAGAGGTTCCCCGGTCGCGCTGCGGCCCCAGCAACCGGGGGCGCCCGGAGGCGTCCCGGCGGCGGGGGACGCTGCGGCGCCGCCACGTCCAGTCGGCCGGCAGCTCGATGCCGTTGAGCCCGATGCCGCGGTAGATCAACCGGTAGGCATCGGGGTTGACCTGGCTCTGCACCTCGAACATCCGGTCCAGGTCGGCCCACAGCGGCGTGCTCCGGGCGGACCCGAGGTACTCGCCCTCCCGGGTCCCCGGGAGGACCTGGGTCTGCAGCCCGGAGGCGGACAGCAGCCGGCGCGCCCGCGCGTCCATGATCATCACGATGGAGTCGATGTCGTTGGCCGCCGCGGCCGCGACGATGCCGTGGTAGAGCGCCGCGGCGCAGAGGCCCCCTCGGCTCGCGTCGCGACGGACCGCGATGGTGGCCACGTCCCAGGTGCGCTCGGGGTCGATGCCCGCGGCTCGGGCCGAGCGCACGCCGTCCACGTTCCACGGGTCGCGGGCGACGTCGTTGAGCGTCTTGAGCCCGGCGGGTCCCGGCGCGATGAAACGCGTCGTGGCCAATGCCTGGCCCCCCTCCTCGAGCACGGTCATGAACCCGGTCGCCTCGGCGTACGGCGAGTACTCGCGGTCGAACTCCTCGGTGGTGTTCCCGTAGCACTGCAGGAAGACGTGCGACTCGCACGCGAGGGCCGCGGCGAGCTCGTGGCCGACCGGGTCGAACACGAAGCGCAGCGGCGCGTCGAGGTCCGGCTCCGGCACCTGGGCCGCCGCCGTCACGGCTGCTCCCCAGGGTTCGTCTGCCGCCCGCGAGCGCCCAGGACGCGGGTGGTGCGGTCGTCGTCGCGCGGCCGGCGCTCGGTCTCGGCGCCGGGAAGGCCTCCCGGCGGCGGTACGGCGGGATCCTCGCCGAACAGGGCCGCGGTCGTCGCCCAGTCACGCACCCACTGCTCGACCTTGCCAGCGGGCATCGGCCGGGCGAGGTGGTAGCCCTGCAGGGTGTCGATGCCCAGGGCCACGAGCTCGGCCAGGTCGGCCGCGTCCTCGACGCCCTCGGCGACCGTCCGCATGTCGAGGGCGTGCGCCAGGCCGATGGTCGAGGCGACGATCATCCGGGTGCGGTCGTCGGTGGCGACCCCGCGCACCAGGGAACGGTCGATCTTGAGCTCCTGGACGGGCAGGTTGCGCAGGTAGGTCAGCGAGGAGAAGCCGGTGCCGTAGTCGTCGATGGAGACCTGCACGCCGTGCGAGCGCAGGTCCAGCAGGATCCCGCGGGCCCGCTGGGGGTCGGCCAGGAAGGAGTCCTCGGTGACCTCGAGCACGAGGCGGTCCGCGGGCACCTTCCACTCGGCCAGCGAGGAGTAGAGCCGGGGCAGGAAGGTGTGGGAGAGCAGCTCGGGCGGGGCGCAGTTGATCGCGACCCGCAGGTCCAGGCCGGCGCCGAGGAGCTGCTGCAGGTCGCGGACCGCGAGCCAGGCGATGCGGTCCGACAGGGCGCCCATCAGCCCGGCGCGCCGCGCGGCCGGCAGGAACGCCACCGGGCTGAGCAGCCCCTGGGTGGGGTGCCGCCAGCGCACCAGCGCCTCCAGGGCGTGCACCTGCATCGTGGCGGCGTCGACCTGCGGCTGGTACCAGACCTCGATCTGGCCCTCGGTGATCCCGCGGCGCAGCTCCTCGGCCAGGGCGAGCCGGGCCCGGGAGAACTCGTCGAGGTGGGCGTCGTACAGGGCGGCACCGATTCGCGAGCTCTTCGCCTGGTACATCGCGACGTCGGCGCGGCGCAGCACCTCGCCCCGGTCCGCGTCGGCGTCGCGGTCGGCCTCGGCGGCCACGGTGATGCCGATCGAGCCCGACGGGCAGATCTCGATGCCGTCGACGACGATCGGCTTGGCCAGCTCGGCGAGGACCGACTGGGCGGTCTCCAGCAGGGCGATCTCGTCGTCGGTGTCGAGCAGGATCGCGAACTCGTCGCCGCCGAGCCGGGCGACCATGACGTCGCCCTCGACGGCCTCGCGCATCCGGATCGCCACGAACTTGAGCACGATGTCGCCGGCGTGGTGGCCGAGCGCGTCGTTGATCTCCTTGAAGCCGTCGAGGTCCAGCAGCATCAGCGCCAGCGGGTGGCCGTCGGCCAGCGCCTCCTTGAGCCGCGCGTGGACGGCGCGCCGGTTCGGCAGCTTGGTGAGGTCGTCGGTCTGCGACAGCGCGAACGCCTCGGTCGCCTTGTTGGCGTCCCGCAGGGCCAGCACCAGCCGCGCCGCCACGGCCGCCATCGTCAGCACCGCCGGCGGCACCGTGTAGTAGGCCAGGGTGCTGTCGGGACGGATCGTCAGCACTGCGAGCGCGACGAGTCCCGCGGTGACCATCATGGTCGTGCCCGCGGCCTTCGGGATGACCCGGATGGTCGACTGCTCCGGCCGGCAGGCCGCGGCCACCAGCACCGCGAAGGCACCACCCCACAGGGCGTTGCTGAGGTTGTCGAAGTCGTAGGTGCTGGCCGAGACCTGGAGCGCGAAGCCGGAGTCGGCGGCGGCCAGCATCAGGAAGGCCGCGGCCAGCAGCAGCGACTGGCGTCGGTCGGTGCGGGTCAGGAGCAGCGCCTGCCCGAGGACCACGACGGCCAGGGCGGTGTCGGCCAAGGGGTAGATCAGGGCCAGCAGCAGCGGCAGGCCCTCCTGGCCCGAGGCGATCCGCAGGGGCGTGACCAGCAGCAGCGCGGCCAGGCACAGGGTGCCACCGCAGATGACGGCGATGTCGAGCCAGCCGCGGGTCGGGCGCAGCTGCTTGCGGTCGACGTCGAGCATCAGGTAGCCGGCCATCCCGACGTAGGAGAGCAGGAACAGCCACTCCCCCGGCGCCGGGAACTGGGTCTGGGCGTCCAGGCTGGAGGCGCTGACCGACATCGAGCCCAGCGACCAGGCCGCGACCGCGGAGGCCAGCAGGACCAGGGCGACCCGGCGGGGCCGGTGCAGCCGGGCGGCCAGCGCGAGGCGGAGCACGAGCAGCGGGAAGAAGGCCGTCATCGTCACCAGCAGGATGGCCTCGCTCTGCTGCAGCGAGGCGGTCTCGGCCACCTGGTTGGCTCCCAGCCCGACCACCAGGAGCGTCCAGGACAGGCGGGCGACTGCCTTCTCCAGGGCGGCCAGCCGCCGGGTCGGCTGTTGCCCGCTCGTGTGCCCGCTCGTGTGCCCGCTCGTGTGCCCGCTCGTGGTGCTGGGCGGTGTGTCCTTCATGCGTCCCCCGTGTCGTCGTGGGTCAGGTGGTGGTCGTCCAGCGGTTCGTGGAGGGGCTGGTGCAGGTCACGCACCACGAGGTCCACGTCGTCGTGGGTGGTGGCCGGGTTGACGAAGCAGAGCCGGAGGACCGTCTCCCCTCCATACGCCGTCGGCGTGATCAGGCCCAGGCCGCGCACCCGGGCGCGGTGGGACCAGGCGGCGTAGTCCGAGGGCGTCCAGCCGCGTCGGCGGAACAGCACCACCGAGAGCCCCGGCTCGGTGACCAGCTCCAGGTGCGGGCTTGCCTCGATCCGCTTCGCGGCGTACGTCGCCATGGCCAGGCAGCCCTCGACCGCGTCGACGTAGGCGTCGGTGCCGTTGGCCAGCAGGGACGCCCAGAGCGGCACCCCTCGGGCCCGGCGGGTCAGGTGCACCGCGTAGTCGGCCGGGTTGTCGGCCTCGTCGCCGTTGGCCGCGTCGAGGTAGTGGGCGGACTGACGGTGGGCGGCCCGCGCCACGGTCGGGTCGCGGTAGAGCACCGCGGCGCAGTCGAACGGCGTGAACAGCCACTTGTGCGGGTCGATCGTCACCGAGTCCGCCGCGTCGATGCCCGCGAAGGCCGGCCGCCAGGCGGGGGCGAGCAGGGCCGCCCCGCCGTACGCGGCGTCCACGTGCAGCCAGATCCCGCGGCTGCGGCAGCTGGCGGCGATCGCGTCGAGCTGGTCGACCGCACCTGTGTTGGTGGCCCCCGCACTGGCGACGACCGCCACCACGTCGCGGGGGTCGAGGGTGTCCAGGACGGTCTCCAGCTCGGCCGCGGTCAGCGCGCTGTCGGCGTCGCCGGCGACCGCCACGCGGCAGCCCATGATCGCGGCGGCGGCGCGCACCGAGGAGTGGGCCGACGCCCCGACGACGAGGGTGCGCGGCGGCTCGCCCGTGGTCGCGGTGCGACCGTGGCGGGCCGCCACCAGGGCGCTCAGGTTCGCGATCGACCCGCCGCTGACGAAGGTCCCGTGCGCCTGCTCGGGGTAGCCCACCAGGTCGCACAGCCAGCGGACCGCGGCGCGTTCGGCCGCCACCACGGCCCCGGCCTCGAGCTCGCTCCCGCCGTAGATGGCGGCGGCGGACAGGGCCGCGTCGGCCAGGACCGCTGCCGGGGAGGGCGCGCCGCCGACGAACGCCAGGTAGCGCGGGTGGTCGGTGGGGAAGGCGGTCGGCAGGACGTCGTCGCGCAGGACCTGCCAGGCCGCCCGGGTGCCGAGGCCCTCGCGGCCCACCGCCGGCAGCGCCCGTCGTGGTGCGGCGTCCGGGGTGGTCGCCGGGCCGGAGAGCCGGGTGCCGATCCAGTCGGCGACGTCGGCCAGGACGGTCCCGTCCTCGGTCACGAACTCGTGCACGACACCTCCTGGGCGAGGTCCTCGGCATCGCCGGACCGCGATGCCGGAGGGCCGTCGGTCCGGCGCCTCCGCTTCGCGACGTACATGGCGGCGTCGGCCGCACGCAGCAGGTCCTCGGGCCGGTCGGCGGACCCGCCCCGCACCACGCCGAACGAGGCGGCGGGGCGGACCCGGGTGCCGTCGGGCAGGGTCGTCGTGGCGGTGACCGAGCGGTGGGCCCGGGCGACGAACGCCGCCTGGTCCCAGTCCGGGGGCAGGTCGCGCAGGACCAGGACGAACTCGTCGCCGCCCGGGCGCGCGGCGGCCTCCCCGGCCCGCACCAGGCTCCGCAGTCGCGCGGCCACCTCGACCAGCAGGGCGTCCCCGGCCTCGTGGCCGTGGGTGTCGTTGACCTGCTTGAACCCGTCCAGGTCGGCGAAGACGACGGCAGTGCCGGTGTGCGTGGTCGTCGCGGTCAGGGCGGTGGCCAGCTCCTCGTGGAGTCCGCGGCGGTTCAGCAGCCCGGTGAGTGCGTCGACCCGGGCAGCCCGGGCGGCGCTGTCACGCTCGCGTTCGAGCCGGCGGGCCGCGGACACCTCGAGAGTGACGTCGCGCAGGACCATCGCCACCCGGTTCTCCCCCATCGGCGAGAGGGTCGGACGCCAGAGGGTCGCCCGGTCGCCGGTCTCCCCCGGCTCGGTGACGTCCGGGCCCTGGATCGCGGTGCCGGCCTGGATCGCCGCGCGGAACAGGGCGTGGAACGTGGCCGCGCCGGGCCCGCCGTACAGGTCGACGAGGCTCCAGCCGAGGACCTCCTCGGGCGCCCGCCCGCGGGGGGCCGCGGCCGCGGGGTTGGTCATCATCAGCACGGTCCGCGCCGGGTCGTCGGCCGCGACGTCCCAGACCGAGAAGGGCTCGGCGACGGAGTCCAGGGCCAGGTGCAGCAGCACGCGGGCCTCGGCGGTCTCCTCGTACGCCGCGGCCAGCGACGCCTCGCCCTGGACCTGGGCGGTGACGTCCTGCCAGGCCACGACGAGCGTGTCGGCGTCCAGGGCCCCGACGACGACGTCGAGCACCCGGCCGGTTCCCTCGCCGCCGCCGTCGACGGCAGCGAGCGGCGAGCCGTGCTGGTAGCCGTGTTGGTAGCGCAGCCACCGCGACTCCTGGGTGGCGGCGGTGGCTTCCAGGGCGAGCCACAGCCCACCGGCGCGGGCCTGGGGGAAGTAGTCGGTGACCGAGGAGCCGAGGTCGCCGGCGTCGGGACGGTGGGCACCCGCCACGGCAGGCGCGTTGAGGTACTCCAGGACGAAGTCCTGCACGGCACCGGTGTCGTCACGGCGCAGCCGGAAGCGGGCGAACCCGAGCGGGATCACGTCCAGGGACGTCCTGAGTCGCCTCTCGGCCGCCTCACGTTCGCGCTGGGCCTGCTGCAGCGTCCGGTGGCTCTCAACGGCGTCCTGCACGTCACGCCAGACCGAGACGCCGTCGGACTCCCCGGCCCTGCCCGCCAGCGTCATCGAGGCCTGGATCCAGCGGTAGCCGCCCTCGGAGGTCGACATCCGGGTGTCGAAGACGACCATGCGGTCGCCGGTGCGCAGCGCCTTGGTCCGCTCCTCGACCAGGGGCCGGTCCTCGGGGTGCACCAGGTCGGCCAGGGTGCGACCCGCGAGGTCGTCGGGGCGCCAGCCGAGGATGTCGGTGACCATCGGGCTGACCCAGGCCAGCTCGCCCTGCGGCAGGTGCCGGACCACGACGTCGCCCGAGCACTCGGCGAGCAGCCGGAAGTGACGCTCCGACTCCTGCAGCGCGGCGGTCCGACCGGCCAGCTCGGCGGTGTGCTCCGCGACCACGCGATGGAAGCGTCGACGCTCGACCCGGACCCCGGCGCCCACCACGAGACCGGACCACGACAGCAGCAGCGCCGCGACCACGACGACCCCGGTCAGGGTGACCCCGGCGTCCTTCAGCAGCAGGAGCGCGAGGCCGACGAGGACGCCGTACCCGACCAGCGCTGACGCGTAGCTGCCGGGGACCTCGCCGAGGCGGCGGCGCCGTCCGGGTCGGGTCACCGTGACGTCCCGGTGGGCGCGGCACCGACCCGGAAGTCCACCTCGACCAGGTCGCCGGGAAGCTCCAGCTCCTCGGGACGCATCGGCCGGCCCAGGTGGTAGCCCTGGGCGTGCTCGCAGCCGAACCGCTGCAGCACGGAGAGCTGCTCGGCGGACTCCACCCCCTCGCCGACCACCCGGAGTCCGGCACTGTGCCCGGCCTGGATCATCAGCTCCAGCAGCAGCAGGTCGCCGGGCTCACGCAGGTCCAGGTACTCCCCCGCGATCTTGACCTCGTCCAGCGGCAGCTCGCGCATCAGGGCGATCGAGCTGTAGCCGGTGCCGAAGTCATCCAGGCTGACCCGGACCCCGTGCGAGCGGATCTCGGCCAGGTGACGGGCGGCCAGCGCCGGGTCGGTGGCGGCCGTCTCGGTGACCTCGACCACCAGCCGGTGCGCCGGCAGGTCGGCGAGGTCGAGGGCCTCGGCCACGTCGGCGACCACCCGCTCCAGCGCGACGTGGCGACCCGACAGGTTCACCGACACGAACACGTCCTCGGCGAGCCGGCGGCGCGTCCATGCCGCCAGCTGGGCGGTGGCCGTGCGCAGGACCCAGAAGTCCAGGTCGCAGACGAGGTCGGAGGCCTCCGCGATCGGCAGGAACTCGCCCGGGGACACCAGGCCGTGGCCCGGACGCTCCCAGCGCACCAGCGCCTCGAACCCCCGGACCTGTCCCGTGACGGTCTCCACGATGGGCTGGTAGTGCACCCGCAGCTCGTCGTTGGCCACCGCGAAGCGCAGCGCCTGCTCCAGCTCCTGGCGGGAGGCGAGCTCGTCGACCAGGTCGGCACGGAACATCCGGAAGCGTGGCGCTCCGGGCTGCTTGGTCACGCCGAGGGCCAGCTCGGCCTGCTCGGCGAGCACGGCGACGTCCACGCCGACGGCGCTGTGCGGACCGACGGGAGCCGATACCGCGATGCCCACGCGCGCCTGGACGCGGACGCCGCGACCGCCGTGGACCCAGAAGGGCTCGTCGAGCGCGGCCAGCACCCGCCGGGCGACCGCGACGGCGTCCTGCTCGTCGGCGACCTCGCCCAGGGCGAGCAGGAAGGAGTCGCCGCTCAGCCGGGCGACCACGTCCTCGGAGCGCACGGACGCGACCAGGCGGCGGGCCACGGTGGCGAGCACCTCGTCGCCGGCTCGGTGCCCGAGGTGGTCGTTGACCGACCGGAACTGGTCGAGGTCGAGGCAGAGCATCGTCAGCGGCACGTGGTCGCGTCGGGCTCGCTCGGCCAGCACCTCGCTGGCCACCAGGGCCGCCTCCTGGCGCGGGAGCTGGGTCAGGGCGTCGTGGGTCACCTGCCGGTCCAGCTGGCCCTGCAGGCGTCCGCGCTGGCGGACGACGGCAGCCGTCTCGGCCAGCGCGACGTGCATCCGCGCCAGGACGAGCAGCGCGATGGTCGCACCGCCGACCGCGAGCGGCCAGGCGGTGACCGGCCCACCGGCCAGGTGCTGGACGACCAGGACGGCCGGTGCGACCAGCAGGGCGCCAGCCGTGCCCACCAGGCGCTGTCGGCTCAGTCCGTCAGGGCTCGGGCCGGTTCTCGGGCTGACCGTGGCCATCGAGGGGTGCAGCGCGGCGCAGCCCCACGCCACGTACGAGGCGGCCCAGAGCAGGTCCGACATCGGCACGCCGGCGGCGTCGGGGGTCGTCCCCGACCTGGCCGCGGCTGCGGCGAGTGCGTCGGCCACGTCGGCCGAGAGCAGCAGGAGCAGGGCACCGACCAGCAGGTCCCGGGACCAGGTGTTCTCCGAGTCCGAGACCAGCAGCCGGACCAGGACGCCGATCAGCAGCAGGTCGGCGACGAGATAGCCCACCGCCCCCGTCGAGCCAGCCCGCGCGGTCGAGGCGTCCCCGGCTCGTCCGGACCAGAAGCGCGAGACCCGCCCCGGTCACGGCGTACCCCGCGAGGTAGAGCGCATCGGCCACCGACGGGCTGGGCTCCTGCCCCAGGACGTCCTCCAGGGCGACGTAGGCACCGTCGGCCAGCACCCAGCACACCTGGCCACCGGCCAGCACCCACCACGGGAAGGGATCCGCGGGCCGGTGCAGGCGGACACCGAGGAGGATCGCGACGACCACCGACGCGCTCAGAGTCAGGTACGCCGCATCGGCGAGCACCGTCGAGGACGAGTCGACCCCCACGAGCAGGACGGCGCCGAGCAGGCAGAAGCCCCACGCCGGCAGTCTCGCCGCCCCCGTGGCGGCGTGCTGTCGTGCGGCCCGAGCTGGAGCGGACAGGTCTGGCACAGGGTCCCCCGGATCCCCAGCCGCGCCGTCCCTGGCTCCCGAGAACCACCAGAGCGGCGGCGGCGATGCGTATGCGGTCACAGCGGCGACACCTCCCTCGACGACGAGGGGGCGCGACCGCCACGCGAGAAGCATGCCTGACGAACCCCTTGCACAAATGTGCAACGCGAATATGCGCAACGAATTCATGGGAATGGCTCGGAGACGAGCCGCCATCCGGGCCAGAATTGTTTCACCAGTATTTCAGGATCGGCCCGGCGACGCCCACGAACGGATTATCCGATCACCCGGGATGCCTTCATCCCGATCCTCGATGTCGTCAGATCCCAACCAGACAACTGGTTCAGCGGCAGAGTCCACCAGTCATCACAGCCGGGCCTGGCCCGCTAACACTGGCCCTCGCCGTACGAAATGCAAACCGCAAGAATTCTTCGCGTTGTGACCAACCTGCGGGACGAAGGTCCCGTCGGCATTAACCGAAAGGATGAGTCCGCCCTGACCGAGGAGCCATTACCGATTGGTAGCACCGCCTTTTCGGGGTGTCCCGCATAGGTTCCAACCTCTCGGGGGAGGATCGTGGCCTCCCCGTCCCTGGCCCCACTCCCCAGCCTTAGGACACGCCCATGTCTGTGACCGCATCTTCGGACGCGCCCATCACCATCGCCGTCGTCGGCGACAGCACCCTGGCCGACGGGCTCGTCGCGCTGTGCCGCGGCCTCGGGTGCGACGTCCTCGCCCTGGCCACGGTCCCCGCCTCCGCAGGAGAGAACCCACTGGCCGACCGGCAGGTCGTGTTCGACCTCACGCCGGCGGAGAGCGCAGTGCACCTGGGCTCCGCCCGCGCCCGGATCGCCTCGCTGGAGTCACTCCTGAGCGACCCGGACGCCACCCTGCTGGTGCAGGCGAGCGCGGTCCCGCTCAGCGACCTCGTCGCCGATGCCGCGCGTCCCGAGCGGATCCTGGGCGTCCGCCTCCTCACGCCGGTCGGGGTGCTCCCGCTGATGGAGCTGGTGAGTGCACCGGTCACCTCCGCCAAGTGCGCCTTCAAGGCGGGCGCGTTCCTGACCGCCGTGCTCGGCAAGCACCTCATCCGGTCGGAGGAGACTCCGCTCTTCGTCGAGGACGCGATGCCCATCCCCTACGTGGTCGCCGCGATCCGCCTCGCCGAGTCGCGCCTGGCCGACAGGGACGACGTCGACGCCGCCCACATCCCCGGCTGCACCCGCGAGATCGGGCCCCTGGAGTTCGCCGACCTCATCGGCCTGGACGTCCTGCACGAGGTCCTCGAGCGGCTGCAGGTCCACGACCCCAGTGGCGACCTGCACCCGCCGGAGTCACTGGTGCGCCATCTCGACCGGGGCGAGCTGGGCCGCAGGACCGGGCGCGGCTTCTTCCGCTACCCGCGCGAGGGCCACGACTTCACCGTGCTGCCCTCCGAGCTCGCGGCGAGCCGGACGCACCCCTAGACCGGTGTCCGCGGGTGGAAACGTTGGGAGGCGATCCCACCCGCGGGCACCACACGAGTTCGGACGTCCCCCCGCGACCCCTCCACAACCGCCGGAGGACGCCGACACCCCGGAGCCGCTCCCCCTGGCCATCCGCATGGACCAGGACCCGGCTCCGCGCCCCCGGCCGCACCGTGCGGCCGGGGGCTCTTCGTCCTCAGCAGTAGCGGGCGACGACTCTCGCGGTCGTGACCACCGGAGGCTCGAGAACTCGGTCGACCACCGTCCTGCTGAAGGTCCGGAACGCGTCGAGCGCGAGCAGCGGGTTCGCCTCGCCCTCCACCACCGCCACGTGCTCGAAGCTCAGGCCGTCCTCGGAGCGCGAGACCCGGTAGGAGAGCCCCGCGGGCTGCTGCTCGGCGAGCTCACGGAAGACCGCGTCGATGAGCGCCTGGTTGGCGTCCGCCGCCGCCGTGTCGCGGGCGGTATAGCGCACGCTCGTCTGGTGGGCCATCACAGGGCCCGCATCTGGTTGTTGCGCTTCTCGTGGGTCAGCTCGGCCAGGCCGAGGGCCTCGAGGAGTGGAGGGAGGTACATGCCGAACCGGCCGCGGTAGCCCTTGCGCTGGCCGTACCAGCCGCCCACCGGGTTGTCCTCGGACCTGCCCCAGGCCTCGACCGTCCCGTCGGCGGCCGCTTTCTGCTCGTCGGCGGCCCCGAGAGGGACCCAGTCCTGCTGGGTCTGCAGCCAGGCGTGCAGGTCCTCGACCGCGCGCGCGAGGTAGGTCAGCCGGGTCGAGCCCACCTGGCACACCAGCAACGCGGGATCGACGCCGTCGTCCCGGTGGATCGTGTACTCCGAGGTTCCGGGCGGGGTGGTGAGGACCCAGGGGTCCTCCTTCGTGCCGTCAGCCATCAGTGGTTCCTCTCCTGCATCGATGGGTCGGTGACTGCCTGCCGGTAGTGCGGCAGAAGCGAGTCCCAGCTGATCCGGTTGCGCTCGCGCCACGGGCCCGCCTCCGCGCCGAAGCGCTCCCAGCCGCGCTGCTCGATCTCCACCCGCGTGGTGTCCTCGTCCCCCGCGACGAACCGGACCTCGACGTCGGTGACCTGACTCGGGTCGCGACCCAGGTGCCAGGTGTACGCGAGGCGTGCCGGTGGCTCCCAGGCGGTGACCGCACCCCAGTCATGCTCCACGCCCTCGGCGTCGCGTTCGTAGATCCGTCCGCCGACGCCGGGCTGCAGGACGACCGCGACAGCCTGGTGGAGCGTGTGGTCGCGGGGCCACCACGCGTCGATGCGCGAGGTCCACACGTCGAAGGCGTGCTCCGGGGAGCAGCGCAGGTCGAAGGCGAACGACAGCGCCTCGGTCATCGCTCGAGCTTCCGGTCCGGCGACGTGTTGTCCGCCACCAGGCGAAAGCGCGCGATCGCGTCACCCCACACGGTCTCCAGGTAGGCCTGGACCGCGGCGACCCCGTCAGCCTCGAGGGAGTAGATCCGCTGCGTGCCCTCGGCTCGCTGGTCGACGAACCCGGCGGCCCTGAGCAGCCGGAGGTGTCGGGAGACCGCCGGCCTGCTGATGGGGAGCGCCTCGGCGATCACGTGCACCGGCTTGTCGCCCTCCCCCAGCAGCCGCAGGATCTCCCGGCGCTGAGGGTCGCCGAGCGCGTCGAGCGCGACCCCAGGATCGGTAACCACAAAGTTACCGTAACCCCCGCCTGACCGATCATCAAGACCCCCCTCGCCCGCTCCTCGCTGGTCGAGTAGAGCGCCGACCCCCCGCTGGTCGAGTAGAGCGCCGACCCCCCGCTGGTCGAGTAGAGCGCCGACCCCCCGCTGGTCGAGTAGAGCGCGAGGAACGAGCGCTCGTGTCGAGACCCCGGGACACGCACGGGGTCTCGACACGGTGCTCGCAGGCTCGCACCTACTCGACCAGCGGGTGGTGGGTCCAGACCCCGGGACACGCACGGCGTCTCGACACGGTGCTCGCACGCTCGCACCTACCCGACGAGCGAGAGGGGCACGCTCAGGAGTGCACCGAAGGCTGCCCCTGTGGGACGCCGGAGCAGCCCGGCCGCCTCTAGCGTGACGAGTCACGACCAGGAGAAGGGTGGCCACCGTGAGATCCGACAACCTCAGCGACGGGCAGATGAGGCTCATCGGCCAGATCGTGGCCGACAACACGACCATCGTGAACGCCGACTTCCTCGCCAAGCGCATCATCGAGCACGGTCACACCACGGCCCAGCCGGGTGCCAACAAGACCATCTGGTGGAACGAGGTGAGCGGACTGATCATCGGCTACGTCCAGTCCACCTTGGCCTCCCCCGACAGCGTGTACGCCAAGGACGACACCCGGCTCCTCTACCTCAAAGAGATCGGCGAGTGGGTCGGCTACGAGCAGGCGACCATCAACACGGCCAATCCCGTCTGGCGGAGCAAGGTCGCGGTGCTGATCGACCTGCAGAACCTGCCTGACGACGCCTCGCTGGACGAGGACCTCGCCGAGAGCGTGGAGAAGATCGCCCTGGTCGTCGCCTACCCGACCCGGTAGCACAGGCCTCCCGCCGAACCCGTCTCGAGCTGAGCGGGGTCGCCCGGCTCTGGCGGATGCTCAGGCACCCGGCCGGTCAGGGGACCGTGACGACAGCGAGGCGGAGGTCGGATCCTCCCGCGAACGAGCCGACCAGAGCAGGGCCGACCGGGGCGTCCCCGAGGCGGCGCATCACCGTGAGCTGTCCGGCGCCGTACGGGATCGTGGTCCGGTCCGGTCCGTCGACCGGCACCACGCTGACCGCCGGGTCGTGGACGGGAACCGCGGGAACCCCGTCGCCGTGGGCGGTCGCAGTGGGTTCACGCACGATCTCCGTACCGTCGGTCCGGACGAGCCTCAGGTCGGCCTGCCGGCCCCCGGTGCGGATCGTGTCGAGCACGGTGGTCACGAAGACCGGGTCGGCACACGCGTCGTAGACGAAACGTGTGCCCAGCACCGAGTGCTCCATCGTGCCCAGCAGGGCGGCCTCGGCCTCCGGCAGCGGGGCGTCGCGGTAGGTGACCGGCACGAACAGGGTCGTGCCGCCCGACGACCCGAAGAGGAAGCACTCGATCCCGACCTCGCCCGCCGGGTCGTCCAACCGGAAGGTGCCCACCGGACCACGGGTGGCCACGCCGTCCCACCAGACCCTGGTGACCAGCCACGGCTCGATCAGCTCGTCCTTGCGCGGCGAGATCGTCGCCTCGTGCAGCACTGCCATCTGGCCACCGTAGCCACCTCCCCGTGGGGGCGTCAGGCCTCCGGAGGCCGGCGACCTGCCGCCATCGCCGTCAGGACCCGCGCCCGGCGACACCCAGCCGGCGCCTCACCGCGGGAGGGGCGCTGGGGTCGGCCTGACCGTGGCGTCGTCTCAACCGAGGCATCCACCAGACGGCGATGACGCCAGCGGCCACGTTGGTCAGGAGCAGCATCCCGAAGAGCGCACGGCTGTGTGCCGCAGCGAGCGCGGGGACACCGAACGCCGCCACCCCGGCGACACACCTCGCCACCGCGAGGGTGGCCCCCTGGACCACGCCCCGGTAGAGCGTGGGCACGAGCTCGTGCACCCACACCTTGTAGGCCGCCTCTCCCGCCAGCGCCGCACCGACGATGCCGCACACCACCAGGAGGACGAACGCCTGGCGTGTCGGCCACATCGTGACCGTGAGCCAGCCCGTTGCGCCGGCCACCGCCCCGACGACGATCCACCGCTGTCGAGCGCTCGTGTCGACGACCCGGACGAAGGCCAGCGACCCCAGCAGACCCAACGGCATGCCCAAGAGGACCAGCGTCGCTGCCCCACGCACGCTGCCACCGAAGAGGTGGATCCAGAGGTAGGGACGGAACTGGCCCAGCGTGTTCGCGCCCAGGTTCCACAGCGTGTAGAACAGGCCGAGCGTCACGGCAGCCGGCACGATCTCCGCCGGCACGGCAGCGGCGGCCGCCGGCAGGCCCGGACCAGCGACCCGGTCGCGCTCGAGATGAGCCGCGCGCCTCCACTCTCCGGACTCCCCCAGTCGGAGCCGCGCCCCCAGCACCAGCAGGGCCACGACCAGCAGATGCACGTAGAGCAGCCGGGCCCCGATGACGCCGGTGCCGGCGAGGGCCAGCGCCAGCAGACCCGTGGTGGTGATTCCCGCGGCCCACAGCACCTGCGAGCCCGCCACCGCTGCGCCGCGCCGTCCCACCGGAGCCTCCTCACCCATCAGGGCCAAGGAGGTCGGGAGGTCGGCACCGATCGCGAGGCCGCTCAGAACCACCCCCACCACCAGCGCCACCGTGCCCCAGGCCGCCGCGAGCAGGGCCACCCCCGCGGCGTACAGGGCGAGCGAGCGGAGCAGGACGACGCGTCGTCCCCGGCGATCCGCCCAGCGACCCCCCAGCAGGGCGCCAACCGCGAAGGCCAACGTCTGGAGCCCGAGGAGAAGTCCCACGGTCGAGCGGTCCAGGGAGAAGGCATCGGCGTAGGGGCCACCGACGGCGAGCCCGGTCGAGACGAGCGCACCGGCGTCGAGGTAGGAGGCCATCCCGGCGACCACGATCGTGTGCCTGGCACCCGTGACCATGCGTCAGCCCTTCTCCCGCCGACCGGTCGCCCACCGTCAGCCCCTACCTGCCGCTGTGGCGCCGAGTCCGAACGGGTTGAATCGTTTCATGAACTGTGCTACGAACAGAGTGCCCGACGCAGTGTGACGGGCGCAACAGGTGGACGGCCCGTGCAGCGCGCCCACCTCCCGCCCGCTCCACCAGCATCGAGGTGCCTGTGAACTCGCTCGGTCGGCTCGACTGGAACCTGATCCCCGCGCTCGAGGCGCTGCTCCAGGAGCGCAACGTGAGCCGCGCAGCCCGCCGGATGGGCGTCAGCCAGTCAGCGGCGAGCGGCGCCCTGGCTCGCCTCCGTCGGCACTTCGACGACGACCTGCTCACGCGCAGCGGCAACGGCTACGAGCTGACGCCGGTGGGTCAGCGCCTGCTCCCACTCGCGCACGCCGCCGTCGACAGCGCCCAGACGGTGCTGACGTCACTGCGCACCTTCGACCCGGCCACGAGCACCCGGGAGTTCCGGGTGGCGACCACGGAGTACGCCCAGATCCTGCTGGGTTCGCTCCTGACCCAGCGCGTCACCACCGCCGCGCCAGGGGCCCGGCTCACCTTCTGCTGGCCCGGTGACACCTCGGTGGCTCCCTCGAGCTGGCTCGCCGGCATCGACGGGTGGTTCGGGCCGCGCGACAGCCTCCCCGGCCTCCCGTTCACGGGACTGCACCCGGACCGGTGGGTGTGCGTCGTGGACCGGTCCAACCCCCGGGTGGGCCAGAGCCTCGCCCTGGAGGAGGTCGTCCGGCACTCGTGGGTCGTCCCCACCCGGCCCCGGGACCACGACCGCACCTGGAAGCAGCGCCTGTTCGCCCACGGACTGGAGCTGCGGATCGCCCTGTCGACCGAGAGCTTCTCGGCCGTGCCGTTCCTGGTGGCCGGCACCGAGCTGGTCGGCATCGTCCAGCACGCGATCGCCGCGCGGCTCCAGGAGGCCTGCGACATCCGCGTCCTCGAGTGCCCCTGGCCGATGGCCCCGCTGAACCTGACCTTCTGGTGGCACCCGAACCGCGAGCACGACGCGGCCCACCTCTGGCTGCGCGAGCAGGTCGCCGCGACCATGTCCCACCCCTCGATCGCCGACCAGGCCCGGGAGGTGTGACGCGGGTGCGCCCCCGGTCATCGTGACCGGGGGCGCACCGCTGCGGGGTCCGTGCTACTTCCAGACCCGGATCTGCTTGTACGGCGTCACCACGACCGGGCCGATCAGGCCGTACTCCTGGATGACGTCGCGGTTGCGGACAGCCGTGTCGAGCGCCGCGAGCCGGTTGTTGAGCGTCGTGGCCACCCGGACCGTCAGGGTGTTCGCGCCCGCCCGCAGATAGGGACGCAGGTCGGCGGTCGGGTTGACCTGGTCCATCGGGACGGCGTGACCGTTGACGGTGACCCGGAAGGTGTCGGTGACGCGTCCGAGGTCGAGCCCGGCGCCCCAGTCCTCGGTGTTCCACCCCGCCGGCAGCTGGAAGGTCGTCGTGTAGGTGCCGACGCCGGAGGCGTTCGCGAGGGCGGGGATGTCCGGCCACGCCTTGAGCCCGTCGAGGTCGACGCTGACGGGCTGCTTGGTGGTCTCGACCCCCGCAGCCCCGGTCGTGCCGTACGGGTTCGTGGGCTGCCAGTCCTCGGCGTCGAGCTGCCACCGGGCCGCGGTGAGGTCGATCGACGAGGGGACCGACGGGACCTTGCTCGTCACCGTCTTGCCGGTGCTGAGCAGCGTCTGGAAGACGCCCGGGCGGGAGGCCCGCACGACGACGCTGCGCCCGACCTGGGCCGCGCTGTCCGCGGTGGTCGACAGGACCCGCTCGTCCGTCGGCGCCACACCGAAGCGACGCGGGTCCGAGGTCAGGGCGACCACGGTGGACTCGTCGCGCCCGAGGTGGACCGGCACGGTGACGGTGTTGCCGCGACGGGTGTACTCGGCGATCGGGGTGATGGCACCGCTGAAGGTGTCGAGCTCGTAGGGGGCACCGGCTCCTTCGAGCGTGACCGTGGTGTCGACCGTGGCGCCGGTGGCCATGCACGGGTTGTTGGCGGTGGTGGTGCGGCAGGCCGATGGCTCCTCGTACATGTTGCTCGGGTTCTTGCCGAAGCTGCTCGTGCTGCCGGGGTAGCTGTCGATGCCCTGGTTGTAGAGCCAGTAGTAGTCGGTCCTGGTCGACGCGTCCTCCCGGCGCACGCTCAGCAGCGTGGACGGGTCGCGCGGTGCGGCCTGGGGCGTGACCCCGAGCCGGCGGAGGGCTGCCGGCACCTCGGCCTCGGTGGCGACCTGGACGACGTTGCGGTGGCCCAGGATCCGGTTGACGATGCTCGTCAGCTGGGTGTCCTGGCTGACCGGCATGCCGGCGGTGTCGGTGGGTCGACCGACGAAGACGACCGGCAGCCCGGCGTCGGCGTAGCCGAGGAACTTCCTCGCCGCAGCGAGACTGAGGCCCCCGCGGGCGGTGTTGGTCGTGGGGTAGAGGAACTGGTCGAAGACCAGGGCCTTGTAGTTGGGCCCGTTCACCGCGAGCCGCTTGTTGGCCACCACGGCGTTGGGCAGGTCGAACAGCTTCTCGTCGAGGTAGTCCCACGAGTAGCCCGCCCGCTGCAGGCCGAGGTCCTGCCAGTGACGGTTGCTGGGGTCGCTGGTGGAGAACGCCGAGGGGGAGGAGTAGCTGCGCTGGTAGACGGCGATGTCCATGCGCGCCTTGCCCTGGGTGAGGACCTCACGGTTGCGCGCGAAGTAGTCGTTGATCGCGGTCGCGTCGGACCAGAACGGCTGGATCCGGCTCCAGGCGTTGCCGAAGCTCACCTTGTTCGTGGCGCTGAAGCCGACGCCCGGCCAGGAGGCATTGGGGGCCTCGATGTAGGGCCGGATGTGGTAGACGAGCCGGTCGATGCCGCCGGCGAACGCCTTGTTCATCCGGACCATGGCGTTCTGGTACGTCTCGGCCCAGCTGAGGTTCAGCGACTCGCAGCACTCGATGGAGTACCACGTGTTGCCGGTCATGTGGTTGGCCGAGGCCATCGGCCGGTAGAGGTCTGTCTGGTCGCTGCTGGTCAGCGACTCGTACTCGGAGCGGTCCAGGGCCGCCGAGGTCTGCAGCTGGTCGCCGATCGAGGTGACCGGACCGTCCTCCTGCTGCAGCCGCAGCCGGGTGTTGTAGCCGTGAGCCCAGTCCTGGAACGGCTTGATCCGGTTCTCGGTGTACAGGTCGCTGCGGACGCGGTTGAAGTCCGAGCGGATGCGTGAGCCGCTGCCGTCGGTGAAGGAGTAGAACGTCGAGGTGGCCGGCGGCGGACCACCCAGACCTGCCCCGGCCATCGTCGGGTCGACCAGGGCGGCCAGCTCCGGGACGATGTCGTAGCCGGCGCGCTGCTGGAACTGGGTGCGCAGGTCGCTCGACCACAGCTCCTCCGGCGCGCCCCAGGGGTCGCTGGCGTGGGAGTCGACGAAGAGGTCACCGCCGTTGGCGCGGACCAGGTCGGCGAGGCCGTTGCTCGCGAAGTAGGCGTCGTAGGCGTCGGTGACCTGCTGGGTGCCCTGCCGGGTCAGCGTCTCGGGCTGGTTGCCGAACGGGATCGCGCGGAACGTGAGGACCACCCAGGCCGCCCCGGCGGGCTCGGTGGGAGCGGTCCACTGCAGGTGGCCGGTGGTGGTGCCGTCCTGGTAGCCGTCGGTGTTGGTGCCCGTGATCGTCGAGGTCAGGTCCACGACCGAGCCCCGGACGAGCGGGACGGTCCCGGTGGCGGCGCAGGTGGCGTCGGCGCAGCGGTAGGCCAGCACGGCGACGATGGTCCCGGGGTTGCCTGTCGTCGGACCGGGAAGGTCGGCGTCGATCTGGGCTCCGGCCGTCACGTTGAGCCGGTAGTTGCCCAGCGTCCGACGCGCGTAGTCGTTGTCGTTGGTGTACGTCGCGCCCGGGAGCCCGTTGGCGGCCTTGAGGCTCACCGTCATCCCGAGCTGGTTGGCCCTGGTGTAGATGGCCTTGAGCTGGTCGGCCGTGGGAGTGCCACCCTGCCCGATCTCGACGCCCGCGACGTGATGGTCGTAGGCGTCGCGGTCAGCTTCGTCACCGGGTTGAGCGCGGCGAAGTGCTGCGTCGTCGGGGGCAGCCCGCCCGAGGAGGAGGTCGAGGTGCCGAGCGCGGTCGCGGCGCTCATCGACCCTGTCACGGCGACGGCCGCCAACGACGTCGCGAGCAGCCAGTTCCGGCGTGCTCGCCCTCGTGGCGAGAGGAGTAGTGAGTGCATCATCAGCCTTCCTTAAATCGTTTCAGCATCTGAGTCACCGCCACCCTGATGCAGGGGTGTGACGGGCGCAACAGTCGAGACGAAGTTGGCCAACGCCTTTGCGTATAGCGACCTATCTGCTCGGCGATAGGCACCGCTTTCGGGTGGCCGCGCACGGACGTCTCGGTCCGACTCGCGACGGAACATCGAGAGCCGTTCAGATGGCCGCACGGCCGGACTTCTCGAGTTCGATCGACCGGTACCCGTGCGCGATTCGGTCGCGGAGCATGATCGGCTGACGCCTGCGGTGTGACGTGGAGCCGCCTGTCGGAATCGAACCGACGGCCTAGTCGCTCCAGCAGCATCGCCGCGACGGGCTTCCGCCTGAGCCGAACCGGCCGAGGTTACGCAGGTCGAACATCGGGGTGCCCTCATGGCCCTGTTCCCAGCTGAGGTACTCCTCGTCGGGCTGCACGAGTCCGAGCACGAGGTCGAGAAGGTACCGCTGCGTGGTGGAGCAGGGCTAGGAGTCTGCGGCGGCTGCTGCTGCTCGCCGGTCCAACTCCGCAGGAGTGGCCGGATCGTTCCCGGACTTCTTCCGGTCCACGTAGGCGGTGAACTGGGCACGGGCATCCGGGGAGCGCTCGATCAGGCGTTGGGCGATCAGCCAGTCTCGTTACCGGCCTGGGCCCAGTAGCTGTCCTACCGGTCCCCCGACGGTTGCGAGGGCGCCTGAAGCGACTGGGTGGTGCGGTACATGGCTGCTCCGTTCGCGGGGGTTCGGTGCCTCGTCCTTCGCTGCTTGTCATAGGTTGCGGTGGTCGACCCACCGCGAGGCAGTCCGACCTCGGGCTCGTTCGATGAGCTGGTCGAGCTGGGCTCGCGACGGGCCGGCCTGGTCGCGGACGCCTGGGGCCGGGGTTGGTTCGGGTGGGACGGCGAGGCGTTGGGTGGCGACCTGGAGGAGGTCGGACTGGACGACGGACTCGACGGGGGTCCAGTACCGGCGGGGTCGGTGGATGCCGGCGTGGACGTGTTCGGAGAGTCGGGGCATCTGGACGCTGGTGAAGTAGAGCTTCTCGTCGAAGGCGTGCTCGATGGTCTGGGCGATGCGCAGGTCGATGCCGGAGCAGAGGCGCCGTAGCGCACTGAGGGTCTGGTCGTTGGCGTCTACTAAGTGGAGGGCGGCTGCGCGGTCGGCGGCGTGTTGGCTCTCCAGTGCGGCCCTGGCGCCGTCCCCGAGCCGGCCGCCGACCTGGCGGGCGGCCTGGCTCAGGGTGTCGTAGGTCTGGTACCGGTCGGCGAATTGCTCCCCGAGCCGGGCGTCGACAGGGTCGGTGACCCGGCGCAGGTGCGCGGAGGTGGCGAGCTGGGTGGCCAGCACTCGTCGCAGGTTCAGTGCGGTCGGCAGGGTCCCGAGCGCGATGTAGGTGTTGTGCTGGGCCTGGGCGACACCGGCCAAGCCCGGGAGGGCGGGGCCGTCGATCACACCGAGGGCGCGGTCGCGCCACCCGAGCACGTCGACCCCGTAGTCGACCGGGTGGTCGGTGTCGGCCCCGGCCAGCGCGAGGGTGACGCTCTCGGCGGCTTGGAGCAGTCGACCGGGGTTGCGCAGGGACACCCACCCGGGCAGCCGTCTCAGGCGCTGGTCCAGGATCGTCACCGCGCGGACCAGCTTCGCCGCATCCGCGAGCACGACGGCGGACTGCGCGCCCGTGAGCGGCACACCGTTCACGGGCGGTTCTCGTTCGGCCATCACCACCGCGCATGCGGCGTCCTGCCAGGCGGCGACATAGGCGGAGGGGTGTCTGACCAGGGCCTCCGACAGCGCTGGACGATCCGTCGTGGAGTTCGTCTTGGGGAGGGCTGCGTCGAGGAGTCGGGTGAGCCGGTCGACTGGTTCCTGCTGCCAGTGCTCCGGGATCCGCTCATGGCGGCGCCCCGGCCGGCGACCCCACGTGACGTCACCCTCTGCGCGGGCTGTCATCAGCATCCCCGTCCTGTGATGCCGGTGAGGATGGCGTAGATCGCGACGAACATGATCGCTGACAGCACGGTGACGGCGAGTCCCATCGCTCCCAGTCGCGAGCCGTGGGGGTGGGCGAAGACCCGGCCGAGGACGATGGCGGCGATCGACACGAACCCGGCGATCGCGATGAGGGCCAGGGTTCCCCACTTGACCCACCCGAGGATCTCGTCGTCCCATCGGTCGAGCCCGGGCGGCGCCTTGGGGCACACGTTGGCCAGGAGTACGACGTGCTTCATCGGCTGTCCTCACTCTCACCTACATGGGCGACCGCACGGCCTGCCCTGCCGCGACCACCAGGCCGGCCAGGAGACGGTCGGGCGGCAGCTGGGCGAGCACGCATCGTGCGCGCCGGGCTCGGTGCACGGCCTCGAGGACCTGGCGGAGGGCCGTCTCGACGGCAGCGAGGTCACCCTCGCGGTACGTCGTGACCAGGTCGGCCACCCACCCGGCGTCCTCGGCGGCGCTCACCGGGTCGTTGTCAGACTGCGCTGGGCTCATGCCACACAGAGGTCCGACAGCGTTGACCTGTGGACAGATCGGGGCGGGACGGGATCAGGCGGCACAAGCCACGTACTCAGCCGCGACCGCCCGCAGCGCCTCGATGACCTGGTCACGCCGGCGCCTGATCGTCCTGGTGCAGACACCGTGTCGGGCGGCAACCAGCTCGACCGCGGCCGTCGAGGTCGCCCCGAGGAGCTCGAGCCGGGTCGCCGGCGTGACGCTGTCACCAGCCTGCACGAGCTCGTCGATCAGCGCGGCCATGTCGGGGGTGATCGCGCGCTCGGAGAGCGCCCAGTCGAGGAGGTCGTAGAGCTCGCGGTGGCTCGCCTCGGCCGCACCGAGTCGCTCGACGGCGAAGCGGCAGATCTCCGTTCGGTCGAGGGCCTCGGCGGTGAGGCCGAGCGTCTCGATGCACTGGCTGCGGTGACGGGCATCCGCCTTGAGTTGCTGTAGCACTGTCGCGCGTGTGCCCCACCGCAGACGAGTCGCGAACGCGTGCTGGCAGCCCGCAGGACAGCTCAGGATCTGGGCGGTCAGCTCCGACAGCACGAGCTCATCGATCACGGGCGACAGGTCGCGGAGCTCGTAGGCCATCTGTCGGGCGTACACGCGGAGCTGGTGGAGCACGAGGAACAGTGCGAGCTCTCGGTGGGGGCCAGCCTGTGCGCGCCGCACCAGGGCTCCGAGGCAGGCGTCGGCCTCGGACGTTTCCAGCTGGTCGATCTGACTGAGGGCCGACACCGCGCATAGCGCGGGCTCGGCGTCGGCCCACGCCGCCCACACCTCCCGGTCGACGAGGCTGACGAGGTCGGCGTGGTCGAGGTGCAGTGAGTCGAGCGGTCCCATGGCGATTCCCTTCCGCAGAGCGTTGGCTCTCAGGGAAGGGAGGCAGGTTCACGGACGGCTCACCGTTTCCCTCACCGTCCCAGTCGGTGAGGGAAACGGTGAGAAGCGTGGGAAAGAGGGAGCTGCGACGACGTGATCTGCTTCACGGACCTTGGTCCCCGGGCTCCCTCTGCCCTTACCGGCAGGTAGCCAGCACGCTGGTGCTCGGTGCGGCTTCTCCGCCAGGACCCCCATCACCGTCGGTCGTATTCGCATCCGGCCAACGGACCGAGGACGTGAGAGCTGCACTCTGCTCCGTCCGGCGTGAGGTGTGGGCGTTCCCCCACGAGGCCCGCCGGACGAAGCACCTCCAAATCCTGCGTCACGCGCGTGTGCATGACGACCGAGGCGTCCCCGTCTCACGAGCTGACGGGGGAGGCAGCCTAGAGACGGGGACGCTGATCGAGAACCAGGCCGAGAGCTAGCGAAGGCGATGTGGTGCGCCGAGCGCTCGGACGAGTGGTTTGCCCCCTGCACCAAAAGCGTCCACACGACGCAGCCGTGCGGCCTCCTATATCCCCCACCCCCCATCACAGGAGGCCGCGCGGCGCCTATCGGCGACGCTACGTCCGGCCGTGAACAGGGGCCATAGTCAGATGACGTCGGGCCAGATGGCCCGAACGACGCACACCGGCCTCGTGCGAACGGGCCATCAGAACCGTCGTACCCGCAGCCGGTGACCTCGACAGCGGCGGTGTAGCTCCCGTCGCCGCCGTCGACATGGAGCGAGCGTGGTCTCCCGACCCGGTTTGAGGAGCGACTCGACCCTCGGGGAGGAGAGCTAAGGAAGGGCCGAGTCACCCCACCCAGCTCCCCTGTGTACTTCACCGGAATCAGTCTCGCCACGGGCGGTTCAGACGACCCACGGTGACTCGCCAGGTCGCGCGAGAAGTTGGACGCGTGACCCACATCCGTTCCCTGCAACGCGAAACTGGCAATCGTCCCTGTCAGAACATTTTGCTTTTCAGTGGCTGGATGGCCCATTCCCAGACCGCCCCAGAGTCCCTCATCATGTTCACGGGTGGGGGTGTCCACTGCTCGCCGACGGTGCACGACGGTGCCTTGGGGAAGGCGCCGCACCGGGAGCGTTCTCCCAACAGCGGCCACCTGACCACGAGGCCCCCGGGGCTCGGCGCGCGGCTCCCAGTGCTCGCCGCGAGCCCCGGGGCCTCGGCCCACCCGGGCTCATCTGGTCCTGGCACTGGTCTGCTCATCCGTTGACGATTCCGATCAGCGGCGACGACCATGCACCTGGTGCGCCGCGACCCCCCTTGATGCGGCGCATGCTTCAGGGCGGCCCCCGCACCCCCCACATACCCGCGGGGGCACGCTCAGCCCGTCGCTGGAGCGCTCCACTCTGCGACTGTCAGTCCGCCGCGGGGCCGCGCAGCGCTGGGGAGGTCGCCGCCTCCGCCTTCGAGTGCTTCGATGGGAAGGTGGAACCGGTCTCGATCATCACGTCGCTCGGCGTCGCATTCGCCCGCGGTGCGGGAGGCAAGCTCGGGTCGGGCCTCGCGGCTCAGCTGGGGCTCAGTTCCACCGAGTCCATCGCCGCGAGATTGAGCGGCATCGAGTCGCGCCTAGCGGCGCTCGAAGTACAGCCGCATCGCGAGAACCTGCGACGTGGGATCGTCCTCCTTCGCGAATCCGCCTATCAACCGGATCCGACCGAGCGCAACCGCAGGCTGCGGGTGGCCGAAGATCACCTGGTTGTGTCGGCCACCGATGCGCAACTCGGTTATGACGATCGGGCGAGTGCTGCTCTCCTCGCGGCGGTCAGCAGCGCAGAACGCGGTTCGCAAGCCGACGCACTCCGATGGCTGTGGGCATGCAACTCACTGCTGTGTGCCTTCGTCGGAGACCGCCTTCACCATCAAGCATCCATTCTCGCCGAGACCACCCCGACTCATATTCGGGCGGACCTTGACCGACAAGAGCGGAACACCAACGCCTTCATGAAATTCATGGTGGGCCATCGGCCCGCCGTCGCGCCGCTGCGGCACCGCCTCCGCACCGAAGCCCACGAGGTTCTCCCGGTCTGGGCCGAGGTCCGCGCCGTACTTGGCCATGCGGTTGCCGGGACCGTGTTCCCCGAGCCAACCATCACCAATGAGACCGGCACCTACCTACCGGGCTTACGTCCCGAGGGAGAGTGGACCCAGCTCAACATCGCTGTGGAGGCGCAACCCGGGATCCCGACAGCAGGGGGAGGTGCAGTCGTCACCATCACCACCCTCAAACGGGCCGGCGAACGGCTCAAGATCGCCGGCAACGTGCACGTGCCAACAGGCGCGACGGTGTACCGGCGGCCCGTCTCGGGGCTGGTCTTCGCGCAGCCCCGTCCATCAGTTGCCGATGGTCCGCCGACAGCGTCGATCACGATCGGTGGGGGCGGCCTCCCGGGTTACTCATCCGGCCACATACCTCCCCGCGTGGGAACCCTCATGCTTCACGGCCTAGCGGACGGCGCCTCGTTCTTGGGCGATTTCAAGATCGACAGACCCTTCGACGTGCTGCGTCTGTGGACGAGCGAGTGCGCCTACACGGTCCCGATCTGACGTCGCTCCGGGAAGCCCTCTCCAACCGTCACTCCCGCGGGTCGCGGCTCATCGCAGCAAGAGCCGCAACCGCGGTGGGGCATCTGGTCAAGTTCTCGTCAATATCAAAGGCCCGATCACCGTGTCCCTCTACGGTCGAGGGGACGGTTGGCTCAGAGCGAGGTGTCGCGGTGATGCGTGCGTGTGGTGGGTGCGCTGACGAGGATGCTCACGCTGCCTGGTGCGACCAGGCTCCGATATCCCCGTGGCTCGGCTCGCCGGCCCCGGACCACGCTGTCGACGCTTTCGCCGAGACACATCATCGGGGTCCGGCGGCGCCCGCCCCCGAGGCGCTCGCTGCTCTGGCCGCGCTCGAGCGGGCGCACGCCCGTCGGGTCGCCCGGCGGATGGTGGCGTTGTACTGCGACCCTCAGGCTGGGGTCCAGGAGCGCTGACCCCTGGTCCCGACCGATCGGGGTGCGGGAGTGGAACCCCCCGTCGCCGGGGGTGACGACAGGGGGCCCACTGGAGTTGCGGCGCGCCGGTCGCTGAGAGGACTGCAGGCCTTACCCCACGTAGAGCCTGCAGGGTTGCCTGCAGGGCCCCCTCAGCTCCCCATCCCCGTCGCTGCGCAGATGGCCCCTGCCACTCCAGCCGGTCCTTCCTCAAGGTCAGGTCAAGGACGGTTCAACACTTGCTCAAGAGTCGTCAGCGACGAGGGGGCCTCGGGGTGGTCTTGATGGTCCCTGTGGACTAATCCGGTCCGGTGCCGGCGGCGGGCGCCGATAAGGAGGCCGTGCTCGAGTTCGCCCTTGAAACTCCCTCCACCAGCACGGGTGCCACCGGTGAGACCGCCGCTGTGGCCTCGTCGCCAGTCGTCGTGACGGGTGGGTGGCGCACTGCGTCATGGACGCGGTGGTTGTGGCCCGCCTACAGCACAGTCGGCGCCGTCATCTTGGCGGTGATGGCGTTGACGCCCGGCACCGTGAGCCGCGACGTGCTGTACGTGGTGCTGAGCTCCGCGGTCGTCATCGCGATCCTCGTAGGTGTCATCGTGTATCGACCCGCGTCGCCATGGCCCTGGCTGATCATGGCGCTCGGACAGCTGTCCTGGGCGTGGGCAGACCCCGTGCTCTACTTCCGCCAAGACGTCTATGACGACACCCGCTTCCCGTCCTGGCCCGACCCCATGTACCTGGCCGGGTACGTCGCGATCGCGGCCAGCCTCTACCTGCTGGTCCGCTCACGACGCCCCACCCAGGACTGGCCCGGGTTCCTCGATGCGGCCACGGTCACCGCAGGACTCGGGTTGCTGACCTGGACCTACCTGGCCCAGCCGATGCTGACCTCCAGCACCCAGTCCCCCTCGGCCACCGTCGTCTCGGTGCTCTACGTCGCGCTCGACATCGTCCTGATCGGCGCCCTGATCCGGATGCTCCTCGCGGCCCAGGGCAGCTCGGCGCCCCTGCGGATGCTGTTCGTGGCGCTGAAGCTCCTCATCGGCGCCGACGTGCTCAGCGCCGCCCTCGACGGATACACCTACCAGCTCCAACCGGCCGTGGAACTGCTGTGGCCGGCCTCCTACGTGTTCTGGGGTGCCGCCGCCCTACACCCCGCGATGGCCGGCATGGCCGAGACCGTCCCGCCCACCGAGCGTCCACCCTGGTTGAGCATCGCCGCGATGACCGGTGCCGCCCTAGTGGCCCCCGGAATCCTGGCCGTCCAGCACCTCACCAGCACCCAGGAACAGACCTGGGTGATCGTGACCGGCTCGGTCATCATGTTCGGCTTGGTGATGGTGCGAATGAACCTGGCCATCGTCGAGATCGCCGACTTCAGCCGCGTACGCCGCGAACTCCA
>JBGAFN010000012.1:0-215324 GCA_044227235.1 Marmoricola sp. | reverse complement strand
AGGTTGGTGCCGAGGATCCCGGCGGCCTGCTGGCGGCCTTCGAGGCATTCCAGGGGGATCAGCACCACGGCGGTGGTGTTGACCCCACCGGTCATCGGCAGCTTCTTGCGCGGGTACCGCTCGACCAGCTGCACCAGCGCTTGGCCCTTCAGCTCCGGGGTCGCGACCGCGGTGCCGTCCTCGAGGGTCCGGGTGATGGGGTCGGGGCGGCTCGGGTTCAAGAACGCCCCCAGCAGGGACTCCAGGATCGCCCCGTCCAGCGACGGCATCCGTCCCTTGAAGTGGTAGGACCCGGCCCCGTCGTGGAACCCCGTGAAGCTGGTCTTCCTCGCGGCCTCCCTCTCTTCCTTCTCGAGCAGCTTGTTGAGGCGTTCATCCGCGGTGTCGGGGTCGATCACATCCAGCAGATGCTTGCCCAGGGCGCGGAGCTCGCGGGCGTCGTGATGCGCCGCTTCGGCGAGGAGATGCTCCTCTGCTTTGGCGATCTCGTCGGGCGACACAGTGTCGGGCAACGCGTCGACCGCGGCGACGATCACCGCCGCCTGATCCGGGAGCACCGCCCCGGCGGCGAGCGCCGTACGGGTCGGGTCATGGTCCTCCAACCCGCGTGCCAGCGCCACCAGATCCTTCGCGGCGCGCGGGCCGAGCTCGGTGGGCAGGTCACGGGACTGGGCGTCGGCCAGCAGGGTCGCGATCAACGCATCGATCCGGCTGCGGGCGGTGATCGCTTCGGTCAGGGTCTCGGCCAGCTCGTCACAACTGAGCGGCCACGCGGGGGCCGGGAGGATCTGGTCGAGGACCTGGTGCAGTCGGCCGGTGAACTGGTGCTGCGGACGCGTCCGCGCCTCCATCGGGGTGGGTCCGGTGCCGGGTCCGGGGGTGGGGATGTCGCCTGCCATGGGGGTGACTCTGCCAGGGGCCACCGACATTTTCGGGGTCGTTCACAGGGGAGTTTCGTCAAGCGGGGTTGGGGATTCTCGATGCGCGAGTGCGTCTGGGTATGGATGTGGGGCGGGTGGTCTCGTGGCTCAGGCTTCGCGTTCGCGCCTCGACCTCCGGGCTTGGGTACGGAGGTCGAGGTGCGAGCCGATAGCGAGCCACGAGACCCCGCGAGGGTCCCGCCGATCGGTGCAGCCGGTCTCGTGGCTCAGGCTTCGCCTTCGCGCCTCGACCTCCGGGCCCGCATGCGGAGGTCCTGGGTGCGGAGGTCGAGGTGCGAGCCGATAGGCGAGCCACGAGACCCCTGCAACGGTTCCGCGGACCGGTCCGGGAGTCTCGTGGCTCAGGCTTCGCCTTCGCGCCTCGCCCTCCGGTGGGGTGCGTTGCGGGGAGTGGGTGTCCGGCATACTGGCCCCGGATCGGGCGGACGCCCGGTCCCGGCCCCCGTAGCTCAGCTGGATAGAGCGGCGGCCTTCTAAGCCGCGGGTCGCAGGTTCGAGCCCTGCCGGGGGCGCCGCGCTCGCTGTGTTACTCCGGGAGAGGGGTGACATCTGGTCTTCGGTTGAGTGGTGTCGCACCTTCGGGTGATGGGTTACATCTATTTCGGCTGATTGGTGACACTCCCGAGATGAGGGAGTTGAGTGTGGCCGAGCAGCGGTATCAGGCCGTGTTGGCAGTGATCGGTGACGGTGAGACTGTCACCGATGTGGCGGCCCGTTTCGGGGTGTCACGGAAGACGGTGCATGGGTGGCTGTCGAAGTACGAGGCCGGCGGGCTTGAGGGCCTTGGTGATGGGTCGCACCGGCCGAGGTCGTGTCCGCATCAGATGGGCTCCGAGGTCGAGGTCGCGATCGCCCGGATGCGGACCGCGCACCCGTCGTGGGGTCCGCGGCGGATCGTCTTCGAACTGGCCAAGGAGGAGGTGGCGGTCCTGCCGAGCGAGTCCGGTGTCTATCGGGCGTTGGTGCGGCTGAACCTGATCGATCCCAGTGGCCGTCGGCGCCGGGACCGGAAGTGGAAACGGTGGGAACGTGGCGTCGCGATGGAGCTGTGGCAGATGGATGTCGTGGGTGGCTTTGTGCTCGCCGATGGTTCTCGTGCGAAGGTGCTGACCGGGATCGATGATCATTCCCGGTTCTGTGTCAGCGCGTTCGTGATGCGTCGGGAGAGCTCACGCACCGTGTGTGACGGCCTGGCGTTGGCGTTGCGCACGTGGGGTGTGCCGGGGCAGATCCTGACCGACAACGGCAAGGTGTTCACCGGGCGGTTCAACCAGCCTCCGGTCGAAGTCCTGTTCGACCGTATCTGCCGCGAGAACGGGATCGAGCACCTGCTGACCAAACCCAGGTCACCGACCACGACGGGAAAAGTGGAGCGATTCCACCGTGCCCTGCGCAGCGAGTTCCGCACCGACCGCGCCTTCGCCGACCTTGCCACGGTCCAGGCCGAACTGGATGCCTGGGTCGTGGACTACAACACCAACCGGCCGCATCAGGCCCTGGACATGGCGACCCCCTCACAGCGGTTTCTCAAGTCCCAGAGCGCACCGGTCGCACCGATCCGGGCGCCCGTCACCGCGGATCGACCAGCACCGAACCGCAACGACGGGATCTGGGTAACCCGTCGAGCCAGCGCCGTGGGCGTGGTCTGCGTGAACTGGCAACAGGTCTGCCTCGGCGCCGCCGCAGCAGGACGACCCGTCGACGTGTGGGTCACCGAACAAGTCATGCAGTTCTACGACGGCGACCACCTCCTGCGAACCGAACAGCGCAAGAACCCCGGTCCCCTCGAGAACATCCGAGTCAAGAGGAGCCAGGCGCCCCAGCGCCGATCTACAGTGAAAGCGAGTGTCACGACTCAACCGAAGTAGATCTGTAACCCATCAACCGAACGTCTTCAGCGGCGCCGCGCTCGCTGGACCGGTCAGCCGGCCACGTAGGCGTCGATCTCGGCAAGCACCCGCGTCCGCACGTCGTCGGGGGCGTACGACGCGTGCACGGCCGCGCGGGCCAGGTCGGCCACCCCCGGGGCGTCGAGGTCGAGCAGGTCGGCGGCGATCGCGTACTCCTGGAGCAGCGTGGTGCCGAACATCGGCGGGTCGTCACTGTTGACGGTCACGGTCACCCCGGCCTCGACCATCGCCCGCAACGGGTGGTCCTCGAGCCGCTCGACGGCGCGGGTGGCGATGTTCGAGGTCGGACAGACCTCCAGCGGGATGCCGCGGTCGGCGACCTCGGCGAGCAGCGCGGGGTCCTGGGTCAGCGAGGTGCCGTGCCCGATCCGTTCCGCCCCGAGCAGCTCGATCGCGTCGCGGATCGTCTGCGGCCCGGTGGTCTCCCCCGCGTGCGGCAGCGAGCGCAGTCCGGCGGCCCGGGCGGCGTCGAAGTGCGGCTGGAACTGGGGGCGCGGCACGCCGATCTCGGGTCCGCCGAGGCCGAACCCGATCAGACCCTCGGGACGATGCTCCCGGGCGTAGGACAGCGTGGCGTCCGCTGCGGGCAGCCCGAACTCGCCGGGGATGTCGTAGACCCAGCGCAGCACGACCCCCAGCTCGCGCTCGGCCGCGACCCGGGCGTCCTCGATCGCCTCGGTGTAGGCCTCGATCGGCACGCCCGCCAGCACCGAGGTGTACGGCGTGCAGGTCAGCTCGGCGTACCGGATGCTCTGCGCGGCCATCTCGGCGGCGACCTCGTAGGTGAGCAGCCGGATGTCCTCGGGGGTGCGGATCAGGTCGACGACGGCGAGGTAGACCTCGACGAAGTGGGCGAAGTCGCGGAACGTGTAGAACTCGCGCAGCGCGTCCAGGTCCGAGGGCACGGAGCCGGGATGGCGGCGGGCGAGCTCGGAGACGATGCGCGGCGAGGCGGAGCCGACGTGGTGCACGTGCAGCTCCGCCTTGGGCAGCCCGGCGATGAAGGAGGTGAGGTCGGTGGAGGTCACCGCCCGATCATGGCTCAGCCGAGCTTGGCCGCGACAGCCGCCTCCAGGTCGGCCACGGTCTGCTCGGTCGCAGTCTGGGGCAGTGCGGTGCCGTCCACCATCACCGTGGGCGTGCTGTTGATGCCGGCACTGGAGGCGGCGTCGGTGCCGTTCTTGACCCACTGCTCGAAGCGGAGCTTGCGGATCGGGCCGGCCACCTCGCTCTCGGTGGCCCCGGCCTGCACGGCGTACTTCACCAGGTCGGCGTCGGAGATCCCGGCCGAGCCCTCCTCGGGCTGGTTCTCGAACAGCAGGTCGTGGAACTTCTTGGCGGCCTCGGCGCCCGTGGTGTCGAGCACCACCCCGAGCGCGTTCATGGCCCGGGTGGAGTAGCGGTTCGAGCTGGCCCGGTCCAGGAAGGCGATCACGTGGTAGCGCAGCTGCACGTCGCCGGAGTCGAGGTAGCCGGCGACCTTGCTGCGGCTCAGCGACTCGAACTGCCCACAGAACGGGCACATGAAGTCCTCGTAGACGTCGACCTTCACCTTCGCGTCGGCCGGGCCGAGCGCGAGCACGTAGTCGTCGGTGACCCCAGCGGGGTTGGTGGCGACCTGGCCGGTGGTGTCCCTCGTCGACTGGATCCCGGCGCCGACCGCGACGACGGCCAGGACGGCGACCAGCCCGACGGCGGTGAAGATCGCGTTGCGCCGGCCCTGCTCGGCGATGGCCGCCTCCCGGCGCAGCTGCGCGGCCTGCTGGGACGCGCGGGTCCGGGTCGCCTTGGTGCCCTTGCCGGCGGGCGCCGGGGCCGCGGAGACCGAGGCCGGAGTCCCCGCCGGGACCTCCGGGAACAGCCTTGCGTCCAGCGCGTACGGCGACCGGGGTCGCCACACCAGGTACGCCGAGAGGGCGAGGAGCCCGACGTCACGGGCCAGCTCCCAGGGGTACTTGGCGCTCGCGCCCTCGGCCGGACCTCCGCCGCCGCCGAAGCAGCCGCACTCAATGGAGAGCCCGCGGGCCCAGGCCGAGGAGATGCCGATGACGAAGGCCACGAGCATCACCGCCGACAGCACGGCCATCGGTCGCACCATCAGTCCGAGCACGAGGCAGAGCCCGACGATGATCTCCAGCGTCGGCAGCGAGTAGCCGACCACGTGGACCAGGCTCTCGGGGAGCAGGTCGTAGGCGCGGACCGCGCGGATGTTCTCCGCCGGGTCACCGATCTTGAGCAGACCTGCGACGATCCAGACTCCGCCGACCACGAGCCGTGCCACGACGCCGAACCATTTCATGGTGCACAAACTATTCGGCTTTCCTGAGGCTCGGGTGAGGAACGGTTGAGTAAGGTCGGGCGCGTGAACGACCGACTGGTGTGGATCGACTGCGAGATGACGGGCCTGAGCCTGCAGCACGACGCCTTGATCGAGGTCGCCGCCCTGGTGACCGACTTCGACCTCAACGTGCTCGGCGAGGGGGTCGACGTCATCGTGAAGCCGCCGGCCGAGGCGCTGGAGCAGATGGACGACTTCGTCCGGTCCATGCACGTCACCTCGGGTCTGCTCGACGAGCTCGCGCAGGGAGTCGACCTGGCCGACGCCGAGCAGCAGGTGCTCGCCTACGTGCGCGCGCACTGCCCGGACGGGATGCGCCCGCCGCTGGCCGGGAACACGGTCGGCACCGACCGGGCGTTCCTGGCACGCGACATGCCCGAGCTGGAGGGGTTCCTGCACTACCGCATCGTCGACGTCTCCTCGATCAAGGAGCTCGCCCGACGCTGGCACCCTCGCGCGTACTTCAACGCTCCGGCCAAGCGGGGCAACCACCGTGCGCTGGCCGACATCCAGGAGAGCATCGAGGAGCTGCGCTACTACCGCGCCGCGGTCTTCGTGCCCTCGCCGGGCCCGAGCTCGCCGGAGGCGAAGTCGATCGCCGCCGAGCACGAGGGGGCGCTGACCGGCCTGGGCGCCACGGGTCCCGAGGCCGTCGGCGACGCGGGAGGGATCACCGAGGTGGGCACCGGTCAGGAAGCGACCTGAGTCTGGGTATACTTCTGCTGCTCCCACGGTCGGTCTGCCCGTCGCGGGACATGGTGGATGTAGCTCAGCTGGTAGAGCACCTGGTTGTGGTCCCGGATGTCGCGGGTTCGAGTCCCGTCATTCACCCCGAGAGAAAGCCCAGGTCACAGGCCTGGAGCCCCGATTCTGCCCCTCAGGTCCCCGGATCTGGGGGGCAGATCGCTTGTCGACCGGCGGGGCGCGAGAGGCCCGGGCGTCGGACGGCTGAGTCCCGGCGGTCGGTCACCAGTGCACGGTCACGCCGTAGGGCGCCAGCTGCTTGTCCCACCCGCCCACCGCGTTGGTGACCCGGCCGATGGTCCGCCAGGTCGCCCCGGCAGGCACCTCGACGGGCGCCTGGGGCGTCACGACCAGTCCGGACCCCCCGCGGGTGACCAGCACGAAGCCGGAGTGTCGGTGAGCGTCGAGGTCGGTCAGGTCGGTGGCCGCGGCCGACCATCGTTCGCCGTCGGCGGCGACGAGGGACACCCGCCCACCGGCCAGCACGAGCAGCCCGGCCTCGCGCGGGAGCGCGTCCCCGCTGGGGACCAGCCCGATGTCGCGCCGGTAGCCGCCGCTCCCCGGGTCACCGCCGATGAAGCCCCGTGCGTCCGCGAGGACCGCGAACTGGCCCATCGTGACGTAGTCCGCACCCGCGGGCACGAGCGCGGCCACGCTCTCGGCGCGCGCCAGGGCGGGCACCGCCGTCGCAGCACCCAGCAGCCCACTCAGCCGTCCGCGCAACGACATGCGCTCCGCCTCTCCACCACCGGCCGCTCCGCTGCCTCGGCGCTCACTTGGCAGGGTAGTCCGAACGCCAGGCCGGCCGTCCGCCCGCGCTCCCCTGGGCCGTGCGGGTGGCCCCGTGACGACCGGCTGCGGCCGTCACGTCGAAGGTGAAGTCGGAGGAGTCTCCGGTGCCGGTCTGGTCGACGATGAGCACGCCGTCGCGGCGGATGGTCAGATGCCAGTCCAGCGGACCCGCGCAGACCGCGTAGACCACGACGCGCGCGGCGTAGCTGCCGGTCGGGGCGCTGTGGGGCGGCCAGAAGACGTTCTCGACCGCGTTGTCGTCGTCCGCGGTCCCGTTGCAGCCGGCGTTGGCGTCGTGGTCCAGCAGGCCGCCGCTGGCCGAGGCGGGGTTGCGGTAGTAGATCTCCTCCGCGGCCGGGTCGATCACGTGCAGGTCGAGGTCGGCCGGGCCGGTCCACTGCAAGGTGATCTGCAGGTCACCGCCGCCGAGCCCGTCAGCCGGCGCGACCCGGATACGCACCGTGGACGTGGTGGCCTGCCCTGCGGTGTCCACGAAGTCGACGATGACCGGGTAGTCCCCGACCGCGTCGGTCGGCGTGCCGCTGATCGCGCCGGTCGCCGGGTCGAGGGTGAGGCCGGCCGGGAGGGCGTAGCGGACGATCGACCAGGTGCCGGAGCGGTCGTCGGCGGTGCGCAACGTGTCGGCGTACGACGAGCCCAGCGGTGCGTCCTTCAGCCGGGTCGTGGAGATCTCCGGCTCGTTCGTCGACGGCGCGTCGGTCTCGGCGGCGACGCACTTGTGCAGGAACTCGTAGAGGTCGATCTGCGCCGTCAGCGACGGAGACTCCCAGCGGGCGACCCAGGCGTCGAGGAACACGTTGACGGAGAGCTTGAGGATCACCTTGCCGGTGATGCACACGTCGTCCAGGGACGCCTCGAGGTCCGCGGCGAGGCCGAGCAGGACCTTGCCCTCCAGGCCGGCCCTGTCGAGCAGGCCGAACTGGACCGAGACGCCCGCGACCAGGCTGGCCTCGAAGGTGAGGGAGCCGCCGAAGTCGGACTCGATGGTGTGAGAGGTCTTGGAGAAGCGCGGGGCCTTGCCGAGCTCGACGTTGACCGCGTACGTCGTGCGCGTGCGGTCGAGGATGCGCACGGTCCCCTTGGCGCTGACGCTGAACTCGATGTCGGGCGCGAACGAGACGGTGAGCCCCGTCGTGCCGAGCGGGATCACCCGGCGGTTGGCGTTCTGCCACGCAGGCTTGACCTCGCAGGTGGAGGCGACCTCGCCGTGGAACGTGCCGCGGGTCGTGACCTCGGCGGTGAAGGCGCCGTCATAGGTGGGGCGGCTGAAGAGGCCGCCCAGATCGAGATCCTGCGACACGTCGACGTCGGAGACCTTCAGGGTGAGCTCGGCGCCGAACGCGACGGTGTTGCCGTCCTGGTCGTGGCAGAAGAGCCCGGAGCCGTTGATCGGCCACTCGATGGCGTTCTCCGCGGCGACACGCGCTGGCGATCCCGGCTGGTCCAGCTGCAGCGGCCCGGCGTAGCGGGCGCTCAGGGTGTCCAGGGCGTCCTCGAGGTCGCTGGCGACGACCGTGACGCGGCGCGAGCCGTCGTCCTGGACCGCGACGCCGTCGACGGTGCCGGCCAGGCCGCTCGGGAACACCGCCGTGCCGGGCGGCAGCAGGAAGCGGTCGCCGACCTCCGGCGCGGCCGCCCCGGCCGGAAGGCCCACCAGCCACGGCGCGCTCGCCCCGGTGTCGGTGTCGGAGCCGCCGGTCACCCAGTCCACCGTGGCCGGGGTGAAGGTGCCGGACGCGGGCACGATCGTGCTGGTCTGCAGGCGCGCCGGATGGGTGTAGGTGAACGTGCGGGCGCCGCTGGCGCCACCGGGGGTGACCACCCGGACCTTGGCCTTCCCGAGCACGCCGATCGGCGTGCGAACCACGACCTTCGTCGCTGCGCGCCTGACCAGCGTGGCGTCCACGGCGCCGAAGCGGACCCGCGTGGTGCGGCCGAGGTTCCGGCCGGTCAGGGTCACCAGCTGCCCCCCGGCGTAGGAGCCCGAGGTCCGCGAGAGGCGCGCCAGGACCGGAGCGGGCACGAAGGTGTACCGCGCCGCGCGGACCGCCTTCGACCAGCCGGCCTTCGTGTGCACCCGGACGCTCACCGTGCCTGCGCTCGCCCCGCGGGGGGTGCGAACCTCCACCCTGGTGGTGCTCAGTGACCGCACGGCGGTGCCCGCACGGGTGCCGAACCGAACGGCGTCGGCGCCCTTCAGGTTGCGCCCGGTCAGCACGATCCGCGTCGGCGCCACGGGCCCGGCGCCGGAGCCGACCGCGGTGAGCGCCGGCGGTCCGATCGCAGCCGCCGCGGTGGGCGGTGCCGTGAGGCCCGCCGCCACCAGCGCGGTCAGGACGAGCAGAACGGACGAGAGCATGCGGTGCGTACGCGTCATCGCTAGGTGGATCCCCCTGTGTCGCCGGGCTGTCCGGCACGGCCGCAGACTGCGGCGACTCCGAGCACATCCTCAGTCGCCGGGTCGCGCCCGTCAAGGACGAAAGCGCGCCCATGTTCAGGTTTTGCCATCCCCGGGTTCTTCCAGGCTCGCGCAGGCTGCGCACAAGATTCGGTCAAGCCCGGTGACCGGCTCCCGCCCACGGTGGTTGGCTTGTGGGGTGCGAACGCCTGGATCCCGCGTGCCGCCGCACGACGCCGGAAGCCCCGGCCCGATGCGGCTGGAGGACGTGCTCAACACACTGCCGGACCGGGTCAGCGTGTGGGACGAGGACCTGCGGCTGACCTGGTCCAACGCCGCCGGCCTGGCCTTCACGGGTCGAACCGCCGCCGAGCTCACCGGACGGCTGATGTCCGAGCTCGTGCGCGGCGAGGCCTACGCCGACCTCGGTGCGCGGGCACGGCTGGCGCTGCGCGGGGAGCGCCAGCAGTGGTCGGGCACCTCCCAGCCCGACGGTGAGCCGGTCGCGGTCGACTACAGCCTCAACCCGGTCTTCCTGGACGGCCGGGTCGTGGCGGTCTCGTTCACCGGGACCGACGCCTCCTCGCGGGTCGGCGCGCTGCGCGAGGGCTGGGTCAACGACGTGGTGGCGTGGCGCTCCGAGCTGTCCCTGGACGACGCCGCCCGCCACGTCTCCGAGGCTGCCGCCGCCCTGGACGAGACCCTGGACTGCGTGCGTGGCACTGCCGCGTCGGACCACGAGCTCCGGGAGCGGCAGGCACGGAACGCTCGCGTGCGCGACGCGCTCGACGCCCTGGCGACCGCCCTGGCCGCGCTCCTGGAGGACACCCGCGTGGACGGGCCCGTGCCGCCGACCGGCGGTCCCGGCTACGGAGACCGCCTGGTCCCGATCGAGCTGGCGGTCCAGCGCTCCGCCCCGCGCGGGGAGGGGCTCGTCCCGGCGCCCTCGGGCATGTCGGAGGAGCTGCTGGAGGCCGTGCTCGACTCGTTGCCCTTCCCGGTCACGGCCTGGAGCCGGGGGTCGCGCAGCACGTTCGCCAACCGTGCTGCCGTCCGGTGGGTGGGCCACGACGTCCTCGGGCAGCAGACCGAGCAGGTGCTCGGGCCGCGGCGCTGGGGACGGCTCCAGGGGTACGTCGAGCGCACCCTGGACGGCGAGTCCCGCACCCTGCTCCGCGCGCTCCCGCAGTCCGATGGCAGCACCCGGTTCTGGCAGGTGCACCACGACCCCCAGCGGACGGGCGGATCGGTGGTGGGGCTGGTGGCCTCGGCCCACGACGTCACCGCAGAGATCGAGGCCGGCGAGGCGCTGCACGTCGCGCAGCACCGCGCGCTGCTGCAGGGCCATCGCCGCCGCACGGCCTGCGCGCAGGTCGCCCCGCTGCTGCAGCGCCTCGGCGCGCTCGGCGGCGACATCCGGCACGCGGACGACCTCCAGCGGCTGCGCGAGCTGGTCCGCGACGTGAGGGCCACGGTCGACACGCTGCTCGGTCCCCGCGTGGTGGCCTGACCCGGGCTCAGCGGCAGACGCCGACGGTCTCCAGGTCCAGGGCGGGCCGCGCGCCTGCCTCGACGCGGTCGACCTGCCCCCCGGGGGTGCGGGTGAGCAGGGCGACCGGCTCCTCGTCGGCGGGCCACAGCAGCACCGACACGCAGCCCGGGAACTCCTCGGACCAGGCGTTCTTCCACAGCGGTCGCTCCGGGTCCAGCAGCCGCCCCCCGAGATGGGACGGCTGCACGGGATGCGCGGGCGCGAGGTCGAGGCTCTGGTTGTGGCCGACGGCCAGCAGCGCCAGCACGACACCGGTGGAGACGAAGGAACGGGTGGTGCGAAGGCCCGTCCAGGCCGGGTTCGTGCGCATCGTCCACCTCCGTCGCTCTCCCATGCGACAACGAGAGGTGACCGAGGGGGTTATGGCGCTTGTTCAGGTTTGTGACCGGGTCCGGCCTCAGCCCTCGACGACCTCGGTGGGTGCCCCGTGGACCGCGGGGACGCGCCCCATCCGGCCCTTCTGGAAGTCCTCGAACGCCTGCAGCACCTCGGCCTTGGTGTTCATCACGAACGGCCCGGCCCACGCGACCGCCTCACGGATCGGACGTCCGCCCAGGACGACGACCTCGAGGTTCGCGTGACGCCCCTGCTGGCGCTCGTCGGCGTTGACCTGGACGAAGTCACCCCTGCCCAGCACGGCCAGCTGACCGCTGGACAGCGGGCGACGGTCCGGGCCGACGGTGCCGTCACCGCTGAGCACGTAGACCAGGGCGTTGAAGCCGACGTCCCAGGGCAGGTCGAGCTGCGCGCCGGGCGCCAGCGTCGCGTGCACCATCGCCATCGGGGTGTAGGTCGACCCGGGTCCGGTCTGACCGCCCACGTCGCCGGCGATGATGCGGACCAGCGCGCCGGCGTCGGCCGTCGTGGTCAGCCCGAGCTGGGAGGAGCGCAGGTCCTGGTACCGCGGGGTGACCAGCTTCTGCTCGCGCGGCAGGTTCACCCACAGCTGCAGGCCGTGGAACAGCCCGCCCTGCTGGACCAGCCACTCCGGCGGCGCCTCGATGTGGAGCAGCCCGCTGCCCGCGGTCATCCACTGGGTGTCCCCGTTGGTGATGGTGCCGCCCCCACCCGTGCTGTCCTGGTGGTCGAAGACGCCGTCAATGATGTAGGTGACGGTCTCGAAGCCGCGGTGCGGGTGCCACGGGGTGCCCTTGGGCTCCCCCGGCGCGTAGTCCACCTCGCCCATCTGGTCCATCATGATGAACGGGTCGAGCTGGCGCAGGTCGACGCCGGCGAAGGCGCGGCGCACCGGGAACCCCTCGCCCTCGTAGCCCTGCGGCGCGGTGGTCACCGAGACCACGGGGCGCACGGTGTCGCCCAGCCCGGGGGCGTGCAGACGGGGCAGGACGGTCAGGTCGTCGACGGTCACGGCTGGCATGACATCTCCGCTCTCTGGTAGATGGTTGACGTGTCAATCATGCTCAACCGAGGACGCCACGGCAACATTCCCCGGGTCGTCGTACGGCGCGGGCACGCCGTTCGGTAACTTCGTCTGCGATGAGTGGTCCGAGCAGGCAGCAGAGGTACGACGTCGTGGTCGTCGGCGGGGGCCACAACGGGCTCGTGGCTGCGGGCTACCTGGCACGGGCGGGCCTCTCGGTGCTGGTCCTCGAGCGACTCGGTTCGGTCGGCGGTGCCGCGGTCTCCCAGGAGACCTTCCCCGGCGTGCCGGCCCGGATCTCACCGTACTCCTACCTGGTCAGCCTGTTCCCCGACCAGATCGTCGCCGACCTCGACGTCGACGTGCAGTTCCGGTCCCGCCGGACCTCCTCGTTCTCGCCGGTGGTGCGCGACGGCCGCCACACCGGCCTGCTGGTCGAGCGGCACCCCACCGAGCAGACCGCCGAGTCGTTCCGCCGGCTGACCGGCTCCGACCACGAGTACGACGCCTGGCAGGCCTTCTACCGCGAGGTCGAGGCGCTGGCCAAGGTGGTCGCCCCGACGATGCTCGAGCCGCTCGTCACCGCCGGGTCCATGCGCGACCGGTTGGACCGGCGGACCTGGCAGGCCCTGGTCGAGGAGCCGATCGGCCGGGTGGTGGAGGAGCGCTTCCGCGACGACCTGGTCCGCGGCGTGGTCGCCACCGACGCCCTGATCGGCACCTTCGCCGACCTGCACGATCCCGGGCTGGAGCAGAACCGCTGCTTCCTCTACCACCTGGTCGGCAACGGCACCGGGGAGTGGAAGGTGCCGATCGGCGGGATGGGCGCCCTGACCGCCTCACTGGAGCGGGCGGCGTTCAACCACGGAGCGGAGATCCTCACCCGCGCCTTCGTGACCGCGGTCGACACCGACGGCACCACCGCCCAGGTCACCTTCCGCGCCCAGGACGTCGAGCACACGGTCGACTGCACCTGGGTGCTGGGCAACGTGGCGCCCTGGGTGATGCGGATCCTGCTCGGCGAGCATCCCGGTCCGCGGCCCGAGGGCGCCCAGGTGAAGATCAACATGGTGCTCGACCGGCTTCCCCGGCTGCGCGCCCCGGTGCCGCCCGCTGCAGCCTTCGCCGGCACCCTCCACGTCGCCGAAGGCTACGAGCAGCTCCAGCGCAGCTACCGGGAGGCCGCCGAGGGGTTCATCCCCGACGTGCCTCCGGGTGAGCTCTACTGCCACAGCCTGACCGACCCCTCGATCCTCGGACCGCTGGCGATGGACGGCAAGCACGCCTTCACCTACTTCGGGCTGCACGCCCCGGCCCGCCTCTTCTCCGGCCACGTCGAGGCACAGCGCGACGAGCTGGTGATCCGCGTCCTGGACACCCTCAACGCCTACCTGGAGGAGCCGATCGAGTCGCTGCTCGCGCTGGACGCCGAGGGCCGCCCGTGCCTGCAGGCCAAGGCCCCGCAGGACGTCGAGTCCCAGCTGGCGATGCCCGGCGGGCACATCTTCCACGGCCCGCTGTCGTGGCCGTGGGTGGGCGACGACGCGGTGCTCGGCACCCCGGCGGCCCGATGGGGGGTCGAGACCCCGCTGCCCAACGTGATGATGTGCGGCTCGGGTGCCACACGGGGCGGCGCCGTGTCCGGGATCGGCGGACACAACGCCGCCCACGCGGTGCTGGAGTCGGTGAAGCTGGGGCTGTGAGCCTCAGGAGCCTCAGACCTTGGCCGGGTCGACCGAGACGATCGGGGCCGTCGTCGGGGCCGCCGAACCGCCTTCGGGCTCGACGGTGATCGCGACCAGGGTGTCCTTGCCGGGCAGGTCCATCGCCCCGCCGGGGTCGACCGAGGTCAGCACCGCGGCGCTGGTCATCACCCCGTTGTGGACCGACCAGACCTGGTAGGCGTGGGTGGCGTCGAGCGCCGGCAGGTCCCGGACGTCGACGGCCATCTTCCCGGCCTCGCGGGACACCGCCACGCGCAGCTCGCCACCGTTGCGGGTCGGCACCCTGGTCACCTCGGCGTCGGGGGCCTTGAAGACCTGGGCCGCAGCCGCGGTCAGGTCCGGACGGCCCACCCCGGCGTCACGCTGGGACAGGATCGCCGCCCCTCCGCCGACCAGCACCACCGCCGCGGCCGCTGCGGCCAGACGCGGCAGCCACGAGCGGGAGGACGTCCCGGCCCCACGGGTACGACGGGTCAGCGGGACCACGTTGGCCGCCGCGGTTGCCGGCGCCGGCGCCGGTGCCGGCTCCGGGGTCGCGGCAGTCGCGGCATGCGCGGCAGCCGACCCGACGACCGGGGGCTGCTGGGGCACCCGAGCCGCGGCCGCGAGGATGCGGGCCTTCAACGCGGGCGGCGGCGGGGTCGCCTCGACCCGGCCGAGCTGGCCGGCGACCTGCTTGAACTCGCGGACCTCCTCCTGGCAGGCCTGGCACACGGCCAGGTGCCGGCGGAACTCCGCGGCCTCCTCGGGCGCGAGCGCGTCGAGCGCGTAGGCGCCGGAGAGCGTATGGACGTCGTTGATCATCAGGTCCCCTCGAGGCAGTCGCGCAGGCGGATGAGCCCGTCGCGCATGCGTGTCTTGATGGTGGGGAGCGGCTTGTCGAGCAGAGTCGCCACCTCGGAGTAGGTGTAGCCGTTGAAGTACGCGAGACGCACCGACTCCAGCTGGAGCTCGGTGAGTGTCTCGAGGCAGCCCCGGACCGCGCTGTGCTCCTCACCCTTGATGAGAGCGTCGGCCGGCTCGTCGTGGCTGACCTCGTCGACGATGGTCTGCCCGTCGTACTTCTTGGCCGACTCGTTCCTGCGGACCGCGTCCACCGCGCGTCGGTGCGCGATGGTCATGATCCAGGTCTTCGCCGAACCCCTCTCCTGGTCGAAGCTGGGCGCCTTGCGCCAGACCTCCAGGAAGACGTCCTGGCTCACGTCCTCGGCCCGGTTGGGGTCGCGGACGACCCGCCTGGCCACGCCGTAGACCGATGCCCCCATCGCGTCGTACAGCTGGTCGAACGCGTCGGCGTCGCCCCTCGCGACAAGCCCGACCAGCGCGTCGACCTCCGTGCGGTCCCGCGAGTGGACGAGCCTGAGCTCCGGTTCGGCACCCATGCGTCGACCTCCAGAGAACGTGCTGGCGGGCCCTTCCCGCCGTCCAGAACGACTGTAGTTCGGCGTGGCTCCCCGATCGGATTGGTTGGTCACATCCGGCGCCGTCGGGCCTGTCCGATTTCATCTCGTGCGGGGTCCGCTGGTAGTGTTCGACTCGCTTCGCGCGCCAGTAGCTCAATTGGCAGAGCAGCTGACTCTTAATCAGCGGGTTCGGGGTTCAAGTCCCTGCTGGCGTACAGAGCACACAGCCCCCGGCCCCGCGGCCGGGGGCTGTGGTCGTCCCGGGGGCCGTGCCGCGAGCGACCGGGGCGGACGACCAGCCCAGGTCGACGATGTCGGCCGTTTGTCGGCCGTTGGGGTGCCGGGACCTGCCCCTGCCCGACATAGTGGGATCCGTGGAACAGGCCCGGGACCCCCTCTTCGCCGCCGACGGCGAGATGCCGGCGCGGCTGGCGGGGGTCGAGTGGGCCGCCACCGCGCTCGGTCCGGCATCCGCATGGTCACAGAGCCTGCGCACCGCGGTCGCCATCATGCTCGAGACCCGGTACCCGATGCTGCTCAGCTGGGGCGAGGACCTGGTCATGCTCTACAACGACGCGTTCATCCCGACCTTGGGGTCCAAGCACCCGGCGGTGCTCGGCGGCCCGCTGCGCGACGCCTTCGCCGAGATCTGGGACGCCGTCGGGCCGCTGCAGCACGGCGTGCTCCGCGGCGAGGGCTCCACCTGGGCCGAGGACCTCCCGCTCATGATCGAGCGCGGTGACGGCCCCGAGGAGACCTTCTTCACCTTCTCCTACTCGCGGGTGCCGGACGAGGCCGGACCGGGTGGCGTGCTCGCGGTGCTGAGTGTGACGACGGCCAAGGTCGTCGGGGCACGCCGGCTGTCGGTCCTCAACCGGCTGGCCTCGCTCGTCGGAGACGCCGACGACCCCGATGCGGCCGTCGAGCTCGCCGCCGGCGTGCTCGGCGACGCCCGCGACGACCTCGAGCACGGGCTGCTGTTCCGTGTCGAGGAGGACGCCCCCGGGTCCGAGGTGGGCCCGGTGTGGGGCGGCTTCGGCGACCCGGTCGTCTCTCATGAGGAGCTCGCGGCCGCCGCCGCCGACGCCCTCCGGGCCCGGGCACTCGTCGTACGACGGCCCGACCCCGGCTCGCCGCACCGGGTGGTCGCGGTCCCGGTCCGCGGCGCGGGCGCCCAGCCGACGGGGGTCCTGGTGCTGGTGCCCAGCCGGGCGCGGCCGCTCGACGACGAGCACCGGCACTTCCTCGGCCTGGTCGCCGACCAGCTGGCCCAGAGCCTGCTCGTCGCCACCGACCGCGCCCGGGAGCAGGCCCGGCTGGAGGCGCTGGCGGCGATCGACGCTGCGAAGTCGGCGTTCCTCTCGAACGTCTCCCACGAGTTCCGGACTCCCCTCACGCTGCTGCTCGGGCCGCTGGAGGACGTGCTGGGCGGCACGGTCGACCACGTGGACCGGGAGTCCGCCGCCGCGATGCACGATGCCGGGCTGCGCCTGCTCCGGCTGGTCAACGGCCTGCTCGAGGTCGCACGGATGGAGGCCGGCGGCACCCGGCCCGAGCTCGAGCCGACCGACATCGCCGCGCTCACCACCGACCTCGTGCAGCTGTTCACCCCGACCGCGCAGCGGGCCGGGCTGCGCCTGGACGTCACCGCCGACGCGGGTCTCGGGGTGGTCGACCTCGATCCCCTGCTGTGGGACCGGATCGTGGTGAACCTGGTCGCCAACGCGCTGAAGTACACCCTCGCCGGACGGATCGACGTGCGCCTCGCCCGCGTCCACGGCCCTGCCGGCGACCAGGTGCGCCTGACCGTCGCCGACACCGGCGTCGGCATCCCGCCCGAGGAGCTGCCGCGCGTCTTCGACCGCTTCCACCGGGTGCCGGGGGCCGACGCGCGCACGATCGAGGGCACCGGGCTCGGACTCGCGCTCGTCTCCGACGCCGCAGCGGCGCTGGGCGGTGATGCCACCGCCACCTCCACCGTGGGAGCGGGGAGCACGTTCACCGTGACGGTGCCGCTGGTCGAGTCGGCGGTGCAGTCGGCGGGGACGTCGGTGGCCGCACGGTCGGCGGGCTCGCCCGCGCAGCCGGACCGGGTGGAGGCGCTCGCCCGGGAGGTGGCCGGAGAGCTGGGCGCGTCGCTCCCACCGAGCGAGCTTGACCCGGCCTCGGACGGACCGCTGGTGCTGGTGGTCGACGACAACCCGGGCGTTCGGGAGCGTGTCGCGCGGCTGGTGGGCCGGCTGGGCCGCGTGGTCACCGCGGCCGACGGGCTCGCCGCACTCGAGCTGCTGCGGCGGCTGCCGGTCGACCTCGTCGTCACCGACGTGATGATGCCGCGGCTCGACGGGCTCGGGCTGGTGCGGGCGATCCGCGACGACCCGGCCCTGGCGTCGGTGCCGGTGGTCATGCTCTCCGCCCGGGCCGGCGCCGAAGCTGCCACCGAGGCGGTCGAGGCGGGCGCGGACGACTACGTCGTCAAGCCGTTCACCCCTGCCGAGCTGGTGGCCCGCTGCCGGACCACCCTGGAGCTCGCCGCGCACCGACGCCGCGCCGCCGAGGCGGGCGTGCGCCAGACGCTGCTGGCCGGCATCAGCCACGACATGCAGACGCCGGTCTCGGTGCTGCTGGCCTCGCTCGAGGCGCTGGCCAGCGACGAGCTGACCCCCGACCAGCGGGGCCAGGTCGCCCGGCGCGCGGCGGCACGCGGCCGTTACCTGCGCCGCCTGGTCGCCCAGTTCCTCGACTGGTCCCGGCTGTCCCTGGGGGAGGAGCTCCCGGTATCGGTGCGCCCCACCGACCTGATGGCCCTGGTCACCGGTGTGTGCCGGGACCACCCGGACGTCACCGTCACCTGCCCCGACCGGCACGTGCGCGCCGTCCTCGACCAGCTCCGCACCGAGCAGATCCTGCACAACCTCCTGGACAACGCCTGCCGGGTCGCTCGCACCCGCGTGGAGGTCTGCGTCGAGGAGGCCGGGTCCGAGGTGCTCGTGCACGTGCGGGACGACGGCCCCGGTATCCCGGATGAGATGCGCGCCGGCCTGTTCCGCGCCTTCGCCGCGTCGTCCTCGCGGGACGGGAACGGGCTGGGGCTGCACGTGTCGCGCGAGAGCGCGCGGGCCCAGGGCGGGGAGCTCGCCCTCGGCGGGACCGGCGAGCACGGGACCACGATGACCCTGGCGCTGCCGGCGGAGGTGGCCCATGCGCCTGCTGCTCGCTGACGACGACGAGGACATCCGCTACGTCACCGCCAAGCTGCTCGCGCTGGACGGCTGGGAGGTCATCACTGCCGACTCGGGCAGCGCGGCCCTGGAGCTGCTGGACACCGAGCAGTTCGACGCCGCCGTGCTCGACCACAACATGCCGACGCTGACCGGGCTCGAGGTCATGACCCGGCGCCGCACCCGCGGGGACCGGACGCCTTTCTTCCTGTGGACCGGCTTCACCCTCGCCCTCGAGGCCGCCGGTCTCGCCGCGGTCCAGGTCGAGCTGCTGGAGAAGGCCGACGTGCTGCGGCTGCGGGCCCGGCTGTCCGAGATCCGGGCCGCCGCCTCCTGACGTCGCGACCCTCAGTCGTCCTGGTGGCCCTGGCCGTCCCCGCGCAGCTTGTCCTCGAGCTCGGCCACCTGCTTCTTGAGGGCGGCGATGTCGGCGTCCTTCGCCGCACCCGACGCCACCAGCGCCTCGATCTTGTCCTTCAGGTGCCCCACCTCGGCCTCGTGCGCCTTGGCCTGCTCCTCCCCCGCGGCGGACACAGCCGCCAGCTTGTCCTTCAGCTGCGCCAGGTCCGCATCCTTCGCCTCACCCGCAGCGGACAGCGCCGCCACCTTCTCCTTCAGCTGCGCCAGGTCCGCATCCTTCGCCTCACCCGCAGCGGACAGCGCCGCCAGCTTGTCCTTCAGCTGCGCCAGGTCCGCATCCTTCGCCTCACCCGCAGCGGACAGCGCCGCCAGCTTGTCCTTCAGCTGCGCCAGGTCCGCATCCTTCGCCTCACCCGCAGCGGTCAGGTCCGCGACCTTGCCGGTCAGCTCGGCGACGGTGGCGTCGGCGGCGTCGGCCGCGGACTGCAGGCGGGCGATGCGGGACTCGTACGCCGTGGCCGAGGCGGCGGCGTCCGCGCGGACGGCGTCGAGCTGGTGGGCCAGGTCGGTCGCGCGGCCCTCGGCCTCGGTCGCCCGGACCTCCGTGCGGGTGACCGCGATCTCCAGTCCGCGGATGCGCTCGTCGTGCTCGGCGAGCTGGACCCGGGCCGCGGCGAGCCGAGCCCGCAGCGCCACCCGGCGCTCGTGGCTCCCCTCCAGCCGGGCGGCCAGGCGCTCGTTGGTCCGCCGCGCCTGGGCGAGCTCGTGCCTGAGCTGCGCGACGACCCGGTCGTGCCCGCGCTCGGCGGCGTCGGCCCGGCCGGCGGTGCCGAGGAACAGCCCGACGAAGACGAGGGCCGCGGCGCCGAGCGCCAGCAGCAGGGAGGCGGTCCGGACCGGCAGCGACCGCGACGGGTCGACAGCGAGGGCAGGGGTGCCGTTCACGGGGGCGAGGTGGGTCATCGTGGCTCCGAAGGACGGGCCGGCAGAGCCGGCGGGACGGTCCGGGAGGAACCGCGTACGCCCGTGATCGATCGCTGCTCTCTCCCGCCCCTCCCAACGAAGCCGATCACAGTCCGTTATGTCCGATTCGGTTTTCATTACCCGCCGCCGGGCGCCACGGCTGCGCTGAGCCGGACCAGCGCACGGTGGGCGGCACCCCGCACCCGCGGCACCGCGTCGTCGGCGAGCGCCGCCACCTCCTCCAGCGCCTCGTCGACCAGGTGCCGGGCGACCACCTTCGCGGCCATCTCGCGCACCCGCCAGGCGGGGTCGCCGAGCGCGCGGCGGACCGCCGCGGCCGCCTGCGGCTCGTAGGCCCACAGCAGCCCCCGCAGCGACCAGACCCGCAGCCAGGGCGAGTCGTCGCGGCCGGGATCCTCCAGGTACCACGACGTGGCCCGACCGGCGAGGACCTCGAGGAGCTCCTGGTTTGGCTCGGCCGTGCCGTCGAGCGACGCGACGCACCGCGCCACCACCTCACCGGTGCCCCAGCGGACGCACGCGGCCTCCACCCGGGCCTTCGGGGTGTCAGCGGTCGACACGGCGCACCTCGGCGCCGGCGCGCAGCACCCGCGGGATCTCGGCGACCTCGTCGACCCGCGCGAGCAGTCGGTCGAGCTCGTCGGGACCCGGGCCGGCGACCTCCACGACGTACTCGATCCCCGTGGAGGTCCAGCTGTCCGTGTCGAAGCCCCCTCGCGCCCGCACCCGGACCCCGGTCACCTCGAGCCCGAGCGCGGCGCCCTCGCGGTAGACGTCGTTGAGCACGCAGCCCGCGGCGGCCAGGTGCAGCAGGTGGGCGCCGGTGAACTCGGCCTGGACCGACACGCCCCCGTCGGTCCAGCGGTGCGGCAGCCGCACCCCGGCGTCCTCGGAGCCCAGCACGCCGGCGCCGACGACGACGTCGTACGACGCGGCGGGGGCGTGCGGCGGCTGCGGGGACGAGGTGGTCACCCCACCAACCCTGGCACCGCAGCCGCCTCGCGACCAGCCTCAGAAGTCCTCGTCGAACCCGACCGCCCCGGTGACCCCGACCTGGTAGGCGGAGACCCGGCGCTCGAAGAAGTTCGACAGCTCCTGCACGTCCTGCAGCTCCATGAACCCCAGCGGGTTCGCCGAGCCGTAGAGCGGCGGCAGCCCGAGCCGCTGCAGCCGGCGGTCGGCGACGTGCTCGAGGTAGGCGCGCATGTCGTCGACCGAGAGCCCGGCCACTCCCCCGGCCAGCAGGTCCTCGGCGAACTGCGCCTCGGCGTCGACAGCCTCGGTCAGCATCGCCCGGATCTGGTCGGCCATGGTCTCGTCGAAGAGGTCGGGCTCCTCCTCCCGGACCGTGTCGACCACGTCGAACGCGAACGCCATGTGCATCGACTCGTCCCGGAACACCCAGTTGGTGCCCGAGGCCAGGCCGTTGAGCAGCCCCCGCGACCGCAGGAAGTAGACGTAGGCGAAGGCGCCGTAGAAGAAGAGCCCCTCGATGCACGCCGCGAAGCACACCAGGTTGAGCAGGAACGCCCGGCGGTCCTCGCGGGTCGCCAGCTCCCGCAGCTCGAAGACCGAGTCGATCCACCGGTAGCAGAAGTCGGCCTTGTGCTTGATCGACGGGATGGTGTCGACCGCGGCGAACGCCTCGTGCCGCTCCTGCTCGTCGGGCACGTAGGTGTCCAGCAGCGTCAGGTAGAACTGCACGTGGACGGCCTCCTCGAAGAGCTGCCGGCTCAGGTAGAGCCTGCCCTCCGGGGAGTTCACGTGCTGGTAGAGGTTCAGCACCAGGTTGTTGGCCACGATCGTGTCGCCGGTGGCGAAGAAGGCCACCAGCCGTGAGACCAGGTGCCGCTCCGCGTCGGTCAGCCGGGCCAGGTCCGCCAGGTCGGAGTGCAGGTCGACCTCCTCGACGGTCCAGGTGTTCCGGATCGCGTCGCGGTAGCGCTCGTAGAAGTGCGGGTAGCGCATCGGCCGCAGGGTCAGGTTCAGGCCCGGGTCGAGCAGCATCCGCGCCTCGGTCTCCACGGCGCTCACTGGCAGGCCTCGCAGGTCTCGGGGTTCTCCAGGGAGCAGGAGACCGCGTCGGGCACGCCCAGGTCACCGGCTGCCGCGGGGACCGGCGCACCGACGGCCACGGTGGCCTGCTGGATCCGGGTCGCCGGGCGTGAGCGCAGGTAGTAGGTCGTCTTCAGACCCGAGCGCCAGGCGTAGGCGTACATCGAGGACAGCTTGCCGATCGTGGGCGAGGCGAGGAACAGGTTCAGCGACTGGCTCTGGTCGACGTACGGCGTGCGGGCGGCGGCCAGGTCGACCAGGGCGCGCTGGGGCAGCTCCCAGGCCGTCCGGAACAGCAGCCGGACCTCGTCGGGCAGGGCGCTCAGTCCCTGCACCGAGCCGTCGGCCCGCTTGATCTCCTCCCGGGTCTCAGCGGTCCACAGCCCACGGGCCTTGAGCTCGCGGACCAGCGCGGAGTTCACCTGCAGGAACTCCCCCGACAGGGTCTCGCGCTTGAACAGGTTGGACACCTGCGGCTCGATGCACTCGTAGCAGCCGGCGATCGAGGCGATCGTCGCGGTCGGCGCGATGGCCACCAGCAGGGCGTTGCGCAGGCCGTGCTCGGCGACCCGGGCGCGCAGCGCCGCCCAGCGCTCCGGCTGGGTCGGGGTGACCTCCCAGTGGTCGACGTGCAGCACGCCCGCGGCCGCACGGGTCTCCCCGTACGCCGGGTGCGGGCCGTGCCGCTCGGCCAGGTCGCACGACACCTCCAGCGCGGTCAGGTGGATCTCCTCGGCGATCCGGGTCGACAGCGCGAGCGCCTCGGGAGAGTCGAACGGCAGGCCGAGGGCGAAGAAGACGTCCTGCAGCCCCATCACGCCCAGCCCGATCGGACGCCAGCGGGGGTTGGAGGCGGCGGCCTCCTCGCTCGGGTAGTAGTTCAGGTCGATGACCCGGTCCAGGAACGGCACCGCGGTGCGGACGGTGGCGCGGAGCCCTTCCCAGTCCACGTCGTCGCCGTCGACGTGGCGTGCCAGGTTGACCGAGCCCAGGTTGCACACCGCGGTCTCGCCGTCGGAGGAGACCTCGAGGATCTCGGTGCACAGGTTGGACAGGTGCACCACCGGGCGACCCGGACCCTGGGTGTCGGAGGTCTGGTTGCAGGTCCGGTTGGCGGCGTCCTTGAAGGTCATCCACCCGTTGCCGGTCTGCGCCAGCGTCCGCATCATCTTGGCGTAGAGGTCACGGGCCTTCACGGTCCGGACCACCCGGCCCTCGGCCTCGGCCCGCCGGTAGGCCTCGTCGAACGCCTCGCCCCACAGGTCCGGCAGCTCGGGGGCCTGGTCGGGGTCGACCAGGGACCAGTCGGCGTCGGCCTCGACCCGGCGCATGAACTCGTCGGGCACCCAGTTGGCCAGGTTGAGGTTGTGCGTCCGGCGGGCCTCCTCGCCGGTGTTGTCGCGCAGCTCGAGGAACTCCTCCACGTCGGGGTGCCACGGCTCGAGGTAGACGCAGGCGGCGCCCTTGCGGCGACCGCCCTGGTTGACGGCGGCGACCGAGGAGTCGAGCGTCCGCAGGAAGGGCACGATCCCGTTGGACCGGCCGTTGGTGCCCCGGATCAGCGCGCCGCGGGAGCGGACCCGGCTGAACCCGATCCCGATGCCGCCGGCGAACTTCGACAGCTTCGCGACCTGCGCGTAGCGGGAGTAGAGCGAGTCCAGGTCGTCGCGGGGCGAGTCCACCAGGTAGCAGGACGACATCTGGGTGTGCCGGGTCCCGGAGTTGAACAGCGTGGGGCTGCTCGGCAGGTAGGCCAGGCTCGACATCAGCCGGTAGAAACCGATCGCCTCGGCCGGGCTCTCGGCCAGCCCGCAGGCGACCCGGAGCAGGAAGTACTGCGGGGTCTCGAGCACCAGCCGGGTCTGCGGGTGCCGCAGCAGGTAGCGGTCGTAGACGGTGCGCAGGCCGAAGTACTCCAGCCGGGCGTCGCCGTCGGGGTCGACCGCGAAGTCCAGCTTGCGGGCGTTGTCCTTGACGAACGCGGCCGTCTCGTCGCCGATGAGTCCCTCGGCGTGCGCGAGCGCCACCGCCTGGCTGAACGAGGCGACCCCCTGGTTGCGGACCTCCTTCTCGACGTACCCGGCCAGCAGCCGCCCGGCCAGCTGGGAGTACTGCGGCTCCTCGCCGATCATCTCCGCGGCGGTCCGGATCGAGAGCCGGTCGAGCTCGGCGGTGGTGGCGCCGTCGTACAGGCCGCTGATGGTGCGGGTGGCGACGCGGAGCGGGTCGACGTCGTCGAGCCCGGTGGCGACGCGCTCGACCGCCCGGACGATCTTGTTGACGTCGACCGGCTCGCGGTCGCCGTTGCGCTTGAGCACCTGCATCCGCGTGCTGGGTTGGGTGCTGGGTGGGGTGCTGGGTGGGGTGCTGGGTGGGGTGCTGGGTGGGGTGCTGGGTGGAGTGGTGCTGGGGGTGGTGACCGTCATGTCTCTCTCCTCGCGAGATCGGTCGGGACCGGACCGGGGAGCACGAGGGGACGACGGACCACCGGTGCGCCGTACGACGGGCAGCACCGCAGGAGCCCGTCGGCCGTCCCGCGCGGCCTCGGACCACCGCACCCGGCGGGTGCGGTGCGCTGGCAGGTCTTCGGACTCGCGGGCACGTCTCTCGACCCCTACTGGCCGCCGCTTCCCAGGCCCGTCGACCGGACCCAGTGCTGATGGCGACTGTCGTTCCCACTCACCGCTGCGGGGCAGTCCCGGACTCTCACCGGGTTCCCTCTTGCCTCGACCGCCCTGGCGGGACGGTCGAACCAGCTGCGTCCGCCACCATATGCAGGGGGTCTGCCCACTGGTGGGACCCAGATGTTGTGTCGGCGCGTCGCGGCGTGTCCTTCGGCGACACGCGGGGGCCGGTCGACCCGGGAGATCGGGCGGGACCCGGTGGACACTCGACGGTGGGAGACCCTGAGGAGACACCGATGACGACGCACCCCCGCCCCGGAACCCGCACGGCCTGGCTCGCAGCGCTGGCGCTGACCGCCGGCCTGCTGAGCGCCTGCGGCGACGGCACCGACGAGGGCTCCCCGGCTCCGTCGCCCACGACCGCGAGCGACACCGCGACCCCGAGCGACTCCTCCAGTCCGACCGGGTCGCCGACCGAGTCACCGACCGAGTCGCCGACCGAGTCGCCGGTCACCAGGCCCGTCTACTTCGCGGTCGACACCCGCACCGGGCTGCGGCTGGCCCGCGAGCCCCACGACCTGACCGGAGACGTGGGGGTGGCCGCCGTCGAGGCGATGGTCGCCGGACCCGACGACCCCGACTACTCCTCGACCTGGAACCCGGCGACGAAGGTCACCTCGGTCTCCGACGACGGCACCGCCATCGACGTCGACCTCTCGGCGGCGGCACGGAAGGCGGACGTGGGGTCTCCGGGCGCCGCGCTGATGGTCCAGCAGCTGGTGTGGACCGTCACCGAGGCCCTCGGGCGGCCGAGAGCCAAGGTGCAGCTGCTCGTCGACGGCCGGGTGGCCGGCGAGCTCTGGGGTGCGGTCTCCTGGGACCAGCCGGTCGGCCGCGACGACGCGCTGCAGGTCCGTCAGCTGGTGCAGCTCGCCCAGCCCCGCGAGGGCGCCATCGTGGGGTCGCCGCTCAGGGTCACCGGCGACGCGGCGGCCTTCGAGGCGAACGTGCCCTGGCGGGTGCTCGACGACCACGGCGCGGTCGTCAAGCGCGGCCACACCATGACCGCGGAGGGGATGACCTTCTCCCCGTTCTCGTTCCGGGTCGCGCTGCCGCCGGGGACCTACACCGTCGAGGTGCGGGAGGACGACCCGTCCGGCGGCGAGGGCGGCACGCCGATGCGCGACACCCGGAGCGTCACCGTCCGTTGACGGCCGCCGCCGGGAGCATCGGGACGAGGAGCTCGGGACGGTTGGTGATCACCCCGTCGACCCCGAGGTCGAGGGCACGGCGCAGCGCCGTGGGCCGGTCCACCGTCCAGGTCAGGCAGGACATCCCGGCCTCCTGCACGGCGGCGACGTAGCCGCGGTCGAGCATCCGGTAGGCCGGGTTCACCTGGTCCACCCAGGTCGCCAGCACCGGGAGGTGCTCGCGGCGCGGCTGGCCGAGCACGCCGACCGGGAGGTGCGGGGCCCGTGTGGTGAGCTCCTTGAGGGCCGCCACGTCGAACGACTGCACCACGACCGGCAGGTCGACGCCGGTCAGCGCGTGGGCGACGTCGGCCGCGATGCCCGGGTAGAGGCCGGGCTTCTTCAGCTCCAGCAGCAGCCCGACCCCGGTCCCGGCGAGCGTGTCGACCACCTCGGAGAGCAGCGGGACCCGCTCCCCGGCGTACGCGGGCCCCTTCCACGAGCCGGCGTCGAGGGCGCGGACCTGCGCCAGGGTCAGGTCGGCGAGGTTCCACGGCGCCCCACGGCGCAGCCGCCGGCGCGCGTCGGTGGTCCGGCCCAGGGTGGGGTCGTGGAGCACCACCAGGGCACCGTCCCGCGTGCGCTGCACGTCGACCTCGACCAGGTCAGCACCGGCAGCGACCCCCGCGCGGACCGCGGCCAGGGTGTTCTCGGGCGCCCGCGCACTGGCGCCACGGTGGGCGACGGCGAGCGGGCGGGCGGGGGCAGGGAGGATCGCGGGCCGGCCGCGCGTGGGCAGCGCAGCGCGGAGGGCGGTGGGAGTCTCCATGGGCCCACCGTGGCCAGCCCGGATGACCGGGCGGTGTCCAGCGCGTGCACGGCGCCCGAAGGTCCGCCGAACCCGCTCCCGGTGGCCGGCGTCAGCGGGCGGTCCGGCGGCAGACCTCGTCCCAGGGGGTGGGCTCGAGCCCGTAGGCCGCGGTGATCGCGGAGGAGTCCATCACGTACGGCGCGATGAACTGGTACTCGGTCTCCCGCAGCGCCCTGATCGTCGGGGAGAAGACCCCGGCCACCCGCACGAGCGGGCGCGGCAGCCCGACCACCCTGCCCGGCTCGGCCCCGACCGAGCGGCACACGTCGCCGACGGCCTCCCGCTGCGTGCGCGGCGGGTTGCTGGGCGCGTGCCAGACGCGACCCCAGGCCGAGGGCTCCACCGCGACCGTGGCGAGCGCCCGCCCCATGTCCTGGACGTCGGTCCAGGTGTGCGGCTGGTCCGGGTCCCCGATCACGCGCGCGGTGCGCCCGGCCAGTGCCGCCTCGACGACCCGGGGCACGTGGGCGTAGTCGCCGGGGCCGGCCCCCACATAGTCCGACCCGCGCACCTCGACGGTGCGCAGCCGGCCGGCTTGGTGGGCGGCGAGGGCGTCGGCGGTCATCCTCGCGCGGACCTGCGCCTTCTCCCCCGGGCCGGCGTCGGGCATCCCCTCCACCATGGGACCGTCGACCGGGCCGTAGGGGTACAGGTTGCCGGCGACCACCAGGACCGCCCCCGAGGCCTCGGCGGCGGTCAGCAGGGCGCGGGCGATCGGCGGCCACAGCTCGGGCCAGCGGTGGTACTCCGGCGGGTTCACGCAGTTGTAGAGCGCGACCGCGCCCTCGGCCAGCGCGGTCAGCGCTGCCGCGTCGGTGGCGTCCACAGCGGCACGGGTCACGCCCGTCACCTCCGGTCCGGTCCCGGACCGGCTGGCCAGCACCACCTCGGCACCGCGGGCCACCAGCTGCTCCGCGGTGGCCCGGCCGACCGGTCCCGCTCCGACGACGACGTGACGCTCCGACATGGTCCCGACTCCTTCTCCTGACGACATTTCGAGAGCAGTGCTCTCACCTCTCCAGGGGACCACGGCCCGCAGAGAAAAGCAAGAGCACTGCTCGCATCTGTTGTCACCGCTCTCCTCGCCTGGCAGGATCACCTCCGTGGACACCCCTATGAACGCCCCGCGGACCGCCCGCGACCGGGCCCGTGCCGAGCTGACCGCCGCGATCCTGGCCAACGCGCGGCAGCAGCTCGGCGAGGTGGGACCTGCCGACCTGTCGCTGCGGGCGGTCGCCCGCGAGCTGGGCATGGCCTCCTCCGCGGTCTACCGCTACTTCCCGAGTCGCGACGCGCTGCTGACCGCGCTGCTGGTCGCCTGCTACGACGAGGTCGGCGCTGCGGTCGAGGCAGCCGACGCCGGAGTTCCGCGCACGCGCTACCGGCGGAGGTGGCGCGCGATGGCCGGGGCGTTCCGGGACTGGGCCGCGGCGCACCCGCACGAGTACGCGCTGCTCTACGGCTCCCCCGTCATCGGGTACGCCGCGCCCGAGGACACCGTCGCGCCGGCCATGCGCACCCCGTTCGCGCTGATGGGCCTGATCGAGGAGGCCGAGGCGGCCGGCGTCACCGGCACCACCGGTCCGGCCGTGCCGCGGGCCGAGCGCAAGGCGCTCGCCCCGATCCACGCGGCGCGCGAGGGCCGCCTCAGCGATGCGCAGACCGCGCGGGGGCTGATGGCCTGGGCGACCCTGATCGGGTCGGTGACCCTGGAGCTCTTCGGGCACCTCAAGGGGGGCATCGACGACGTCGACGTGCACCACGCCCACCTCATGGAGCGGGTGGCCACCGACCTCGGCCTGCCCTGAGAAGGCGCGCGGCGATGGCCGGTCGTCAGCCGGGCGTGCCGACCACGGTCGCGGTGCCGTCGGCCCAGACGACCAGGCCGGCCCGGTCCTGCCGCGATCCCAGCCACGCGGCGGCCCGCTGACCGAGCGCGTACGCCGCCGTGGCGTCGATGTCGGCCCAGGTCAGCGACGAGGCGACCACGGTGACCGACGCGACGCCCTCGGGGGCGCGGCCGGTGCGGGCATCGAGCAGGTGCTCGCCGCGGTGCGCCGTCCCCGACGTGGCCACCGCTCCGTTGCGGACCGGCACGACCCCGACCAGGCGACCGGGGTCGGCCGGGTCCTCGACGCCCACGCGCCACTCCTCGCCGCTGACGCTGCGGCACACCAGGTCGCCGCCCGCGGAGAGGCAGAAGTCGACCTCGAGTGCCTCCAGGAAGCGGGCGGCCCGCTCGACCGCCCAGCCCTTCACCACCCCGGACGGGTCGAGCCGGACCCGGCCGTCCGGCCCGGGCAGGTGGATGCGGAACGCCCCGTCGGACTCGCGCTCGGCCTGCTCGCCCAGGGCGAGCACCTCGGCCAGCACCGGCGGGCACTGCGCCAGCACGACCTCACCGCGGTCGAGCCGCGAGACGAAGGAGTCCTCGCGGTAGGTGCTGAAGACCCGGTCGACCTCGCGCAGGTCCTCCATCACCGCGCACCAGGCCAGCTCGACCTGGGCCCGCTTGGCCTCGTCGAGGTCACCGCGGACCGCCAGCGACACGGGCAGGTTCATCACGTGCTCGACGAACCGGAGCATCGGCTCGGCGCCGGCGACAGCGGGGCGGCCGGGGCAGCCGGGGCGGCCGGCATCTCAGATCCCCGCCTGGTCCAGCGCGGCCTGCAGCGACTGCAGGTAGCCGGTGCTGGTGACGGTGGCCCCGCTGACCATCTGGATGTTCGCGCTCTGCTGGTCCAGCGTCTCCTGGATCAGGATCGGCAGCGCGTAGGAGTTGATCTCCTGGTCCTTCGGGTTGCCGCTCGGGTACTGGACCACCGAGACGTCGGTGACCTTGGAGCCCGACACGGTGAGCTCGACCTGGACCGGACCCCACTGGGTCTGTGCCACCGGTCCGGTGACCGTCGAGGACGACGTGCTCGACGAGCCCGAGCTCCTCTTCGAGCTCGATCCCGAGCTGCTCGGCGACCCGCTCGACCCCGACGTGGAGCCCGAGGTGGAGCCCGCCGTGGACCCCGTCACCGCCGGCTGGCGGATCACGGTCTCGCCGGTCGCCGAGCTCGCGCCGGCGGTGGAGGTGTGGTAGGCGAAGAGGAGCACCACCGAGGTGACGGTCGTCAGGAACGCGGTCACGATGCGCTTGCTGGGGTTCACGGGATCACCACCGGAACTTCTCGACGTGGACCTGGGTCTCGGGGACCCCGGCGCGCAGCGCACTCAGCCGGACCGTCTCGGTCCAGGCCTCCGGGCCGCAGATGTACAGGTCGCGCTCGGCGACGTCGGGCACCCAGGAGCGGAGGGCGGTCGCGTCGTCGACCTCGCCGACCCCAGAGCCGAGCCAGGAGTCCTGGGCACGACGTCGCCCGGGCAGCCACAGCAGCCCCAGCCCACGCTCGTGGGAGAGCTGGGCGAGCTCACGCTCGAACAGCGGCTGGGTGGTGAAGCGCTGCAGGATGACGGCCTCGCCCGGCGCGTAGTCCAGGCCCTCGGCGAGGGCCCGCAGGGGTGCCATCCCGACCCCGGCGCCGATCAGGGCGACCTTGCGGCGGGTCCGGGGCCGCTCGCTGAGCCGGCCGAAGGGACCCTCGACCATGACCCGGGTGCCGGGACGCAGGTGGCGCATCCGTGCGCTGTTGTCGCCCAGGGCCTTGACCGAGATCCGCAGGCTGGTGCCGTCGGGCGCCGCGGAGAGCGAGTAGGGGTTGCCCCGCGTCCAGCCCTCCCGGTCCAGGAACCGCCAGGTGAAGAACTGGCCGGCCTGGGCGCCGAGCCGGTCCAGCCGTCGGCCGGCCATGTAGACCGACCAGGTGCCGTCGCCCTCGGGGACCACGGAGGTCACCCGGATGCCGTGCCGCAGCGAGCGGACCAGCGGGAGCGCGACGCGCCACACCAGCACCGCCGCGGCGGCGGCGGCCCACAGGGACCACCAGTAGACGGTGGCCGCGGCCGAGGTGAGGAACTGCTGCCCGGTCCAGAGCTGGTGCGGCAGCGCGAGCCCGACGCCGAGGTAGGCGTACAGGTGGAGCAGGTGCCACGACTCGTAGCGGAGCCGGCCGCGGGCGGCCTTGATGGAGGTGAAGGTGACCAGGAACAGGCACAGGGTGCCGGCCGCGGCGAGCAGCATGCCGGGGTAGGTGACGGTCAGGTTCCACAGCATGGCCGGGCTGGCGGACAGCCTGCCCGCCGCGTAGCCCCAGGTGATCAGGCCGATGTGGGCCAGCATCAGGTTGAAGGAGGTGAAGCCGACCAGCCGGTGCTGGTGGTTCATCCGGTCCTGGCCGAAGGCCCTCTCCAGGAAGGGGAGCCGGGCCATCAGGATGACCTGGACCAGCAGCAGGTTGGAGGCGACCAGGCCGGTCCACCGGCCCAGCGAGACCAGCGCCTCGGCGAAGCCGGCACCCAGGTCGACGATGCCGCCGCCGGCGGCCCACAGGTAGGTGACCAGGAGCAGGCTGAGCCACAGCGCGGAGCCGGCCGCGGTGCGCACTCCGGCGTCGCGGCGGGCGGTGCGGCCCGGCCGGGTCGGGAGGGCGGTGGAGGCAGGCATCGGGGACATCCGGGGGCGAGGAGCGAGCGCGGTCATGTCGTGCTGCCGTCGCTGCTCGAGTCGTCCTGGGACGAGGGGCCGTCGTCGCCGCGCGGGTCGAACCCGTCGCCGTCGGGGTCCACGCCCCGGCCGTCCCCGTCGCGGTCGAACCCCGGCGGAGGCCCGCCGAACCCGCCCTGCTGGCCCGGCTGGCCCGGGAACTGGTTGCCGACCAGGCCGACCCGGTCGCTGTTGCCGGCGGTGACGTGGCCCAGGGCGAAGCCGCCGAGACCCGAGACCAGGACGAGACCGGCCGCTGCGCCGGCCAGGGCGCCGCGACCGGGGACGGCCCGGCGGGGCGTCTCGCCGGCCGCCGGCTGCCAGGTCGGCTCGGCGTACGCCGCGGCGTAGGAGCCGGACGTCGCCTCGCCGGGGGCGGCGAGGGGCACGGTCTGGTCGGAGGGGGCCGGGTGGGAAGGACCGGGGGCGCCGGCGGGACCGGTCGCGGCGTCGCCGCCGGCGGCCGGGGTGGGCTCCCAGCGTGAACCGCTGCGGGGGGTGTCCTGCTCGTCCATCGTTCTCACTTCCGTGGTGCTCGGTCGCACGCCTGTCGAGCGGCGTTGGACCCAGGTTGCTCCTCCGGGCTGAGCCGGAAGCGTCAGAAACCTGTGAGCCGGCTGTACGTCGCGCCACCGGCTCGGCGCACGCCCCGGACCGGCCCCCGCCCCTACGCTGCACGGGTGATCAAGTACCTGGGCTCGAAGCGGACGCTGGTGCCCGTGCTCGGCGAGATCGCCACCGCCGTGGAGGCGCGGACCGCCGCCGACCTCTTCACCGGCACCACCCGGGTGGCGCAGGAGTTCAAGCGCCGCGGCCTGCACGTGACCGCCAGCGACATCGCCACCTACAGCGGGGTGCTCAGCGACTGCTATGTCGCCACCGACGCCGACACCGTGGACCTCGACGAGCTCGACGCCCTGCTGGCCGAGCTGGACGCGCTGCCGGGGGTGCGCGGCTACTTCACCCGCACCTTCTGCGAGGACGCGCGGTTCCTGCAGCCCAAGAACGGGATGCGCGTGGACGCGATCCGGACCGTCCTGGAGACCGACCTGCTCGACCACCCGCTGCGCCCGGTGCTGCTCGCCGCGCTGCTGGTCGCCGCCGACCGGGTGGACTCCACCACCGGCCTGCAGATGGCCTACCTCAAGCAGTGGGCGCCCCGCGCCCACCGCGACCTGCACCTGGCCCGGCCGGACCTGCTGCCCGGGCCCGGCCGGACCCTGGTCGGTGACGTCGCCGCCACCGTGGAGCGGCTGGAGCCGGTCGACCTGGCCTACCTGGACCCGCCGTACAACCAGCACCGCTACTTCACCAACTACCACGTCTGGGAGACCCTGGTCCGCTGGGACGCCCCCGAGCACTACGGGGTGGCCTGCAAGCGGGTGGACGCGCGCGAGGAGGTCACCAAGAGCCGCTTCAACCGCAAGGCGACCGCCCCCGCGGCGCTCGCCGAGGTGATCGCCCGGGTCCGTGCCGAGGTCGTGGTGGTCTCCTACAACGACGAGTCGTGGGTGACGCCGGAGACGATGGTGCGGGTGCTGCGCGACGCGGGGCACGAGGACGTCCGGCTCCTCGCCTTCGACTCGCGCCGTTACGTCGGAGCGCAGATCGGCATCCACGGGCCCACCGGCGAGAAGGTCGGGACCGTCTCCCACCTGCGCAACACCGAGTTCCTCTTCGTGGCCGGACCGCGGGACAGGGTGGCCGCCGCGGTCGACCTCCGGGCCGGGGCCGAGTTCGGCGTGGAGTCCGGGTCGGCCATGATGGACGCATGAGAACTCGCGCCACCCTGCTGTCCCTGACCGCCGTCGCCGCGCTGGCCCTGGCCGGCTGCGGGAGCGACTCGGACTCGGACGCCGGGTCGACCCCCACCCCCTCGACGAGCACCTCGACCAGCCCGTCGACCGGCACCTCCGACAGCCCGTCGGCCAGCCCGTCGGAGGACGCCGGGCCGGTCGTGAACGTCACCATCAAGGGCGACGAGATCACGCCGCTGGCCAAGGCCGTCGAGCTGAAGGTCGGCCAGCCGTTGACGGTCAACGTGACCTCCGACCGCGCCGGCGAGCTGCACGTGCACTCCACCCCGACCCAGTCGTTCGAGATCGCACCGGGGTCGCAGACCTTCTCCGTCACCGTCGACAAGCCCGGCAGCGTCGACATGGAGGAGGAGGACACCGGCACGCTGGTGATCCGCGCGCTGGTCCGCTGAGCCCGGGTCCGCTGCTCCGTGCGTGAGGTCGCGGCCCTGCCCGCCGTCGGGGTCGGCTGGAGCGTCCGCGTGCCCACCACCGCCGACGTCCCCGCACTGGCCGCGCTGGCGACCGCCCACCGGCAGGCGGTCCGCGGCACCGGAGGGGCGGACGAGGAGGCCGTCGCCGCCGTCGTCACCGGGTCCGGCTCGTGGACCCGTCGCCAGGTGCTGGTCGAGCGGGACGGGACCGCACCGGCGGCCTGGCTCCGGGTCCACGACCGCGCGGCCGGACGGACCGTGGTCGAGCTCACCGTGGTCCCGCCGGTGGCAGCCGAGGCGTCGGTGGCCGACGCCCTCGCCGCCGACCTGCTCGCCTGGGCCGAGCAGGTCGCCCTGCAGACCGCCGAGCTGCGAGGGCTCGCCGCGACCCGCCTCGACGCCGACGTCGACGTGGGCGACAGCACGCTCGAGCGCTGGCTGACCGCCGCCGGCTACCGCCCGGTGCGGACCTGGCTGCACATGGTCCGTCCGGTGCAGCCCGGCGAGCAGGTGCCGCCCCCGCGGGCCGGCGTCCGGGTCCGTCCGGTCGCGCGTCACGAGGACGGCCTGCCCGTGGCATCCGACCTGCAGGTGGTGCACCGGATGCTGGAGGAGTCGTTCGCCGACCACTTCAACTCCTACCGCGAGAGCTTCGCGGAGTTCGCCCAGCGGCTGCGCGAGGACCCCGGCCACCGGTGGGACCACTGGTGGGTCGCCGAGGTGCACGACCCCGACTCCCCCGAGGCCGTCGACGGCTGGGTGCCGGGCGGCTCCCTGGTCTCCTCGGTCTCCCCGGCCGACGGCCCCGGCGGCGCCGAGGGCACCTACGTCGACTACATCGGGGTCCACCGCCGCGCGCGGGGGCGCGGGGTCGCCAAGGCGCTCCTGCACACCGTCCTCGCCGACGCCCGGGACCGTGGCCGCGACCGGGTGTCGCTGGAGGTCGACGCCGACTCGCCGACCGGCGCGGACGGCCTCTACGTCACGTTGGGCTGGCGGACGGCGTACCGCACCCGGTCCTGGCACGGTGACCGGGCCGTGTCCGGCCCGGACCCGATGGGGTAGAACCGGTCCATGACCATGCGCTACCGCCCGCTGGGCTCCTCGGGCCTCGTCGTCTCCGTCGTCGGTGTGGGCTGCAACGCCTTCGGCACGCGGATCGGCCAGGAGGCCGTCACCGGCATCGTCGACGCCGCCCTCGAGGCCGGCGTTACGTTCTTCGACACCGCCGACACCTATGGGCTCGGCGCGAGCGAGGAGCTGCTCGGCGAGGCGCTGCGCGGCCGTCGCGACGAGGTGGTGCTGGCCACCAAGGCGGGGATGGACATGGACGGCCGCAACGGGGCCGACCACGGCGCCCGGGCCTCGCGGCGCTACCTGCGGACCGCGGTCGAGGCCAGCCTGCGCCGGCTGGGCACCGACCACCTCGATCTCTACCAGCTCCACCAGCCCGACCTGGTGACCCCGGTGGAGGAGACCCTGGCCGCCCTCAACGAGCTCGTCGCCGAAGGCAAGGTCCGCTATCTGGGCTGCTCGAACTTCGCGTCCTGGGAGGTCACCCAGGCGCACTGGACCGCCCGCGACCGTGGCCTGCAGGGCTTCGTGAGCGCGCAGAACGAGTACTCGCTCTACAACCGGTCCGCGGAGGACGAGCTGGTCGGGGCGTGCCTGGCCGCCGGGGTCGGTCTGCTCCCCTACTTCCCGCTCGCCTACGGGCTGCTGACCGGCAAGTACCGCCGCGACGAGGCTGCACCGGAGGGCACCCGGCTCAGCCTCGCCTCGCAGGCCCGGCGGCTGGCCGGGGCAGACTTCGACCGGGTCGAGGCCCTCGAGGAGTACGCCGACGCGCGGGGGCTGTCCCTGCTCGACGTCGCCATCGGCGGGCTGGCGGCCCAGCCGGCGGTGGCCAGTGTCATCGCGGGCGTCAGCCGTCCCGAGCAGGTCGCCACCAACGTGGCCGCGGCCGCGTGGGAGCCGGGCCCGACCGACCTGGAGGTGCTGCGCGGCATCAACCGCGTCCCGCTGCCCGGGATGACGCACCGCTCCTTCGCCCGCGGCGCCTGAGAAGCCGCGGTCCCCGTCGGGGGCTCAGAGGTACAGCCCGGTCTCGCTGTCCTCGAGCCGGTCGGCGGCGACCGCGTGCACGTCACGCTCCCGGAGCAGCACGTAGTCCTCGCCGTTGACCTCCACCTCGGCCTTCTCGTCCGGGTCGAACAGCACCCGGTCGCCGACCTCGACGACCCGGACGTTGGGGCCGATGGCAGCGACCCGCGACCACGCCAGCCGGCGCGCGCTCAGCGCGGCGGTCGCGGGGATCACGATCCCGCCCGTGGACCGGCGCTCGCCGGCCTCCTTGTCCAGCTGGACCAGGACCCGGTCGTGGAGCATCCGGATCGGGGTCTTCTCGCTCATGCCCGTGCTCCTGCGGCGGGCGTCAGTGCGAGACGCGGCGGATGACCACGACCAGCGCCACGAAGCCGACGACGCCGCCGGCGACCTTGAGGATGTTGTCGGTGCGCGGCGCGCCCTGTGGGTCCACGAAGAAGCCCTTGAACGCGCTGACCTCGCGCTTGACGATCGTCTTCGGGCTGGTGCGGTAGACGAGCTCGTCGATGGTGGTGGCGAGCCGGGCCCGGGCCTCCTCGATCTCGCGCTCGAGCGACTCGGTGGCGGGCTGGTCCTGGGACACGTGGGGCTCCTCGTGAGCTGGGGGGTCGTGCGACGCCGGTACGGCGCATGGCGAAGATTACCCGGCGTCCCGCCCGCCATGCCCGGGCCTCCACCCGGGCGCTAGGTTGGGGCGCGAACCCGTCCGCGACCAGGAGACACCCCATGGCCGACCGCCTCGCCCCCGGCGACACCGCCCCCGACTTCACCCTCCTCAGCGACACCGGCGAGCAGGTGACGCTCTCGTCCTTCCGGGGCCGCAAGGTGATCGTCTACTTCTACCCCGCCGCGCTGACCCCGGGCTGCACCAAGCAGGCCTGCGACTTCTCCGCGTCGCTGGAGTCGCTGCGCGCCGCCGGCTACGAGGTGCTCGGCATCTCCCCGGACAAGCCCGAGAAGCTGGCCCGGTTCCGCGAGCACGACGGTCTCACCCTGACCCTGCTGTCGGACCCTGACCGCACCTCGATGGAGGCGTGGGCGACGTACGGCGAGAAGCAGATGTACGGCAAGACCGTGAAGGGCGTGATCCGCTCGACCTTCGTCGTGGACGAGGACGGCAGGATCGAGCTCGCCCAGTACAACGTGAAGGCCACCGGTCACGTCGCCAAGCTGCAGAAGGACCTGGGGCTCGCCGACGCCTAGACTCACCCCGGCCGCTCACCACAGCCGCGCGCCCGTAGCCCAATTGGCAGGAGGCAGCAGGTTTAGGTCCTGCGCAGTGCGAGTTCGAGTCTCGCCGGGCGCACCAGCGTGAGCGGGGGGGACGGGGCGACCCGGTCCTCCCCGCCCAGGCCGTCCGGCTGGCCAGCCGCCCCTCAGACGGCCAGCGCGTCGACGGCGACCGGGGCCAGCGCCCGCAGGGCCCGGCCGCGGTGCGAGATCGCGTCCTTCTCCCCCGCCGGCAGCTCGGCGGTGGTGACGTCGTACCCGTCGGCGCAGAACAGCACGTCGTACCCGAAGCCGCCCTCGCCGCGCAGGTCGCGGATGACCCGGCCCGGCATGACGCCCTCCACCGCGTGCACCGCGACGCCGTCGGCCCGTGGGACGGCGAGCACGACCGAGCAGCGGAACTGCGCGGTGCGCCGCTCGTCGGGGACGTCCTCGAGCTGGGCCAGCAGCAGCCGGTTGTTGGCCAGGTCCACGTCGACGGCGTCCTGACCACCGGGCCCGCCCTTGCGCAGGCCGGACCAGCGCGCCGAGAGCACCCCGGGCATCCCGTTCAGGGCGTCCACGCACAGGCCGCTGTCGTCGGCCAGCGACGGCAGCCCCGTCGCCTCGACGGCGGCCAGCGCCTTCAGCCGAGCGTTGCCCTCGAAGGTGGGCTCGGTCTCCGCCGGCTCGTCGTACGGCGCGACGTCGTCGAGGCCGACGACCTCCAGGTCGGGCAGGTGCTCGCCGAGGATGCGCTGCATCTCGTGGAGCTTCTTCGGGTTGCGCGAGGCCAGGAAGACGCGCGTCACGACGACAGGGCCTCCTGCTGCAGCCGGGTCAGGTCCGTGCAGCCCTTCGCACCGAGGTCGAGGAGCGCGTCGAGCAGCGCCCGGTCGAAGGGCTCGGCCTCGGCGGTGCCCTGCACCTCCACGAACCGCCCGTCGCCGGTCATCACGATGTTCATGTCGGTCTCGGCGCGGACGTCCTCGACGTAGGGCAGGTCGAGGCGCGGCACGCCGTCGATGATGCCCACCGAGACCGCCGCGACCGACCCGGTCAGCGGCTGTCCGGTCAGCGCGCCCTTGCCGCGCAGGTGCTCGACGGCGTCGGCCAGCGCGACGTAGGCGCCGGTGATCGCGGCCGTCCGGGTGCCGCCGTCGGCCTGCAGCACGTCGCAGTCCAGGACGATGGTGTTCTCGCCGAGCGCCTTGTAGTCGATCACCGCGCGCAGCGAGCGGCCGATCAGCCGGGAGATCTCGTGGGTCCGGCCGCCGATGCGGCCCTTGACCGACTCGCGGTCCGAGCGGGTGTTGGTGGAGGCGGGGAGCATCGCGTACTCGGCGGTGACCCAGCCGAGGCCGGAGCCCTTCCGCCAGCGCGGCACGCCCTCGGAGGCGGACGCGGCGCACAGCACGCGGGTGCCGCCGAACTCGATGAGGACCGACCCGGCGGCATGGTCGAGCCAGCCCCGGGTGATCCGGACCGGGCGCAGCTCGTCGTCGGCGCGGCCGTCGGCCCGGGGGGTGCGGGAGGTGGGAGCAGAGGTCATGACCGCGACCCTACGGCCCGGCGTGCGGCGCCGCTGAGCCCGCCCACCGCCCGCTCCAGGGGACCCCGCCACCCCAACGCCACGAACGCCGCTCCCACCGCCAGGGCGACGGCCGCCTGGCCGAGGTAGGTCGCCAGGTCGTCGCCGTCCCACCAGCCCTCGGTGCGCGCCAGGACGTGCAGCGTGTAGAGGGTCAGGGTCATCGTGCCGGCGCCGAACAGCACCCGCACCGCGCGACCGCCCACCCGGCCCGCCAGCAGGCTGGCGCCCAGCACCACCAGCGCGCTGCCCAGGGTGACCAGGAGGTCGAACGGGGTGCCGGTGTGCGGGGCGTGCACGGCCAGCCACCACCAGCTCCCGGTCGGGGTGGTGCCGTAGAGCCCGTGCTGGAGGGTGGCGTCGAGGTCCGGCAGCCGCCCGGCGCCGCTGAAGGTGTCGCTCAGCGCGCCGCGGACCCCCGAGCGGGCCAGCAGCCACGACGAGACCGCCCAGCCGGTGAGCGCGACCGCGGTCCCCGTCGCGGCCAGGGCCGGCGCCGTCCACGTCCGGCGCAGGTCGAGCCGGCCGACCACGATCCCGGCGAGCAGGTACGGCGTCCAGGTCAGCGCCGGGTAGTAGCCGGTCACGGCCAGCTCACCCAGCAGCCCCAGCGGGTCCGCCAGCGACCCCAGCGAGGGCACCGCGTAGTCGAACGGCGGCAGCGAGCGCCGCAGCACGTGGCTGAGCACCGGTCCCAGCACCACCCAGGCGGCGGTGACCGCGACCAGCGGGCGGGTCGCCAGCCGCAGGAACGGCACGGCGACGAGGAAGAGCAGGGCGTAGGAGGCGAGGATCACCGCGATCCCGGAGTCGAGCTGGCCGAGCAGGAGCCCCAGGGCGCCGACCAGCGCCGCGCGCACCAGCACCGCCACCGCGTACGCCGTCCAGGCCCGGTCGCGTAGCGGGGTCCGCCGGCCGGAGGCGAGCACGAGGCTGACCCCGGCCAGCAGCGCGAAGAGCGCCGCGGAGCGGCCGCCGGCCACCCGCTGCAGCACCGTGACGTGGCCGTCGACGACGCCCGGGACGATGTGGGTGGCCATCATCCCCAGCAGGGCGAGACACCGTGCGACGTCGACCCCGACGACCCGGGTCACCCCGGGCCCGCGGGTCACGCCGGTCACCGGGCGGCTACTTCACCTCGGCGCGCAGCACCCGCATCGCCCCCAGGCCCATCGGGAGCGCCACCCAGATGAGCGTGGTCACCAGCAGCTGGGCCCACTCCTTGCCGCTCATCGTCTCGTCGCCGAAGAGCGGCGCCTGCGCGGTGCCCAGGTCGATCCAGGGCTGCGCGTCCCGCAGCCCCGGGACCAGGCTGGTCACGATCGACCAGGCGATCGGCACCACGAAGAAGATCACGATCGCGGCCGCGGAGTTGAGGAAGAGCATGCCGAAGGCGAGACCCTGCCAGATCCCGATGGTCTGCAGCAGCACGTACTTGAGCACGTCGTCGCCGCTGAAGTTGGCCCAGGCGTCCGGTCCGCCGTGCAGGACCGTGGCCAGCGCCGCGACGGCCATCGCCACCACGATCGCGCCCAGCCCGAAGAGGAAGGCGGCGACGATCTTGGCGACCAGGATCCGTCCGCGGTGCGGGACCAGCGTGAAGGTGGTCAGCGCCGAGCGCTGGCCCCACTCGCTGGTCACCAGCAGCACGCCGAGCACGGGGAGCAGGAAGCCCTGCGGGGTGCCGGTGGTGCCCATGTAGTTGACGAAGGTGTGGTCGCCGTCCTTGCCGAAGATGGCCAGCAGCCCGACCGCCAGCACGGTGATCACGGCGATCGCGATCAGCAGCCACTTCCCGGCGCGGGTGTCGCCCATCTTGCGGAGCTCCACGGTGACCAGCCGGGTGAACGGCACCGGCTTGGTGCCGGAGACGTCGAGGAGGGGGGTGTCGACCTGCGTCATGCGACGACTCCTTCGCGCTGGGTGTCGGCGGTGAGCTCGAGGAAGAGGGCCTCCAGGCCGCCCTCCTCGGCGGGACGGAGCTCGGTGAGCACCAGGCCGGCCTGGGCGGCGACCGTGCCGACCTGCTCGCCGGTGGCCTCGACGCGCCAGCCGGTGGCGTCGACCGGCACGGCCTCGTACCCGTCGGCCTTCAGCGCCCGCCAGAGTCCGTCGCGGTCGGTGGAGCGGACCAGCGTCCCGCTGGTCTGCAGCAGCTCGCTCTTGGTGCCCTGGGCGACGATCCGGCCCTGACCGATCAGGATCAGCTCGTCGGCGATCTGCTCCACCTCGTGCAGCAGGTGCGAGGACAGCAGCACGGTGCCGCCGCGGGCGGCGTAGTCGCGCAGCATGCCGCGCATCCAGTGGATGCCCGCCGGGTCGAGGCCGTTGGCGGGCTCGTCGAGGATCAGCACCGACGGGTCGCCGAGCAGCGCGTGGGCGATGCCCAGGCGCTGCCGCATGCCGAGGGAGTAGTTGCGGACCCGGCGCTTGGCCTCGTCCTTGGTGAGGTTGACCAGCTCGAGCATCTCGTCGACCCGACCCTCGGGCAGGCCCATCGTGAGGGCGCCGATGGTGAGGATCTCCCGGCCCGTCCGGCCGGCGTGCTGGGCCGACGCGTCCAGCAGCACGCCGACGTGGCGGCCGGGGTTCGGGATGGCGGCGTACGCGTGGCCCCCGATGGTCACGTGCCCGCGGCTGGCGGGCGTCAGGCCCACCATGATCCGCATCGTCGTCGACTTGCCCGCCCCGTTCGGGCCCAGGAAGCCGGTGACCCGGCCCTGCTGGGCGGTGAACGAGACGTCGTCGACCGCGGTGAAGCCGCCATAGGTCTTGGTCAGTCCAGCGACTGTGATCAACGCTCTCTCCCCCTCTGGTGTTCGGTGTTCGTCGTCTGGTGTGGGTGCCCGGTCAGCCGAACCGCGGGGTCCGGCGCTCCGCGGCGGTCGGCCACGGGTTGGGCCGGCAGCCCTGCAGCCCCTTGGACTGCTGCTGCATCACCGGCGCGAGGTGACCCGCCCCGGTGCAGAACCGGTGGCTGTGACCCAGCCAGTGACCGGTCTCGTGGTTGACCACCATGTGCCGGTAGTCGCGCAGGGTCTCGTGCTGGGCGTGCCACATCGGTGAGGCGTGCAGCCACCGCGTCTGGTTGATGATCACGAAGCGGCCGACCCGGCAGCTCCACTCGCTGCTGCAGGCCGAGGAGAAGCCGGGGACGGTGGCGGCCTGGGCCAGCACCAGGGTGAGGTCGCCGCCGGAGGCGACCCGCTTGAAGACGATGCCCGAGCCGCGCCAGCCGCGCGGGTCGTCGTACGTCTGCTGGGCGAGCCTCATGAACGTCGCCACGTCCGCGGTGATCGAGCCCCGCGTCTCGACGTGGTAGGTCACGGTGTGCCGGGCGGCCACCCGGTGCTTGACCCGGCCGGTCCGGCGCTCGGCCACGGCCGCGTGGAAGCCCGGACGACGCACGGTGACCCGCACGCTGACCCGCTTGCCGAACTCGGCCAGGCCGAGGTGGAACCGGCGGTGGGTGGCCCCCGGCACGACCTCGCCGGCGCGCAGCCACTGGTAGCGCACCCGGGTGGGCCGGTGCGACCAGGTGCCCGGCCCCGCCGTCAGGGTGTGGGCGAAGCGGCGCTTCCCGCGGATCGCCGGCAGCGCCACGGGGGTGAGCGTGCCCGGCACCACGCGCACGGACGCGGACGGCACGGTGACCGGCGTGGCGCCCGGGGCGCTCGCGGTGACCTCGACGAGCAGGTCGTGGCCGATGTCCTCCAGGCCGGGGCGGTAGCGGGCCGTGGTCGCGCCGGCCAGCGGGGACCCGTCGCGCAGCCACTGGTAGGCCAGGGTCGTCTCCGCCGGCGTCCAGGACCCCCCGGTGGCGGTCAGGACCTCGCCGTACGCCGGCGTGCCGGTGACCGCGGGCGGTGCGGTGTTCGTCACGACGGTCGGCTCGGCCGCCGCCGGTGCGGCGCCGGCCGGGGTGCCGACCAGGGCGCCGACCAGGGCCAGCACCAGGATCGCGAGGAGGGTCGGGCGGGACGGACGCAACGGGCACTCCGGGGGCGTAGCGGGAGGACAGGGGGCAGGTCGGGGACTGCCGGTCACCCTAACAACCACCGCCCCCCGGACCGGGGACCGCACTCACACCTGGTAGGTCGAGCCTTCCGCCGCGAGCAGCACGGGGCCGTCGAAGAGCCCGTCGGCCTCGTCGAGGGCGTCCTGCTTGTCGTGCCACGGGGGGATGTGGGTCAGCACCAGCATCCCGGCGCCCGCCTCGGCCGCGGTCGCGGCGGCCTCGGAGCCGGTCATGTGGATGTGCGGCGGGTTCTCGACGCCGTCGCGGAAGGCGGCCTCGGCGAGCAGCAGGTCGGCGCCCGCGGCGAGCTGGGACAGCGCGTCGCAGGCGGCGGTGTCGCCGCTGTAGACGAGCACCCGGCCCGCGGCCTCGATCCGGAAGGCGTACGCCTCGATCGGGTGGTCCATCCGGCGGGCGGTGATCGTGAAGGGTCCCAGCGACACCGGCCGCTTGCGCAGCCAGTGGAAGTCGAACTCGTCGTTCATGCCGGGCTCGAGCGGAAGGCCGTAGGCCCGGGCCACCCGGGTGCGGGTCCCCCGCGGTCCCCACACCGGGATCTTGGGCTGCGGCCCCGACGGGTGGTACTTGCGCATCACGTAGTAGCCGCTGATGTCGAAGAAGTGGTCGGCGTGCAGGTGGCTGATCAGGACCGCGTCGATGAGCAGCGGGTCGACGTGCCGGTGCAGCGCGCCGAGCGACCCGGAGCCGAGGTCCATCAGCACCCGCCAGATCCGCTCGGGGTTCTCCGGGTCGGGGGCCTCGACGAGGTAGCAGCTCGCCGAGGAGTCGGGACCGGCGTAGGAGCCGGAGCAGCCGATGACGGTGACCTTCACGCCCTCCCCCTCACGCCCGCACCCAGGCGAACTGGTGGGCCGACTGCAGCTCGGGGCCCAGGAAGCGACGGCCGATGCGGTGGAACTCCTCGGGGTCGCCGGTGGTGAGGAAGCGGTGCTGCGGCGGCCCGAGGTCGGGGTCGCGCTCGAGGCCGCGGCGCACCAGGGTGCGGTAGACGTCCTTCGCGGTCTCCTCCGCACTGCTGACCAGCGTCACCTGGTCGCCCATCACGTACGAGATCACCGCGGTGAGCAGCGGGTAGTGCGTGCAGCCCAGGATCAGGGTGTCGATGCCGACGGAGGTCAGCGGGTCCAGGTACTCGTGGGCCGCGGTGAGCAGGTCGCCGCCGCTGGTCACGCCGGCCTCGACGAACTCGACGAAGCGGGGACACGCGCGGGTGTGCAGGTGCACGTGCGGCGCCGCGGCGAAGGCGTCGTCGTAGGCCATCGAGTCGGCCGTGGCCCGGGTGCAGATCACGCCGATCCGGCCGGTCCGGCTGGCGGCCACCGCCCGCCGGGTCGCCGGGTAGATCACCTCGGCCACCGGGACCGGGTAGCGCTCCCGGGCGTCGCGCAGGACCGCGGCGCTGGCGGAGTTGCACGCGATCACCAGCAGCTTGACGCCCTGGTCGACGAGGTGGTCGAGGCACTCCAGCGCGTACTCGCGGACCTCGCCGATCGGCTTGGGGCCGTAGGGCTGGCGGGCGGTGTCGCCGAGGTAGAGGACCGGCTCGTGCGGGAGCTGGTCGATGACGGCCCGGGCCACGGTGAGTCCACCGAAGCCTGAGTCGAAGATGCCGATCGGAGCGTCTGCCATGACGCCAACAGACATTAGTGGGTCGGGTGTCAGGTTCCGGGACTTCGCGACCCACGTCACCTGCGACGGCCGTCACTGCACCGTCGGTATGTTTCCGACCGATCGGGTCGGACCGATCGGGTCGGGCGCCGCGCGAGACCGGTCAGGTGTCGGCGGGACGCTCGTTGTAGGCGTCGACCGTCTCCTGGCCCGACAGCTTCTGGATCTCGGCCATGATCCGGTCGGTCGCGTCGCGCCGCGCCCGGCCGAGCGGGACGCCGTCGTACTGCCCGGTGAAGTCCAGCGGCTCGCCGAACCGGACGGTCACCTTGACCAGGCGCGGGATCCGGGTGCCGACCGGCTGGAGGTTCTCGGTGCCGATGACCCCGACCGGGACGACCGGGACCCCGGCGGTCAGCGCGAGGTGCGCCACGCCCACCTTGCCGCGGTAGAGCCGCCCGTCGCGCGAGCGGGTGCCCTCGGGGTAGATCCCGAAGGCCTCGCCGCGGCCGAGCACGTCGAGGGCGATCTCGAGCGAGGCGATGGCGGCCTTGCTGTCGTCGCGGTCGACCGGGACCATGCCGGTGCCCTCGAACCAGCCGCGCTGCAGGGCCCCCTTGATGCCGGTGCCGGTGAAGTAGTCGGACTTGGCCAGGAAGACGACCTTCCGCGGCGCCACGATCGGGATCACCATGCTGTCGGCGAAGGACAGGTGGTTGCTGGCCAGCAGCACCCCGCCGGTGAGCGGCACGTTCTCGCTGCCCTCGACGTGCGGGCGCCAGATCGCGCGGGCGACGGGCGGGATGACGGCTTGCGCGGCCGCGAAGAACATCGGGCGCTCCTCCCTGGATCTGCTCGCCGGTTGTGCCCGCCTGGTCGGCCGGACGCTCCTCAGGGTGTCAGATCGGCGCGCCCACCCCGCAACCGTGCGGGCCAGCCGCCCAAGGTACGGACGGGTAACCGCGGGGCGCTCACGCCCAGAGCTGGCCCTCGAGGCGCTCCTCGGCCTCGTCGACGGTGCCCTCGTAGGCGCCGGTCGACAGGTACTTCCAGCCGCCGTCGCAGACGATGAAGACGATGTCGGCGCGCTCGCCGGCCTTGACGGCCTTCGCCGCCTGGCCCAGCGCGGCGTGCAGGATCGCCCCGGTCGAGATGCCGGCGAAGATGCCCTCCAGCTCGAGCAGCTCGCGGACGCGGCGGACGGCGTCGCGCGGCCCGACCGAGAACCGCGAGTCGATCAGGGAGGCGTCGTACAGCTCGGGCACGAAGCCCTCGTCGAGGTTGCGCAGGCCGTAGACCAGCTCGCCGTAGCGGGGCTCGGCGGCGACGATGCGCACCTCGGGCTTGTGCTCGCGGAAGAACCGGCTCACGCCCATCAGCGTGCCGGTGGTGCCGAGCCCGGCGACGAAGTGGGTGACGGTCGGCAGGTCGGCCAGGATCTCCGGGCCGGTGCCCTCGTAGTGCGCGAGCGCGTTGGCCGGGTTGCCGTACTGGTAGAGCATCACCCAGTCGGGGTGCTCCTCGGCGAGCCGCTTGGCCACCCGGACGGCCTCGTTGGAGCCGCCCGCGGCGGGCGAGGAGACGATCTCGGCGCCCCACATGCCGAGCAGCTGGCGCCGCTCGACGGAGGTGTTCTCCGGCATCACGCAGATGATCCGGTAGCCCTTGAGCTTGGCGGCCATCGCCAGCGAGATGCCGGTGTTGCCCGAGGTCGGCTCGAGGATGGTGCAGCCGGGCCGGAGGAGTCCCTCCTTCTCGGCGGCCTCGACCATCTTCAGCGCGGCCCGGTCCTTGATGGAGCCGGTCGGGTTGCGGTCCTCCAGCTTGGCCCAGACCCGCACGTCCGGGGACGGCGACAGCCGCGGCAGGCCCACCAGGGGCGTGCCGCCGACGGAGTCGAGGAGGTTGTCGAACCGGACCATGGCAGGGGCGGGTCGGGTCAGCGCGCCCCGCCGGCCACGGCCGGCAGGATGACGACCTGGTCGCCGTCGCTGAGCGAGGTCTCCAGCGAGCCGGTGAACCGGACGTCCTCGTCGTTGACGTAGACGTTCACGAACCGGCGCAGGTCACCGCCGTCGATGAGGCGGTCCTTGATGCCGGAGTGCGCCTGCTCGAGGTTGTCGATGAGCTCGGCGAGCGTGCCGCCCTCGCCGTCGACGGCCTTCGCGCCGCCGGTGTACGTGCGCAGGATGGTGGGGATGCGGACCTCGATGCCCATGGTGTTCTCGTGCTCCTGTTGTCGATGCTCTGCTAGGACGCTGGACGCGTGGGGTGACCGGCCGGGGCCCGTCAGGCGGGGATCTCCTCGACGACCGAGACGTCCTCCTCGGTCACCTCGCCGTCGACGATCCTGTAGGACCTGAACTCCACCGGCCCGTCACTATTCCCGTGCTCGCGTGTGCTGACCAGCACATAGTGCGCCCCGGGCTCGCTGGCCAGGCCGATGTCGGTGCGGCTGGGGTAGGCCTCGGTGGCGGTGTGCGAGTGGTAGACCACGACCGGCTCCTCGTCGTTGTCCCACATCTGCTTGTAGAGCGCGAGCAGCTCGGCGGAGTCGAACTCGTAGAACGTCGGGGACCCGGCCGCGTTCACCATCGGCACGTGACGGGTGGGCCGGTCGCTGCCCTCCGGGCCGGCGACGATGCCGCACGCCTCGTCGGGGTGGTCCCTCTTGGCGTGCGCCACGATGGCGTCGTACGTCGAGCGGTCGATGACAAGCACCGCACCAGACTAGAGCGAACCCGGGCGGATCCCCCCACCCGGCCCGTTCAGCCCAGAGCGTGGACCAGGGTCTCCTGGAGGTAGCCGAGCCAGCCGTAGATGTCGTGCACGTGGCTGCGCGGGTCGTCGACGGGCAGGGTCTCCCAGTAGTCGTCGTCGCCGTCCTCGATCCCGAGCCGGCTGGCCAGGGCCAGCCGCATGTCGGTCAGCGACTTGAGCCACGCCATCGACCGGTCGACGTCGAGCTCGACGTCGTAGACCAGGCCGTCCTCGGCCAGCTCGGCCGGCAGCCCGGCCTCCTCGAGGTCGTCGATCACGGCGGCGGCGTTGCCCGCCTTGCTGCCGCGCAGCTCCCCCTCGGTGAAGCGCCGGAACTCGCCGGCCGCCTCCTCGTCGTCGCGGTAGGCGCTGGGGAAGAGCCGGGCCAGCACCGGGTCGTCGGGCTCGGTGGTGGGGCCGGTGAAGTCGAGCATCGCCTCGAGCGGGTCCACGTCGGGGGCAGGCACGGCCGCCTCGTTGCGCAGCAGCTCGATCAGCTGACCGGCCAGGGAGCGCAGCAGGTCGGCCTCGAACCCCGAGAAGGTGGCCACCGCTCCCCCGCCCCGGAGCCGCTGGAAGCCGTCACTCATCCGTGCGCTCCAGGGTGGCCCACAGGCCGTACTCGTGCATCGCCTGCACGTCGCGCTCCATCTCCTCGCGGCTGCCCGAGGACACGATCGAGCGCCCGTCGTGGTGGACCTGCAGCATCAGCTCGGTGGCCTTGTCGCGGGTGAAGCCGAAGTACTGCTGGAAGACGAACGTGACGTAGGACATCAGGTTGACGGGGTCGTTCCACACGACGGTCTGCCACGGGCGGTCGAGCGCGGTCAGGTCGTCGAGGGCCGACTCCTCGAGCTCGACGGGCTGGGGTGCGGACACGACGACCAGCGTAGACGGGCCCCGTCGCGTGGCGTGCCCCTAGGCTCGGGGGCGTGTCCTCGACCGCGCTGCTCACCGACCACTACGAGCTGACCATGCTGCAGGCCGCGCTGGCCTCGGGTGCGGCGCACCGGCGCTCGGTCTTCGAGCTCTTCGGCCGGCGGCTGCCCGAGGGACGCCGGTACGGCGTGGTCGCCGGCGTCGGCCGGGCCCTCGACGCCGTCGAGGCCTTCCGGTTCGGCGACGACGAGCTGGCCTTCCTCGAGCGGTCCGGGGTGGTCGACCGGACCACGCTGGACTACCTCGCCGGCTACCGGTTCGGCGGCGACGTGTGGGGGTACGCCGAGGGCGAGGTGTACTTCCCGTACTCGCCGCTGATGGTGGTCGAGTCCACGTTCGCGGAGGCCGTCCTGCTGGAGACCGTGCTGCTCTCGATCCTCAACCACGACTCGGCGATCGCCTCCGCGGCCTCGCGGATGACGCTCGCGGCGGGGGGCCGCCCCTGCATCGAGATGGGCACCCGGCGCACCCACGAGGAGGCCGCCGTGGCCAGCGCCCGCGCGGCGTACGTGGCGGGCTTCGCGGGCACCTCGAACCTCGAGGCGGGTCGCCGCTACGGCATCCCCACCCGCGGCACCAGCGCGCACAGCTTCACCCTGCTGCACGACACCGAGGCCGACGCGTTCCGCGCGCAGGTCCAGGCGCTGGGCTCGGGCACGACCCTGCTGGTCGACACCTACGACGTCGCCGAGGCGGTCCGGGTCGGCGTCGAGGTGGCCGGCCCGGGGCTGGGCGCGGTGCGGATCGACTCCGGCGACCTCGGCCTGCTCGCCGAGCAGGTCCGCTCCCAGCTCGACGCGCTGGGCGCCACCGGCACCCGGATCATCGTCACCTCCGACCTCGACGAGCACGCCATCGCGGCCCTGGCCGTCGCCCCTGTCGACGGCTACGGGGTGGGCACCTCGCTGGTGACCGGCAGCGGTCACCCCACCAGCGGCTTCGTCTACAAGCTGGTCTCGCACGCCGACGAGAGCGGCACGATGGTCGACGTGGCCAAGAAGAGCGCCGACAAGGTCTCGGTGGGCGGCCGGAAGTACGCGCTGCGCCGCCGCGACGCCCGCGGGGTCGCCGAGGCCGAGGTCGTCGGGATCGGCACCGCCCCGACCGACGACGGCGACGACCGTGCGCTGCTGGTGCCGCTGGTGCGCGACGGCGAGGTGGTCGGCCACGAGCCGCTGGCCGCCGCGCGGGCACGGCACGACGCGTCGGTCGCCGAGCTGCCGCTGCCGGCCCGGCAGATGTCCAAGGGCGAGCCCGTGATCCCGACCCGGCACGTGCGCCCGTGAGCACGGCCGACGACCCGCAGCGGCCCGGCTTCCACCTGACCGCGCCGTACGGCTGGCTCAACGACCCCAACGGGCTGGCCCAGCGCGACGGCACCTTCCACGCCTTCTACCAGCACAACCCGTACGCCTGCGTGCACGGCGACGTCCGGGGCGTCACCGCGTGGGGCCACGCGACCAGCACCGACCTGCTGCACTGGGACCACCTGCCGGTCGCCCTGCTGCCCGACACGGGCGAGGACGCGCCGGACCGGGACGGCTGCTGGTCGGGCGTGCTCGTCGACGACCACGGCACCCCGACGCTGGTGTACTCCGGCAACCGACGCGGCGAGGGTCAGCGCCCGTGCCTGGCCACCAGCGACGACCCCGACCTGCGGACCTGGACCAAGGACCCGGGCAACCCGGTGCTGGACCCGCCGCCGGACGGCGTGACCGAGTTCCGCGACCACTGCGTGTGGCGCGAGGGGGACGAGTGGCGCCAGGTGGTCTCGGCCGGTCTGGACGGGGTCGGCGGCGCCGCCCTGCTCTTCGGCTCGGCCGACCTGCACTCGTGGGCCTACCGCGGACCGCTCGCGACCGGCCCGCTGCCCGGGACCGGCGAGACCGGCGACGGCGACGCCTGGGAGTGCGTCGACGTCTTCCCGCTGGGTCACGGACGGCACGCGATGACCTTCGGGGTGTGGCGGGAGGGCCGGACCCTGTGGACCGGCTACGCGGTCGGCCACCTGGTCGGCGACACCCTGAGCATCGACCGGTCCGGCGTGCTCGACGCGGGGCTGCGGTACTTCTACGCACCGCAGTCGTTCCTCGACGAGCGCGGCCGCCGGGTGATGGTCGGCTGGCTGCAGGAGGGCCGCAGCGACGAGGCCTGCGAGGAGGCGGGCTGGTCCGGGGCGCTCTCGGTCCCCCGGGTGGTGAGCCTCGGCGACGACGACGACCTGCACAGCGCGCCGGTCGAGGAGGTCGCCACCCTGCGCGGGGAGGCGCACCCGGTCGACCTGGACGGGAGCCGCGACGGGGGCCGCGCCCTGAGCCTCGACCGGGTCGGGGTCCGCCTCGACCTCGAGGCCGAGCTGGCCCTGGAGCCCGGCGCCGAGCTGGAGGTGGGGCTGCGCCGTACGCCGGACGACGCCGAGCGCACCCTGCTGCACCTGCAGGCGTGCGGCAGCGAGCTCCGGTTCACGCTGGCCCGCGACCAGAGCACCCTCGAGCCCGGTCCGGACACCAGCACGCTGCGCGGCCGGGCGCCGTACGACGGGAGGCCGGTGACGCTGCGGGTGCTGGTGGACCACTCCACGGTCGAGGTCTTCGTGGCCGGCCGCCCGCTGTCGGCCCGGGTCTACCCCTCCCGGTCCGACGCCGAGGGCGTGACGCTGGAGCTCTCGCCCGCCGGCGGCCGCGTCACCGGCACCGTGTGGACGCTCAGCGGGTGAGCACCCGGAAGCCCCAGGCCGGCAGCGTCAGCTCGGTGCCGGCCGCCAGCGTCGTCGGCGTGCCGTCGAAGGCGTCGGCCCAGTCACCGGCCGCCGGGCCCTCGCCGAGGGTCACGGTGCGGTCGGAGTCGGTGAAGTTGAACGCGCCGACCACGGCGTCGCCCTCACCCTCGGCGTGACCGAGGCGGACGAACGCCAGCACGTGCTCCTCGTCGCTGTGCGGCAGCCGCGTCATCGGGGCGCCCCAGGCGCCGTTCCACAGCGCGGGGTGCGCCTTCTTCAGCGCGAACAGCCGCCGGTACAGCTCGCCGAGCGGGTGCTCGCGCCACACGATCGGGTCCTTCTCGAAGAACTCCAGGCGCCGGTCCTGCCCGGCCTCCTGGCCGTTGTAGATCATCGGGATCCCCTCGCCGACCACGGACAGCACGATGGCCGCCTCCAGGGCGGGACCGAACTGCTCGAACTCGGTGCCCTCCCAGGAGTTCTTGTCGTGGTTGGACACGAACGTCATCCGCATCGCGTCGCGCGGCCAGGAGCCCCAGTTCCAGGCGTAGTAGACCCGCAGCGCCTCGAGGGTGTCGCGGCCGTGGGCGATCTTGTGCAGCGCCTCGTTCCACGACCAGGCGTAGCTGGCGTCGAAGGCGAGCGTGTGCAGGTCGCGCGCCTCCCACTCGGCGAGCAGGAACACCGGCTTCACGGCCTCGAGCTCGCGGCGGGCGTTCTCCCAGAAGTCGAGCGGCACGAAGCCGGCGACGTCGCAGCGGAACCCGTCCACGTCGGCCTCGCGGACCCAGAAGAGCATCGACTCGGTCATCCAGCGGCGCAGCCCGGGCTGGTCGTAGTCGAGGTCGATGATGTCGTCCCAGTCCCACCAGGGCGTGGGGCGGACGTCGCCCTTCCAGTCCCGCGAGTACCACTCCGGGTGGTCGGTGAGGAGGTGGTTGTCCCACGCGGTGTGGTTGGCGACCCAGTCCAGGATCACCCGCAGGCCGAGGTCGTGGGCGGCTGCGACGAAGGCCCGCAGGTCCTCCAGCGTGCCGAACTCCGGGTTGACCGCCCGGTAGTCGCGCACGGCGTACGGGCTGCCGAGCGTGCCCTTGCGGTGCTGCTCGCCGATCGGGTTGACCGGCATCAGCCAGATGATGTCGACCCCGAGGTCGGCGAGCCGCGGCAGCTCGCGGGCGGCCGCGGCGAAGGTGCCCTCGGGGGTGAACTGGCGCTGGTTGAGCTGGTAGATCACCGCGTCGCGGGTCCACTCCGGGTGGGTCAGCCGCACCGGGGGCAGGGGCTGGTACGGGTCGGTCGTCATCGGGTCTCCTGCAGGGTTCGGTCGGTCGTCGGGGCCGCGGTCGGATCGGTGGTGGGATCGGGGTCGGCGGCCAGGTCGCCGGCGAGCCAGGACTGCAGCGCGGAGACGGCCGCGCCGCGCGCGTAGTCGCCGAAGTCGCCCGAGCGGACCGTCAGGCGCACCTGCTGGGCGAGCGGGTCGCGGCTCTCGTGCAGGCCGTCGGCGACCGCCCCGGCAGCGACCTGGGCGAGCCGGACGCCCTCGCCGGTGAGCAGGACGTCGGTGACCTGGGTGACGTTGCAGATGCCGCCGACCAGCCGGCCCACGGCCCGGCCGGCCTCCTGGACGACGGCGAGGGAGGGCCGGTCCCCGGCGACCGCGAGGTCCAGGCAGGTGTCCGCATCGGGGGTCCCGGCGGCCCGGCGGAGCGCGTCAGTGGTGAGCACGGCGGCGGCGCAGCCCTCGTGGCCCAGTCCGCAGAAGCGGCCGCGGGTACCGACGGGGGCGTGCCCCAGCAGGCCGATGCCGCCGTCGGGCCCGTCGACGACGCGGTCGTGCAGGACGAGGCCGAAGCCGACGCCGGCCCCGAGGGTGACCAGGGCGAAGCGGTCCAGGGTGCTGCCGAGCCCGAACCAGTGCTCGCCGCGGGTCAGCGCCACCAGGTCGTTGTCCAGGACCACGGGGAGGCGGGTGGCCTCCTCGACGAGGTCCGCGAGCGGCACCGGGTCGCCCACCGGCCAGCCGAGGAAGGGCGCCCGGAGGACCTGCCGCCCGTCGACGGCCCCGCCGAGCGAGACCCCGACGAGGTGGGCCGGCCCGTGCGGGGCGCCGGTCCCGCCGAGCCCGGCCACCAGGTCGGCGACGACCTCGGCGACCACGGCCGGGCGGGTCCGGCGCAACGGCGCCTCGGCCCGCGCCAGCACGACGGCGTCGAGGCCGGTCAGCACCGCAGTGGCGCGGTCGCCCGTCAGGTTGACCCCGACCGTGCGCAGCGCCCCGGGCACCACCTCCAGCGGCCGGGCCGGGCGTCCGGTGCCGGGCTCGCTGACGGCGGTGCTCTCGGCCAGCAGCCCCTCGGCCATCAGGGTGGCGCTCAGCCGGGTCAGGCTCGGGGCGGAGAGGTCGAGCAGGGTCGACAGGGCCGTCCGTGACCGTGGACCGCGCCGCAGCAGCTCGCGCAGCAGGGCCCGGCCCGACGGCCCGGCCGGCGCGCGGGGTGCGGGGGCGACCTCCACGGCTCCTCCTTTGACAGCGGGTTTCTTTTGCCGTGAAAATAATGGGGTCAACCCGCAGCGGACGCAACCCGAGAGGCCCTCCCGTGCACCTGGACAAGATGAGCGACCCGACCTGGTGGCGCCAGGCCGTCGTGTACCAGATCTACCCGCGTAGCTTCGCCGACGCCAACGGCGACGGGCTGGGCGACCTGCGCGGGGTCACCTCGCGCGTGCCCTACCTGCAGCAGCTCGGGGTGGACGCCGTCTGGCTCAGCCCCTTCTACCCCTCACCCCTGGCCGACGGCGGCTACGACGTGGCGGACTACCGCGACGTCGACCCGCGGCTGGGCACCCTCGAGGACTTCGACGAGATGTCCACGGCGCTGCACGCGGCGGGCATCAAGGTGATCGTCGACATCGTGCCGAACCACACCTCGGACCAGCACGTCTGGTTCCAGGAGGCGCTGGCCGCCGCGCCCGGGTCGCCCGAGCGCGCGCGCTACGTCTTCCGCGACGGTCTCGGTGAGGACGGCGAGCTCCCCCCGAGCGACTGGAAGTCCGTCTTCGGCGGTCCCGCCTGGCAGCGGGTCCCGGACGGCCAGTGGTACCTGCACATCTTCGCCCCCGAGCAGCCCGACCTGAACTGGGACAACCGCGAGGTCCGCGACGACTTCCTGCACACCCTCCGGTTCTGGTCCGACCGTGGCGTCGACGGGTTCCGGGTCGACGTCGCGCACGCGCTGGTTAAGGACCTCAACGGACCCCTGCCGCCCGAGGGCGAGCTCACCGACGAGGTGCTGCACGCCGGCCACCACCCGTTCTGGGACCGCGACGAGGTCCACGACGTGTACGCCGAGTGGCGCCAGGTCTTCGACTCCTACGACCCGCCGCGCACGGCGGTGGCGGAGGCGTGGGTGGTCAACCACCGGCGCGCTCGCTACGCCTCGCCCGACGGCCTCGGCCAGGCCTTCAACTTCGACCTGCTCGACGCCACCTGGGACGCCGCCGAGCTCCGCAAGGTCGTCACCGAGAGCCTCGACTTCGCCCACCAGACCGGCGCGTCGTCGACCTGGGTGCTCTCCAACCACGACGTCGTACGGCACGCGACCCGCTACGGGCTGCCCCCCGGCGACCGGCACGAGGTCGGCAACGCGTGGCTGATGAGCCGGGGCACCGACCCGGTGCTCGAGCGCGAGCGCGGCCTGCGCCGCGCCCGCGCGGGGACGCTGTTCATGCTGTCCCTGCCCGGCTCGGCGTACCTCTACCAGGGCGAGGAGCTGGGGCTGCACGAGGTGGGCGACCTGCCCGACGACGCGCTGCAGGACCCGATCTGGCTGCGCACCGCCCACGAGATCAAGGGCCGCGACGGCTGCCGCGTCCCGCTGCCGTGGGCCAGCACCGGGTCCTCGCTCGGCTTCGGCACGGACGGCGCCCACCTGCCCCAGCCCGACTGGTTCGCCCAGGTGTCGGTGGAGGCCCAGGACGGCACCGCCGGCTCGACCCTGGAGCTCTACCGTACCGCGCTGCGCCTGCGGGCCGAGCTCGAGGGCGCCGAGACGCTGGAGTGGGGCGACGCGCCCGACGACGTGCTGCACGTGGTGCGTCCGGGCGGCTGGCACTCGGTGACGAACGTGTCGGAGACCCCGGTGCCGCTGCCCACCGGCGAGGTGCTGCTGTCCAGCGGCCCGGTCGCTGACCTGGCCGGCGGGATGCTCCCCGGCGAGACCACCGTCTGGCTGCGCGTCACCGACTGAGCCGGCTGCTCCACGTGGCCGTCCGGGCGGGCCTCAGGCGCCCGCCCGGGCGGTCGCGCGCGCGGTCGACCCCCGCACGACCAGCTCGGGTCGGAGGACGACCTCCCGGGCCGGCGCGGGGGCGCCGGCGATCTGGTCGAGCAGCAGCTTCACCGCCGTCTCGGCCAGGGCCACGACCGGCTGCCGGACCGTGGTCAGCGGCGGGTCGGTGAACTCGATCAGCAGGCTGTCGTCGCAGCCGACGACCGAGACGTCCTCGGGGACGCGCAGACCCCGCTGGCGCAGTGCCCGGATCGCGCCCAGGGCCATGATGTCCGAGGCGCAGGTGATGCCGGTGACGCCCTGCTCGACCAGGTCGAGGGCCGCCATCGCCCCTCCTTCGACGGTGTAGGCGGTGGAGGCCACCAGCGCGTCGATCGCGGCGTCGGAGAGGCCGGCGTCGACGTGGGCGCGCATGGCGGCCGCGAAGCCCGCGATCTTGCGCTGGACCGGCACGTAGCGACGCTGCCCCAGCGCGACCCCGATCCGACGGTGCCCCATGTGGGCGAGGTGCCCGACCGCGAGGTCCATCGTGGCTGCGTCGTCGGTGCCGACGAAGGCCGCCGGCACGCCGGGCACGTAGCCGTTGACCAGCACCACCGGGAGACCGAGCTCGTGGAGGCGCTCGTAGCGCTCGGTGCCGGCGTCGGTGTTCGCGTGCACGCCCGAGACGACGATGAGCCCGGAGACCCCGTGCTCGAGCAGGGTCTGGACGTAGTCGTCCTCGTGGATCCCGCCGAGGCTCTGCGTGCACAGGACGGGGGTGTAGTCGACGGCGGCCAGCACGTTCTCGATCCGCTGGGCGAACCGCGGGAAGAAGGGGTTCTCCAGCTCGGGGACGATCAGGCCGACCAGACCGGCCGCCCGCACCCGGAGCCGGCTCGGGCGGTCGTAGCCCAGCACGTCGAGGGCGGTCAGCACGGCACGCTTCGTCTGGGCGTTGACGCCGGGACGGTCGTTCAACACCCGGCTCACGGTGGCCACGCTGACGCCGGCACGGTCGGCGACATCGGCCAGGCGGGGTTTCACACCGAAACAATAGGACCGAATGAGCCCCTCGGTGCAAGAAGTTGCAGGCTTGGTCGTGCGCATGCCGGCGGTTCGTCCGGGGAAAGTCCGCGGGAGAGTGGCCTGGCCTGCGTAACAAACAAGCAACAACCTTGAAAAAACTTGCAAGACCTCTGGTGTTGGGGCGCCCGCGCGACTAGCGTCTGTGGCGCCCATCACATCCCGATCGCGACCGCGGTCGGCACCTCAAGGAGCCTCCATGCGCAAGCTCGTCCGGGTCATCGTCCCGGCCACGGCGCTGCTGCTCGTCACCGCCTGCGGCGGCGGCGGGGACACCAACAGCAGCGCGGACAAGACGCCCGACGCCAAGCCGTCGCCGAGCTCGTCCACCGACGTCCCGACCCGTAGCGACGCCGACCTGGTCATCTGGACCGACTCGCTGAAGATCGACGCCGTCAAGAAGGTCGCCGACGCGTTCGGCCAGGCCCAGGGCATCACGGTCGACGTCCAGGCCGTCTCCTCGGACCTGCAGACGAACTTCGTGACGGCCAACGCCGCCGGCAACGGCCCCGACGTCGTCGTCGGCGCCCACGACTGGATCGGCAACCTGGTGCAGAACGGCGCGATCGAGCCGCTCCAGCTGACCGCCGACCAGCTCGCCGGCTACTCGCCGAAGGCGGTCCAGGCGGTCACCTACGACAACAAGATCTACGGCCTGCCGTACGGCATCGAGGCGCTCGGCCTCTACCGCAACACCGACCTGGTGCCCGACGAGCCGAAGACGATGGACGACGCCATCGCCGCCGGTGAGGCGGTCATGAAGAAGAACAAGAAGGTCAGCTCGGCGCTGAACCTCCCGGTGGGCGACCTCGGCGACCCCTACCACATGGAGCCGCTGTACACCTCGCTCGGCGGCTACATGTTCGGCCTGAAGAGCAACGGCGAGTACGACCCGACCGACCTGGGCGTGGGCAAGCCCGGTTCCGTCGCGGCCGCCAAGAAGATCTCGGCGCTGGGCGAGAAGGGCCAGAAGGTGCTGCGTCGCTCGATCAGCGGCGACAACTCGATCGCACTCTTCACCGAGGGCAAGGCCGCGTTCCTGGTCTCCGGCCCCTGGGCCCTGCCGGACGTCGAGAAGGCCGGCTTCAAGTTCGCCGTCCAGCCCGTGCCCGGCTTCAAGGGCCTGGGCAAGGCCGAGCCGTTCATGGGCGCGCAGTCGTTCATGGTCGCCTCGAAGGCCAAGAACCCCGCGTTCGCGCAGGAGTTCGTCTCCACCGGCGTCAACAACCCGGAGGCCATGAAGACCCTGTTCGACATGGCCAAGCTGCCGCCGGCGATGCTCGAGGTGCAGAAGCAGGTCGACGACCCCTACATCAAGGTCTTCGCCGACGCGGCCAACGTGGCCGCCCCGATGCCCGCCATCCCGGCGATGGCCTCGGTGTGGGAGCCCCTGGGCAAGGCCTGGTCCGCGATCGTGGGCGGGGCCGACCCGACCAAGACGATCGAGGGCGCCGGCAAGGCGATCCAGACCGCGATCAACAAGTGACGGCACCGGTCCGGGAGGCACACCGCCTCCCGGACCGGTTCGCTCCCCCCGGGCGCTCCTCCCGCGCCCCGGCCTGCTGCCGACACGCCCGCACGACCCCCGATCCCGCGCCCACGCCCACCGCCTCCAGTCCCTTCCCGCGAGGAGCCCCGCTGTGACGCTCACCCAGACGGCCCCGACCACCAGCTCCTCCCCACCGCCGAGGCGACCTCGCGCACCGCGCGGCGGCGTCGGCGGCCTGGTGGTCAAGATCCTCTTCCTCGGCATCGTGGTCGGCACGGCCGCAGCCCTCACCCCGACCCTGATCGGGCAGGAGCAGTGGCCGTTCCTGGTCGGCATCTGGGTGATCACCGCGATCCTGCTCGCGACCTACGCCACCGGCCGCGGTATCCCGGCCAAGTACCTCGTGCCCGGCACGCTGATGCTCGCGGTCTTCGTGGTCTACCCGATCCTGCTGACGGCCAAGACCTCGTTCAGCAACTACGGCGACGGCACCCGGTCGACCAAGGACGAGGCGATCGCGCAGATCGTCGGCTCCTCGGTGGTCCAGACCCCCGACGCCCCGCGCTACACCCTCTCGATCGGCACCAGCGGCTCGAAGACCACCGGCCCCTTCGTCTTCTTCCTCGTCGACCCCGACGGCAAGGTCTACTCGGGCGACACCTCCGGCCTGACCGAGCTCTCCTCCGGCGACTACACCCTGGAGAACGGCAGGGTGACCGCCGCGGACGGCTACACCCTGCTGAACCCCAAGGAGGTCAACGCCGCCTCGGCCGAGCTCAAGGACTTCACCGTCCCCACCGACAACGGCGCGATCCGTCAGCTCGGCATCAGCCAGGCCTTCGAGGGCACGACGACTCTGCAGTACGACGAGTCCAAGGACACCATCACCGACGTCACCAACGGCACCGTCTACACCGTGCAGCGCGACGGTGACCGCTCCTTCTTCACCGACAAGGACGGCAACCGGGTCTCCGACCAGTCGTGGCGGGCCAACATCGGCTTCGACAACTACAAGAGCGTCCTGAGCGACAGCCGCATCCGCAAGGACTTCGTCCGCATCTTCATCTGGACCGTCGTCTTCGCCACCCTGTCGGTGGTCACCACGTTCCTGCTCGGGCTGGGGTTGGCGATCACGCTGAACGACGACCGGCTCAAGGGCCAGAAGATCTACCGCGCCCTGCTGATCCTCCCCTACGCGATCCCCGGCTTCATCTCGCTGCTGATCTGGTCGAGCTTCTTCAACCAGGACTTCGGCCTGATCAACGACCTGACCGGGCTGCACGTGAACTGGCTCGGCAACGCGACCGCGGCGAAGTTCGCGGTCGTGCTGACCAACCTGTGGATGGGCTTTCCCTACATGTTCCTGGTCTGCACCGGCGCCCTCCAGGCCGTGCCGGCCGACCTCAAGGAGGCCGCCACGATCGACGGCGCCGACGGGTGGAAGAACTTCACGAAGATCACCTTCCCGCTGCTCCTGGTCACCGTGGCCCCGCTGCTGGTGGCGACCTTCGCCTTCAACTTCAACAACTACAACGCCATCCAGCTGCTCACCGAGGGTGGCCCGTTCAGTCCGGAGAACCCGACCGCCGGCGGCACGGACATCCTGATCAGCTACACCATCCGCCTCGCCTTCGGCGCCGGCGGCGCCCAGATCGGGTTCGCCTCGGCGGTCTCGGTGCTCCTGTTCATCATCACCGGCGTGATCGCGGCCCTGCAGTTCCGCGCCACCCGCGGCCTCGAGGACGTTAACTGACATGGCGACCACCACGACCACGACGCCCGTGGAGACCCCGCAGACCGCCCCCGAGATCAAGCTCTCCGGCGCCAAGTGGTGGAAGGAGGTCGGCTGGCGCCACGTCGTCGGCCTGATCGCCGTGGTGTGGGCCCTCTTCCCGGTGCTCTACATCGTCTCGGCGGCGCTCAACCCGCTCGGCACGGTCGTCTCGACCAGCATCATCCCGAAGGCGTTCAGCCTCACCAACTTCCAGCAGCTGTTCAACACGCCCTCGGCGCCGTTCCCGCGCTGGGCCCTCAACAGCGTGATCGTCTCCATCGTGGTGACGTTCGTGCAGATCCTGTTCAGCGCGCTGGCGGCGTACGCCTTCTCGCGGTTCCGGTTCACCGGCCGGCGCCCCGGGCTGCTCGCGCTGCTGCTGATCCAGATGTTCCCGCAGTTCCTCGCGGCGGTGGCGCTGTTCACCATGATGGCCAACATCGGCGACGCGGTCCCGGCGGTCGGGCTCAACACGCTGCTCGGCTACATGCTGGTGCTGCTCGGCGGGTCGCTGGGCCAGGTCTGGCTCATCAAGGGCTTCTTCGACTCGGTCCCGATCAGCCTCGACGAGGCGGCCAAGATCGACGGGGCGTCGCACAGCCAGACGTTCTTCCGGATCATCCTGCCGCTGGTGCGGCCGATCCTCGCCGTCAGCGGCCTGTTGGTCTTCGTCTCGGTGATCGGCGAGTTCCTGCTGGCCAACATCTTCCTGACCGACACCAACAAGAAGACGCTGGCCAACGGGCTCTACGGCCTCATCGACGGCGACCGGTCCAACAACCTCGGCGTCTTCGCGGCCGGCGCGCTGCTGACCGCGATCCCGGTGATCGCCCTCTTCCTCTACCTGCAGAAGTTCATCGTCGGCGGCATCACGGCCGGCGGTGTCAAGGGCTGATGCGCGTGCTGGCAGGCGACCCGCACCACGACGGCTCGCCGCTCTACCTCGACGACCCCGAGCCCGAGCTCGGCGACACCGTGCAGGTGCGGGTCCGGGTCCCGCACCGCGCGGACGGCTCCCCCGGGGCCCGCACCGTCGTGCTCCGCGCGGTGCAGGACGGCGAGCCCGCCGTCTCCGCGGCGACCCTGACCGAGGAGGACGAGCACGGCGCCTGGTGGTCCGCACGGCTCACGGTGCACAACCCCGTGACGTCGTACCGCTTCCTGGTCAGCACCGGGCCGTCGGACTACCGGTGGCTCAACGGGTCGGGGGTGCATGCCCGCGACGTCACCGACGCGGCCGACTTCCGGGTCTCCACCGAGCACCGGCTGCCCGACTGGGTGCTGGACCAGGTCGGCTACCAGGTCTTCCCCGACCGGTTCGCCCGCGACGACCACCCCGTCCCCACCCCCGGCTGGGCGCAGCCGGCCGCCTGGGACGACCCGGTCGTGCACCGCGGGCCCGACGTGCCCTTCCAGTGGTACGGCGGCACCCTGGACGGGATCTCCGACCGGCTGGACCACCTCACCGGGCTCGGCGCGAGCATGCTCTACCTGACCCCCGTCTTCGAGGCGTGGTCCAACCACCGCTACGACGCCCGGTCCTTCGACCACGTCGACCCGGTGCTCGGCGGGGACCCCGCCCTGCAGCGGCTGATCGGCGCCGCCCACGACGTGGGCCTGCGCGTGATGGGCGACCTGACCACCAACCACACCGGGGACCGGCACCCGTGGTTCGAGCGTGCGCTGGCCGACCCGACCAGCGCCGAGCACGGCTTCTACCGCTTCGACGGCGACCGCTACGAGTCCTGGCTCGGGGTGCCCTCGCTGCCCAAGCTCGACCACACCTCGGCGGAGCTGCGCCGCCGGCTGTACGACGGCGACGGGTCGGTGGTGGCCCGCTGGCTCAAGGAGGGGCTGGACGGCTGGCGCATCGACGTGGCCAACATGACCGGACGCCTCGGCGCCGACGACCTCGCCCACGAGGTCGCCCACGCCATCCGGCGCACCATGGCGGCCACGTCCCCGCAGGCCTGGCTGCTGGCCGAGCACGGTCACGACGCCAGCCTCGACCTCGACGGCCGCGGCTGGCACGGCACGATGGACTACGCCGGCTTCACCCGCCCGGTCTGGTGCTGGCTCAACGGCGGCGAGCCGGGCGGACCGGGCGTCCCGCACGGGCTGAGCTACCTCGGCCTGCCGGTCGACATCCCGGTGCTGCCCGGCCAGGCGGTGCTGCAGACCGTGCGCGACGTGCACGCGGCGGTGCCGTGGCGCTCCAGGCTCGGATCGACCTCGCACCTCGACACCCACGACACCCCGCGCTTCCGGACCGTCACCGGCGGCGGCGTGGACGGCTGGGTAGACGCCGCCGGCACCGGCCGCGACCGGCACCTGGTGGGGCTGGCGCTGCAGATGACGCTGCCGGGGGTCCCGGTGGTCTTCATGGGCGACGAGCTCGGCCTGACCGGGCTGGACGGCGAGCACGCGCGGACGCCGTACCCGTGGCTGCGTGAGGACGAGTGGGACCACCCCACCCTGGCGGCGTACCGGGAGTGGATCGGGCTGCGCCGCGGCCAGGTGGCGCTGCGGCGTGGCGGGCTGCGCTGGCTGCACGCCGGCCCGGACTCGCTGACCTTCTTGCGCGAGCACCCGGAGCAGACCCTGCTGGTGCACGTGGCCCGGGCGCCGCACGAGCCGGTGCGGCTGCCCTGGGGCGCCCTCGGCCTCCGGGTGCCCGGTCAGCTCGTGCCGCTCGCCGGTGCGCCCGCGACCGGGAGCGAGTCGCTGGAGCTGCCGGCCGACGGGCCGGCCGCCCACCTCTACGTGCTCGACCGCTGAGCGGTCCACACTGACCTCATGGCCCTCCTCCACGTCGACTACTTCTCCGATGCCCTGGGCAAGGCCGCCGGCATGGTGGTGCTGCTCCCCGAGACGACCACGACCCAGATCGGGGCCAGCGGCGCCGCCCCGCCCGAGCACGGCGCCCCGGTGCTCTACCTGCTGCACGGGCACAGCGACGACCACACCGCGTGGACCCGGCGCAGCAGCATCGAGCGGTACGCCGAGGAGTACGGCATCGTCGTGGTGATGCCCGACGGGCACCGGTCGTTCTACACCGACGAGGTCGGCGGCCTGCCGCACTGGACGCACCTGACCGAGGAGCTGCCGGCGAAGGTCGCCTCGTTCTTCCGGGTCTCGACCCGCCGCGAGGACACGTTCGTGGCCGGCCTGTCGATGGGCGGGTACGGCGCGTTCCGCTGGGCGCTGACCCACCCGGAGCGCTTCGCGGCGGCGGCCTCGCTCTCCGGTGCACTGGACGTGGCCGCGATCAGCCGGACGCGGCTGGACGGGCGGCTGGAGCGGATCTGGGGCGCGGACGGCCCGGGTGAGGAGCACGACGTGGAGGCGCTGCTGCGGCGCACCGCGCCCGAGGCACTGCCGCGGCTGATGCTGCGCTGCGGCAGCGAGGACGAGCTCGCCCCGATGAACCACCGCTTCGTCGACGCCGCCCGCGAGCACGGCGCGCCGCTCGACGTGACCTTCGCCCCGGGCGAGCACACCTGGGACTTCTGGGACACCCACATCCAGGACGTGCTCGCCTGGCTGCCCCTCGACCGCGCCGTCTAGGGTCTCCAGGTATGAGGCGTGCGCTGATCGTGGTCGATGTCCAGAACGACTTCTGCGAGGGCGGCAGCCTGGCCGTGGCGGGCGGTGCGGACGTGGCCCACCGGATCGCCGAGCTCCTCCACCACTGGACCGCGCAGGACCCGAAGGCTCCCGACTACGCCACCGTCGTGGCGACCCAGGACCACCACGTCGACCCGGGCGACCACTTCTCGGAGTCCCCGGACTACGCGCACTCGTGGCCGGTCCACTGCGTCGCCGGCACCGACGGAGCCTCGTTCCACCCCAACCTCGACCCGCAGCCGTTCGCGGCGGTCTTCACCAAGGGCGAGTACGCCGCGGCGTACTCGGGCTTCGAGGGCACCGACCACGACGGGGTCGGGCTGGCCGACTGGCTGCGTCGGCACGAGGTGACCGACGTCGACGTGTGCGGCATCGCGACGGACTACTGCGTGCGCGCCACCGCACTGGACGCGGTCCGCGCCGGCTTCACCACACGGGTGCTGACCGGGCTCTGCGCCGGCGTCGCGCCGGCGACCACCGAGGCGGCGCTCGCCGAGCTCGCCGCTGCCGGCGCGACCCTGGCCCCCGCCTGACGAGGGGCCAGGGTCGCGGTCCTGCGGGCGGGTGGGCTGTCCCCCCAGTCCCTGACCGGCAGTCCACCCGACGTTCTGCGACCCGGCCGCCGGCCGGTCAGCCCAGCTCGGCGGCCTGGGCGGCGAGGTCGCGGACCCGAGCCCAGTCCCCGGCGCGGACGGCGTCGGCCGGGGTGACCCAGGAGCCTCCGACGCAGCCGACGTTGGGCAGGGCCAGGTACTCCCCCGCGTTGGTCGGGGAGATGCCGCCGGTGGGGCAGAACCGCACGCCGGGCAGCGGCGAGGCCACCGAGGACAGGAAGCCGGTGCCTCCGGAGGCCTCGGCGGGGAAGAACTTGAGCTCGGTGTAGCCGAGCTCGGCCAGCACGAGGATCTCCGAGACGGTCGCTACGCCGGGCAGGTGCGGCAGGCCGGTGCTGCGCAGGGCACCGACCAGCGTGGTGGTGGCGCCCGGCGAGACCAGGAACTGGGCCCCGGCGTCCCGGGCCTGCGCGGCCTGGCGGGGGTGGGCCACGGTGCCGGCCCCGACCAGGATCTCGGGCACCTCGGCCGCGATGCGGCGCAGCGCGTCCAGTGCGACCGGGGTCCGCAGGGTCAGCTCGATCACGGGCAGGCCGCCCTCGACCAGCGCCTCGGCCAGCGGCACCGCCGCGTCGAGGTCGTCGAGCACGACCACCGGGACGACCGGGGCGACACCGAGCAGCGACAGGCCCGGCCGGCCAACGGGCTGGGTGGTGGCCTGGGTGGTGGTGGTCATCGGTCGCCCTCCTCGCCGGCGCGGACCCGGAAGATGCTGGCGCCCTGGTCGGCGGGACCGACAGCGCCGCGGAACGCCGCGAACAGCTCGCGCCCGGTGCCGAAGACCACCGAGTCGTCGGCCTGGGCGCTCTCGCGGGCCTCCAGCTCGTAGTCGGGCACGTGCGCCTCGACGACCCCGGCGTCGGCGTCGACGGTGACCAGGTCGCCGTCGCGCAGGCGGGCCAGCGGACCGCCGAGCGCCGCCTCGGGGGTGAGGTGGATCGCCGCCGGGACCTTGCCCGACGCCCCGGACATCCGGCCGTCGGTGACCAGGGCGACGCGCTGGCCGCGGTCCTGGAGCACGCCGAGGGCCGGGGTGAGCTTGTGCAGCTCCGGCATGCCGTTGGCCGCCGGGCCCTGGAAGCGGATGACGGCGACCAGGTCGCCGGTGAGCTCGCCGGCCTGGAAGGCCAGCAGGAAGTCGTCCTGGTCGTCGAAGACCCGGGCCGGCGCCTTGACCGTACGACGCTCGGGGGCGACCGCGGAGACCTTCATGACGCTGCGGCCCAGGTTCCCCTCGAGCATCCTCACCCCGCCGTCGGGGGCGAAGGGGGCGTCGGCGGGCCGGAGCACGTCGAGGTCGCCGCTGACCTTGGCGCCCTCCTCCCAGACCAGCTCACCGCCGACCAGGCGGGCCTCGCTGGTGTAGCGCCACAGCCCGGGGCCGGCCACCGTGCGCACGTCGTCGTGCAGCAGCCCGGCCTTGAGCAGGGTGTGCACCACGAAGGGCAGCCCGCCGGCGGCGTGGAAGTGGTTCACGTCGGCCGAGCCGTTGGGGTAGACCCGGGCGACCAGGGGCACCACGGCCGACAGCTCGGCGAGGTCGTCCCAGGTCAACGTGATCCCGGCGGCGCGGGCGATCGCGACCAGGTGCAGCGTGTGGTTGGTCGACCCGCCGGTGGCGAGCAGGGCGACGCAGCCGTTGACGATCGCCTTCTCGTCGACGAGCTCGCCGACCGGGGTGGGCTCGCTGCCCAGGGTGCTCAGCTCGACGGCCCGGGCGCCGGCGGCGGCGGTGAGCGCCTCCCGCAGCGGGGTGTCGGGGTTGACGAAGGAGGAGCCCGGCAGGTGCAGGCCCATCACCTCCATCAGCATCTGGTTGGAGTTCGCGGTGCCGTAGAAGGTGCAGGTGCCGCGCCCGTGGTACGACGCGGCCTCGGCCTCGAGCAGCTCCTCGCGGCCGACGAGGCCCTGGGCGTACTGCTGGCGGACGCGGGCCTTCTCGTCGTTGGGCAGCCCGGAGGTCATCGGGCCGGCCGGCACGAAGACGGTCGGCAGATGACCGAAGGAGAGCGCGCCGATCAGCAGCCCGGGGACGATCTTGTCGCAGACGCCGAGCATCAGGGTGCCGTCGAACAGGTCGTGCGAGAGCGCGATCGCGGCCGACATGGCGATCACGTCGCGGCTGAAGAGCGAGAGCTGCATCCCGTCGCGGCCCTGGGTGATGCCGTCGCACATGGCCGGCACTCCCCCGGCGAACTGGGCGATGCCGCCGGCCCGGAGCACGGCGGTCTTGAGCTGGGCCGGGTACTCCTCGAACGGCGCGTGCGCGGAGAGCAGGTCGTTGTAGGAGGAGACGATCGCCAGGTTGGGCTTGAGGCTGCCGCGCAGGCGAGCGGTGTCGGCCGGGCCCGCGGCGGCGAACCCGTGGGCGAGGTTGCCGCAGGCCAGCTTGTGGCGGCGCGGCCCCCGCTCGCCGGCCTGCCGGATCCGGTCCAGGTAGGCGGTGCGCTCGACGGCGCTGCGCTCGGCGATCCGGTCGGTGACGGCGCGGACGACGGCGTGGAGGTTGCGGTGAGGGGCGTTCATGAGGTGGTCCCTTCGTGCCAGGCGCGGCCGTCCCGCTCGATCAGGGTGGTGGCGGCGTGGGGGCCGCCGGTGCCGGCCGGGTAGGGCCGGGGTCGGTGGTCCGCGCGGTCCCAGCGGTGGAGGATCGGCTCCACCCAGGCCCAGGCCGCCTCGACCTCGTCGCGCCGCATGAACAGCGTCGGGTTGCCGCGGACGACGTCCATCAGGAGCCGCTCGTAGGCCTCGGGGGACCTCTGGCGGAAGGACCGCTCGTAGCCCATGTCCATCGACACCGGGTGCAGCCGGATGCCGCCCGGACCGGGCTCCTTGGCGGTCATGTGGAGCCGCATGCCCTCCTCGGGCTGCAGCGAGATCACCAGCCGGTTGGGCTCGGTGGTGCCTTCGGCGTCGGGGAACATCGCGTGCGGGACCGGCTTGAACTGGATCACGATCTCGCTGGCGCGGCGGTCCAGCCGCTTGCCGGTGCGCAGGTAGAAGGGGACGCCGGCCCAGCGCCAGTTCTGCACCTCGGCGCGCAGGGCGACGTAGGTCTCGGTGGTGCTGGCGGGGCGCTCGGCCTCCTCGACGTAGGAGGGGGCGGCGGTGCCGTCGACGAGGCCGGGGACGTACTGCCCGGCCACGACGGCCCGGTCGACGTCCTCGCCCGCGAGTGGGCGCAGCGCCTGGAGCACCTTGAGCTTCTCGTCCCGGACGGTCTCCCGTCCGACGTACGTCGGGGGCTCCATCGCGACCAGGCAGAGCAGCTGGAGCAGGTGGTTCTGGACCATGTCGCGCAGGGCGCCGGAGCCGTCGTAGTACCCGCCGCGGCTCCCGACGCCGAGCTCCTCGGCCACGGTGATCTGCACGTGGTCGACCCAGGTGGCGTTCCACAGCGGCTCGAGGAAGGTGTTGGCGAAGCGGGTGACGAGGAGGTTCTGGACGCTCTCCTTGCCGAGGTAGTGGTCGATGCGGAAGATCTGCGACTCGGCGAAGACGGCGCCGACCGCGTCGTTGATGGCGCGGGCCGAGGCCAGGTCGGTGCCGATCGGCTTCTCCAGCACGACCCGGGACTCCGGCGTGACCAGGCCGTGCTCGGCGAGCCGGGCGCTGATCGGGCCGAAGAGGCTGGGGGCGGCGGCCAGGTAGAAGACCCGCACCTTGGCGTCGTGGCCGGCGAGCCGGTCGACCAGGGCGGGCCAGTCCTCGGGGTGGTCGACGTCGAGCGTGACGTGCTCGAGGCGGTCCAGGAAGCGGCCGAGCGCCTCGGTGTCGAGGGCGTCGGCCTCGACGTGCCGGGCGAGCTCGCCGTGGACCTTGTCGCGGTAGCCGGCGTCGTCGAGGCCGGCGCGCGAGACGGCGACGATGCGGGTGTCGGCGGTGAGCTGGCCGTCCCGGTCGCGCCGGTAGAGGGCGGGCAGGAGCTTGCGGACCGCCAGGTCACCGGTGCCGCCGAAGACGACGACGTCGCAGGCGGCGACCGGGCTGGCAACCGGGCTGGCGGAAGGGCTGGCGGAAGGGCTGGTGAGTCCAGGGGTGGTGGACATGCGGGGTTCTCCGTAGGTGGGAGGTGGTTCCGTCGTTCGAGCGTAGGAACTATTTTGTATCGCTGCAAGACGTAATGCTGTACCTATCGAAGCAAAATCCCGGGGAAGCGGAGGTGTTGGTTCAATGCGTGTCGTGACCGACGAGCGCCTCCACCACCTCGACCCCTCCTCCCCGGCCAGTGCCGGCGAGGTGTTCGCGCTGGTCAGGGCGTCGCGGGCGGTCACCCGGGGCGAGATCGGCCGGGTCACCGGGCTGTCCCGCACCGCGGTCGGGGCACGGCTCGGTGCACTCCTCGACAGTGGTCTGGTCCGCGAGGGCCCCAGCCAGGACCGCGCGGAGGGCGCGGGCCGCCCGCCGGTCCACCTCAGCGTCAACCGGGACGCCGGGGTCGTGCTGGCCGGGGCGATCGGGCGCAGCCGCACCCAGCTCGCGGTCTGCGACCTCGCCGGCGAGGTCCTGGCCGGCTCCGACCTCGACCAGGAGCCCGGCGAGGACCCCGAGCTGCTGATGCCACGGGTCGCCGACGAGCTCGGCGCCCTGCTCGTCCGGGCGGGACGCACGCCGGCCGACGTGATGGCGGTGGGCCTGACCCTGCCGGGCACCGTCGACTTCGCCGCCGGGGTCAGCCTGGACTCCCCGATCATGCCCGGCTGGAACGGCGTCCCGCTGGCGCCGTACCTGCGCCCGCTGGCCTCGGTGCCCGTCGTCGTGGACAACGACGTCAACGGGCTCGCGGTCTCCGAGCAGCGCGGCCACCTGGAGCGCTACCGCGACCTCGTGCTCGTCAAGTGCTCCACCGGTGTCGGCGCCGGCATCGTCTCCGAGGGTCGGCTGGTGCGCGGCGCAGTCGGCGCCGCGGGCGAGATCGGCCACATCAAGTCACGGCACGCCGAGGGCCTGCCCTGCCGGTGCGGCGACACCGGCTGCCTGGAGGCGGCCGCGGCCGGTTGGGCCCTGGTGCAGGCCCTGCAGGAGCAGCACCGCACGGTGGCGGGGCGCCCCGTCCAGCACGTCCGCGACGTGGTCGCGTTGGCGGCCGAGGGCGACGCCGAGGCCCGCCGGCTGGTGCGCGAGAGCGGCCGCCGGATCGGCGAGGTGGTCGCCGGCGCGGTGAACCTGCTCAACCCGCAGGCGGTGGTGATCGGGGGCGACATGCTCGCGGTCTACGACGTGTTCGTGGCCGGGCTGCGCGAGACCGTGTACGCCGAGGGGCTCGCGCTGGCCACCCGCCAGCTCGCGATCCTGCCCGCCACGCACGGCGACCGCTCGGGCATCGTCGGCTGCGCGACGCTGGCCCTGGAGGCTGTGCTCAGCCCGCGGGCCGTCGACGAGCGGCTCAGCGCCCGGTGAAGGCGGGGCGGCGCTTCTGCACGAAGGCCCGCGCGCCCTCGTGGGCGTCCTCGGTGCCGAACAGCACGAGCTGGTTGCGCTTCTCCCGCTCGAGCACCTCCTCCAGCCCGGGCAGAGTGGCGGCGTTGACCGCCTTCTTGGTGGCGGCGTAGGCCAGCGGCGGGCCCGCGGCCAGCCGGCGGGCGAGCCTGTCGACCACCGCCTCGAACTCGTCGTCGGCGACCACGTGGCTGACCAGCCCGGCGTCGAAGGCCTCCTGCGCCCCGAGCACCTCGGCCAGCAGCGCCATCCGCATCGCCTTGGCACGGCCGACCGCCGCCGCCACCGTCAGCGAGCAGCCCCCGTCGGTGGAGAGCCCGATCTGGGAGAAGGCCAGCAGGAACGCCGCCGACTGCTTGACCACGGCCAGGTCGGCGGCGAAGCAGAGCGAGGCGCCTACGCCCGCGGCGATCCCGTTCACCGCGGCGACGACCGGCTTGTCGAGGGTGACGATGGCCCGGATCATCGCGTTGGCGCCGTCCATGGTGGCCTCGCCGAACTCGGCGAGGGGATCCTCGCCCTCCAGGGACGCGCCGGCCGAGAAGGCGGCCCCGGTGCCCTGGATGACCACGACCCGGATGGCGTCGTCGCCGACCGCCGCGTGCAGCGCGGTGACCAGCCCGCGCGCCATCTCCTCGTCCAGGGCGTTGAAGGCCTCGGGCCGGTCGAGGGTGATCCGGCAGACTCCGTCGGAGACCCGGGTGGTGAGGTGCGCGCTCATGGCCGTGAGAATAGCCAGATGTCGCTCCTCGAACCCCTCCAGGTCGGCGCCCACCGGCTGCCGAACCGCGTCCTGATGGCGCCGCTGACCCGCATGCGCGCCGCCCAGCCCGGTGACCTCCCGCACGCCCTGATGCGCGACTACTACGCGCAGCGCGCCGGGGCCGGCCTCATCGTCTCCGAGGGCACCCAGATCTCTCCGCAGGGCAAGGGCTACATGGACACCCCGGGCATCCACTCCCCGGAGCAGACCGCGGCCTGGCGCGAGGTGACCGACGCGGTGCACGCGGCGGGCGGCCGGATCGCGGCCCAGCTCTGGCACGTCGGCCGGGTCTCGCACGAGTCCTTCCACGACGGCGCGCTCCCGGTGTCAGCCTCCGCGCTGCCCTACCGCAACCGGACCACGGTCCGCGGCGAGGACGGCCGGCCGGTCCGGGTCGCCTGCCCGACGCCGCGGGCGCTGAGCGCCGGGGAGATCGCCGAGGTGGTGGAGGACTACCGGCGCGCGACCCGCAACGCGCGGGCCGCCGGCTTCGACTACGTCGAGATCCACGCCGCGCACGGCTACCTGCTGCACCAGTTCCTCTCCGCGGAGAGCAACCACCGCACCGACGCCTACGGCGGCCCGCCGGAGAACCGCGCCCGGTTCGCCCTCGAGGCGCTCGACGCCGTGGTGGCGGAGTGGGACGCCGCGCACGTCGGCATCCGGATCTCGCCGCTGGGCGTCTTCAACGGGCTCGACGACTCCGCCGGCGGGCCGATGGGCCTGCGCCTGGCGTCCGCGTTCGCGGAGCGAGGGCTGGCCTACCTCAGCCTCTCGGAGCCCGACTGGGCCGGCGGGCCCGCCCTGGACGACGCCTACCGGGCCGACCTGCGCGCCGCCTTCCCCGGCGTGATCGTCGCCGCCGGGGCGTACGACGTCGCCAAGGCCGAGCGCGTGCTCGCGGCCGGGTACGCCGACGCGGTGGCGTTCGGCCGCGCCTACCTGGCCAACCCGGACCTGGTCGAGCGGATCCGGGTCGGCGCCGCGCTGAACGAGCCGGACACCGGCACCTTCTACGGCGGCGGTGCCCGCGGCTACACCGACTACCCCGGCCTCGCGGACGTGGGGTGACCCCGGCGCCCCCTCCTCCCACGCCGGCCCGGTCGGCCCGGTCGGGCTGGTCGGGCTCGTTCGCCCCGCTGCGCGAACGGTCCTTCGCCTGGTACTTCGCCTCCCGCTTCGCCAACACCCTCGGCAGCGCGATGGCCGGGGTGGCGCTCGCCTTCGCGGTGCTGGAGCTGACCGACTCCGCCTCGGCCCTGGGCCAGGTCCTGGCGGCGCACACCGTCCCGATGGTGCTCTTCCTGCTCTTCGGCGGCGTGGTCGCCGACCGGCTCCCCCGCACCCTGGTCATCCAGGTCTCCAACGTGGTCTCGGCGACCACGCAGGGCTGCGTCGCCGCCCTCGTGCTGACCGGACGCGCCGAGCTCTGGATGCTCCTGGTGCTGGAGGCCGTCCACGGGCTGGCCTCGGCGATGTCCTTCCCGGCGATGGCGGGCGTGGTGCCGAGCCTGGTGCCGCGCCGGCAGCTGCAGCGGGCCAACTCGTTGCTGTCGATGTCGCGCGGCGCCATCACCGTGCTCGGCCCGACCCTGGGCGCCCTCGTCGTGGTCACCGCGGGCCCGGGCTGGGCGCTGGCGGCCGACGCCGCGACCTGGCTGGTGGCGGCGGCCCTGCTGCTCCCGGTCCGGCTCCCGGCCCGGTCGGCTCCGCGCGCCTCGGCCGGGGTGCTCGAGGAGCTGCGCGCCGGCTGGCGGCTGTTCCGCGACACCACCTGGCTGTGGGTGGTCGTGGTGGCGTTCTCGGCGCTGAACCTGATCCACTCCGGCGCCCTGATGACGCTGGGTCCGTCGGTCGCGCAGGACACGATCGGACGCCAGGGCTGGGGGCTGGTCCTCTCGGCGGAGTCGGCCGGGCTGCTGCTGATGACGGTGGTGATGCTGCGGGTGCCGCTGCACCGCCCACTGCGGACCGGGATGCTGGGCTGCGCGCTGCTCGGCCTGCCGATCCTGGTGCTCGGGGTGGCGCCCCAGCTCGGCCTGCTGCTGGTGGTCTCGTTCGTCGCGGGGGCCGGGATCGAGCTGTTCAACCTGGGCTGGAACCTGGCCATGCAGGAGCACGTCGAGGAGGCGTCGCTCTCCCGGGCCTACTCCTACGACGCCCTCGGCTCCTTCGTGGCGATGCCGGTCGGGCAGCTGGTCTACGGGCCGCTCGGCCAGGCGTTCGGGCCAGCCGAGGTGCTCGCCGTGAGCGGCGTCGCCTACACCGCGATCGCCCTGGCGACGCTGACCTCGCCCGCGGTCCGCGGGCTCAGGCGAGCCCCTGCTCCGCCATCACCAGCGGGATGACCTCGGCCATCCCGGCCACCACGGCCTGGAGCCCCGACAGCGGCCGGATCAGCACGCGCAGGTCCGTCACGAGCCCGTCGGCCCCGATCCTCAGCACGTCGACGCCCTCGACGGACCTGCCCGCGACCTCGGCCTCGAACTGGAGCAGGTGCCCCTCCCCGCCGCCCGGCACGTCGTCCTCGGTGAAGGACCGGGTGTAGCGGAAGTCCTCGAACACGCGGACCACCGCGCGCAGGATCACCATGGTGGCGACCCGCCCCTCGTACGGACGGTGCACCGCCGGGCTGCGGAAGACGACGTCCTCGGCGAGCAGCGCCTCCAGGGCGTCGACGTCACCGGCGAGGACGGCGTCGCGGAAGCCGGCTGCGGTCGGGTTCATGCTCCCCACTTCCCGGCCAGCGCGCTGACCACCTTGAGGTCCCGGGTCGTCCCCGGACCGAGCGCCTTCTCCAGCCGCGCGTTGCTGAGCCGGGCGTCCTGGGTGGGCTTGGCCAGCCACCAGTGCACGGCGCGGCCGACCACGCGGACCCGTTCGCCGTCGACGTCCCAGGCGTCGAGCTCCGCCGCGGCGTCGGCCGGGGCCGGGTCCCGCAGGAACGTGACGTAGCGCCGCACCTCCCCGGGCAGCGGCGCCTCCAGGGACTGTGCGGTCGCGAAGACCTCGGTCAGCTCGGCGGGGGTGAGCACGATGTTGGGCACGTCGAAGCCGGCCCTCTCGGCCATCAGCTCCTCGAGCGCGGCCGCGACCTTCGTGGTCGAGCGGGTCCCGGTGGTGACCCGCACGTTGCCGGTCTGGATGTGGGTCTCGACGTCGCGGTAGCCGGCCTCGACCAGCCAGGCGCGCAGGTCGGCCATCAGGACCTTGCGCTTCCCGACGTTGACCGCGCGCAGGAACGAGATGTAGGTCGGCACCCGGCAGACGCTAGCGTGCCGGGCGGCGCCCGGCCCAGGTCGGCCCCGGTCGGCCCAGCAGGTCCGTTAGGGTCGGTCGGGTGGCCCCCCAGCACGTGCTCCCACCCGCGTACGCCGGGCTGGTCGACGACGCGGCGATCTTCCCGCCGGGCAACGCCGCCCTCGACGCCGCCGTCCGCGAGCACCTCGAGGACCGTCGGTCGCCGTACGCCGGCCTGGTCGGGGCCTTCGTGGTCTCCGACCTGCGGCTCCCCGAGCTGATCGAGGTCCTCGGGACCCTGCCGGAGGAGGCCCGTCCCGGGCCGCTGCCGGTGACGGTCGTCGTCGGCGGTGGCGCGGGCGCCCTGGAGCCGGCCGCGCGCTGGGCCGACGGCAGCGACCTGCTCGAGCTGCGCAGCCTCGAGGTGGCGCTGCGCGACCTCGACGACCTGGCCGGCAACGCCCGCCGGGTCGCGGCCGCGGCCGACCTCGGCCTGGACGTGGAGGTCTACGTCGAGCCACCGCTGGTCGGGCTGGACCTCGCCCTGGGTGAGCTGCCCGCCGGGTGGCTGGCCGCCCTCGACGCGGTCGCCGAGGCCGACCTGCGCGCCAAGCTCCGCACCGGCGGGGTCACCGCGGACCTGGTGCCGCCGGTCCCGCTGCTCGCCGCCGCCCTGGACGCCGCCCTGGACCGCGAGCTGCCGTTCAAGTGCACCGCCGGCCTGCACCACGCCGTGCGCCACCACGACGACGCCGGGCACCCCTGGCACGGCTTCCTCAACGTGCTGCTGGGCACCCGGACCGCGCTGGACGGCGGCGACGTCGCCGGAGCGCTCGCCGAGTCCGACCCCGCGGTCGTGCTGGCCCGGTTGGCCGAGGTCGGCGAGGACGCCCTGGGGCGGACCCGGCGCTGGTTCGCCTCCTTCGGCTGCTGCGGGGTGCACGACCCGCTGGAGGACCTGGTCGAGCTGGGGCTGCTGGACCTCGGGGCCTCCGCGTGAGCGACGGCCGCAGCAAGCGCTGGGACGCGCACCGGGCGGCACGACGGGCGGAGTTCGTCGCCGCGGCCGCGGCCGCGATCGAGCGGCACGGGCCCGACGCCCACCTCGACGAGATCGCCGCCGAGGCCGGCGTGTCCAAGCCGGTCCTCTACCGCTACTTCAGCGACAAGGACGACCTGCTCGCCGCCACGGCCGCCTGGACGGCCGACGGCATCGTCGCGGCCATCACCGACGCGCTCGCCGCGGACCTGCCGGCGCGTGCGCAGGTCGAGGCCGCGGTCGAGGCCTACCTCACCGAGGTGGAGCGCCGCCGCAACCTGTTCCTGCTGGTCACCCGCCACCGCGGTGCCGCCGTCGACGGCTCGCTGGCCGGCGGCAAGACGGCGGCGGCCGCGGTGATGGCCCGCAGCCTGGGCGACGGGCTGCGCCTGGCCGGGGTCGACGCCGGCGGCGCGGAGCCCTGGGCGCACGCGCTGGTCGGGCTGGGGCTGTCCACCGCGGAGTGGTGGCTGGACCGGCAGACCATGTCCCGGGAGGCGGTGGCGGGGTACCTGAGCGAGTTCGTCTGGCACGCCTTCGACGGGATCAGCCGGGAGTACTACTCCCGGCCGGAGACCACCCGCAACCGAAACGAAACAGACGTGACGTGAAACGACATCGAATCGTGCCCTTCGGCCGTCACGTGCAGGCGGATCCACCGATTAGGGTGCCCACCATGAACGTGAGACTTCGACGCACCCTCGCCGCCGCAGCGGCGCTCTCCCTCGGCCTGGCGCTCGCCGCCTGCGGCTCCGACAGCAAGGACTCCGGCTCCGACTCCGGCTCGTCCTCGAGCTCGCTGGAGCTCCTCAACTCGGGCACCCTCAAGGTCTGCTCGGACGCGCCGTACAAGCCCTTCGACGTGATCGAGGGGACCAAGTTCACCGGCTTCGACGGCGACCTGGTCACCAAGATCGCCGACGGGCTCAAGCTCAAGCTCGACCCACAGGACTCGGCCTTCGACGCGCTGAAGTCCGGGCTGGCGCTGAACTCCAACCAGTGCGACCTCATCGCCAGCGCGATGACGATCACGCCCGAGCGGGCCGCGAAGTTCGACTTCGCCGACCCCTACTACGACTCCGAGCAGTCCCTCCTGGTCGCCACCGGCTCCGACATCAAGACGATCGCGGACCTGGCCGGCAAGAAGGTCGGCGTGCAGACCGGCACCACCGGCGAGACCTACGCCAAGGACAAGGCGCCCTCGGACGCCTCGGTCGTCTCGTTCCCCGACGACTCCACCATGTTCACCGCGCTGCAGGGCGGCACCGTCGACGCGCTGCTCCAGGACCTCCCGGTCAACCTGGAGCACACCAAGGACGGCAAGTACGCCATCGTGGAGAAGTACGACACCGGTGAGCAGTACGGCTTCGCGGTGAAGAAGGGCAACAAGAACCTGCTGGCCGCCGTCAACGAGCAGCTCAAGGCGCTGCGCGACAGCGGCGACTACCAGACGATCTACGACCAGTACTTCGCCACCAACTGAGGACGGGCCGGCCAGTGAAGCGGAGGACGAAGAGGCGGCTCCGGGACGGCGCACTGTACGTCGTCCTGGCCGCCGCGCTGGTGGGCCTGCTGTCCACCGCGGACTGGACGGCGATCAAGGCGAGCTTCCTCAACACCGACACGATGAAGGAGCTGTGGCCGGCGATCGTGACCGAGGGTGCCAAGAACACGGTGCTCTACACCCTGATCGCGTTCGCCGGCGGCCTCGCCCTGGCCCTGGTGCTGGCCCTGATGAAGATGTCCTCGGTGGCGGGCTACCGGTGGCTCGCGGTGGGCTACATCGAGTTCTTCCGGGGCCTGCCGGCCCTCATCGTGATCATCGCCTTCGGCCTGGCCGTGCCGCTGGCCTTCTCCTACAACTTCCCCGGCGGCTTCGTCGGCGCCGGGGTCGCCGCGCTCATCGTCGTCTCGGCGGCCTACATGGCCGAGACGCTGCGCGCCGGCATCCAGGCGGTGCCCAAGGGGCAGGTCGAGGCCGCCCGCTCGCTGGGCATGTCCAGCGGCCGGACGATGGTCTCGGTGGTGCTGCCGCAGGCGTTCCGGGTGGTCATCCCGCCGCTGACCAACGAGGTCGTCCTGCTGATCAAGGACACCGCGCTGCTCGCGGCGCTCGGCGTCGCCGCCGGGCAGCACGAGCTGACCTCGTTCGCCCGGGACGGGATGAACAACTTCGGCGACGCCACCCCGCTGCTGATGGCGGCGGTGATGTACCTGGTGATCACGCTGCCGATGACGCGCCTGGTCGCCTTCCTGGAGAAGCGACAGCAGAGGGCCCGGTGACCCGGACATGACACGTGCCATCGAGGTCCGCGAGCTGCACAAGTACTTCGGCGCCAACGAGGTGCTCAAGGGGATCGACTTCCACGTCGACCACGGCCAGGTCGTCTGCGTGATCGGGCCGTCCGGCTCGGGCAAGTCGACGCTGCTGCGCTGCGTGAACCGGCTCGAGGAGCCGACCTCCGGGACGATCCTGGTCGACGGGGTCGACATCTGCGACGAGGAGGTCGACCTGGACCAGATCCGCTCGCGGATCGGGATGGTCTTCCAGTCCTTCAACCTCTTCCCGCACCTGAGCGTGATGCGCAACCTCACCCTGGCGCAGCAGCGGGTCCGCGGCCGGGGCAAGGAGGAGGCGGTCGCGGTCGCCCGGAAGAACCTCGAGAAGGTCGGGCTGGCCGGCAAGGAGGACGCCTACCCGGCCCACCTCTCCGGCGGCCAGCAGCAGCGGGTGGCGATCGCCCGGGCGCTCTCGATGGACCCCGAGATGATGCTCTTCGACGAGCCGACCAGCGCGCTGGACCCCGAGCTGGTCGGGGACGTGCTGGCGGTGATGAAGAACCTCGCCAGCGAGGGCATGACGATGATGGTGGTCACCCACGAGATGGGCTTCGCCCGCGAGGTGGGCGACAACCTGGTCTTCATGGACGGCGGCGTGATCGTCGAGGAGGGCGACCCGTTCGAGGTGCTCGCCAACCCGCAGCACGAGCGCACCCAGGCGTTCCTCTCCAAGGTCCTCTGAGCGTTGCCGGCGCCCACCCGGGTCAGAGGTTGCCGCGGCGCTCCTGCTCGCGCTCGATCGCCTCGAAGAGCGCCTTGAAGTTGCCCTTGCCGAAGCCGAGCGACCCGTGCCGCTCGATGAGCTCGAAGAAGACCGTCGGCCGGTCCCCCACCGGCTTGGTGAAGATCTGCAGCAGGTAGCCGTCCTCGTCCCGGTCGACCAGGATGCGCCGGGCCTTGAGCTCCTCGATCGGCACCCGCACCCGGCCGATCCGCTCCCGCAGCTCCGGGTCGTCGTAGTAGGAGTCCGGGGTGTCGAGGAACTCCACGCCGTTGGCGCGCAGCGCGTCGACGGTGCGCAGGATGTCGTTGGTGGCCAGCGCGATGTGCTGGCAGCCGGCGCCGTCGTAGAACTCGAGGTACTCGTCGATCTGGGAGCGCTTCTTGGCGACCGCGGGCTCGTTGAGGGGGAACTTGACCCGGTGGTTGCCGCTGGCCACCACCTTGGACATCAGCGCGGAGTAGTCGGTGGCGATGTCGTCGCCGACGAACTCGGCCATGTTCGTGAAGCCCATGACCTTGTTGTAGAAGGTCACCCACTCGTCCATCCGGCCGAGCTCGACGTTGCCCACGCAGTGGTCGACGGCCTGGAAGAGCCGCCGGGGCTGGCCCTCGCGGCGGGTCGCGGTGGAGGTCCGGGCCACGTAGCCCGGCAGGTAGGGACCGTCGTACCGGCTGCGGTCGACCAGGGTGTGCCGGGTCTCGCCGTACGTCGCGATGGCGGCGAGCCGGACCGTGCCGTGCTCGTCGGCGAGGTCGTGCGGCTCCTCCAGCACGGTGGCGCCCACCGAGCGCGCGTGCGCGATGCAGCGGTCCACGTCCGGCACCTCGAGGGCGAGGTCGACCACCCCGTCGCCGTGCTGACGGTGGTGGTCGGCCAGGGCCGAGTCCGGGGCGACCGCCCCGGTGAAGACGAAGCGGGCGCTGCCCGAGCGCAGCACGTAGGACTTGGACTCCCGCCAGCCCGTCTCGGGGCCGCGGTAGGCCTCGAGCTCCATCCCGAGCGCGAGCTGGTAGTACGCCGCGGTCTGGGTGGCGTTGCCGACCACGAAGCCGACCGCGTCCATGCCGGTGACCGGGAACGGGTCGCGGCTCGCGTCGTACTCGACCAGGCCGACGAGCTCGCGGAGCTGCTCCAGGGTCAGGTCGGCACGGATCTCGTCAGGGGTCAGATCGACGTGCAGCTGCTCGGTCATGCAGCCGAGCATGCGTCGGTTAGGTCAGAATGCGCAACACATCCTCTCTGGACTGATCATTCTGTCCAGCCGTTCGCCGATGTGACCAGCACGACACCACTGAGAGGCGAGATGCATAGGTCTCCTATGTAAAGTGGAGGGGTGGCCACCTCCCCCAGCGTCTCCCCCAGCACCTCCTCCCTCACCGGCGAGCTGGTCACCCTGAGCGCGCGCCTCGTCCGGGTGGTGGCCCGCGCCGCCGCCCACGAGGCCCCCGCCGGGCTGCGCCTGCTCTCCCAGCTCGACGAGCTCGGACCGCAGACCGTGACCGCCCTGGCGCGGGCCGACCGCTCCTCCCAGCCGACCACCTCGGCCGCGGTCAGCGGACTGGAGCAGCGTGGCCTGGTCGCACGCACCGCGAACCCCGACGACGCCCGCTCCACCCTGGTCGCGCTCACCGAGGCGGGCCGCAGCGAGCTCGCGCAGGCCCGTGTCCGGCACGGCGAGATCGTCGCCCGCCTGCTGCGCGAGCACGACCTGGACGAGGAGGCGCTGGCCGCCTGCGTCGACGTGCTGCGCCGCCTCACCACCTGACCCTCCACCCGCCCCACTCCTGACCCTCCACGAAGGAGCCCCTCCCGTGCTCAAGCAACCCCGCGCCGTCTGGGCGGTCGCGTTCGCCTGCGTCATCGCCTTCATGGGCATCGGCCTGGTCGACCCGATCCTCAAGCCGATCGCCGACCAGCTCGGCGCCTCGCCCAGCCAGGTCTCGCTGCTCTTCACCAGCTACATGGCGGTGATGGGGGTGGCGATGCTCGTCACCGGCTGGGTGTCCAGCCGGGTCGGCGCCAAGGCGACCCTGCTGACCGGGCTCGCCCTGATCGTCGTCTCGACCGTGCTGGCCGGGTTCAGCGACACCGTGAGCCAGCTGGTGCTCTTCCGGGCGGGCTGGGGCCTGGGCAACGCCCTCTTCATCGCCACTGCGCTCGCCACCATCGTGTCTGCGGCCACGGGATCGATGAAGCAGGCCGTGATCCTCTTCGAGGCGGCCCTGGGCCTGGGCATCGCCACCGGCCCGATCGTCGGCGGCCAGCTCGGCGAGATCTCGTGGCGCGCGCCGTTCTTCGGGGTGGCGGTGCTGATGACCGTCGCGCTGGTCGCCACCACGGTCCTGCTTCCCCGCACCCCCCGGCCCGCCCAGCGCTCGTCGCTGTCCGCGCCGCTGCGGGCCCTGAGCCACCGCGGGCTGCTGGTGGTCGCGGTGACCGCGCTCTTCTACAACGTCGGCTTCTTCACCCTGCTCGCCTTCGCGCCCTTCCCGCTCGACCTGGGCGCCTCCCAGGTCGGCTGGATCTTCTTCGGCTGGGGCCTGCTGCTGGCCTTCACCTCGGTGGTCGGGGCGCCGTGGCTGGAGGCCCGGATCGGGCTCCTCCCCAGCGTGGTGGGCGCGCTGGTGCTGTTCGCCGCCGACCTGGCGGTGATGGCGATCTTCACCGACACCAAGGCCGTCCTCGTGGTCGGCATCGTCGTGGCCGGCGCCTTCCTCGGCGTCAACAACACCCTGATCACCCAGGCCGTGATGGGGGTGGCGCCCGTCGAGCGCGGGGTCGCGTCGGCGGCGTACTCCTTCGTCCGGTTCTCCGGCGGGGCGGTCGCGCCGTACGCCGCGGGCAGGCTCGGTGAGAACGTCAGCGTGCACGCCCCCTTCTGGATGGGCTCGGCCGCCGTGCTCGTGGGCGTCGCGGTCCTGGTGGTCTTCCGCCGCAGCGTGCAGGTCGCGGCCGAGCCCGCCCACGGCGGGGGCTCCGGCGTCGAGGAGGCGGAGCTGGTCTCGGTCGGGGACCTCGACTGAGACCGGCGGACACGCGGACCGGGCCGACGGCCGGGCGGGGCCGATATGGGAGACTCTGCGCTGAACGGTGCGCACCGCACCGGCTGACATCGGGGGAACGATGGATGCGCTTGACGCGACCTTGATCAGGTTGTTCTCGGACGACCCACGCATCGGCATCCTCGAGGCGTCCCGTCGCCTCGGGGTGGCCCGCGGGACCGTGCAGGCCCGCCTCGAGAAGCTCACCCAGAGCGGGGTCATCTCCAGCTGGGGCCCCTCCCTGGACCCCGAGGCGCTCGGCTACCCGGTCACCGCCTTCCTCACCCTGGAGACCCGGCAGAACCTCGGCCACGACACGATCACCGAGCACCTGGAGAAGATCGACGAGGTCCTCGAGGCGCACACCATCACCGGCGCCGGCGACCTGTGGTGCCGTGTCGTGGCCCGGTCCAACGCCGACCTGCAGCGGGTCATCGACAGCGTGCTGGCCCACGAGGGCATCGTCCGCTCCACCACCGTGATCGCGCTGGCCACCCAGATCACCCACCGGGTGCTGCCGCTGCTGCCCTCCGACTAGGACCGCCCGGTCCCCGCCGGGTCAGAGGATCATGCAGGTCGACGTCGCGTGGGCGACCGTGCGCCCGGCCTCGTCCGCCAGCGTGGCCTGCGCCAGCGCCGTCCGCCGACCGCGCTGGAGGACCGTCCCCTCGCACCGCAGGAGGCCCGAGGCCACGGTCACCGGCCGCAGGAACTTCGTGGTCAGGTCCACCGAGGTGTAGGCCTCCCCGACCGCGAGCGTCGAGTGCACGGCGCACGCGGCCGCCGTGTCGAGCAGGGTCGCGATGACACCGCCGTGCACCGTGCCCAGCGGGTTGTAGTGGAACTCCTGCGCCCGCAGCTCGACGACGACCCGGCCGGGCTCCGGCCTGAAGCCGGAGATGTCGAGCGTGTCCATGATGGGCGGGCGCGGCACGGTGCCGTCGGCCATGGCGAGCAGCTGCCCGAGCCCGTCGAGCTCGGCCAGGACCACGGGGTCGACCTGGCCGGGCGAGGTCCAGGTGACGGTACGGCTGCGCGTGGTCAGGGTCGGCAGGGCCGGGCCGCCCGGCTGAGTCTGGGTCATGGACTCAGCCTCCCAAACGCTGGCTGAGTCTGTCAACGAGACCTAGACTGCACCGATGGCCACCTCCTCCCCCACCAGCCCCCCGGCGCTGGCCTGGTCCACCGACAACTGCACCATCGGTCGCGCGATGGAGATCCTGGGTGAGCGCTGGACCCTCGTGGTCCTGCGCGAGGTCTTCAACGGCGTACGACGCTTCGACGACCTGCGCCGGCACTCCGGGATCCCCCGGCAGGTGCTGACCGACCGGCTGCACCTGCTGGTCGAGCACGGCATCCTGCGCCGCGAGCCCTACCGGGTCCCCGGCGAGCGGGAGCGCCACGAGTACCGGCTCACCGCCAAGGGACTGGACCTCTACCCGGTCCTGGTCGCGGTCGCCCACTGGGGGGACCGCTACCTCGCCGACCCCGAGGGCCCGCCGGTCGAGTTCGAGCACCGCGGATGCGGTGCGACGGTGGCGGTCGACCTGCGCTGCGGCGCGGGCCATCGGCTGGCCGACCCGCGCGAGGCGGCGACCCGCCCGGGCCCGGGCATCAAGCCGTTCGCCGGCTGATCACGACCGCCGCGCGGCCCACGCCCGGATCCGGTCGATCCGCGCCTGGAGCTGGTCCGCGGTGGCCACCGCGGCGGCCGGTCCGCCGACCTCCTTGCGCAGGGCGGCGTGCGTCACCCCGTGCGGCTGCCCGGTGCGGTGGTTCCAGGCGGCGACCAGCCCGTTGAGCTCGCGGCGCAGCACGCCGAGCCGCTCGTGGGTCGCGCCCTCGAGCTGCGGGGCGGGGTGGCCCGACGACGCGGCGGCCGGCCCCTCCTTCTGCCGGCGGGCCCGGTCGGACTGGCGCTGCTTGAGCAGGTCGCGCACCTGGTCGGGCTCGAGCAGCCCGGGGATGCCGAGGAAGTCCATCTCCTCCTCGGACCCGACGTGGACCTCCCCCGCGTGGCCGAACTCGCCCCCGTCGTAGAGGACCCGGTCGAAGACGGCGTCGGAGCCGAGCGCCTGGAAGGGCTGCAGCGGCTCCTCGCCGGAGGCGGACTCGGCGGCCTGCTCGCGGGCCAGCAGCTCGTCCTCGGCGGCGAAGACGTCGGCGTCGTCGGTGACCGGGCGGCCCAGCACGTGGTCGCGCTGCACCTCCATCTCGGCGGCGAGCCCGAGCAGGTGCCCGGTCGAGGGCAGGAAGACCGAGGCGGTCTCACCGCGGCGCCGGGCCCGGACGAAGCGGCCGACGGCCTGGGCGAAGAAGAGCGGCGTCGTGGTGGTGGTCGCGTAGACCCCGACCGCCAGCCGGGGCACGTCGACCCCCTCGGAGACCATCCGGACCGCCACCATCCAGCGGTCGTCACCCTCGCTGAAGGCGGCGATCCGCTTGGAGGCGGCCTTCTCGTCCGAGAGCACCACGACCGGCTTGGTCCCGGTGATCCCCGCGAGCAGGGCGGCGTACGCGCGGGCGGAGTCCTGGTCGGAGGCGATCACCAGCCCGCCGGCGTCGGGGACTCCCCGGCGGACCTCGGTGAGCCGCCGGTCCGCGGCCTCCAGGACCGCGGGCATCCAGGAGCCCTGCGGGTCCAGCGCGGTGCGCAGCGCCTGCGCCGTCTGGTCCTTGGTGAGCGGCTCCCCGAGGCGGGCGGCGATCTCGTCGCCGGCGCGGGTCCGCCACTGCATCTGGCCGGAGTAGGCCATGAAGAGCACCGGGCGCACCACGTGGTCGGCCAGCGCGTGGGCGTAGCCGTAGACGTAGTCGGCGGCGCTGCGCGGCACCCCGTCCGGGCCGTCGGCGTAGGTGACGAACGGGATCGGGTTGACGTCCGAGCGGAACGGCGTGCCGGTCAGGGCGAGCCGCCGGTGGGCCGGGTCGAACGACTCCCGGACCGCCTCGCCCCAGCTCAGCGCGTCGCCGGCGTGGTGGATCTCGTCGAGGATGACCAGCGTCTTGAAGCGCTCGGTGCGGATCCGCATCGCCAGCGGGTTCGCGGCGACGCCGGCGTAGGTGACCGCGATGCCGACGTAGTCGCCGCTGGTGCGCCCCTTGCCGCCCGAGTACGCCGGGTCGATCGGGATGCCCGCCTTCGCCGCGGCGTCGGCCCACTGCGTCTTGAGGTGCTCGGTGGGCGCGACGACGGTGATCCGGTCGATCTGGCGACGGGCGAGCAGCTCGGCAGCCACGGTCAGCGCGAAGGTGGTCTTCCCCGCGCCCGGGGTGGCGACCGCCAGGAAGTCGCGGGGCAGCGAGGCGAAGTACTGCCCGACCGCCTCGGTCTGCCACGCTCGCAGCTTGGGGGCGGTGCCCCAGGCTGCGCGGTCGGGGTAGGCGGGCGGCAGCGGATGGCCGGTGTGGAGCTCGGGCTGCAGGGTGAGCTGCGGGGTGGCGTCGGGGGTCACGTCGTCCTGGGGTGCTGGCGGGTGCGGGTGGGGGCGTGCGGCCGCGCGGCGGGGCGCGGCAGGGGCGCGACGGGGCTCAGTCCTCGCCGTCCCCGTCCCCGTGCAGGCCCTCCCAGACCTCCTTGCACTCGGGGCACACCGGGAACTTCTCCGGAGCCCGGCTGGGCACCCAGACCTTCCCGCACAGGGCGACCACCGGGGTCCCCATCACCATCGCCTCGGTCAGCTTGTCCTTGTCCACGTAGTGCGAGAAGCGCTCGTGGTCACCGTCCTCGAAGGTCTCGGTACGACGGTCCTCGATGGTCTGGGCGCCGGGGCTGAGCTGCGTGGTCACCGGGTGATCCTACGTCCGCGGGCCAGCGGGGGCTCAGTTGTGGGTGGGGTCGAGCGGCCGTGTCGACACCCAGGCGAGCTCGCCGGGCTGGCGTCGCAGCACCGTGCGCCACAGGGCGGTCGGCTCGCCGTCGAAGACGTCGTGGGTGGTGGAGTCCACCACGTACCAGGAGCCCTCCTCGATCTCGGCGTCGAGCTGGCCGGCCGCCCAGCCGGCGTACCCGGCGAAGACGCGGAGCCGGGTCATCGCCGGGGCGAGCACCTCCGGCGGGGTGTCGAGGTCGATGATCCCGGTGGCGCCGAAGAGCCGGCGGAAGCCCACCGGGTCCGGGCTGTCCGTGGCCGGCACGCAGGCCAGGGCCAGCGCCGAGTCGGTGCTGACCGGGCCGCCCTCGAAGACGACCTCGGGCGGGTCGACCGCGTTGTCCCACTCCGGCAGCACCGTGCCCACGGCCACCGGCGAGGGCCGGTTGAGGATGACGCCGAGCGTGCCGTCGTCGTCGTGGTCGAGCAGCAGCACGACGGTGCCGGCGAAGTTCGGGTCGACCAGGGCCGCGGTGGCCACCAGCAGGCGCCCCGAGGCCGGGTCGCCGGACTCGGTGCTGAACCGCTCGACCGGTTCGTTCATCGAGCGTGGGCCCCGCCCGCGGCCGTGCGGACCGCGTGAGCGACCGAGGTGTGCACGTCGGGGTGGAAGACGCTGGGGATGATGTAGTTCGCGTTGAGCTCGTCGCCACTGACCGACGTCGAGATCGCGTCCGCCGCGGCGAGCAGCAGGGTGGTGTCGATGTGGGTGGCACTGGCGTCCAGCAGCCCGCGGAACACCCCGGGGAAGGCCAGCACGTTGTTGATCTGGTTGGGGTAGTCCGAGCGTCCGGTGGCGACCACCGTCGCGTGCTCGCGAGCGATGCCCGGGTCGATCTCGGGCACGGGGTTGGCCAGGGCGAAGACGACCGAGCCCGGCGCCATCGAGGCCACGTCCTCGCCGGTGATCACGTTGGGCGCCGAGACCCCGATGAACACGTCGGCTCCGGCCAGCGCTCCGTGCAGGTCGCCGCTGAAGCCCTCGGGGTTGGTCGCCTCGGCCAGCCACACCAGGGACGGGTGCAGTCCCGGGCGGTCCCGGTACACCACGCCCTCGACGTCGCAGACGACCACGTTGCGCACGCCCGCGGCGAGCAGCAGGCGCAGGATGGCGGTGCCGGCCGCGCCCGCGCCGGAGAGCACGACGCGCACGTCCATCAGCTCCTTGCGCACCACCCGCAGCGCGTTGCGCAGGGCCGCGAGCACCACGATCGCGGTGCCGTGCTGGTCGTCGTGGAAGACCGGGATGTCGAGGATGTCGCGCAGGCGCGCCTCGATCTCGAAGCAGCGGGGCGCGGAGATGTCCTCGAGGTTGATGCCGGCGAAGCCGGGGGCGAGACAGCGCACGACCTCGACGATCTGGTCGGCGTCCTGGGTGTCGAGGCAGATCGGCCAGGCGTCGATGCCGGCGAACCGCTTGAAGAGGGCGGCCTTGCCCTCCATCACCGGCAGCGCGGCGGCGGGTCCGATGTTGCCGAGCCCGAGGACCGCCGAGCCGTCGGTCACCACGGCCACCGCGTTGCGCTTCACCGTGAGCCGCCGGGCGTCCTCGGGGTTCTCGGCGATCGCGGTGCAGACCCGGGCCACGCCCGGGGTGTAGATCATCGAGAGGTCGTCCCGGTTGCGGATCGGGTGCTTGGAGGCCATCTCGATGGTGCCGCCGAGGTGCATGAGGAAGGTGCGGTCCGACACCTTGCGGACCACCACCCCCTCGAGGCCGCGCAGGTGCTCGACGATCTGCTCCGCGTGACCGGTGTCGCTGGCCGCGCAGGTCACGTCGATCTGGAGCAGGTCGTGGCCCGACGCGCTGACGTCGAGAGCGGTGATGACACCACCCGCGTCCTCGACGGCGTGGGTCAGCAGGCTGATCGCGGAGCCCCCCGCGGGCAGCTCGAGCCGCACCGTGATCGAGTAGGAGATGCTCGGCGTCGCTGCGGGTCCGGTGGGCTGGGGAGGACGGGTCGAAGGCACGGGCTCATCGTGTCATGCGCCGGGCCTCCGGAGCCCGCCCAGGGCCGACCTGGGCCGACCCCGGCTGCGTTCGCGCTGGGAGGGTCGCTCGCGGAAAAGGGAGAAAACCACGGGCGACACGACGGCGCAGCCGGGGCCGGCGATCGGGGTCAGGCTCCGGCGGCCTTCCGCAGCCGTGCGGCGAAAGACTCACCGGGGCGCTGCATCGGGACGACGGTGGCCTCGGGACCCGCGGACGCCGAGGCGTCCGGGGACGTGGTCACAGGATCGGTGGTGACGGGGGTGCGGTCCGGCCGCCGGCGGCCCGGGAGGGCGGCCAGGAGGCGGTCGGCGAACTGCTGAGCGTTTCGCGCCATTGCGAAACTCCTCTCTTCCATACCGTGGGTACGTACTCAGAGTACGGAAGCGGTTCCTCCACTCCCAAGCGGACCGCCGGTGATCCCGGCCACGCGGGCGTACCGACGGTCGGTCCTATGCTCGGGGTATGTCCTCGATGGTGCCCTCCGCCCACGACCTGCTGCGCAAGGCCACCCGGCGCCAGGAGTACTCGGCCTCCACCAAGAAGGCCCTCGTCGACGTCGCCCGGTCGCTGTTCGCCCGCCAGGGCTACGCGCACACCAGCCTGGACGAGATCGTCGCCGGCGCCCGGGTCACCAAGGGCGCGCTGTACCACCACTTCACGGGCAAGCAGGAGCTCTTCGAGGCCGCCTTCGTGACGGTGGAGGAGGACGCCTCGGACCGGATCCGGCGCGCCATCCGCGGCACCCGGGACCCGTGGGAGAAGGCGCTGGCCGGCCTGCGCGAGTTCCTCGCGGTGACCCGGACCGAGGAGTACCGCCGGCTGGTCATCCAGGAGGGGCCCGCGGTGCTCGGCTACGAGCGCTACCGGGAGCAGGAGGAGCGCAGCACCCTCGGTCTGGTGCAGGAGATCGTCGGCTCCCTGCTCTCGTCCTGGTCGCTGCCCACCTCGACGATCGACGCGTTCAGCCGGCTCTTCTTCGGCGCGATGAACGCCACCGGGGCGGCGGTCTCCGCCGCCGTCGACCCCGACCAGGCCAGCGAGGACGCCGAGGGCGCCATCGTGCTGGTGCTGGCGGGGATCCGGTCCCTGGTCGAGAGCGGGGCCGACCTGCCCACCGCGGAGGACCTGACCGGCCCCCCGGGGCGGGTCAGCGGGTGACCCGGACGCTGCCTCCGTCGGCCGGGACGAGCTCGACCCACACCTTGCCCGGCGGCAGCTGCACCGGCCCGGAGCCGATGCTGAGCCTGACCGGGGCGTCCAGGCCGTCCTTGGTCCAGGTGCCCCGCACCAGGCGCCCGCCGTGGAAGACCGTCATCGGGCCCGACCCGGTGAACTTGGTCTCCGGCACCGGGTTGCCCGCCGGGTCGAGGTAGCCGGCGTCGCCGACCTGCACGCGGAGCACGAGCACCGTGGACGGAGCGAACTGGTCGTCGCCACCGGCGTTGGTGTCGGTGTTCTTGTAGGTCCCTCCGCCCGAGCCGGGCGTGAAGGTGAAGCTCGTCGAGCTGCCCCCGGAGAAGACGGCGGTCAGCCCCGAGGCGGGCTTGCCGCGCGGCAGAGGCGTGTCCCCGAACGGCAGGTACTCGTCGGGCACCGCGGCCTTCGGCAGCGTCCGGGTGAGCTCACTCAGCCTCATGAACAGGTTGTACGGCGCGAAGCGGCCCGAGTCCCGGTAGAAGCCGGTGGCCCCCTCGGTGAAGGTCGTGATCCCGGCCGCCTTGACCCGGGCCACGGTCTGCGGCGCTCCGCCGCTCGCGACCAGGGTCGCGTCCAGGGGCTTGACGATGCCGATGTCGGTGGCGCGCATGGAGCGGACGGGTCCCACCTTGTCCGGGACCTTGGTGTAGAAGAAGACCGCGAGCCGGGTGATCCCGCCCTCGACGAGCTCCTCGGTGATCATGTCCGCGCTGCCCAGGCCGAGCTGCGGGCGGCTGGAGGCGGAGTTGTCGATCTTGACCGCGACGACCGGGTGCTTCGGGCCGCTCCCGCTCAGGGGCAGCCCGGTGATCGGCGAGAGCCTCGGCGCCGGGGCCGCGGACGACGACCCGTCGGTGGGCGTCGCGCTCGGGGAGTCCGCCTTCGGCTCGTCCCCTCCCCCGCAGGCCGCCAGCAGCAGCGAGGAGGAGAGGGCGAGCGCGACCAGCGGACGACGGGGGAAAGTCATGCGGACAGGATGACATTCCGGGCGCGCGTCACCGGGGGGAGACACGCGCCCGGAACGTCGGGATCGGCCGCCTGGGGGGTCAGCGGCCGCGCAGGGTGCCGGCGAACCAGCCGTCGGTCCAGATCGCCTCGCGGCGCACGTGCGCGCCCGGGTACGGCGCGTGCACGATGAAGCGGCGGCCGTGGTCGGACCCCGCATAGAGGCCGACGTGGTAGACGCCGCCTCCGCTGGAGAAGAACACGAAGTCGCCCGGCTTGAGGGCCTTGCGGGGGATGTGGCGCATGTAGTGGCTCTGCGCCGACGAGGTCCGCGGCACACCCTTGAAGCCGGCCCGGTGCGTCGCGAAGTAGACCAGGCCGGAGCAGTCGAACGCGCCCGGGCCGGCCGCACCGTAGCGGTAGGGGTCGCCGAGCTGGGCACGGGCGATGCCGAAGGCCTTCTTCACCCGGGAGTCGGGCCGGACCTTGCGGACCGCGGTCACCGTCGCCTGGGGCGCGACCGGCTGGGCGAAGACCGCCGGCTCGGTGGTGTCCTCGGCGTGGGCGGCGGGGAGGGAGGTGAGCAGCAGCGGGGCTGCGATCACGGGGGCAGCGAGCGCGAGCGCGGCACGGCGCGCACGAGTTCCAGGCATGACTGGTTTCCCTTCTCACGCCTGTGAGGTGAGCTGTCGGGTTAGGGCCAAGAAGGTGCCCCGCCACGAGCCGGTGTCCCGGTCCGGAGGCTTCACCCCGAGCGCTCCGCGAGGAGCGCGAATGAAGTGGGTCCCCCACTCCTACCCAAGTGGTGTCGTCGGTCAACGGCGGTGGCCGGGCGTGGACGGGTAGGACTCGGCGAACCCACGGACCGGCTGTTCAGTTGTGGAGCCCTCCTGCTAGCAACAGCAAGCGGGCCGGGTTCAGTGAGCCATAACGATGGGGTAACGCCCAAACCCGGGGCGGGTCCGCTGTGGGACCCGCCACACGACACGCCGTGTCCCCGCCTGGGAGGCTGCCTGGACCGGTCCGAACCGGTCTAGACCTTTGGGCCTTCTGCGCTGAGCCCCTGTCAGATCTTGGCGCCGCCGTCGACGTACAGCGTCTGGCCGGTGATGTACGACGCCTCGTCGCTGCACAGGAAGGCGGCGGCCGCCGCGATGTCGGCCGGCGCGCCGACCCGGCGGACCGGGTTGGCCTCCGCGTTGAGCCGGCGCAGCTCCTCGGGCTCCAGCTTGAGCCGGCGGGCGGTCGCGTCGGTCATCTCGGTGGCGATGAAGCCCGGCGCGATCGCGTTCACGTTGACGCCGTACGGGCCGAGCTCGAGGGCCAGCGTGCGGGTGAAGCCCTGGACGCCCATCTTGGCGGCGCTGTAGTTGGCCTGGCCGCGGTTGCCGAGGGCGGAGACGCTGGAGAGGTTGAGGATCTTGCCGTACTTCGCGGGGACCATGTGCTTCTGGACCTCACGCGCCATCAGGAACGCGCCCTTGAGGTGGACGCCCAGGACGAGGTCCCAGTCCTCCTCGGTCATCTTGAACAGCAGGTTGTCGCGGGTGATCCCGGCGTTGTTGACCAGCACGTCGACCTGGCCGAACCGCTCGACCACCTTGCCCACGGCGACCTCGACCTCGCCGGCCTGCGACACGTCGCAGCCCAGGCCCAGCCCGGGGCCCGACAGGCCGGCCGCGGTGGCCTCGGCGGAGGCCGGGTCGAGGTCCAGCACGGCCACCGACGCACCCTCGGAAGCGAACCTCTCGGCGGTCGCGGCACCGATGCCGCGGGCGGCTCCCGTCACGATCACGACTCGACCTGCGTACCGGCTCATCTGACACCTTCCTCGAGGGGCTGTTCGGTTGGGTCGAAGTCTGGCACGACAGGTATCCTTGCCTGATGCAACGAGGGGGCTTCCGCTTCGCCACGACGGTGGCCCTGCTCCTCTTCGCGACCACCCTCGTGGTGGCGTGGATCTACGACCTGCCGGTGCGCGACCCCGACAGCGTCGCGGGGCCGACGTACATCCGGCTGCCGCTGATCCTGCTGGCCGCGTTCCTGGCCGACGTGCTGCCCCGGGCGCTGTGGCGGGCCCGCAACCCGCTCCGGCTCGCGCGCCCCTTCCGGGCCGTCGTCCGCGAGCGCTGGGGCTGGGACCACCTCAGCTTCGCGCTGGTCGGCCTCGGCGCCTGGTACCTGACCTACGCGTCCTTCCGGAACCTCAAGTCGTTCGTGCCCTTCGTCAACGGGCACCTGTGGGACGGCGCCCTGGAGGACGTCGACCGGGCGCTCTGGTTCGGGCACGACCCGGCCACGGTCCTGCACCAGCTCTTCGGCACGGGAGCCGCTGCGCACTTCTTCTCGTTCGTCTACATCGCCTGGATCGTCTTCGTGCCGGTCTCGCTGGTCATCGCGCTGGTGTGGTCGCGCGACTCCAAGGCCGGCGCCTGGTACGTCACCGCGATCGCGATCGACTGGGTGCTCGGCGTCGCCACCTACTTCGCGGCGCCGACCCTCGGCCCCGTCTACGCCCGTCCCGAGCTCTTCTCCGGGTTGGCGCGGACCGATGTGACGGGCCTGCAGGAGACGATGATGAGCGAGCGGCACGCCGTGCTCGTCAACCCGTTCACCACCGACGCGGTGCAGACGATCGCGGCCTTCGCGTCGCTGCACGTCGGCATCTGCGTGACCATGCTGCTCACCGCGGAGCTGCTCCGGCTCCCCCGCGTGCTCCGCGTCTTCCTGTGGGTCTTCCTGGTGCTGACCGTGCTCGCCACGGTCTACCTCGGCTGGCACTACTTCGTCGACGCGCTCGGCGGCGCCGTCCTGGGCGTCACCGGCGTCTGGATCGCCGCACGAGGCACGGGCAACGCCTTCCGTCGCCGGCCGCCGGCCGCTCAGGTCGAGGCGCCCGCCGTCGCCGCGAGCCGCGCCGCGTAGTCCGCCCGCTCGGCGTCGTCGGCGTACCGCGTGCGCGGCCAGAAGAAGCCGCGCAGCCCGTCGCCCTTGGTCCGCGGCACGACGTGCAGGTGCAGGTGCGGGACGGACTGGCTGACGGTGTTGTTCAGCGCGACGAACGAGCCCTGCGCCCCCAGCGCCGTCACCACCGCGCTGCTCAGCCGCTGGGCCGCCTCCAGGAACGGGTCGCGGAGCGCGGCCGGCAGGTCGGGCAGGGTGGCGACGTGCAGCCGGGGCACGAGCAGCACGTGGCCCTTGAAGACCGGCCGGGTATCCAGGAACGCCACCAGCTCGGGCTCGTCGAGGACGACGGCGGCCGGCTGGTCACCGGCGACGATCGCGCAGAACAGGCAGTCCATCCCGTCAGGCTAGCCAGCCCGGCCAGCCCCGGAGTCCGGCTCAGACGCCGACGAGGACCCGACGGCTCAGGTGCTGCCGGACGCTGGCCGGGAGGGCCCGCTCGAGCAGCCCGAAGGCCTCCTCGACGCGCGCCGGGTCGAGCTGCTGGCCGGGTCCGAGCCCGGCCAGGGTCAGCGCGAGCAGTGCGTGCGCGGTGCACAGGGCCTCGTCGGCACCGGTGATCGGACCGGCCTGCGCGGCGAGGCGGCGGGCGCGGGCCAGGTGCGGGCGGGCGGCGGGCACGACGGTGAGGCCCCAGAGCTTCAGGTCCTCCACCGACCAGCCGCGCAGGTGGTGCGGCAGCGTGAGCAGCGTCAGCATCGGGTCGTCGACGCGCGCCACCTGCGGCCGGCGCTGCGGGGGCACGGTGACGGTGACCGGGGCGGTCGCGGCGGGTGCCGGGGCGGCCGCGCGGCCGGCCGGGGTGAACGCCAGGGCCGACATCGCCGCGGTGTAGGCGTCGGCGAGCCGGCTGAAGGCCTCGTTGACCTCGGCCGGGACGGTGCCGTCGGCGCGCAGGTTGCGGTCGGGGTGCAGCTCGAGGGCGCGGCGACGGTAGGCGGTGCGCAGCTCGTCGCGGGTGGCGGTCGGGGCCACTCCCAGCACGTCGTAGACGCTCATCGTCCTCGCCACCCTCCTGGTGTCCCTGCCGGCGTCCTGCCGTGCACGCGTTGACGGACTGCCCAACGCGGAACCACCACAAAAGTCACGCAATTCGGATAAGACTTCACCCCTGAGCCCCCTCACCCCAGGGCAAGTACACCCTGTCAGGAGAAGTCACGACAGGGACGATTCGCACCCTCTGGCACCTTCCAGTCCCGAGCCGGGCTAATGGGACACAACGGTCACCCCGTCCGGCGGGTGAGCCGGAGCCGTGACGGCGTGACCAGCCAGCCCGCCGCCGGTGCGAGCACCAGCACCACCGCCACCGTCCCGAGCACCGGCACCCAGGGCACGTCGATGCCCGGCAGGCCGTCGACCTGGGTCAGGGCCATCCCGGCCGGCCCGCCCACGGCGACCCCGAGCAGGCAGCCGACCAGACCCAGGAACAGCCCGTGCACCGCGCCGAACGACCGGCGCTGCCAGGGGCCCGCCCCCACCGCCGCCAGGGTCGCGACGTCCTCCCGGCTCTCCGCGGCGGCCAGGGCCACCGCGACGCCGACGACCAGCGCGCAGATCAGCCCCGCGGCCAGGAGCCCCGCGAACTGCAGCCGCTCCAGCGCCAGGCGCTGCGGGTCGCTGGTCTCGAGGTAGAGCCCGTAGACCTGGAGCCGGTCGAGCTGCTCGGAGGTCACGGGGGTCGCGGTGGTGACGAGGAGCTGGGTGCCGATCGCGGTGAGCCCGAGCCGGTCGGCGACCGCCGGGCTCACCACCACCGAGCCCAGCGGCACGCCGTACCCGGTGCGGGCCAGCGGGGTGCGCGGGCCGACCACGGCCGGCAGGGTCCAGCGCTGCGCCGGCCCGGGGCGACCCTGGTCCAACCTGACCGCCAGCGTCCCGTCGACGCGCGTGCGCCGCAGCTCCCGGCCCCCGACGGCGCGGGGGTCCCGCACCACCGCGGCACCGGCGTCGTACGCGGCGAGCACGTCGTCGTGGCCCGCACCGAGCTGGCGGGCCAGGGTGGCCCGGTCCATCACCATCACCTCCGGCCAGCCCGAGGCGAGGACCAGGCCGCGGTGCCCGCGCCCGAGGTAGTCGGCCCGGTCGAGGGTGCGGACCGTGAGGACCTTGTCCAGAGCCGCGCGCACGCTGGCCGTCGACGTGGCCGTGGCGCCGACGGAGACCACCGCGGTCCGCGCCGGCAGCTGGTCCTGGGCGTCCTGGGCCCGCGCCACGGAGCGGAACGCGAAGCCTGCCAGGACGGCGCCGAGCACGGTGACGGCCAGGGCGGCCGTGGCCGCAGAGGTCCGGAAGCGGTGCCGACCGGCGTCGCGGAAGGCGTAGCGCCCGGTCAGCGGCAGCAGCCGTCCCAGCCCGGCGACCCGGCGGACGACGTACGGCGTGAGCCAGAGCACGCCCACCACGGCGACCAGCAGCCCGAGGGCGGCCACGGCCACGGCCAACGACTCCTCGCGACCCCGCGGGGCGAACGAGCGGGCCGTCAGCCAGCCGCCGACCGCGACCAGCACGAGCCCGGAGCCGGCCAGGACGAAGGCGCCCCGGTGGGCGCGGGACTCCCCGGGCCGGACCGGGAACCGCCCGTTGAGCGCCTCGACAGGGGTGAGCCGCGCGATGCTCCAGGCGGGCAGCAGGGCGGCGACCACCGAGGTCGCGGAGCCCAGCACGAGCAGCAGCACGAGGGCCCGCCAGTCCAGCTCCCGGTCCCAGAGCCGCTGGCCGCTGAGCCTCTCCCAGAAGCGCGGCAGTGCGAGGAAGAGGGCCGACCCGAGGGTGACCCCGGCGAGGCTGGCGGCGACGCCGAGCACGGCCCCCTGGGCGAGCAGGACCCGGCGCAGGTCCGAGCCGCCCGCACCGTTGGCGGCCAGCAGGCCGAGGTCGCGGACGTGGCGGCGGGCGGCGACGGCGAAGGCGGCACCGACGATCAGCACCACCTCGACCAGCCCGACCAGCAGGCACAGGGCACCGACCACGAGCGGGGTGACGTCGATCCGGTCGAAGTCCCGCGGCAGACCCCACGCCTCGGGGTGCAGGACCGCGTCCCGGGGCCGGAGCGCGACGCCGGCCGCGGCCAGGGTGTCGACGAGGTCACGCGTCTCGGCCCGGCTGAGGTCCGGCAGCGAGACCAGCAGGTGCCGGGCCGGCCCCGGCCGGCCGAGCACGCCGTCCGGCGGGGCGACGAGGGCGAGCCCGGAGTCGTCGTACGCCGAGCGTCGCTCGGAGAGCCCGACCACCCGCAGCGTGGTGCCGTCGGCGAGGTCGAGGCGCGCGTCGGGCGCGGGCGCACCGCTGCGGTCGAGCAGGCCGAGCTCGTCGGCGGCGAAGCGGCCCATCGTGACCTCGTCGGGCGCCGCGGCCCAGCGCCCGGCCAGCAGCCGCACGTACGGCGCTGCGGCGTCGGCCCGCGGGTCGACCAGGAGCGCCGAGGCGGCCCCGCCCGCGGCGGTGCGGACGGAGGTCTCCCGCAGGGCCGCCGTGATGCTCGACCCCGGGGGGAGCAGCCCGGCGAGGTCGACCTCGCCGGCGTCGCGCCGCACCGGCACCCGGCGTCCGTCGGTCTCGGTGAAGCTGGCCGGTCGCGGCCACAGCGACAGCGCCGCGTGCGGGCGGATCGCGGCGAAGCGGCTGACCACGAGCTCGCCGTCGGCCGAGCCCATCGACTCGTTCGCGGCCTGCTCCCCGTCCCAGCGGGTGTTGTGCGCGCCGAGGGCGGCGACGGTGCCGACCAGGATCGGGAGCATGACCAGCAGGCCGGTCAGCAGCGCGCGGACCGGGTGGCGGCGCAGGTCGCGCCGCGCCATCCGCAGGGCGGGGCGCCAGGGGCTGAACGCGGTGGTCGCCATCAGCGGGCCCCGGCGACGAAGGCGTGCGGGTGCACCGCCGAGGCGGCCTCGTCGCGGACGGCGCCGTCGCGCAGCCAGACCACCCGGTCGGCCCAGCCGGCGTGTCGGGCCTCGTGGGTCACCAGCAGCGCGGCCGCGCCGGCGTCGCACCGGGCCCGCAGCAGCGCCAGCACCTGCTCCCCGGTCTCGGAGTCGAGCGCTCCGGTCGGCTCGTCGGCGAGGATCAGGGAGCGCTCGCCGACGACCGCCCGGGCGATCGCGACGCGCTGCTGCTGCCCGCCGGACAGGTCGTCGGGGAACCGGTCCTCCAGGCCGGTCAGCCCGACCTCGGCCAGGGCCGTCCGGGCCTGGGCGAGGGCCTCGCGGGTCCGGACCCGGTCCAGCTCCAGGGGCAGCGCGACGTTCTCCACCGCGGTGAGACCGGGCACCAGGTTGTAGTCCTGGAACACGTAGCCGACCCGGCGGCGCCGGACCGCGGCGAGCTCGCCCTTCGACAGGGACCCGAGCTCCTGCCCCGCCACCCGCACCCGGCCCGCGGTGGCCTGGTCGAGCCCGCCGGCGATGTTGAGCAGGGTGGACTTGCCGCTGCCCGAGGGGCCCATCACCGCGACCAGCTCGCCGGGCGCGACGCTCAGGTGCAGGTCGCGCAGGGCGTGGACGGCGGCGTCACCGCGGCCGTGGATCCGGCTGACGTCGATGATCTCCAGGGCGGGCACGGTCGGGACGCTGGTGCTGAGGCTCATGCGGTGGCTCCGTTCAGGCGGGTGCGGGCGTGGCGGGCGAGCGTGGTCTCGCAGTGGTCCAGCCAGCGGACCTCGGCGTCGAGCTGGTAGCGCATCGACTCCAGCACGAGGGTCCAGGACAGGTCGCCCTCGCCGGCCTGCTTGAGCCGGGTCAGGTCCTGCAGGGAGGTGACGGCGGCGGCGCGCTGCCCCTGGATCACCGCGCCGACGTCGACCCCGGGCACGGTCACGGCCAGGGCCAGCTTGATCGCGAGCTCGTCGCGCGGGCGGTCGGAGGAGACCACCGGGGTCGCGAACCAGCTCGTGAGCTCGGCCCGGCCGGCGTCGGTGATCGCGTAGCGCACCCGGCCCTCGGCGTCCTCCTCGCCCGGGCTGACCAGCCCGTCACGCTCGAGGCGGGCCAGCGTCGTGTAGACCTGCCCGACGTTGAGGGGCCAGGTGGAGCCCGTGGTCGCGTCGAACTCGGTGCGCAGCTGGTAGCCGTACATCGGCTCGCGTTCGAGGAGGGCGAGGAGCCCGTGCTTGATCGACATGCTCCGGAGTATGCATACCCGGTAGATACATATCAAGTATGTAGTCGGCGTGGCGGGACGGTCGTCCTCCCCACTGCGCGCTCGGTCAGTGGCCGACGGCGAGCTTCAGCGCGAGCACCCCGGCGACCACGACGACGACCCCGCCGACGTAGAGGAGAGCCCGGAGCCGCGAGGCCCCCGACCGCCGCGACGATGCGTACCCGACCCCGGCCACCACCGCGAGGAGGGCCAGCTCGCCGACCAGCACCCCGGCCGTCCCGCCGACCAGCAGGACCGGGAGCGAGGCCGCGACCGCGACCGGGAGCCCGCCGAGCGTCTGCGCCCCGAGGATCCGCAGGCTCTCCTCGTCGAGCAGGCCGGCGGTCAGCAGCCTGGTCGACATCCGGAACGCCACCTGGTGGGCGAGCAGCAGCCCGACCGCGGTCAGGAAGACGATGCCCGCGGTGCGCACCCGGCCGTGGCCGGCCTCCCCCGACGGGGTCGCGACCAGCACCGCCAGCAGGGAGATGCTCAGGTACAGCGCCATCGTGAGGCCCTCCCGGGCGCGTTCGCGCCGGTGCGGGTCGTGCCCCTCCGGGACGGGGCTCGCGTGCGCGCTCACCGGGAGCGGCGTCCGTCGTCGGTGTAGACCAGGTCCTGGAAGTCCACCGTGCGCCGTGCGTTGGCCAGCGAGGTGAGGACCACGTTGCCGAGCGGGCCGGCCCGGTCGAAGACGGCCGCCGTCCCCACCGCGATCCCGTCGACCTCGACGCGGTCCTCGGCGGCGAGCCCGATCTCGACCCCGACCGGCTCCCGGGCCAGGGTCAGGGTGATGTCGGTGTTGATGTACTCCACGCCGCCGCTGCCCCAGTTGGTGACCAGGCTGGCGCCGTCGGCGATGGCGGCGACCGCCTGGAACGGTGTGAGCCGCTCCCCCGCCACGATCGGGACAGCGGTGTTCCAGGACTGCTTGCGGTCCGCGTTCTGGTGCTCGCGGAAGTCCTGGGACCAGTCGGCGCTGCTGAGCAGGAACGGCACCCGAGGCTGCTCCGAGGGCGGTACGACGTCGAGCGGCGGCGGCGCGAACCGTTCGGCGGGGGTCCACACCTCGCCGGGGGCGCTCGCCGACGGCGAAAGGAACAGGGTGGCCGAGCGCGCCACCCGCTGCCCGTCCTGGGTCAGGACCACGTCGACCAGGCAGATCCGCGGCCCCTGCCGGGCGAGCTCGGCGTGGAAGAGGCAGGGCTGCATGGACGCCGGTTTGAACAGGTCGACGGTGACCCGGGCCGGGCGCAGGTCGTCGCGGCCGAGGTCGCGCACGCAGCGCTCGGCGGTCCGGGCCAGCGCCCCGCTGACGGCGACCCCGTGCATCTGGTCGTGCTTCCAGGCGCTGCGGGCGAGGTCGTACGGCACGAGGGCGTCCCCGTCGGCCCCGAAGAAGGCGAGTTCCATGGTCAGATCGTGCCGTACGGACGACGCGGTCGCCGGTCCGGCACTCAACCGGGCCGAACCGCACCGAACCGGGGAGCCGGTCGGCGCGTCGTACCGGACGGGACCCGGCGGGAAGGGGGTGCGCGGTGCGCGACGAGGAGGCGTACGGCGAGTTCGTCGGTGCCCGCTGGCCGGCGCTCTTCCGCTTCGCCGCGCTGCTGACCGGCGCCGAGGACACTGCGGCCGAGGTGCTCCGGGCGGCGCTGGTCCGCGCCTTCGTGGACTGGCCGCGGATCTCCCGGTCCGACTCCCCGGAGGCCTGGGCCCGGCGCCTGGTGGTCGAGGCCCTGGGGTCCGACGACGGGGACCTCGCCTCCTCCGGCCTCCGGGGCCTGCCACCGCGCCAGCGTGCGGTGATGGTGCTGCGCTCCTACGACGGTCTGGGCGACCCGGACGTCGCCCGGGTGCTGGACTGCCCTGCGGCCACGGTCACGGCCCTGGCCTCGGCCGCCGAGCGCAGCCTCGCGGGGTCGGCCGCCGGCCTGACGCGCGCGCTCTGGCGCGAGGCGTCGTCGGTGGAGGTGCCCGAGGCCCCGGTGGCAGCGCTGGTGGAGGACGGCCGGCAGCAGGTCCGCAGTCGGCGACGACGCACGCTCCTACGGGCCGGCGTGGCGCTCGCCGCGCTGGGGCTCGCGGCCCTCACCGTGGACCGGCTCGCCGCGACGACGGCGGCACCCCCCGGGCCGCCCGGCAGCACCGTCGAGCCGCCGTCGGCGTTCGCCTCCGCCGTCGCGCTCGCCGACCTGCCGCGCGGCGAGGCCTCGGCGCTGCCCTACCTGCGCGGCCGGACCCTGGTCGCCCGGGGCGGCGTCCACCGCGTCGGCCCGGACGCCACCGTGGTCGTCGGTGGTCGCCGGACGGTGGCCGTCTCCGACACCACGGTCACCGGGTTCCGGGTGCGCCTGCTGCGCGCCGACGGCAGCCTGCGCGAGCTCACCGCCGCGGCCGCCGGGCCGCCGGTGGTCAGCGCGGACGGCCGGTACGTCGCGTGGGAGTCGACGGCGACGTCGGCCGCCGGTGGCACCGCCCGGGTCCGGGTCTACGACGTGCGGGCCTCCCGACGCGTCGGCACGGTCGGCTTCCCGTTCATCCCCAGCTGCTGCGACAGCCCCTTCGGCCTGGTCGGCATGGACGCCGACGGCCGGCTGGTGGGCAACGGCCAGGGTTCGGCCTGGGTGGCCTCGCTCGGCTTCCCGGCGGTGCGGGTCTCCGGTCTGCAGGGCGGGTACGTCGCCCAGGTGGTCGCGCACGAGGTGGTGGTGGACCACCTGCCGCTGGCCGCGTCGGACGAGCCGTCCGTCCTGGTCGGCCCGCTCGGGGTGGGAGGCGACTTCGTCGCCCGCGCCTCCGCCCCGAGCCGCGCCGGCACGGTCTCCCCGGACGGGCGCTGGATCGCGACCGTGGTGGGACAGCGGGTGCGGGTGACCGACACCGAGGACGGCGGCAGCCGACCGCTGTCGCTGGCCGGGGGCGCCGACCTGGAGAGCCTGGTCTGGGAGGACCCCGACGCGGTGCTGGTCGCCGCCCGCGGGCGCGGTCCGCGCGGGCCGCTGACGTGGGTGCGCTGCCGGCCGGACGACGGGCGGTGCGAGGTGGCGGCGACGCTGACCGGCCGGATCACCCTGCCCGTGCGGTGAGGGGCACGTCGACCACCTCCAGCAGGCCGACCGCCTCGCGGGCCCGGGCCACCACCCGGTCGGCGTCCCCGGCCACCGCCTGCGCGCCGGCCCGCAGCAGCCGCGCCAGCTCGGCCGGGTCGTCGGCCAGCTCGTCGTACCGCTTCCGCAGCGGGGTCAGCGCGTCGACCAGCACCTCGGCCACCGCCGCCTTCAACGCGCCGCTGCCGTGCAGGCCGACCAGCGCACGCTCGGGGTCGACCCCGGTGAACGAGCCGAGCAGGACGGCCAGGTTGGCCACGCCCGGGCGCCGCTCCGGGTCGAAGGTGAGGTGGGGGTCGGGGTCGGTGACCGCGCGGCGGACCTTGGCGACCAGCTCGTCCGGCTCGTCGCGGAGGAAGAGCACCCCGGAGGGGTCGGCCCCGGACTTGCCCATCTTGGCGGTGGGGTCGCGCAGGTCCTTGACCCGCGCGGCCGCGGCAGGGGTGGTCACCCGCGGCACGGTGAACACCTCGCCGTACCGGCTGTTGAAGCGCCGCGCCAGCGTCGTGGTGAGCTCGAGGTGCTGACGCTGGTCCTCCCCGACGGGGACCAGGTCGGCCCGGTGCACCAGGATGTCGGCGGCCATCAGCGCCGGGTAGGTGAGCAGCGAGAGCCGGGCCGAGCCGCGACCGGCGCCCTTCTCCTTGAACTGGATCATCCGGGCCATCTCGCCGTACGACGCCGTGCACTCCAGCAGGTAGGCGAGCTCGGTGTGCGCGGGCACCGACGACTGGACCAGCAGCGTGGCGGAGTCGTCGAGCCCGCAGGCGAGCAGGGTGGCGGCCATCTCCAGGGTGTAGGCCCGCAGCCGTGCCGGGTCGTGGTCGACGGTGAGGGCGTGCAGGTCGACGACGCTGACGACGAGGTCGTGGGCGGGGTCGGCCCCGAGGTCCAGCAGCGGCCGGATCGCGCCGAGGTAGTTGCCGACCTGGAGGGGTCCGGTGGGCTTGAGCCCGGTGAAGACGCGGGTGGTGGTGCCCAGGGTGGTGCTCATGGTGGTGCTCATGGTGGTGCTCCTTCGTGGTGGGGATCGCCCGCCACGGGAGCCGTGCGCGTCGTGGGTCCGACACGAGGAAAGCCGCCCGGTGCGGGCGGCTGGAGACGTTCGCAGAACGCAGGTCAGGGGGCCGCCCTAGCGCGGCCACCAGCAGTGCGTGCAGGTCGTCATGGGTCCCATTGTGAGGACCCACGGTCCGGGCGCAACCGGGTTAACCGGGCCGGTCCAGCCGTGCGACCGGCAGGCCCAGCCACCGGCCGAGGTCGTCGATCTCCCGGTCCACCGCGTCCGTCATGGCCCGGGTGAAGTCGACGTCGCGGTGGACGGCGCTCACGCGGAGCTCGCCCTCGGCACGGTCGGCGGCGGCGTCGAGCTTCCCGACGAGGCGGTCGCCGTACAGGATTGGCAGCGCGTAGTAGCCCCACCGCCGCGCCGCCGCGGGCTTGTACATCTCCAGGACGTACTCGTACTCGAAGACCTCGGCCAGTCGCTTGCGGTCGGCCACCAACCGGTCGAACGGCGACAGGAGCGCCGCCCGCCCCGGGAAGGGCCCGTCGGGCTGGGCCGCATCGAGCCGGGCCGGGTCGACCCGCCACTGGCCGCGGACGCCCTCGACGACCGCCGGCTCGCCCGCCTCGCCGACGTCGACCGGTTCGACGGGCAGCCGGGTGGTCCGCGCGCGGGCGATGCCGACGGAGCCCAGCCGCCGTACGTCGCGCAGCCGGGCGGCCTCCTCCGGCGCGGGCACCGGGTCGTCGGGGTAGACCCGGGAGGCGAGGTCCCACAGCCGTTCGCGCCCGACCCGCCCGGCGCTCGCGACCTCGCCCCGGGCCACCAGGACCTCGAGCATCATCCGCAGGTTGCGGTGGTCGTTCCACCCGCTCGAGCGCCAGGGGACCACGCAGGTGTCGGGGAGCTCCGCGCTGGGCAGCGGGCCGTCGGAGCGGAGCGCGTCGAGGACGTCGCGCCGGCCCTGGGCGTTGGCGGCGAGCCAGCCCTCGAGCTCGTCGTGCCACGGTCTGCGGGGACCCGAGCCGGGCCAGGCCTCCATCTCGGCGCGGAGGAGGGCGACGTCCTCGGGAGCGCGGAGGGTCTGGTGAACCTCGACGAGCTCCTGGGCGTCGACGGCGTCGGCCAGTCGGGCGGGTGCGAACGTCGACCCCAGCCGACTCCACAGCACGAGCTCGGCACTGGGCGCGACGGCGCTGGTCGGCTCGACCTGTACGAGCCCGAGCCGCCGGACCGTGTCGACCAGGTCGGTGGGACGGTCCCGGGTGAGGAGCTGGGCACGGACCGCGACGCGCCGGGCCTCGGCGCGGGTGAGCTGGTGGACCGTGGGCACAGGTCGAGCCTAGGACGGGCGGAGACAGCGCGAGCCGCCCCGACCTCGGTCGGGGCGGCTCGCGTCGAGAGGGCTGTGCCGTCAGTGCGTGGAGCTGGCGGGAATCGAACCCGCGTCCTCGAGCGCAGTGCCAGGTCTTCTCCGGGTGCAGTCCGCATGGCGTTTTCTCGGCCCCGACACTCGTGCGGACACGTCGTCGACAGGCTCAGTCGGATGAATGTCCCGGCCCACCCCTCCGACGAAGGTGGACAAGCAAGCCTCCTAGCTGAGGCCGGAAACTGAGGCGGAGGCGCCCTCAGACCGACCCGTCACTCTGCCGTCAGGCGGCGAGAGCGAACGAACTGCGCTTAGCGTTGGCAGTTATTGTTTTCCAGAGATCGTTAACGAGATAACCCTGGATCCTCGACCCGCTTCCCCTGGAACTAGACGTCCCAAGTCGAAACCGATCAGCCCCTCTTGAGTTGTCAAACCACTGCCGAGGCAGCCTCGACAGTCTACGGGCTCAACCGGCAGAAGCGAGCAGGTATTCCGGGTCGCCCCGTCCGGCGGTCGCGTCGAGCTCGGCGGACCGCCCGAGGTGGACGCTCCCCCGCGCCGAGACGTGGAACCAGTGCCCGTGCGGGCTGCGCCAGAAGTAGTGGCCGGGTCGGGGGTGGCGCAGGGTCCACCGACCGTTGGTCTTGAGGCGGTGGTGCAGGCGCGACAGCGGGGCGGAGTTCTCGGTGCTCGTCTGGTCCGGTGGTCCCTGCGCCTGGTAGGGCCGGGCGTGGTCGCCGTCGGCCCGGCGGGACGGCAGGGTGCCCCACGGGAACACCTCGTACGGGTTCTGCTCGAGCATCACCTCGCGGACCGCGCCGGTGATCTCGTAGCGGTCGACGCTGACCGACCGGGCAGCGTCGAGGACGGGCCGCACGTGCACCCGGGTGGGGGCGAGCGCCTCGCCGAGCCAGGCCCGCAGCTCGGCCAGCGTGACGGGGCCGACGTGCTCGACCCGGGCGAGCCCCTGGCCCTCGGCGAGGGTCTCGGAGTCGACGTGCACGTGGAACACCATCAGCGGGTCCAGCCGGGTGGCCAGCGGTCCGCGCAGCGCGTCCCGGAGGGCCGCCAGGTCGGCCGGGTCCAGGCCGGGCTGGGGCGCGGGCCCGGTTGTCGGCTCGGGCTCGGGCTCCCGCACGGCCAGGTCGACCGCGTGCCCCTCGGGGGCGGTGAGGGGTAGGACGAGCTGCTCGGGGGCCTCGTGCGATCCGGCGGGCTCGGCGCCCAGCAGGAGGGCGAGCGCCCGGGCGGGGTTGGCCAGGAGCCGGAGCGCGGTGGCCCGGCGCTCGTCCCGGGTGCCGACCACGCCCTGCTCGAGCAGGATCGCGGCCAGCCGGTCGACGACGGCCACCAGGTGCAGCACATCGCCGGACCGCGCACGAGCCACGAAGGTGCGCAGGCCGTGCTCGTCGGCCCGGCCAGCGTGCACGTAGCGTTTCAGGGCCTCCTGGCGGACCCGCTCCGCCGCGGCGTCTGGGTCGGCGGCGACGATCTTGGCCTCGACCAGGTCCAGGAACCGGCCGACGGGCAGGGTGGCCAGGTACGGCGTGGTCTCGGTGTCGACCCAGGCGGCCTGCTCCCGGCTCAGCCCGGCCGCGGCGCACCGCCGCGCGACCTTGGTGGCCACCCACACCCGGACGGTGCCCGCCATCACGCCGGCCCACAGCAGCGGGTGCCGGTGGCGGACGTTCACCGCATCGGCGGCGAGCTGCTGGCCGCCCCGGGTGCTCCGCCCGAGCAGGGCGCCGAGCTCGGCCGTCGCGTACTCCGCGACCTCGGGAGTGCCGTCGGCGCCGATCGCGACCAGCCGCTCCCGCCCGCGGTCGGCGGGCCCGTCGAGCCGGCGCTCCTCGTGGGCGACCCACGCGGGGGCGTGCAGGTCGACCCACTGGGCCGCCAGCCGGAACTGCTCCGCCTCGGCCTGGACCAGCCTCGCCCCGGCGGCGACGAGCGCGTCGGCAGCGCGGACGCCGTCGAGCTCGTCGATCCAGGTGAGGTCCTCCACCCCCGTATTGTATCGAACACACGTTCGGAAAGAAAGCGACTCTCCCCAGGTGGCGCCCCCGGATCAGTCGGCCAGGGCGGGCTCCCGCTCCGGCTTCTGGCGCAGCCGCGAGTGCTTGTAGCCGTACAGACCGTAGATGAGCAGGCCGACGACCAGCCAGACGACGAACCGGATCCAGGTCGTCCCCGGCAGGTCCTTCATCAGGTAGGCGCAGAAGGCGATCCCGACCAGCGGGAAGACCGGCGAGAACGGCACCCGGAACGGGCGCTCCATGTCCGGTCGGGTGCGGCGCAGCACGATCACGCCGATGTTCACCAGCACGAAGGCGAAGAGGGTGCCGATGTTGACCAGCTTGACGATCTCGCTCAACGGCACGAGGGCGGCCAGCACCGCGATCAGCGCCCCGAAGATGATGGTCAGCTTGGCCGGGGTCCCGAACTTGGGGTGCACGGTGGCCAGGCTGCGCGGCATCAGGCCGTCGCGGCACATCGCGAAGAAGATGCGGGTCTGGCCGAACATGATCACCAGCACCACGCTGGTGATCGCGACCAGCGCCCCGAACGCGAGCACCGCCGAAGCCCACCCGAGGCCGGTGCCCTCCTCCAGGGCGGTGGCCAGCGGGGCGTCGCTGTCGGACATCGCCGAGATCGGCGCCACGCCCACCGCCGCCACGGCGACCAGCACGTAGAGGACGGTCGAGATCAGCAGCGAGCCGACCACCGCGATCGGCAGGTCCTTGCCGGGGTGGTGCGACTCCTCGGACGCGGTGGCCACGGCGTCGAAGCCGATGTAGGCGAAGAAGATGATGCCGGCCGCGGTGGTCACCCCGGACACGCCGTTAGGCGAGAAGTCGTGGAAGTGCGAGGCCTTGAACGAGGTGAGCGCCGCGACGATGAAGAAGACCAGGATGCCGACCTTCACCCCGACCATCACCATGTTCACCCGGGCGCTCTCCCGGGTGCCGCGCACCAGCAGCAGCGTGATCGCCAGCACGATGAAGACCGCCGGCAGGTTGAAGACGCCCCCGTCCTCCGGCGACTTGCTGATCGCGGTGGGCAGCTCGTAGTCGAAGGCGGCGAGCAGGAACGCGTTCACGTTGCCGCCCCAGCCGACCGCGACCGCCGCCACGGAGACGCCGTACTCCAGGATCAGGTCCCACCCGATGATGAAGGCGACCAGCTCGCCCATCGTCGCGTAGGTGTAGGTGTAGGCGCTTCCGGCGACCGGCACCGCCGCCGCCAGCTCGGCGTACGAGAGGGCGGAGAAGAGGCAGGTGACGGCGGCGAGCACGAAGGAGAGGATCACGGCCGGGCCGGCCTCCTTCGCACCCTCGCCGATCACCACGAAGATGCCGGTGCCGATGATGGCGCCGACGCCCATGGCGGTCAGGCCCGGCGCCCCGATCGAGGAGGGCAGCGCCGACCCCTCGGACTCGGTGTCGGAGACCAGGTCGCTGGCATCGCGGGTGGACCACAGTCCGGGGGGAAGACGCATCAGGACACCTCCGAGGGGGCAGGGACGGGCACGCTCGGTGCGGTCCGTACCCCCCGTGGCGCGGGCGCAAGCGCTGACCCGGTGCGGCCGCTAGGCCACGTCGGGCAGGCGGGAGGCCACGACGACCGCGGCGGCGGCCAGCAGCGCCATCACGGCGAGGGCGGCCCGGAGGGCGTCCAGCCGCGCGGCCTCGTTCTCCGCGGCGACCGCGTCGGCCGTCGCCTCCGACACCCCGGCGTCGGCGAGCGCGGTGCGGACGTCGTGGTCGCTGAGGAAGGGAACCCCTCCGGCCAGCTCGATCCGGGCCTGCTCGGCCACGCTGTCGGGCACGTCGGGGTTGTCCTGGATCCCCGCCAGGAAGGAGCTGGTCAGCGCGGAGATGAGGACCGCGCCGGCCAGGGCGGTGCCGACCGACGCACCCAGGTTGGTCACGGTGTTCTGCAGCCCGCCGACCTCGGCGGCCTGGTCCTCGGCGACGGCCCCCACGGTCACGGCACCGAGCTGGGAGGAGAGCGCCCCGGCCCCGAGCCCGATCAGGAGCAGCGGCCAGGTCACGACCTCCGCCCCCACCCCCAGGTCGAGCGAGGCGATCAGGACCAGGATGCCGGCGAGGAGCAGCGCGAAGCTGACCCGGCACACCCGTCGCGGCGAGACCTGCGGCAGGAACCGGGGCACGCCGACCGCGGCGACCAGCAGGGCGACCGACAGCGGCATCACCCGGACGCCGGTGTCGACGGCGGACAGGCCCAGCGCCACCGACAGGAACAGCGGGATCGTGAAGAAGACCCCCGACTGCAGCAGGAACTGGAAGAAGAACGCGCCCAGCCCCGCGCCCAGCCGGCGGTTGGCGAGCATCGCCGGGTCCAGCAGGGCACCGCGGCCGGCCGCGACCCGGCGCGACTCCCAGGACAGGAACCCCCACAGCACGACGCCGCCACCGGCGACCAGCCACAGCACGGGTGAGACCCCCAGCCAGACCGGGGCCGACGGCTTCGGGTTCACGAAGCCCCACGAGCCGGCCCGCAGCACCCCGAGGACGACCAGGCCGAGGCCCACCGCGGACAGCGCGGTCCCGACCAGGTCGAGCCGGGCCGCCGGGTCGGGCGGTGCGGTCCGCATCCGCCGGGCGAGCACGAGGATCGCGGCGACGATGACGACCTCGCCGGCGAAGACGTAGCGCCACGAGGCGTACGTCGTGAGCAGACCGCCGATCAGGGGCCCGGTGGCCACCGCGATGGCGCCGGACGCGGCCACGAGGCCGTAGGCCCGGGGCCGCTCCGGCGCGGGGAAGTTCGTCGCGACGAGGGCGACGATCGCCGGCATGATCAGCGCGGCCCCCATCCCCTCGAGCAGCGACCAGCCCAGCAGCAGGGTGGGCAGGTTCTGGGCGACCGCGGTGAGGGCCGAGCCGGCGCCGTACACGACGCAGCCGAGCGCGAAGGCCCGGCGACGGCCGAGGATCGCACCGAGGCGCCCACCGGTGATCATCAGCGAGGCCATCACCAGCGTGTACAGGGTGATCGCGGTCTGGATGCCGGTGACGGTGGTGCCCACGTCGGACGCGACGGTGGCGATCGAGACGTTCATGACCGAGGAGTCCAGGGTCATGAGGAACTGCGCGGCGGCCAGGGTCAGCAGGACGGAACGGGCGCCCGTGGCGTCACGCGGGGTCGGGTCGACGACGGCGGTCATGGGACCTCCCGGGGGTAGGAGTGCCGAAGAGCCTGCTGCCGTTGTACCAGCAGACGGCCCTGAGCCACTCCTCCCCCAGCCCGAGTCGCTCCAGGGACTCCAGCTGGTGGGCGTAGGCGTAGGGGATCGTCGGGAAGTCGCTGCCCAGCAGCACCCGGTCGCCGAGGTCGCGCAGCCGCGGCAGCAGCGCCTCCGGGAACGCCCAGGCCTCCTCGAAGAACGAGGTGAACGCCATGGTCGTGTCCAGGTGCGTCCGCTCGTGACGCTCGGCGAGGACCAGGAACTCCTCGTACTCCGGGGCCCCGAGGTGCGCGACGACCGCGGTCAGCCGCGGGTGCCGGGCCAGGACCGCCGCGAGCGGGCCCGGCCCGGTGTACGGCGTGGCCACCGGGCCGGACCCGGCGTGCAGCACGACGGGGGTGCCGGCCTCGGCCAGCAGCCCCCACACCGGGTCGAGCAGGGGGTCCCGCAGGTCGAAGGCGCCCACCTGCACGTGCACCTTGAACACCTCCACCCCCGCGTCGATCCGCGCCGCCACGTGGTCCTCCACGCCGGGCTCGGGGAAGAACGTTGCGGACCGCAGGCACTCCGGCACCCGGTCGGCGAAGTCGGCGGCCCAGTCGTTGAGCCACTCGGCCATCCCGGGCCGGTGGGCGTAGGACAGCGCGGAGAAGCGCCGTACGCCGAGCGAGCGGAGCTGCTCGACCCGCTCCTCCTCCGACCCGCGGTAGCGGATCGGCCAGGGCCGGCCGATCAGCTCGCCCCCGGAGTCGAACTGGGCCCACACCTTGGCCTGCACCCGCGGCGGCAGGAAGTGCACGTGCACGTCGAACAGCCCCGGGAGGCCCAGGGCCCGCCACCAGGCCGGGACGTCGACGTCGTCCAACTGCGGGCTGGTCAGCCCTTCATCCCCTTCGCCTTGCGGCCGAGGTCGATCTCGACCTCGCGCTTGGCGGTCCGCTCGGCGATCGCCTGCCGCTTGTCGTAGGCCTTCTTGCCCTTGGCCAAACCGATCTCGACCTTGGCGCGGCCGTCCTTGAAGTAGAGCGCCAGCGGGATGAGGGTGAAGCCCTTCTCGCGGACCTTGTTCTCGATCTTGTCGATCTCGACCCGGTTGAGCAGGAGCTTGCGGCGGCGACGGACCTCATGGTTGGTCCAGGTGCCCTCGGCGTACGTCGGGATGTGCACCTGGTGCAGGAACACCTCGCCGCGGTCCACCTCGGCGAACCCGTCGACCAGCGAGCAGCGCCCGGCCCGCAGCGACTTCACCTCGGTGCCCTGCAGGACGATGCCGGCCTCGTAGGTGTCCTCGATGAGGTAGTCGTGGCGCGCCTTCTTGTTCTGCGCGATCAGCTTGCGCCCCGTCTCCTTGGCCATGGGAGCGATTGTGTCAGGACGGGCCAGGAACCTCAGAACCAGTTCATCGGGTCGACCGCGACACCGTTCTGCAGGACGGTGAAGTGCAGGTGGCAGCCGGTCGACCAACCGGTCGTCCCGACGTACCCGACGACCTGGCCGCGCTTGACCTTGTCGCCCACCGCGACGTTGTAGGCGCTGAGGTGGTTGGAGATCGTCGCGACCCCGACGCCGTAGTGCAGGCCGTGGTCGATGATGAGCCGGTTGCCCCACGCGGACTGGTAGTACTCCGAGAGCACCTTGCCCGGCGCGGCCGCCTTGATCGGGGTCCCGCAGCCGGCACCGATGTCGACGCCGTCGTGCAGCGACCGGTAGCCGAAGATCGGGTGGACCCGCCAGCCGAACGGCGAGGTGATCGGTCCGTCCACCGGCATGTCGAGGTAGCCGTTGCCGTTCGCGGGGCCGCTGTAGGTGCCGTTGCTCCGGCTGGCCTGGTCGGCGATGAGCTGCTCGATGCGGTCCCGCTCCTGCTGCAGCTTGGCGAGCAGGCGCAGGTCCGCGTTCTTCGCCTTCACCGCGGTCGCGCGGGCCTCGCTGCGCAGGTCGACCATCTCCGAGACCTGCTGCTCGGCCTGCTCGGCCTGGAGCTCCAGGGCCTGCATCCGGGCCAGGTTGTCGGCGGCCTCCTTGCGCTTCTGCGCGACCTCGACCTTGGCCGCCCTGGTCTCGTCCTCCTTGACCGTGAGCAGCACCTTGGCCGCCTCGAGCCGGTCCAGGGTCGCGGACTGCTTGTTGAGCACCGTCGAGCTGGCGTTCATCTGGCCGGCGAGCTGGGCGGGGTCCTGGGTGGTGAAGACCATCGAGAGGCCCATCAGCGCGGGGTCGCCCTGCTCGTAGGAGGACACCACCATCTGCTTGAGCTCGTCCTCCTGGGCGGCGACCTCGGCGCGGCCGGCGGCCAGGTCCCGCTGGGCCTGCTCGAGCCGGGCGACGGCGAGGTCCAGCCGGCGCTGCATCCGGGCGTCGAGCGCCTGGGCGGCCGCGAGCTGGCTACGGGTCTGGGCGAGGTTCGCCCGGGCGTTGGCCAGGTCGGCCTGGGCGCGCAGCAGCGCGGCGGTGGCGGCCTTGAGCTGGGCGCTGGACTCGTCGGCGTCCTGGTGGGCCTTGTCGAGCTTGTGCTCGACCTTGTGCTTCTTGTCCTTCAGGTCGTCGGCGGCGGCCCCCTGGACGGTGGCGGTGACCGCCCCCGTCACGCTCAGCGCTGCGACGAGCGCAGCGGCGTGCGCGCGGAAACGCGCAGTGGGACGGGGGAAGGAACGCACCAGGGACCCTTCAGGGGGAAGAACAGCAGGGCCTGTCGAGCGTACGGGAGCGACGTCACACTTTGAGGTATTTCCGGGTCAAAAGTAGCGTCGGGACCAAGGTGAGGGCGAGACCGACCAGGGAGATCGCCCCGATCGCCCACGCCCCGTCGGCCCAGTCGACCCAGGCGACCAGGTTCGAGTTCGGGCGCAGGAGCCGGTAGACGACGACGTAGAGGAACAGCGCGATCGCCGACCCGGCCAGGAAGACGCCCACCAGCGCCGCGAAGAGCGCCTCGAGCAGGAACGGCAGCTGGATGTAGAGGCTCGAGGCCCCCACCAGCCGCATGATGCCGATCTCCTTGCGCCGCGCGAAGGCGGCCAGCCGGATCGTGTTGCCGACCTGCAGGATCGCCGCGACCAGCAGGAAGCCCGCGATCACGATCGCCCCCCACTTGAAGGCGCTGATCCAGAAGTAGATGGGCTGGAGCACCTGGCGCAGGTCGCGCACGGAGTTCACCCCCGGCAGGCCGGAGACCTCGCTCTTGACGCCCTCGAACTTCCGGGGGTCCTTCAGGGTGATCCAGTAGGACTCGGCCAGGTCGGTCGGCTTGATCGCGTCGACGACCTGCTGCTGGGTCGAGTTGTCGGCGGTGTAGACCTTGCGCCACTTGTCGTACGCCGTCTGGCTCGACTCGTAGTGCCACTTGGAGACCTCGGCGCTGTTGTCGAGGACCTCCTCCACCGCGGTCTTCTGGGCCGCGGTGACCTGGCCGTCGATGCAGTTGGCGCCCGGCGAGTTGTCGGTGCACAGGAAGACGGTGATCTGGAGCCGGTCGCCCCAGAAGTCCTCCGCCTTGTTGGCCTGGGCGTTGAGCAGCAGGCCGAGGCCGACCAGGGTGAGCGAGACGAACATGGTCACGATGACCGCCACCGTCATCGAGACGTTGCGGCGCAGACCGGTGGTCAGCTCGGAGAAGACATAGGTCATCTGCATGGGTGCGCTCTTCCTCCCCGGCTCAGTGCTGGTAGCCGTAGACGCCGCGGGACTGGTCCCGGACGACGTGCCCACCGGACAGCTCGATGACGCGCTTGCGCATCTGGTCGACGATGCTCGAGTCGTGGGTGGCCATCAGCACGGTGGTGCCGGTGCGGTTGATCCGGTCCAGCAGCTTCATGATGCCGACCGAGGTGGTGGGGTCCAGGTTGCCGGTGGGCTCGTCGGCGATCAGGATCATCGGCTTGTTGACGAAGGCCCGGGCGATCGCCACCCGCTGCTGCTCGCCGCCGGAGAGCTCGTCGGGCATCCGGTCGCCCTTGCCCTCCAGCGACACCATCTCGAGCACCTCGGGGACGACCTTGTTGATCTCCGCGCGGGGCTTGCCGATGACCTGCAGCGCGAAGGCGACGTTCTCGCTGACCGTCTTGTTGGGCAGCAGCCGGAAGTCCTGGAAGACGGTGCCGATCTGGCGGCGCAGCGCGGGCACCTTCCAGGAGGCGAGCCGGTTGATCTCCTTGCCGGCGACGAACACCTTGCCCTGGGTGGGGCGGCTCTCGCGGAGGACGAGGCGCAGGAACGTCGACTTGCCGGAGCCGGAGGCGCCGACCAGGAAGACGAACTCGCCCTTCTCGATCTCCACGGAGACGTTCTCCAGAGCGGGTCTCTGCTGTCCGGAGTACGTCATGGTGACGTCGTCGAAAGTGATCACGGTGCACAGAGTCTAGGTCAGGGGCGGGCGCTTAGGGTGGCCCCCATGCAGGTACGGCGCGCCCTCCTCCTGGCCACGACGCTCGTCGTGGTGGCCGCGGCGACCGCCGGCTGCACCGGCGGGGACCAGCCCCGGTCCGCGGGCACCCGGTCCCCGAGCCCGACCGTGACCGCCCTGGCCGAGGTGGACCTCTCGGGCGTGTCGCCGCTGCGGGCGCCGTTCTGCTCGATCGTGCCCGAGCAGCCCACCGAGGACCTCCTCGGCGGTGCTCCGAGCACCACCACGTCCTACGTCAGCGGGGACAGGGCGGCGGTGACCGCGGGCCTGGCCGACGTGGTCCACGAGTACTCCTGCACGCAGGCCCGGGCCGGGCGGGTGGCCAGGTCCTGGGTGTTCGCCTCCGCGATCGAGCCCGCGGAGGCCCGCCGCCTGGTCGCCGAGCGACGTCGCGTGCCCGGCTGCAGCCCCGCCGGGGAGCTCCGGTTCGGGGAGCCGGGCGTGGTGCAGCAGTGCGCCGGGAAGGGCCGGCGGACCGTCCGGCTGGCCGGCCTCTTCGACGGCTCCTGGGTCACCTGCCAGACGACGTTCCCCGCCTCGGCCCCGGCGGCCGCCCAGCTCGACGCGAGCCAGGGATGGTGCGTGGCCGTCCTCCGCGCGATGGCCACGCCCGCGACCTGACCTCGGCCGGGGCGACCCGGTCAGCCGTCGTTCCAGGAGCGCAGGACCGCCGTCTCCCGCTCGTAGCCCAGGACGCTGACGGTGGCGGTGTCGAGGGTGAACAGGCGCCCCTCGGTGACCGGCAGCCCCAGCCAGCGCGCGGCCAGGCAGCGCAGCGAGTGGCCGTGCGCGAAGACCAGGGCCGGCGGGCCGCCCGGGGTGCCGTAGGCCCGCAGCTTGGCGACCACCCGGTCGAGGCGGGTGCTGACGTGCTCGGCCGTCTCGCCGTTGGGCACACCGTGGGTCCAGAGCGTCCAGCCGGGGACCGTCTCACGGATCTGCAGCGTCGTGATGCCCTCGTAGTCGCCGTAGAACCACTCGGCGAGGTCCTCCTCGACCTGCGCGTCGGGGAAGCCCGCCAGCTCGGCGGTCACCCGGGCCCGCACCCGCGGACTGGTCAGCACCAGGCCGAAGTGCTGCTCGGCCAGGCGCGGTGCGAGGTGGCGGGCCACGTCCGCCCCGGCCTCGGTCAGCTCCATCTCGGTCACCGACGTGTGCTGGCCGCTCCGGCTCCAGGCGGTCTCGCCGTGGCGCACTAGCCAGACGGTCGGGAGCTCGGACGCGGGGTCTGTGGGCTGGGCCATGGTCACGATCCTGTCACTGGTATCACCGATGTCCAGCGCGCCTCCTCAGGTGTACGGCGCGACAGGCGCATCCTCGACGATGGGAGGTGGGTGTGATGAGGGAGACCGTGTTCCACGAGATCGCCTGCGGGTGCGGGCAGAGCCTGGAGACCACGCACACCCGCAGCTGCCCGCGCTGCGGCCAGTCGACCGCCCACCTGGGCCTCGACCTGGCCCACGTCACCCCGGACCTGCCGACCTCGTTCCTGGTCGCGGTCTGAGGTCAGGCCCGGTCCGGCCGGCTCAGTTCTGGTCGGCCTTGTCGGCGCCCCGGCGCCAGCGGATGCCGGCCTCCAGGAAGCCGTCGATCTCGCCGTCGAGCACGGCGCCGGGGTTGCCGGACTCGAAGTCGGTCCGCAGGTCCTTGACCATCTGGTAGGGGTTCAGCACGTAGTTGCGCATCTGGTCGCCCCAGCTGGCCTGCACGTCGCCCTTCAGCTCGTCGAGGTGCGCCTTCTCCTCGGCCTTCTTCAGGGCCAGCAGCTTGGCCTTGAGGACGACCATCGCGCTGGCCTTGTTCTGCAGCTGCGACTTCTCGTTCTGGCAGGAGACGACCACGCCGGTCGGCAGGTGGGTGAGCCGCACCGCGGAGTCGGTGGTGTTGACCGACTGGCCGCCGGGACCGCCGGAGCGGTAGACGTCGACCCGGACGTCCTCGTCGGCGATCTCGATCTCGTCGGTCTGCTCGAGCACGGGGACGACCTCGACCGCGGCGAAGCTGGTCTGCCGCCGGCCCTGGTTGTCGAACGGGCTGATCCGGACCAGCCGGTGCGTGCCCGCCTCGACCGACAGCGTGCCGTAGGCGTACGGCGCGTGCACGGCGAAGGTGGCGGACTTCAGGCCCGCCTCCTCGGCGTAGGAGGTGTCGAAGACCTCGACGGGGTAGTTGTTGCGCTCGGCCCAGCGGGTGTACATCCGCATCAGCATCTCGGCGAAGTCCGCGGCGTCGACGCCGCCCGCGCCGGAGCGGATGCTGATGATCGCCTCGCGGGCGTCGTACTCGCCGTTGAGCAGGGTGCGGACCTCGAGGGCCTCGACGGCCTTCGCGACCCGGCCGAACTCGATCTCGGACTCCGCGAGTGACTCCGCGTCGCCCTCCTCCACGGCCAGCTCGACCATCACCTCGAGGTCGTCGAGGCGCGACTGCAGGTTGGTGTAGCGGTCCAGGTCGCCCTGGAGCAGCGAGAGCCGCCCGGTGACGCGCTGGGCGTTGGCCTGGTCGTCCCACAGGTCGGGGGCGGCGACCGCCTCGCCGAGGTCGGCGATCTCCTTCTTGATGGAGTCGAGGTCGAGCACCTGCTCGATGGTGTGCATCGTCGCTTGGAGCTGCTTGATCCTGGTGTCGAAATCGGGGCCTGCCACGAGAGGCAACGTTACCCGTACGCCGCAGGGTCAGGGCACGGTGCTCCCGACGGCCGCACGCAGCGCGTCGAAGCGGAGCTGGACGGGGGGGTTCGTGGTCGCCGACGGCACGTAGCCCATCAGGCCGACCGACCCCGCCGCCTGCAGCCCGGCCGTCGCGTCCTGGACCGTGGAGAGCCACGCGGTCGGCTCCGGGGTGCCCACCCGCCACACCTTCAGCCGCAGCGTCGTCGGCGAGGTCCCGGTGGCCCGGGCGCGCACGTTCAGCTGGTCGCCCGGTGCGTAGGTGATGCCCGGCACGGTCAGCAGGCCACCCAGGGTCGCGCCGGTCGAGCCGACCACCCGGTAGAGCGCTCCGCGGACGCCGCCGGTCGGCAGCACCCGCACGATCGCCCGGTACTGCGCGGTGCCGACCCGGCGCAGCAGCAGCGAGGCGTCGACGTACGACGTGGAGCCGCCGGGGAGCTTGTCGACGGCGAGCTGCAGGCTCAGGTCGACGTCGCTGCTGCTGACCGCACCGAGCCCGGCGGTCTGGGTGGCCCCGGCGGTGAGCAGGTTCAGCCGGCCCAGGCCGCCGTTGACCGCGGCGACCCCCGCGCTGGTGCTGGTGGTCCACGCCCCGCCGACGTCGGCGGTGCCCCACCCGTTGGTGACGGTGCGCTCGAAGGTGTCGGAGGCGAGCACGACGACCTGGCCGGCGTTGGAGACGGTGACGTTCTTGGTGGTGCTCGCGGTCAGCCCGTCGTCGTCGAGCACGGTCAGGGTGACCGGGTAGGTGCCTCCGCTGGCGAAGGTGTGGTCGAGCAGGGCGCCGCTGCCGGTGGTGCCGTCCCCGAAGTCCCATGTCCAGGCGACCACGGTGCCGTCGGGGTCGGTGGAGCCCGACGCGTCCAGGTGCGCGGTGAGGCCGTCCGAGGGCGCCACGAACGCCGCGGTCGGGGCGACCTCGGCCGGCCCGGCGACCTTGGTCAGCGTGAAGCCGTCGGTGAAGGAGCCGGTGACCGGGACGAACGCGTAGGTGAGCGTGTCGGCGGTGACGTCGAGGTCGCCGTACCCGTGGCTGGGGGTGAGGTTGCTGCCCTCGTAGGCCGCGAAGTAGCCCAGCTCGGGGTCGGTGGTGGTGATGTCGCGCAGCCCCTGGCCGCCGGTGCCGACGGTCGCGAAGACGGTGCCGCCGCCGGCGACGAGGTCGTTGTCGCTGTCGCTGATGCAGTCGGGGTCGACCGAGCCGACCACCAGCGCGGTGCAGCCGGCGCTGAGCCGCAGCTGCTTGGTGCGCTGGTAGAGGTGCTCGTGGCCGTTGAGCACCAGGTCGACCTTCTTGCCCAGCAGCAGGTTGGTGATGTCCGGCCCGGGGTCGCACGCGTACTCCCCCAGCGACAGGCAGGGCTTGTGCATCCCCACCACGACCCACGGGATCCCCGCGCTCCGGGCGCCGTCGATGGCGGCGGCGGTCCAGGCGTAGCGCGCCGAGCCCTTGGCGTAGTCCCAGGTGCCGTCAGGGAACGGCAGGGCCGGCGAGATCATCACGACCCGCACCAGCGGGTTCGCCCGGGGCAGGTCGACGTAGTACTGGCGGCCGTAGGTGCCGACCACGCCCGGGAGCTGGTTGGGCAGGCAGGCCGAGAAGTCGTTGATGTTGCCGTTCTGGCCGTTGGACTCGTGGTTGCCCGAGACCAGCTCGAACGGTGCCCCCGCCCCGAGCGCCCCGGTGACCAGGTCGCAGAACTTCTGCTCCTCGCCGGTGACGCCGTACGACAGGTCGCCCAGGGCCAGGTGCGCGTCGGGAGCCGCGGCGGCCATCCCCTGCAGGACGGCCGTCGTGTTCGCGGTCATCGCGAAGTCCCCAGCAGCCGTCAGGTGCACGTGACCCGGTGCGGTCACCCCCGCGGCGGCACCCCCCAAGGACACCACCGACACAGCCCCCACGGCCAGCAGCGTGCGCCAGCTCATGGGCCTGACGCTAGGCCCGTCCCGGCGTCGCGGCCATAGTCGAGGTGGGTGGCACCGTGGTGGCCGGTTGGCCAGGGCCGGACCGGCTGGTTCAGCCGCTGACCTGCACGACGGCGGCCGCGGTGCCGGAGACCCGGGCCCGCGGGTCCCAGCCGGGCGGCGAGAAGGGCAGGGTGAGCCGGGTCCGCACGGTGACCACGACGGTCGTGCCGGTCGAGCGGACCTGGAAGGTGAGGCCGGGGTAGCGCCGCCGCGCACCGGTCTGGCGCAGGTAGCCGGCGACGTAGCGGCGGGCGGTGACCGGGTCGACCACGGCCCGGTCCCCCAGGCCGCCGGTGTAGACCTGCTCGCCCTGCACGCCGTCGGCCGCCGCGAGCGCGGCCCCGTCGGCGACGGCGTCGAGCTGCTGGCGACGCAGGTACGCCGCCGACGCGTCCACCACGACCACGGTCAGCAGCAGGGAGACCAGGAAGAAGCCCATGATCAGCAGGCTGGTCTGCCCGCGCTCGTCGCCGAGGGCGTTGGGTCGCGTCCTCACCGGTCCTCCCGGAAGGTGCCGTAGGCGACGGTGTGACTGGCCTCGACGCGGAACGACGGCGCCCCGCCGCCGAGCGCCGAGGGCGCCAGCGGCAGCCGGACCTGGTAGCGGAGGTCGACGCGGATCAGGCTGCCCGGGGCCAGGCAGTTGCCGGGCGACGGACGGCAGGTCACCGCCAGCTCGACGTCGTCGGCCTCGATCCGCTGGTCGGCCAGCGCCACCGCGGCCGCCGCACGGGCCGCCTGCGGCGCGGACCCCTCGTCCGCCGCGAGCGAGTACGCCCGCGCCGCTGCTCGGGCGGCGCCGCTGACGCCGTACGAGGCCCGCTGCACGGCGAACACCGACAGCAGCACGTAGACCAGCGGCACCAGGAGCAGCAGCGAGAGCCAGGTGACCTCGACGAGCGCCGAGCCGGCCTCGCTCCTCGGCCGCGACGACCTCACGGCGCGACCTCTTCGACGGCGTGGCCGGTCAGGTGCAGGCGCACCGCAGGTCCCCACAGGCCCAGGGGCGGGACCACGGCGACGACGTCGACCTGCACCCCGGGACGACCCCCGAGGTCCACGCTGCGGCCGGTGACCTGGCGTGCGAAACGGTCGGCGAGAGCTCCCCGGATCTGGCTCCGGGTCCGAGCCGCCCCCTGGGCCGGACCGCGGTCCAGCGTCGCGCCGTACCGAGCCCCCTCGGAGGCAGCTGCGGTCAGGGTGTTGCGCACGTGCAGCACCAGGCCGAGCTGCACCAGCCCCAGGAAGAGCGGGACGAGCACGACCAGGACCAGCACGAAGTCGACCACGGCCGCTCCGCGCTGGTCACGGCACCGGCGCGGCGGCGGCCCCTGACGGGACTCAGGCAACCGAGGCCAGGGCGTCGCGCAGCATGCCCTCCAGCTGCGGACCGGCGACCGCCCACAGGGCGGCGACGAGTCCGGCGGTCATGACGGTGATGAGCACCCAGCCGGGGACGTCGCCCCGCTCGGTGCGGCGCTGCGCGCCCAGCCCGTGCTCGGCGAGCAGGGACCGGGTGAGGGTCATCAGGGTGAGAAGGATGGGCATGGTGTCTCCTGTCGGACGGGGTGGGTGGTGCGGGGTCGGGGTCAGGGCGTGACGAGATGGAGGCCGACGACGCCGGGCCAGAAGGCGAAGAGGACGGTCGTGGGCATCACGAGGAAGACGACCGGGACCATCATGAGGATCTCCTTGCGTGCCCCGGACTCGATGAGGCTGCGGCGCTGGGCCTCGCGGACGTCGGCGGCCTGGGCGTGGAGCACATCGGCCAGCGGCGTGCCGCGCTCGACGGCGACGGCGATGCCGCTGGCGAAGCGGGCGACCACCGGCAGACCGGACCGGGCGGCGTAGGCGTCGAAGGCCGCGGTGACGCTCGACCCGGTGCGGATCTCGCCCAGCACTCGGCGCAGGTCACCGGCCAGCGCCCCGTTGCTGCGGGCGACCACCCGGTCCAGGGCCGCCACCGGCCCCTCCCCCGCGGCCACGGCCAGGGCGAGCAGCTCGGCCAGGGCGGGCAGCTCCTCCAGCACCCGCCGCTCGTGCGCGTGGGCCTGCGCGGTCAGCCGGTTCTCGCGCAGCAGGACGCCGAGCACGAAGGCGAGCAGGCACAGGATCGCCAGCGGGACGGTGCGACCGGGGCTGCGGACGGCGACCAGGACGGCGAGCGCCGAGGAGCCCGCGAGAGCGACCGCGCCCCAGATCACCTGCTCCACCCGGACGTCGTGCACGGTGAGGTCCAGCCCGGCCCGCTCGATCCGGCGGCGGATCGAGGTCGACCCACCCAGGACGACCTCGAGCCGGTCGGCCAGCGACTGCAGGAGCGGGCCGAAGACCAGCCGCAGCGGTCCTCGGTCGGCGGCAGCTCGGGGCTGGGCGAGCTGCGGGAGGTCCTGCACGTGCCGCAGCACCCGGGTGGCGAAGTCGGCGCGGCGGACCGCCACGAGCCGACCGAGCACGAGCACCAGGCCGGTGCCGGTGACCAGCCCGAGCAGCGCGCCGAGCACGGGCCCGCTCACTGCAGCACCCGCCGGTCGGTGGGCAGCCGCCCGATGCGGAGCATGGTCCGGTAGGCCAGGAGGCACACCCCGGCGCCGACCGCGAGCACCACGACGCCGGCCGGCGAGGCGTAGCGGCTGATCACGTCCCGCTGGAAGCAGAGCAGGAGCAGCACCAGCCACGGGGCCGACACGGCGAGACGGGCACCGTTCACCGCCCACGACTGCCGCGCCTCGAGCTCGGAGCGGGTCCGGGCGTCGTCGCGCAGGTGACCCGAGAGGTTGCGCAGGAGCCGTCCGAGGTCGCCCCCGCCGACCTCGCGCGCGACCCGGAGGCCCTCGACCACGCGGTCCCCGACCGGGTCGGCGAGGTCGTCCTTCAACCGGTCCAGGCACTCGCCGAAGCGGCCCGAGGCCTGGTACTCCCGGGCGAAGGCGGTGAACGGTGCGCGCAGCGGCTCAGGGCCCCGCTCGCCGAGGGCGCTGACGGCCTCGGCGAGCGACAGCCCGGCCCGCACGGCACTGGCCAGGTTGTCGACGGCGTCGGGCCACACCTCGGCGAGCTCGCGCTGGCGGCGACGGGCGCGACCCGCGACCGCGGCGAACGGGAGGTACGCCGCGAGTGCGGCGAAGGCGACCGAGACCGGGGCCGTCCGGGAGAGCACCTGCACGGCCAGGAACGTGACCAGGAAGAACGACGCGGCCAGGGCCACCAGGCTGTTGACCGCCAGGGCCTGCAGACCGGCGGCGTCGAGCAGCGCCCGCAGCCGGGACGGCCGTGCGGCGGACCCGCCGGCCGGGTCGGCGGAGGCGGGAGCGACCAGGGCCAGCCACACCAGCAGCAGCCCGCACCCGACGCCGAGCCCGACCACCACGCCCCAGCCCATCTCAGACGTCCTCGCGCAGCAGCGCCGCGACGTCCACCCCGATGCGCTCGAAGCGCTCGGGCCGCGGCGGCATCCCGCCGGCACGGCACAGCACCCCGCCGCGTCGGACGAAGAGCGCCTCGGTCTCGATCGCCTCCCCCTCCACCCGGCCCGGGACGGCCACGATCTCCTCGACCCGGCGGACGCCCTGGTGGTCGATGCCGAGGTGGACCACGAGGTCGACGGACGCGGCCACGGTCGGGACGACGAAGCGGGCGGTGATGTTCTCGCCGGCGAGCAGGGGCAGCGTGCAGAGCTTGACGAGCGTCTCGCGGGCGCTGTTGGCGTGGAGCGACGCCATGCCGGGCAGGCCGGCGTTGAGGGCGAGCAGCAGGTCCAGGCACTCCTCGGCGCGGACCTCGCCGACGATGATCCGCGAGGGCCGCATCCGCAGCGCCTCCTTCACCAGGTCGCGCAGCCGGATCTCGCCGGTGCCCTCCAGGCCGCGCTGCCGGGTCTGCAGGGCCACCCAGTCGGGGTGCGCGACGTCGAGCTCGAAGACCTCCTCGGCGCTGATGACGCGCTGGCCGCCGGGGATCGAGGCGGCCAGCGCGTTGAGCATCGTGGTCTTGCCGGCCTGGGTGCCGCCGCTGACGACGATGTTGAGCCCGGCCACGACCGAGGCGCGCAGGAAGGCGGCGGCCTGCGCCGACAGGCTCCCCAGCGCCTCCAGGTCCTCCAGCTGGGCGGCCTTGACGACGAACTTGCGGATGTTCACGGACCGGCAGGCCCGTGACCTGCGCGAATGTCACTGACACGGCCGCTGACCTGCGGTTTTGTGCGTTGGCTGCGTTGGTGCACGTTGACGACATTCGGACGTCCTGCGGACTCTCTGCGGACTAGCGGCGGACTGCAGACCGCCCCGGCAACCATCTGCGATACCCACCACCGAGAAGACAGGAAGACCCCGCCATGCCAGACACCGGCAGCGCTCCGACCAAGCCCCACCAGACCTGGTGCACCGCCCACCACGACCCCGACGCGCCCGGGGATGCGGACTGGTGCGAGTCCCACCCGGTCGTGATCGACCGAGCTCTGAGCTACCGCATCGAGGTACAGCTGGTCGACGACGTCGACCGCGGCCCCGTCGTGGAGCTAGCCGGGAACGGCAGCCTGACCATCGACGACGCACGAGAGCTCGTCACTGAGATCCAGCGACTCATCGCGACCGCGACGGCGTGAGTCGGGCCTAGGTGTCGATCTTGCAGCTCGTGATGCCGTAGCGCAGCACGTCCCGGTGCTCGTGGCACAGGGCGGCGCTCAGCGTGAGCGGGTCCGGCTCAACGAGCGGGGTGACCTCGATGTGAGCGAGCACGGCGACGCTGCCTCGGCAGTCGCCCACGGCGCAGGGAAGCCCCGCGAGATCTCCGGAGTCCGATTCGGTCATGTCGGCCAGTCTCCCACCCCCGCCAGCCGATGAACCTCCCGGCCGGGCCTTGACGGACCGTTCATCTAGGGCCGCTATGGTCCTCCGCCAGCGCCCCGTCTCGCCGCTGCCTCCCCCGTCAGCGCGCGAGGCGGGGTGCGCCGGCATACGACTCGGGTCGGCGCTCAGAAGTCCAGCGCAGCGTTCAGCAGCAGAAAGACGAAGAGTCCCCCGAACGCGACATCACGACCGAAAGCCGAGAGAAGGGCCAGGGCAGCGATAACGCACAGCCCCCACCTGCAGACTGCCCAAATGACACGACCCCACCCGCTGCGGTCGTCTCCGGTGGCGCCCCCTGCCCGAGCCAGGGCCGCCTGTCGCACACACTCGTCGACGTCGTGGGCCCGCTGGGTCTCCACCTTGTGGTTCTCGTGGCAGGGCGCCTGACATCCGGGCTCGCAGGACGTGGGGCAGGTCACGGTCAGCAGACGGCACCGTTTTGGCGCGAGCTCAGACCTTCGGCAGGGCGAGGAGATCAGAGAACACTGACTCGCGCGACGATGAGAAATAGTGCCCGTGAGTTCGCATCACCGTGTCGATGCTGTCGGCACCCACGAGCACAACCTCGAACTCATCGTTTCGACCCCGATACCGAGCCTCGGCGTCGTTGTAGGCCGCGGCGGCCTCTTGGGCATCGCGATAGTCGTACTGCTCGATGAGTCGCTGCTCGCCGTAGCTGTAGACAAGCAGGAAATGAATGGTTACCCCAGTCATTCGACGTCCCCTCGCTCGTGGCCACAACTTCACCCCGTGTAGAACCCCTCGTCGATCACGGCCTTGCGGGCCACTTCGAACTCTCGGGTCAAATCTGACGGGATCTCACCAGCGTACTCAGCAGCGTGAATCACTTTGCCGGCGAGTGAGAAGTATGACACTAGTGAATCGGGCCCGACACCATCCTTGAGATTTAGCTTCAGCCGGCTATCGATGGCCTCGACTGCGTCCGCCCACTGCTGCTGACCCCGCGTGCGGACCTGAACCTCGATCGCCCGCCCGTCCCGGCGCACGACGACATGCACCGCCCGATAGCCGATGTCCTTGGGGTACGCCACGTAGTCGCGAGGATCGCGCGCGTACGAAGTGTGCCAATTTCTGCGGATCCGCTTCAGGAGCGCCTCGGCGTCCTGCGGGCTGTCGACCACCACCCGGCAACCACCAATGTCCTCTAGCCTCGCCAGGCTCGTCTGAGGCATCCGGACCAACTTGCGAACGATGCGCGGCACCCGCTTGTGTCGCTGGCTGACCGCCGCGCTGATCCCCTCGGTTCGAACCATGCTCTCGATCCCAACGCGGACCTTCGTCATTGGGTAGCCGTGCGCGTTTCGGAAGGCCTGCACCACCCCCAGAGCGTGGTCTATGGCGCTCGGATCGACTGCACTCGATGGCGAGGTGAGCAGAACGATGTCCCGCAGCAAGTCACCACACTTGTTGATCTGCGTTTTGCTCGGCAGCTCGATCGGGGTCGGCACGGCTCTGAGCGTAGGACACGGGACGGACATCGGCCGTCAGGGTTATCGCATCAGAAGATCACCCCTCCACCGCCGACGGTGCGACCGCGCTCGATCTCGCGCTGGAAGGACCCGTCGCCCTTCAGGTGCACGTCGCCGTAGAGCGGGCGCGCGTTGGCCACCGCGAGCGCGAGGCGCGAGAGCTGGTCGTCTGTGAGCTCGACCCGCGAGACACCGTCTGTGCCGCCCGACGCATTGAGGGCGGGCCGGGGTCGGGCGTCGGGGCTCCAGCCGGCCGGAGCGCCGACCGTACCGCCGTCGGCGTACTTGGGGATGAGTCCCGCGGCCCGGTCGGCGCGAAAGCGGTCCGCTTCGCCGCGTCGGTTCGTGATGACTTCCTCACCTGGGGCGAGGTAGGTCAGCACCTTGTCGCGGTAGGGGTAGCGCAGTCCGGGGACGGTGCCGCCGTCGGCTCTGTGCTGCGCTGTCCCGGTCGGGATGGGAACCGCGCCGAAGACACTGGTGACGCTGTTGAGCTGCGCGGCCAGCTCGTCGAGTGCCCGGATGGCGGGTCGGGTGTTCGCGGTGATGGTGGGCCCGCCCATGAGAGCGTCCAGGGCGGAGAACTTGGCGTTCACCCCGGCGATGTCGGCCTCTGCCTTTCGCTTGCCCTCAACCTTCACCTTCGGCTTGGCCTCGATCTGCCCGATGTCGAAGAGTCGGTCTGCGAGGCGCTTGGCGGCTGCATCGCTCTTGCCAGCCTCTACCGCGGCGGAGACGAACTCGGCGCGGGCACCTTCGAGGAACTTGACCCGCTTCAGCCCTTCAAGGTTCTCCGCCACCTTCAACGCTGTTGCGGCGATGGCGTCGAGAGCCGCCTGATTGCTGCGGCCCTTCTCGCGGTTGATATCGAGGGTCTTCCCGTTGTCCTTCAGCGACTTGGTGAAGTCGTCGAGGGAAGCCTGGTAGTCGCGCAGCTCGGCCCGCCCGGAGAGGACATCGTTGAGGAGCAGCACCGCCTTGCGGAAGTCCTCGGCACTCTGGGCGGCGCCGAGCAGCTCGTGACGCGTGTAGCCGGCTGCGCGGCCGAGCTCGGACCCGCCGAGCAGGTCGAGCAGATCGCGCTTCGTCTGCCTCCCGCGGCGTAGTTGGGCCTGGTACTCAGCGAGGGCGCGACGCATCTGCAGCAGGCTGTCGAGCTGTCCACCGAGCTTGGCGGAGATGAGCTCGAAGTTACCCATGAACCCGGCCGGGTCGAGAGTCTCGCCGGCGTGCATCAGTCGTGAGATCTCCTCGTTGACTTGCGCGAGCTGGGCGGTCACGTCGCCGTACGAGGTGCCTTCAAGGGCCCGACGCGACGCGGTCACGGTGTCGGCCAGGTGATCGTTGGCGTCGGCGAAGTCCTTGGTTAGACCGATCCCGGCGCCGACGGCCGCGCCCCAGGGGCCGCCGATCATGAGCCCAGACATCGCAAACAGACTGGTCGTGGTCAGCCCCAGCTTGTTGTCTACGTGGGACAGGTTGACCGCGAGCAGGCCGGCCGCGGCAACCGCCGGGCCGACGCCGCGCAGGAAGCTTGCCACGGCGCGATTGGCCGCCAGGGTCGTCTCGCTCTGGTACTTGGCTGACTGCCCCGCGCGGAGCAACGCGGTGCCGAACTGGTTCATGGCAGGTATGGCGATCAGTGTGGCCTTGGTGTTCGCCGCGATGGCCCGGGCACCAGGGGTCAGTCCAGAGATGAGGCCGCCGGTGGTGACGCTGGCGAGGGCGGCAGCCCGGCCATAGGCCGAGACCGCGGCGGCGAACGCGAAGAACGCGGTACCGAGCGGGGTGCTCACCAGCGAGCTGAACACGCCGAGCAGATCCGTGAGGACCGGGAGCATGACATCCCCGATCGGCGCGACTGCCTGCGCCAGATTGACCAAGGCGTCGACTAGGGAGCTCAGGAAGGCGTTGACCTTTGGGATCGACTCCGAGACGTAGGCTAGGAAGTCCTGGAAGGTCGAATCGGTATCCAGGCCGCGGGACCAGGCTGCGAAGTCCTCCGACATCTGAAGGAAGCCGGCGGAGAACCTCTCCGAGAGAGGGCCGACCGCTACGAACAGGTTCGAGAGGCCTTCCACGAAGTTGCCTAGGGTGTGACCCATCTCGATCAGCAGCGGGCGCGCCGTGTTGTCGAGGTAGGTGAAGAACTCGGTGAACCGGTCGCTGGCTATCGCGCGCCCGCCCTCGGCTGCGAGCGTGCCCAGTGCGCCGGCGATGTCGGTGACGATCGAGCGGACCTCGGGCAGACGCGTCATCAGCGAGTCGAGTCCCTGCGTGACTCCGGGCAGCAGCGCTTCGCGCGACGCGAGCTGGAGCGAGCGCAGGTCGCCTGAGAGCGAGTCGAGGAACCGCACGAAGTCGGCGCCCGCCGGGCCGAGCTTGACCATCTCTTCGTTGAGTTTGGCCAGGTGCTGGGCGGTCGGCTCCAGCTGGTAGTCGTTCAGGGCCTTGAGCCCGTCCCCTACCCCGACCAGGGCCAGCGCGGTCACGCCAGCAGCCGACGCGGTCAGGGCCAGCTGTGTGGAAAGCCCCGCCATCGCAGGCACCGCGGCGGCGCCGATGGGTGCCAGCGCCGGCCCGATGGCGAGGAAGGACTGAGCCATCCATGCCATTCGGTCATTGGTCGTGTCGACCTGACTGGTGAGGCCCTTCAGGGCCCCTGTTGCGGTGGCAACGCCGCGGACCAGGTCGTTTGGGTTGGCCTTCAGCCTCACCAGGACAGTGCGCTCAGCCATGATGATCTCCATTTCCGGCGGCCAGCGGCCACCAAGTTGTCAGGGTGTGAGGGTGGGCGGCTCGGTGCTCTTGGGCCAGGACGTCGCGGGGGTCCTGGTGGGTAGCGCCGGCAGCCGCAAGGGAGGCCGTGACTAGGTCACGTCGCGACTGCCGGCCGTCGGGGGTATCGGCGTCCATGCCGTGTGCGGCGAACCAATCGGCCCGCGCCCGTGCTCGCTCCCTGTCGAGCAGGGCGCCGAGCCCGTAGACCGGCAGCAGGTCCGGCGGCAGCAGTGAACCGGACGTGTCCGGGGTGGCCTGGGACGACGGTCGGCGCCTAGCCACGGGCACCGCCATGCTTGTGTTCCTGAGGTCGCTGGGTCCGCGACCAGCGGGCGTGGGCGGCCTTGGCCGCGCGGCTCGATGCCGGCGTGGGCATGACTCCCCCGGCGTCGTCGGGCAGGGCGAGCTGCACCAGCAGCCGGCTCAGCATCGCGCGGTGACTGCGCAGCTCGTTGTACGCGGGGTGCGCACGGGGTTGGCCCGTCGAGCCCTTCACGGTCGACCCCTCGGCGGCGATGACGTCGCGCAACGCGTCGATCTCGTCGAGGGTCCGGCAGGCCTCGTGTAGGAGCTGCGTCTCTGACTCGGTGAGCTCGAAGCCGCCGACGACGGTCCGCCAGAACGCTGCACCGCGCCGCTTGAGGTCCCGTGGCGCCCGTGCGGCGGTCATCCCAGGCCCCCGAAAAACGCCGGGGCGCAGTGCGGGCAGGGCAGTTTGCAGAGCCCGCCGGTCCGGGGAGATGGGGGCCGGGGAGGGGTGCCCCCCACCGTCTGGCGGCTCACGCCTCCCCCTTGGCAGCACGTGGGGCGGCCCGCAGGGCGTCGGCCGCGGCCTTGTCCCCGCGGCGTGCCTTGGCCCTCAGAGCGCCGCGTGAGAGGCCACCGCGCTCGGCCATCGCGGCGTACTCAGCGGCGATCCGCGCGGTGTCGGTCTCACCGGGGGCGGTCGTCGCAGTGGCAGAGGTGCTGCCCGGGCGGCGCGGGCCGCGCATCACAGCAGACCCTGCGCTTCGAGCTCGGCGAACTCAGCCGGGCTGCGCCCAGGTACCGACGACCGGGCACCCTTGCGGCGTACGGGCGCGGCGGGTGAGTCCTGCGGCTCCAGGGTCTTCGCCAGCCGGCGGGCCTCCTGGGTGAGCTGTGCAGGGCTAGGTACCCAGAGCGTGGCATCGCTGGCCAGCGCCCACCGCAGGAACTCCTCCGAGCCTGCAACCCCGTACGTGATGACTCCGCGGCTGTCGGTGGGCCAGGGCGGGGAGAGGAGCCGGCCGCCACCGGTGAACGGGTCGCCAACCCACGCCGCGCCTTCCTGGCCGTGCCACTGCGGCCAGCTGCGCCACAACGCCTCTGGGGACTTGAAGAACGGCGCCTCCACGAAGCGGGTGACACTCTGGTCGGCGTTGGTTCCGGCCAGGCGCTGCAGAGTCATCTGACGTGTCCGGACGCTGGCGTGCCTGCGGCAGATGTCCTGCCACACCCGGAAGTCAGCCGCGCGGTCCGCGGCGATCGCGGCCTCTGCGTCGGCCAGCTCGTCGAGGTGCTGTAGCGCTCGGGCCTCACGCACCAGGTTGTTCAGCTCACGGTCCAGGGCACCGAACAGGGCCGGCCAGGACTTGTGCACCACGGCGTCAAGCTCGCCCACCAGTTGGGTGGCGGCCCTGGTGAGAGCGGCGTTCGCCAGGCGAGCGGCATCGTCCTGCGCCACCGCAGCCCGGGCCCGGTCCAGGAGATCCTCGCGGGTGATGCCCTCGCCAGTCGCCAGCGCGTCGGCCAGGCTCTCGGCCAGCTCATCGGCACCAGCGCCGGGGTCGAAGGGCGGCAGGGCCTGCAGCGCCAACAGTCGCTCGGCAGCCGCTGCCCACGCCGGCAGCGACCACAGCGCGGCGACCATGAGCGGGTCGGCCGAGCCGTAGAGGGTGCGGTACTCCGACCCGGGGGCGTGCGGGATCGGGCGGCGGTTCTGGGTCTTCGTGCTCATGCTGAGTCCTTCCGTGCCGCGGGGGCGGCGGTGTGGGTGGTGTGGGTGGTGTGGGTGGTGGGGCTAGCGGTCTCGCCAGTCGTCGTGGGCTGTGCCGTGGGCTGGGCCGCCACGGTGAGGCCGAAGAGCGCCTCAGCCAGGAACAGGGCGGCGCTGAAGGTGTGCGCGCACGTCGCTGCGTCGAGTCGTCCGCACGCGCCGCATCGCCACCGGGGGGCCGGGCCGTGGCGCCAGCGCACCGCCACGACGCGGCCGGCGTCGTCGGTGAGCACCAGGCGGTCCCGCCGGCCAGGCTTTCCCGCGTCGCCTGGAGCCCACGCCGGCAGCCGTGTGTAGGGGCTCATGGCTGGCCCCCGGCCCGGCGCCGCGGTGTCGTGGTGGGGCGGTCCGCCAGCGGGCCGGAGGGGCGGCGGGGTACCCGTGGTGCCCGTGGTCCCCCGGATTCGGCCATTCTTTCTCTCTCTTGCTCTTCTCCCCCTCTAGCGCCCCTCTTCTTCTTGTTGGTCAACAGAAGAACTGCCGATTCAGGGGCACCACGGGTACCACGGGGACCCTTTTCGACGTTTCCGCAGGTCAGAGGGGGTGTAAGGGGGGTGCCCTTTGTGGCGGCCCGGGGTACCCGTGGTGCCCGTGGGGGTACCCCGGGGGTACCCGTGGGGGTGCCCCTGAGCTCGGCGGCGAGCACACCCGCGGACGGCTGACCAGCGGGCCACGCAAGGCGCCTCACGGGGCCGCCTCATCGCTGGCGAGCACGAAGCTGTACCGCGTTTTCCCGCGGACCGTGGTCGTGATCCAGGAGACGCCGAGGGCCGCCAGCCCGTCGCGCAGATGGTTGAGCACCTCGGGCACGCGCCGAGCCGACGACGGCCACCCTGCGCCCCGGTCGCCGTGCGGGACGTAGAACGCGGCGGCGGTGAGCAACTCGGTAGCCCGGCCCATCCAGGACCCGCCGGCTGCCTCCAGCATGGCGAGCAGCGCAGCGCCGAAGGTGTCGTCAGCTGCGGTCCGTTGCTTGGCCTGGCGGTCCAGGCTGGCGTAGGCGTCGAGGAGGCCCGCCGGGCACCCTGGGAGGCGCCCGGCGGCCGTTGCTGCGTCGAGCGCGGCCAGGACTCGCACGTGCGCGCCCATCCTGAACTGGCCCGGCGCGGGAACCTTGTCGAGGTGCTCCAGGGCCACCGCCACCGCCTCGCACACCGCTCCGAGCAGCCGCGGGTGCGCGGCGTCGAACCGGGCTTGTATCTCGGCGTCGTCGGTTCGGTGGCCGATCGGTGGGACGTCGAGGGTGATGAGCCGGTCCAGCGCGTCGGGGCGTAGGCCGGCCGGGATGCCGACCGCGGTCAGGGCGATCGGTCGAGCGATCGGGACCGCGTTCAGCTCGTTGTCCGAGTAGAGCGCACGGGACTCCCGGGCCGTGCCGGTGACCAGGGTGCACAGCTCGTCGGAGACCGTGCCGGAGACCGCGGTCAGGTTGTCCCAGATCGGCACGGCACGGTGCAGGGCCCGCACCTGGTCGTCGGCGAAGTTGCGCCCGAAGGCCGAGCCGAGCGAGCTTGTCGGCGAGGGCTCCACCACAGAGGCCACCAGCCGAACCCGCGTGGACTTGCCCGTACCGGGCGCCCCGACTGCCAGCACACCGGGCCGGACCGACGCCGAGAACGCCAGCCCGACCAGCCATCCCACCAGAGCCCGGAACACCTCGGACCCGGGGTCGAGTGCGAGCAACGGTGCCAGCTCATCGAGACGCCCACCGCGCGCCGGCGTGGGCAGCGGCAGGGTGGCGTGCGAGCGGCGGAACACGACGCCAGTCGGCGGGGCGTCGGCGACGCTCCACCCGCCGGCACCGACGACGACGAAGCCGCCCTCTGGCCGACCAAGGTCGATCACGACCTGACGCGCGGCAGGGTCGTGGGCGAACCGCAGGGGCAGGGACACCGCCCGGCCCCGCGTGGCCGCCTCTGATTCGAGGTGCAGCATCACCGTGGCCATCACACCCTGAGTGACCATCGACGGCACCAGGACGGGGTTGGCCCGCGCGAACTGCACCAGACGATGGCCGAACGAGGGCCCTAGCGCGAGCGCGACGCCGGGCGTGCCGTGCACCTCGCGCGGCAGCTGCGTGCCCGCCTTCGGCACGGCGTAGGCGCGGCCGTCGCTGGTCAGCAGCTCGTACGCCGCGGCCGAGAGCCGGAATAGAACCCTGGCGGGATCCGGCCTCTTCGCAGTCGGCGCCGGCACTGTCGTCGACAGCCCCGCCTGATGCGCCTGCGGCGCGGGCGTCGGGTCGGGGACCACGGTCAGGTTCCGCTCCGGCGCCGAACCCTCTGCAGCCAGCCGCGCCCGTGCCGCCTCGGTGGCCCTCACGCGACAGGCTCCGGCTGCCTCTGACGCAGCGCGGCCAGAACAGTCGACAGGTCGAACTCTGAGGCCGCGAGCTCCTCGGTGCGCCAGACCTCCACCGAGTACGTGCCGTGCCCGTACCAGCCAGACGCACCGAGGACGACGGTCATCTCTGGGTCAGCGTCGAGCAACTCCAGGCCCGTGATGTCCTCTGGTGCAAGCTGGTAGGGCTGCGCGAGCAGCAACGCCGGCCGGCCGCCGCGTGACCAGGCAGAGACGTGATCGAGCCACCAGCCGCGGCCCTGTGCCGCTCGATACCGCTCGCAGCGACGCCGGTAGCACCGACCATCGGTGATCCACGGAACACAGACGTGATCGGGCCGCGCGAGCCTCAGGCCCTGACCCTCCGCCCAGTCGAGCATGCGACCGCGAGCGTTCACGTCGATGTTCGGTCCATAGGGCCAGTGCAGCCGGGCACCCCACCGCGCCGGACCAGGATTCCGACGCAGCCCCGCGTTGGGCGCGCGCTCGTCGAGCAACGCGACCAGCTCACGGTCCTGCTTCGTGGCGTGCTCAGAGCAGGCCCGCCGGGCCCCGTCGTCGAAGACCAGCCAGTCGAGGCCGAGTTGGTCGCAGCAGACCCGCAGTTGGTCGCGTACGCTCGGGTTGTCGTTGGTGATCGACGCTGGGGCCGCTCCTGCCGGGGGGCGGCCTTCGTCGTTCCGATCACCCCGCACGCTGACCGCCCCGGGCTGAATCGCCATTGATGGCGCTAGCGAGGAACTGGTCGACGTCACGGGCTGCGTACAGCACACGGCGCCCGACCTTGAACGACCGCGGCCCCTTGTCGACGTGCCGCCACCAGCGCACCGTTTCCGGCGATGTGCGGCAGAGCTCGGCCACTTCCGCAGTGGTCAGGTAGAGCCGATTGACTGTCTGGTCCACAGTGATCCTCCAGAGACTGAGTAGCGGATTACGCTTGTCAGCGTGACTCAACGGTGGCAGCATGTGAAGCACCATGAATGACACGTTTCGCTACTCAGTGCGGCCCGACGTACCGCTTCACCTGCCGCGAACCTCTCGGCATGACTACGCGCTCACTGACGCCGGCTGGGTACTTCGGACGGGCGCCACCTACTGGGCTCGTCCGCCTGTCGAACTACACCTGCGCGAGATGCGGGACGTACAGCTCACTTCGCCGACGTCACTGGTCGCACTCTGTGACGCGGTCGGTGACGTCGTCCCCCTTGGCCAGCCGGTCTCTGGTCTCACTAACCCGGGAATGACGCCCCGGGCGGCCGAAGCCCTGGCGAGAAGCCTCGCTGAAGCATCTGGCAGAAGGCTGGGCCTTCCGCCGCCGACGTGGGCCAACCGCCCTCCGAGGGGCTTTCACGTGACCGAAGTCGCGGCCAGAGTCGAGACTGTCAACGTTCTCGTGGACCACCTTGCCCGCGCTCTGGCTGGGGACCACACCGCCCCGGTGTGGCAGGCGTTGGGCGTACTTGACGAGGACCCCGCAGAAGAACGAATGGCCGCCCTTCTCGGGCAGGTAGGACGTGCCGACACCGACGCCGAGACTGTGGCCTGGGCGGAGTTCGCCGAGACGCTGAACCGCGGCCTTAACGCAGCTGCGCTGAGTCCCCGCGTCGTCGTACCGCGCCCAGAAACCGAGCCTGATACCAGCGATGCGACCGATGCGTTTACCGCGGCCTGCGTTCAGATCTTCAACGATCTGCGCGAGGGCGCGCCGTACCGAACATGCGCCGACGAGACGTGCGGCAGGATCTTCCGGCACCAGCTGGGGCGCTCGGCCGGAACCTTTCGACGGGCTCAAGGTGTGGCGTATTGCTCCCCGCAGCACGCCCGAAATCAGTCTCAACGCGAGCGCAGGCGTCGCGAGCGGTCCTCCCAACGAACGGAGTCGTGATGGCCAGCATCAGGAAGCGCCCCGACGGAAAGTACCGAGCCCGGTACCGCGACGACGCCGGCAAGGAACACGCCCGCCACTTCACGCGGAAGGTGGATGCGCAGCGCTGGCTCGATGAGGTGACCGCGTCTGTCCTCACCGGTGCCTACGTCGACCCCCGCGCGGGTCGCGTGACTTTCGGTGAGTACGCCAGGGCGTGGCAGCAGGCTCAGATTCACCGCCGCAACACCGCGGCGGCCGTCGACTCGGCATTGAGGGTGCACGCCCTACCGCGGTTCGGTGCTCGCCAGATGGCCAGCGTTCGCCCCTCGGAGATCCAGGCTTTCGTACGCGAGCTCACCGAGAAGGGCCTCGCCCCTGCAACCGTGCGTGTCACGTACCAGCATCTTCGTTCGGTCTTCCGAGCCGCCGAGCAGGACCGCGTCATAGCCCGCACGCCATGCCAGCGGATCACTCTTCCCCGCGTCGAACGCGCTCGGATCGAGCCCTTGCCCACGACGTCTGTCCACGCCTTGGCCGACGCCATGCCGCCCCGCTGGTCGGCCCTTGTGATCCTCATGGCAGGGACTGGGCTGCGCCCGGGCGAGGCGGCCGGCGTGACGCTGGACCGGGTTGACTTCCTCCGCCGAACACTGCGAGTCGATCGGCAGCTCTTGCTCACCTGGCCGCCCACCTTCGGCCCGCCCAAGACGTCGACCTCGCACCGCACGGTCCCGCTTCCTCAGGTGGTGGTCGACGCGCTGGCGGCTCACATTGCCGCGTTCCCGCCGGGCACAGAGGGCGCGCTCTTCACGATGCGGGACGGGTCACTGGTCAATCGGGACCGGATCACGCGGGCGTTCAAGCGAGCCGTCGAGGCGTCCGGCGCGCCCTCGGCAACGAGGATGCACGACCTCAGGCACTATTACGCCTCCCTGCTGATCCGTCACGGCGAGTCTGTGAAGGTGGTCCAGGCGCGCCTTGGCCACGCGTCGGCCCGCGAGACGCTCGATACCTATTCGCACCTCTGGCCAGACTCCGAGGACATGACTCGGACGGCCGTCGATGAGGTGCTAGGCGCCGCACTCCCGGACGCATCAACGCGGGAAGGGGTCGGTAGTGAGTGAATCGCTGAACTTGGCCATCACTGGGCTGGCCGCAATCCTGGGCGCGATGGTCGGTCTGGTCGCCGCGGACCGGGCCTCAAAGGGGGCCGAGCGCCGTGAGGCGAGGGCTGAACGACGTGCGGCCTACGCAGAGATGATCTCGGCTGTGAATGAGGCCAACCTGACTCTCATCGCGGTCGCGCACCTGACCGGCATCCGCGCGGCCGACGGCACACCACCAACTGAGCTGCGGGGTGACAGCGAAGTGATCGGGCGCGCGGTGGTCGGACTCATGAACGCGTCGAATCGGGTGCGCCTCGTGGCGCCGAAGTCCGTCACCGCGACAGTGACCCCCTTGTTCCAGCAGGGAGTGGCGAAGCTCAACGAGGCGCCCGGCATGACCGAGCTCCAAATGGTGGGCGGCGCGGACGTTGGAAACTTCCTCGCGGCCTGCCGCGCTGACCTGGGCATCGATCCTGCGCTCGCCGCGCCTCAGATTCCTGCGGACTCGTTGCGGACTGGCGAGGTCGAGTTGTGATGAAACCGCAGGTCAGGCCACTACTAGGTCCGCCCCCACGAACTTGCGGATGTTGACCGCCGTGCACCCGCGCGCGATCCCCTCCAGCACGACGTGCAGCCGGTGACCACCGGGGAGCAGGGCGTCGACGAAGGGCTCGCTGAGGTCGATCCGCCGGCCGCTCGACTTGAGCATCCGCTCGACCAGGTCGGTGACCTGGGCGCGGTCCAGGATCTCGGGGGTGAGCTCGTGGCGGCCGTCGCGGGCGACGAAGACGCGGCTGGGCTCGTTGACCCAGATCTCCTCGACCCCGGGGTCGTCGAGGTACTTCTGGAGCGGGCCGAAGCCGGCGACGTTGGCCACCAGCTCCTCCACGAGCCGCTCGGAGTCGACGACCGGCTCGACCTGGCCGGTGAGGCTGCGCTCGTCGTGCTCGGCGACCAGGCGGGTGGCCAGCCGCCGGACGACGCCGCTGTCGCGCTGCGGGTCGACGCCGTTGCGGCGGACGTGGTCGCGCAGGGTCGCGTCCAGCACGTGCAGCGCCGCCTCGTCCGCCGAGCTGTGGAGCAGGCTCATCCCCCTGGGTGCCCCTTCCGTGAGGTGATGCGGAGGATTCTCAATCCGAACAAGTTTCAGGTTGATGACGCGAGCCCGCCCTGTGGACAACGCGCCCGCATGGAATGCCCAGAAACGCGCACAAGGACGGTCACACCGGACACGAAATTTTGCTTTCGCGTCGGCGTGGCCGCACACCTCCCCGGCGTGGGAGGGTCGGAGTCGTGGCCGACCAGGGGACCCACGACAGCGCGACAGCGACACCGGGGGCACCGGGGACACCCGGGCCACCGGCGGTGCTGGAGCTGCGCGTCCACGGCGTGCACGGCACCTCGCCCGCCTCGATGCTCGGCCTCTCCCCCGGCGACGTCGCCCAGGTCGCCGGGGACCGCCTGACCGGCATCTACCGCGCCCGCCCCGGCGTCGCCCTGCCCCGCCGCACGCTGCCCCCCGGGTACGCCGTCGAGGCCTACTCCTGGGGCGCCCTGACCTCCGGGGTCCAGGGCGCCTTCGGCTGGCTGAAGCGGGTGCTGTGGCTGCTCCTGCTCCCCTTCGCGCTGGTCAACCTCTCCTACTGGGCCCGGCTCGGGCTGGGCGAGGCCACCGGGACGGCGCGCTGGGGCGCCCGCGCGGTCCGGGTGGCCGGGCTGCTGCTCACCGTCTTCCTCGTGCTCACCCCGTGCCTGCTCGCGATCGACATGGTCGCCTGGCAGTGCTACCGCGGGGCGGGAGCGGGCTGCCTGCGGCTGCCGGGCTACCTGGACTTCCTGGTCGGCCTGCCTGCACCGCGGCGGATGGCGATCGCCTCGGCGGTCCCGATCGCCCTGGTCCTGCTGCTGTGGGTGCTCTCGCGCGCCTCGCTGATCCGCTTCGAGGACACGCCCGCCCCGGCCGGCGGGATGGCCTCCCACGACGTGCCGATCCTGCGCCGGGCCACCATGTGGATCGGCAAGCGGCGCACCGAGCGGCTGCAGCGGCTCCACCTGACCGTCGCGCTGGCCACCGTCGTCGGGTTCTCCTCGGTCAACGTGATCGCCTCCCACGACGGGTCGGTCTGGGCGGCGCCGTACGGGTGGGTGCTGGTCAACGCCGGCGTCTCCGCGGGGCTGAGCGCGGTCGCCGTCGCGGTGGCCTGCACCGTGCACCCCGACGACCTCGAGCACCGCGGCGAACGCCGGGCCGAGCGGTTCACCGACACGTGGGTGCCCTCGTGGGCCGGCGGGTTCCTGCTGCTCGCCCAAGCCGTCGTGACGGTGAGCCACCTGCTCGCCCTCGCGGTCCCGTCGTACGACGAGCACTTCTCGCAGACCGGCGACTTCGTCGGCCACAACACCTGGTTCGTCGGCGTCTTCATCGCGCTGACCGCCCTGCACCTCAGCGTCTTCGTCGGCGGACGGATGCCGACCCCGGCCGCCCTGCTCGTCGTCGTCTCCGTGGTCGTGCTGGCCGGGCTGGCCGTCTGGCAGCACGCCCAGGCCACCTTCTCGACCACCGCGCTGTGGGTGGGGATGGGGCTGGTCGGCACCCTGTGGGTGACGCTCACCGTGTGGCACTACTGGTTCAGCGCCCCGCGCCCGGCGGTGGCCTGGCGTGGGGCCGGCGCCTCGGTGATGCTGGCGACCGCGGCCTGGGTGTCGCTGCTCTTCAGCTCCGGCCTGGCCATCGCCGGCGCCAACTACCTCAACGGCGGCGACTCGGTCAGCGACCTGGTCAGCCGGCTCCCCGCCGACCTGCCCAGCGAAGAGGCCTCCTCCCGGTGGTCCGCGCCGGGTGAGGTCACGGTGCGGGACGCCGTCGTGGTCGTCTCCGACGGCGTGGTCAGCGTGACCTCCGGCATCGTCGAGGTCGAGCGGCTCACCAAGCCGCTGTCGGGCACCCCGGACCAGGCCCTCCTCGGCGGCGGGGTGGTCCGGGAGGGCGACAGCGCCGAGGTCGCCCTCGACGCCGGGGAGCTCGACCTGGAGCACGTGTGCCTGGTGGAGCCGACCCGGCCGGTCAGCCCCGACGGCTACGGGCAGGTCCTCGGCGACGCCGGGACGACGACGGTGGCCCGCTGCTCGGCCGAGGACGCCAGCTTCCTGACCAGCGCCACCCTCGCCGTCGACGGCCCCCTCCACGTCGACGCCACCCGGTCGCGGGTGCTACTCCGGGTGGCCCACCCGCCGCAGATGCCGCTGGTGGTGCCGCAGGTGCTGATCTGGACGCCGATCATGCAGCTCGCCTGGGTGGTCGTGGTCGGGGTCGCCGTGGTCGTCTGCCTGGTCCGCTTCGCCCGCCGCGTGCGCCCGGCGCTGCGCCGTCAGCGCGACCCGTGGGTCGGCCCCCGGGACTGGGACGAGGTGCTCTCGCGTCGCCGCGCCGCCGCCCTGGCCCACCGCGCCGAGGTGCTCCTCGACGTCGTCGGGGCAGCCACCGCCCCCGTCGCGCTGACGCTGATCGTGCTCTCCTCCAGCGGCCGGGCCCCCTGGCAGACCGAGAGCCTGCGCTGGACCTCGCCGCTGGCGACCCCGGCGATGTACCTGGTGCTGGCCATGTCGGCCGGCCTGGTGCTGCTCGGGTCCCGGCTGCGCACCTCCGACGACGCCCGCCGCGCCGTCGGCGTGATCTGGGACCTCACCACCTTCTGGCCCCGCGCCGCCCACCCGCTCGCCCCGCCCTGCTACGCCGAGCGGGTCGTGCCCGAGCTGCGGACCCGGGTCGCCTGGGGACTGCGGACCTCCGCCCCCGACGGCGTGGTGGTGGTCTCCGGGCACAGCCAGGGCTCGCTGATCGTCACCGCCGTCCTCAGCCGGCTCGGCGACGCCGACCTGGGCCGGCTCCGCGTGGTCACCTACGGCAGCCAGGTGCGCGCCCTCTACGGCCGGGTCTTCCCCCGCGTCGTCGGGCCCGGCGCGATCGGCTACGCGCCGAGCACGAGGACCACGCTGGGCAGCGCCTTCCCGGACGTGCCCGCGGAGTCCGCGCCGCCGCATCCCGCGCCGGACGGCTCCCTGCTCGCCCGGCTCCGCGCCGCGGGCGGCGACTGGGTCAACCTGTTCCGCCGCACCGACCCGCTCGGCTTCCGGGTCTTCGGCGACGTCGACGGCGACCAGGACCGGGTCACGGCCGAGGTGCCGCTCGGGGACGCCGGCGACCCCGGGCCGCTGGTGGCCGGGCACAGCGGCTACCAGCACAGCCCCGAGTACGTCGCCGTGGTGGACGCCTGGGCCCACGGGCTCCCCGCGCCGGCCGCGTCCACGGTCGTCCGGCCGGTGCCCGCCGACACCACCGACGTGGCGCCGCTGCCGGAGCCGTGACGGGCCCGGTCCCGACGCACGGGAGCCCTGGCGCCGCCTCGGGGGAAGGTCGAGCGCCAGGACTCGTCGCGGGGTCGAGGTGCTACCGCAGCCAGGGGTTCTTGGCGACGAACGGCAGCGACTCCCACATCCGTCCCAGCCCGAAGGTCCGGCCCGCGCCGATCAGGGCCAGCAGGACCAGCGTGCCGGCGTAGATCAGGTGGTCGTCCATGAACGGGTTGTTGGCCGGCGGCAGGACGGCGGTCCACATCAGCACCAGCAGCAGAGCCCCGGCGGCGGCGGTGACCCGCATCGCGATGCCGAGCATGAGCGCCAGCCCGATGCCGAGCAGGCCGGCCATGAACAGCCAGTCGGCCCAGGTGGCGCCGGCGATGTCGTTGTAGATGCCCTTTAACGGCCCGGCGGCCGCGAACTTCAGGAAGCCCATCGTCGGGCTGCCGCCGTGGATCCAGGCGTCGGCCTTCGCCGTCTCGTGGCCCAGGCCGAAGGCCTTGTCGAGGAAGGCCCACAGGAAGGTCCAGCCGAGCGCGAGCCGCACCCCCGCGGCGACGTAGCGAGCGGCGGTGCCGAGCCGCTCCTCACCGGCGACCTCGGCGCCGGTCGTGGTGGTGCCCTCGACGGACGCGGCCTGCTGGCCGATCCCGCCGGTGATCCGTGTACTTGCCCTGGTGTGTGACATCTCCGGCTCCTTCGACAGTGATGCTCCTGTTGTCCACGTTCCTCCCGGACACCGGGGGCAGTCAGAAGCAGAGGTCCGGGCGCGGGGGGACCTTTGGAAACCGCGTCCGGGTACGGAGGACCCGGTGCGAACGGACCCCTCAGGAGCGCATCAGGTCGCCGTACGTCTCCAGTCGCGCGAGCACCTCGGTGAAGGTCAGCTGGTCGAGGCCGAGCGGGTCGTCGGCCCCCTCCTCGACCTCCTCCCAGGTCCGCGGCGCGGCGACGTACGGCGTCAGGGTGCCGCGCAGCGAGTACGGGCTGATCGTGGTCTTCGCGGCGGTGTTCTGCGACCAGTCCAGGAAAACCTTCCCGGGCCGCTTCGTCTTCGTCATCTGCGAGACGACCAGCGTGGGGTGGTCGGCGGCCAGCCCCTCGGCGATCATCCGCGCGGCCTCGCGGACCTGGTCGGAGGTGAGCTCCCCGGGCTCGCCGCCGGCCAGAGCGGCGTACAGGTGCAGGCCCTTGCTGCCGCTGGTGACCGGCGTCGTCTCCAGGCCCAGCGCCTCCAGCCGCTCCCGGACCAGCAGCGCCACCTGGGCGCACTCGTGCAGCCCGGCCGGGCTGCCCGGGTCGAGGTCGATGACCATCCGGTCGGGGTTCCGCGGCTCGCCCGTCTCCCGGTCGAAGCGCCACTGGGGCACGTGCAGCTCCAGCGACGCCAGGTTGACCAGGTAGGTCAGCTCGGCCAGCGAGTCGACGAAGGGGTAGGCGATCCGGTCCCCGCCACCGCGCGACCCGGTCGAGGCCACCTCCACCCGCGGCAGCCAGCGCGGCGCCCCCGAGGGCACGTTCTTCTCGAAGAAGCTCAGGTCGCCGGTGCCGTGCGGCCACCGGATCCGGGTCACCGCCCGGTCCCGCAGGTGCGGCAGCAGCACCGGCCCGACGGTGGCGTAGTAGTGCAGCACCTCCGCCTTGGTGGTGCCCGTGTCGGGGTAGAGCGGCTTGCTGAGGCTGGTGATCGTCAGCGTCCGCCCGTCCACCTCGACCCGGGTCTCCTCCCGGTCGTACTGCTCCTTGCCCGCGTTCGCCTTCCCGGTCCGCTCAGCCATCGGTGCCCACCTCCAGGTCCAGCAGGTCCGCGGGCCGCAGGTCCGTGCGCACCCCCAGGTACGCCGGCTGGCGCAGCCGCTGCTGCGGGGTCAGGCCGAGGCTGGTCGCCTCCACCACCAGGTCCGGCCGCACCCAGGTGGTGCCGTCGGCGTCCTCCGGTGGCACCGGGTCGAGGAACGGCGAGCGGTCGACCCGCAGCGGCAGCAGCAGCTCGGAGAGCTTCAGCGCCGCCCGCCCGGCGACCCCGCTGCCGACCCGGCCGCGGTAGACCAGGCCGTCGGCGGTCTGCTCCCCCACCAGCAGGGCGCCCAGTCGTGCGCCGGAGCCGGCCTCGGGCCGCCACCCGCCGACCACGAGCGAGAGGGTCGGCCGGTGCGGGAACTTCAGCCAGTCCTCGGAGCGCTGGCCCGTCCGGTACGGCGAGGTCAGCCGCTTGCTGACCACGCCCTCCAGCCCCTGGGTGCGGGTCGCCTCCAGCAGCGCGCGACCGTCGTCGTACGTCGGCGGCACCTGCCAGTGCGCCCCGTCCAGCTCGAGCGCCTCCAGCGCGGCCCTCCGGTCGGCGAGCGGCAGCGAGGTGACGTCGAGGCCGTCGAGGGCGAGCAGGTCGAAGACCAGCAGGGTCACGGGCCGCACGGCGGCGGCCCGCTCGGCCCGGCGGTCGCGCAGGTGGATCCGGTCGACCAGGGCCCCGAACACCGGACGGCCGTCGCTGAAGGCGACCACCTCGCCGTCGACGAGCAGGTCCCGGCCGCCGGCGAGCGCCGCCAGGCCGGCGAGCTCGGGGAAGGCCGAGGTCACGTCGTTCTCGTTGCGGGAGGTCAGCCGCAGCCGCCCGTCCCGGACCTGGCCCAGCACCCGCATGCCGTCCCACTTGACCTCGTGGGACCAGCCGGGGCCGGTCGGCACGGTGGTGCCGCGGGTGGCGAGCATCGGACGCATGACTCCCATCCTTCCCGATGGGTACCGTGTCGGCATGCGAGCGATCTGGAAGGGCGCGGTCTCCTTCGGCCTGGTCAACGTCCCCGTCAAGCTCTACTCGGCCACCGAGAGCCACGACATCTCGTTCCGGCAGGTGCATGCCAAGGACGGGGGGCGGATCAAGTACCAGCGGATCTGCTCGATCGACGGCGAGGAGGTGGCCTACGCCGACATCGCGAAGGGCTACGAGACCGAGGACGGCGAGATGGTCATCCTCGACGACGAGGACCTCGCCGAGCTGCCCGCCAACAGCAGCCGGGAGATCTCGGTGCAGAAGTTCGTCCCGGCCGACCAGATCGACCCGATGATGCTGGAGAAGTCCTACTACCTCGAGCCCGACGCGACCGGCGCGAAGCCCTACGCCCTGCTGCGCGACGCCCTCGGCCAGGCCGACCGGGTCGCGGTCGTGACCGTCTCGCTGCGGACCCGGATGACGCCGGCCGTGCTGCGGGTGCGCGACGACGTGCTCGTGCTGCAGACGCTGATGTGGCCTGACGAGATCCGCACCCCCGACTTCGCCTCCCTCACCGACGTGGAGAAGCCCCGCAAGCAGGAGGTCGAGATGGCGACCATGCTGCTGGAGACGATGGCCGGCGACTACGACCCCGACGAGTTCGAGGACGACTACGCGGCCGCCGTGCAGGCCATCGTGCAGGCCAAGCTGGAGGGCGGCGAGGTCACCCGCACCGCCGAGGCCGCGCCCACCACCGGCGAGGTCGTCGACCTGCTCGCGGCGCTGCAGAAGTCCGTGGCGGCGGCGAAGGAGGCGCGCGGCGAGGCTCCGGCCGCGAACCCGAGCAAGGACACCGGCAAGGCCGACACCAAGCCCGCGGCGAAGAAGAAGAGCCCGGCGAAGAAGGCCGCCAAGAAGACCCCTGCCAAGAAGGCCCCCGAGAAGAAGGCGGCAGCCAAGAAGTCGGCCTGACGTCGGAGGTCGCCCTGCCGAGCGGTCAGCCGCGTTCGGCGGAGACCGAGTGCAGGTGCCGGGTGGCCGCCTCGGAGTCCGGGAAGCGGCGGGCCGCGGCGTACATCAGCGCGTCCGACACCCGTGGCAGCACCAGGTTGAGCACCTCCGCCACCCGCCCGGCCGCCGTGTCGACGGTGATCGGCCGGTCCTCCAGGGCGCGCACGATCCGCTCGGCCGCCTGCTCGGGCGTGAGCGCCGGAGAGGAGGCGTAGAGGTCGGTCGGGCCGATCATCGGGGTGCGGACCAGGGGCATCCGGATGTTGGTGAAGGTGATCCCGTCACCGAGGAGCTCCCGGCCGGCGATGCGGCTGAACACGTCCAGCGCGCTCTTGGAGGCCAGGTACGCCGAGAACTTCGGGGCCTTCACCTGGACGCCCCAGCTCAGCACATTGACGACGTGGCCGCGCTGCTGCTCGACCATCGAGGGCAGCAGGCCGAGGACGAGCCGGACCGGGGCGAAGTAGTTGATCTCCATGGTCCGCTCGAAGTCGTGCATCCGGTCGTAGGACAGCGCGATCGAGCGCCGGATCGAGCGGCCCGCGTTGTTGACGAGCATGTCGACCCCGCCGTGCTCGCGGACCAGCGCGGCGACCAGGGCCTCGACGGCCTCGGCGTCGGTCAGGTCGCAGGCGAAGCCGCGGGCCACGCCTCCGGTGGCGACGATCTCGCCGACCACCCGGTCGAGCTCGTCGGCACGCCGGGCGACCAGCAGGGTGAGCGCGCCGCGCCGGGCGACCGCCTTGGCGGTCGCCTCCCCGATCCCCGACGACGCACCGGTGACCAGGACCCGCCGGCCGCGCAGGGGCGAAGGGCCGGTGAGGGCCACCAGTGGCGCGCTCACCGAGGCCGGCAGCGGCAGTGCCCGCACGGTCCGGCGGGCGACGGCTGCGGGGCTGACCAGCAGCATCCGGGCGATGCCGACCGATCCGCGCTCGGCGCCCGCGCCGCTCCCGGGCATGCTCACAGGGACGGCCACCGGTCGGCCCAGCCGCGCGCCGCCTCCAGCTGGGCGGACAGCGCCAGCAGCGTGGTCTCGTCGCCGCGGCGACCCACCAGCTGGACGGACGTGGGGAGGCCGTCGGACCCGAACCCGGACGGCACCGCGGCGGCCGGGTGCCCGGTGACGTTCCAGATGGCGGTGTAGGCCACCATCGGGATGTCCTTCAGGAGCGCCGGGACGGCACCGACCCCGTCCAGCACCCCGACCTCGGGAGGCCGGGGCGCGATGGTGGGGGTGAGCAGCACGTCGCACACGGAGAAGACCCGGGCGTCCACGACGTCGGCGATCCGCTCCCCCTGGCGCAGCGCCCAGTCCCGCACCCGCGGGGTGACCCAGCGGCCGAGCCGCAGGATCGTGCGCGTGCGGCGCTCCAGCAGCGCGGGGTCCTCCACGATCGCCGCCTCGGCCCGGACCCCCGAGAAGAACTGCGGCAGGAACGCCGCGGTCGGGTCGGGGTAGCGCGGGTCGATCTCGAGCACCCGGTGGCCCAGCGACGCCAGCAGCGCCGCCGTCTCCTCCACCGCGCGGACGTGCTCGGGATCGGGCCGGACGCCGGGCGAGGCCGACCGCGTCGACCAGGCGACCCGCAGCGTCGGCACGTCCCCCGCGGTCCCCCGGAGGGCGGCGTCGGTGAAGGAGGTCTCGGGGTCCGCCACGGTGTAGCGGTCGGTCGGCTGGTTGCCGCGCAGCACGTCGTAGACGACCGCGCTGTCGAGCACCGAGCGGGTCAGCGGGCCGACCGTGCCCAGGGCCTCCCAGAGGTCGGGCTGCGGGGCGGTCGAGACCCGGCCGCGGGTGGGCTTGAGACCGAACAGGCCGCAGCAGGCGGACGGGATCCGGATCGAGCCGCCGCCGTCCCCGCCGATGCCGACCGCGACCAGCCCCGCGGCGACCGCGGCCGCCGTACCGCCGCTGGAGCCGCCGGGGGTCCTCGCCCGGTCCCACGGGTTGCGGGTGCTGCCGTGACGCTCGGACTCGGTGAAGGGGTGCTGGCCGAACTCCGGCATGTTGGTCTTGCCGACCACCACCGCCCCGGCGGCCCGCAGCCGGGCGGTGACCAGCCCGTCGGCGGCGGCCGGCGTCCGGTTCGCGAAGCCCCCGAACGTGGTGACCGTGCCGGCGACGTCGTTCTCCTCCTTGATGGCCACGGGGACGCCGTGCAGCGGGCCGAGCGTCCCGCCGCGCGCCTGGGCGCGGTCGCGCTCGGCGGCCTCCTCGCGGGCCGCGTCGCCCAGCACCACGGTGAAGGCGTCGAGCTGCGGGTCGATCCGCTCGATCCGGGCCAGGGTGGCCTCGGTCAGCGCGAGGGCGGTGACCTCGCCGGAGGCCACCGCGGCGGCCTGGCCGGTCGCCCCGCGGGCATGCAGCGGCAGGGAGGACGGGGAGGACGGGGAGGTCGCCGGGGCGGGGGCGTCGCTGGTCACCGGACGACCGTACTCGTCGGTAGCAACCAGCGGAACAGGTCAGACCGCGGCGCGGCGGAAGATCAGCACGGCCAGCGAGCCCACCACCAGGCCGAAGGCGAGCACGAAGATGCTCGGGGCGAGGATCGCCGAGGCCCCGTCGCCGCGCACCAGGACGTCGAGCATGCCGTCGTTGAGGTGCCGCAGCGGCAGGGCCTGGGAGACGGCCTGCAGCCAGCCGGGCGCCCCGTCCAGGGAGAAGAAGGAGCCGCTGAGGAAGGCCATCGGCAGCACCACGATGTTGGCGAGGTTGACCGCGCCCTCCTGGGTCTTGGCGACCGCCCCGGCGAGCAGCCCCAACGTCATGAAGGCGAGCGTGCCGGCCACCAGGAGCGGGATGGACCACCACCACTGGCCGCCCAGGCGCAGCCCGAAGAAGATCTTGCCGACCGCCAGGAAGACCGCCATCTGCACCAGGGCGATGCCGATCGTCACCACGATCCGCGCCGAGACCACCGAGCCCGTCGAGGCCGGGGAGAGCTGGATCCGCGCCAGCAGCCGGGACTTGCGCCAGCCCTGCAGGGTGGCGGCCGCGCCGAAGGTCGCGCTCATCGCGACCGCCCAGCCCAGCAGCCCCGGGGTGACGTACTGGATCGCCTCCAGCGAGTCGTCCTCCACCGCCTGCGCGGTGAACGTGTACGTCGGCGGGGTGCCGCTGAGCGCCTGGTTGGCGCCGTCGACGTACGCCGCCAGGGTGCCCTGCACGATGGCGGCGCGGACCTGGTCGGTCTTGGTGAAGTGGGCCACCAGGGTGGTGCCGTCCATCTCGACGGCGACGTCCTTGTCGCCCTGCCGGACGTCGGCCAGGGCGGCGGCGCGGTCGGTGGTGTGCGAGACGTCGAAGGACTTCTCGAAGGCCCCCCGCGCCCCGTCGGGGAGCTGGTCGAGGACCACGACCGGGCCGATCTCGACCAGGGTGAGGCGGGGGCTGGAGTCGAAGTTGAAGAGGCCGCCGAAGAGGACCAGGAACATCAGCGGGAAGACCAGCGAGAAGAACACCGAGGCCCGGTCCCGCAGGAACCCCTTGACCAGGGCGGCGGCGACGCCGCGGAACGCGCTCATGCCTCCCCCCTCGTGCCCGGCCTCATGCGCGGTACTCCCGACCGGTCAGGTGCAGGAAGACGTCCTCCAGGGTGGCACCCTGGACGGCGAGGCCCTCGAGGGCCTCGAGCTCGGCGAGGCGGACCAGCAGCGCCGACGGCTCCCGGGTGGTGAGCACCGTGCCGCCCTCGCCGGCCTCCGCGGTGAGCACGCCCGGCAGCGCGGCGGGGTCGGCCAGCCGGCCGGGCGCTACCGTCACCCGGACCGGGGCGTCGAGGTCGCGGACCAGCGCCTGCGGGGTGTCGTCGACGAGGATCCGGCCGTGGTCGATGATCGCGACGCGGTCGCAGAGCACCTCGGCCTCGTCCATGTGGTGGGTGGTGAGCACCACGGTGCGTCCGGCGTCCTGCAGGGAGCGGAGCAGGTCCCACAGGTTGCGCCGCGACTGCGGGTCGAGCGCCGCGGTCGGCTCGTCGAGGAAGACGATCTCGGGTTCGTGGACCAGGGCGCAGGCGATGGCGAGCCGCTGCAGCTGGCCGCCGGAGAGGTCCTCGGTGCGGGTGCCTGCCTTGTCCTCCAGGCCGACCCTCTCCAGCCACGCGTCGGCGGGCGCGGTGCCGAGCCCGTAGAGCGAGGCGAAGGTGCGCAGCTGCTCGCGGGCGGTGAGCCGCTCGAAGAAGGCGGAGGCCTGGAACTGCACCCCGATCCTGCGGACGAGCTCGGGGGCCCGCGACCACGGGCTGTCGCCCAGCAGCGCGACCTCGCCGGTGTCGGGGCGACGCAGCCCCTCGACGACCTCCAGCAGGGTGGTCTTCCCGGCCCCGTTGGGTCCGAGCAGCCCGAAGAACTCACCCTCGGCCACATCGAGGTCGACGCCGTCCAGAGCTCGGGTGTCGCCGTACGTCTTGGTCACCCCGCGCACCCGGATCGCCGTCACGAGCCCGACGTTACCCGCGGCGCCGGTCGGGAGACGACGGCACCCTCCTACGGCGTGGCGAGCAGCGTCCGCACCACCCGCAGCCCGACCGACATCCGGGCCAGGTCGGCCCGCTCGTCGGTGCAGATCTCGCCGAGGGTGTCCACCGCCCGGCCGACCAGCACCTCGTCGTGCCGCTCCCAGTCCGCGATCCGCTCCGAGGCCTCCACCCCGTCCGGGGTCCGCTCGAGCACCTGCCCGGTGAGCGTCCCGTGCACGGCGTGCAGGTCGTCGCGCAGCGCGGCGCGGGCCATCGTCTGCCAGCGGTCCTCCCGCGGCAGCGCGAGGATCCGCTCCACCAGGGTGGACAGGCCGAGGTGCTCGCCGAGCTGGAAGTGCAGCCGGCCGACCTCGACCGGGTCGATGTCCAGCCGGGCGGCGGTCTCGGCGATGGTCAGAATCGCGTACGCCGGGGGCAGCACGGCCACCCGGGTGGCCAGCTCGGGCTCGACGCCCTTGTCCAGCAGAGCCGCCCGCCGGTCCTCGTACGCCGTCAGCTCGCGGCCGGTGAGCAGCTCGGGGAGGACGTCGAAGAGCTTGTGCGCGGTGGCGCTGAAGAACTCCACGGTGGCCGCGCTGTCCAGGGGTGGACGCCGGTTGTTGACCAGCCACCGCGAGGCCCGCTCGACCAGCGTGCGCATCTCGATCCGCATCCGCATCTGGGTCTCGGCGTCGATCTTGTTGTCGAAGGAGTAGATCGTGTCGACCATCCTGCGCGAGGAGAAGATCTCCCGGGCCACGAAGTTCGCGCGGATCAGCTCCTCCGCCGAGGCCCCGGTCTCCCCCGACAGCCGGTGGAAGAACGTGATGCCGGCACCGTTGACCAGGTAGTTGACCACCTGGGTGACGACGATCTCGCGGCGCAGCGGGTGCTTCTCGATCTGCTCGCGGTACTTGTCGCGCATCAGGGTCGGGAAGTACTCGTGCAGGTCCACGACGAGGAAGGGGTCGTCGGGCAGCTCGGTGGTGAGCAGCTCCGCGTCGAGCACGATCTTGGTGTAGGCCATCAACGTGGACAGCTCGGGGGCGGTCAGCCCCTCCCCGCGGGCCCGCCGCTCCTCGACCTGCTCGGTCGTGGGCAGGTTCTCCAGCGCCCGGTCGAGCAGGCCGTCGCGCTCGAGCCGCTGCATCCAGTCCTCGTGCACGTGGACCAGCTGCGGGGCCTGCACGATCGAGCACGCCAGGGCGACGTTCTGCTCGTAGTTGTCGCGCAGGACCAGGTCCCCGACCTCCTCGGTCATCGAGGCGAGCAGGTCGTTGCGCTGCTTGCCGGTCAGGTCGCCGTCCTTGACCACCCGGTCGAGGAGGATCTTGATGTTGACCTCGTGGTCGGAGGTGTCCACGCCCGCGGAGTTGTCGATGAAGTCGGTGTTGATCCGGCCGCCCTGGCCGTCGCGGCCGGCCCGCGCGTACTCGATGCGTCCCTGCTGGGTGAAGCCGAGGTTGCCGCCCTCGCCGACCGAGCGGCACCGCAGCTGGGCGCCGTTGACGCGGATCGCGTCGTTCGCCTTGTCGCCGACGTCGGCGTTGGACTCGGCCTCGGACTTCACGTAGGTGCCGATGCCGCCGTTCCAGAGCAGGTCGACCGGGCTGAGCAGGATCGCCCGCATCAGCTCGGCCGGGGTCAGGTGCACCACGGTGTCGGACAGCCCGAGCACCGCCCGCACCTGCGGCGACACCGGGATCGACTTGGCGCTGCGCGGGTAGATCCCGCCACCCTCCGACAGCAGGTCCCGGTCGTAGTCCTGCCAGCTCGAGCGCGGCAGGTCGAACATCCGCCGGCGCTCGGCGAACGAGGTCGCCGGGTCGGGGTCGGGGTCGAGGAAGATGTCGCGGTGGTCGAAGGCGGCCACGAGCCGGGTGTGCTCGGAGAGCAGCATCCCGTTGCCGAACACGTCGCCGGACATGTCGCCGATCCCGACGCAGGTGAAGTCCTCGTTCTGGCAGTCCACGCCCATCTCGCGGAAGTGCCGCTTGACCGACTCCCACGCCCCGCGCGCGGTGATGCCCATCGCCTTGTGGTCATAGCCGACCGAGCCACCCGAGGCGAACGCGTCGCCCAGCCAGAAGCCGTAGTCCAGTGCGACGCCGTTGGCGATGTCGGAGAACGTCGCGGTGCCCTTGTCGGCGGCCACCACGAGGTAGGAGTCGTCGCCGTCGTGGCGGACCACGTCCCGCGGCGGGACGGTCTCCCCGTTGACGAGGTTGTCGGTGACGTCGAGCAGGCCGGAGATGAAGGTCTTGTAGCAGGCGATGCCCTCGGCCATCCAGGCCTCGCGGTCGCCGGGGTCGGGCAGCTGCTTGCAGAAGAAGCCGCCCTTCGCGCCGACCGGCACGATCACCGCGTTCTTGACCATCTGCGCCTTGACCAGGCCGAGCACCTCGGTGCGGAAGTCGTCGCGCCGGTCGCTCCAGCGCAGGCCACCCCGGGCGACCGCGCCGAAGCGCAGGTGCACGCCCTCCACCCGCGGGGAGTACACGAAGATCTCGAAGCGCGGGCGGGGCTCGGGGAGCTCGGGGATCGCGTCCGGCTCGAGCTTGAAGGAGATGTACGGCTTGAGGCTGCCGTCGGCGGCGGCCTGGTAGAAGTTCGTCCGCAGGGTCGCCTTCACCACGGTCAGGTAGGAGCGCAGGATGCGGTCGTGGTCGAGGCTGACGACGTCGTCGAGCGCCCGCAGGATGCGGTCCTCGAGGTCCGCGCAGCGCTTGTCGCGGTCGGCGGCGACGGACGGGTCGAAGCGGGCCTCGAAGAGCTCGACGAGGCGGCGGGTGATGTCCAGGTTGCCCTTGAGCGCGTCCTCGATGTAGTCCTGCGCGAACGGCGTGCCGCCCTGGCGCATGTACTTCGCGTAGGCCCGCAGCACGGTGGCCTGACGCCAGGTCAGGCCCGCGGCGAGGACCAGGCCGTTGAACCCGTCCGCCTCGTTGCGGCCCTCCCAGACCGCGGCGACCGCGTCCTGGAACAGCTCGCGCGACTGCGACGGGATGGCCCGGGAGAAGCGGAGCCCGAAGTCGTAGATGTGCGAGGGACGGCGCAGCCCGGTCAGCGAGTAGGGCCGCTCGTCGACGACCTCCACCCCCATCGTGGACAGGATCGGCAGCACGTGGCTCAACGACAGCGACGGGCCGATCCGGAAGACCTTGAGCCGCGCCTCGCTCGGGCCGCAGTCCATCGGCTGGTAGAACGACAGCCCGAGGCCCTCGTCGCCGTCGATCGCCTCCAGCCGGGCCAGGTCGGCCGCGCCGCTGCGCGCCGGGTAGTCCTCCTTGTAGGCCTCCGGGAACGAGTCGGCGTAGAGCCGCAGCAGCCGGTTGCCCTCCGACTCGCCGTACTCCTCGCGCACCGCGGTGGCGAAGTCGTCCTGCCAGGAGCGGGCGGCGTCGGCCAGCCGGCGCTCCAGGTCGGCCACGTCGGCAGGACCGTCCATGGTCTCGCCCCTGGTCGGGCGCACCACGAAGTGCAGGCGGGCCAGCATGGACTCGCTGACCCGGGCGGTGTACTCGATCGTCTCGCCGCCGAGCTCGCGCAGCAGGATCGCCGAGATCCGCTCCCGGACCCGGGTGTTGTAGCGGTCGCGCGGCAGGTAGACCAGGCACGACAGGAAGCGCCGGTAGGCGTCCGGGCGGACGAAGAGCCGCACCTGGCGCCGCTCCCGGGTGTTGAGCACGGCCCGGGTGATCGGGATGAGCTCCTCCAGCGGGGTCTGGAAGAGCTCGTCGCGCGGGTAGGTCTCCAGCAGCTCCATCAGCGCCTTGCCGGTGTGGCTCTGCCGGTCCACGCCGGCCGCGTCGATCACCGCGAACGCCTTCTCGCGGATCAGCGGGATGCGGGTCAGCGACTCGGTGTAGGCCGAGGCGGAGTAGAGGCCGAGGAAGCGCCGCTCCCCGACGACCTCGCCGTCGGGGCCCCACGTCTTGACCCCGACGTAGTCCAGGTACGCCGGCCGGTGCACGGTCGACTTCGAGTTGGCCTTGGCCAGCACCAGCAGGGTCTGCTCGCGCGCCTTCGCCGCGACCAGCGGCGGCAGCGGCACGAAGGCGGTGGCCATGTCCTGGTCGGCGCGCAGGATCCCGCAGCCGGTGCCCGTGACCGGGCGCAGCACGTCGCCGCCCTCGGTGCGCTCCAGGACGTACTCCCGGTAGCCCAGGAACGTGAAGTGGTCCTCGGCCAGCCAGGTGAGCAGCGCGGTGGCCTGCTCGATCTCGTCGACCGGCAGCGGCGGCGGGGACTGCTCCAGGTCCTCCACCACGGCCAGCGCCTGCTGGCGCATCCGGTCCCAGTCCTCCACCGACTCGCGCACGTCGTTGAGCACCTTGTGCAGGGCGCGCTCGAGCTCGGCCATCCCGGCCGGGTCGCCCTCGCGGTCGATCTCCACGTGCATCCAGGACTCGCGGCCCACGTCCGGATCGGCCCCGACCTCGTAGGCCTCGTCGTCGATCACCTCGGCCATCCGGCCGGTCACGTCCCGGCGGACCAGCAGCTGGGGGTGGACGACCAGGTGGACGCTGCTGTGCCGCTCGTTGAGCAGCATGGTGACCGAGTCGACCAGGAAGGGCATGTCGTCGGTGACGACCTCGACCACGGTGTGGCCCTGCGCGGTCCAGCCGTGCTCGTCCACGGTCGGGGTGAAGACCCGCACCGACGCCCGTCCGCGCGGCCGGTCGGCGGCCAGCCGGTACTGGCTCATCGCGGCGCCGTACAGGTCGACCTCGGAGCGGTCCAGCAGGTCCTCGTAGGCGACGTGGCGGTAGTACTGCCGCAGGAACGCCTCGGTGCCGTGCTCGGGCGGCCCGCCGGTCCCGCGGCGGGTCGCGGCCAGCGCCGCGGCCCTCGTGATCAGCTCGTCCTTCGGTTCGGAGGCTGCCGCCGAGCTGGCGGCGGGGCTCGTCGTGGGCACGTCGACTCCTGCGGGTAGATCGGTCGGCACGTCGTTGTGCCGACTCTCCTGACACTAGCGTCGTGACGGCATGATGTCCCCCATGAAGGTCACCCACACGGCGACGTACGACGCCCCCGTCGACGACGTCTACGCCATGCTCGTCGACCCGGCGTTCCGGGAGTACCTGGCCCGGGAGGTGGGCGTCCTGGAGGCCGCGGTGACGATCGAGCCGCGGGGGTCCGGGCACGTCGTCACCGTCGACCAGGTGCAGCCCAACGACGGGCTCCCGTCGTTCGCCCGCACGTTCGCCGGCGAGACCACCCGGGCGGTGCAGACCGAGACCTGGACCGGCCCGACCTCGGGGACCCTGGTGGTCCGCACCCCCGGCCGCCCCACCGACCTGGCCGGCACCTACACGCTCACCGAGGGCGGCGGCCGGACCACCCAGACGTTCGAAGGAGAGATCAAGGTGAAGGTGCCCCTCATCAAGGACCGCCTGGAGCGGCTGATGACCCAGCTGTTCCTCGAGGGCAAGGACCGCGAGCAGGCGGCGGCCGCCGCGTGGCTGGCAGGGGCGGGCCGATGAGGTTCGAGCACACCAACTCCTACGCCGGCAGCCCCGAGCAGGTCTTCGCGATGCTGACCGACACGGCCTTCCGCGAGGAGGTCTGCACCTTCATCCGGTCCACCGACCACGCGGTCGGGGTGAGCACCGACGGCGCCCACGCGGCGGTCGTGGTGGTCGAGCAGACCCAGGTCCCTCGCAAGCTCCCTGCGGTGGCCCAGAAGTTCGTCGGCGACACCGTGCAGATCGTGCAGCGCGAGCAGTGGGGCGACCCCACCTCCGCGGCGTTCTCGATGGAGATCCCCGGCAAGCCCGGGCACCTGCGCGGCGAGATCGTGCTGCGTCCGGCCACCGTCGACGGCGCCCCCGGCACCGACCAGGTCTTCACCGGCGAGGTCAAGGTGTCGATCCCGTTGGTCGGCGGGAAGCTCGAGGGCCTGATCGGCGAGCTGCTCCGCAAGGCGCTGGCCGCCGAGGGCAAGGTCGGCGCGGACTGGCTCAGCCGCTGAGCTGGTCGCCGCCCTGCTCGCGGGCGGCGGCCTCGGCGGCCCCGGCTGCTTCGGCCTCCTCGGCCGCGATGTCGTGCTTGCGGACCACGTAGATCACCGCACCGAGCACCAGGAACGGGCCGATCGCGACCAGCATCACGATCAGCTTGGCGTAGCCGTGCAACGCCCCGAAGTGCTCCGGGACGACCATCGCCAGGGTGGCCAGGCGGGGTGCCAGCAGGGCCGCGATCTCCATGACCCGACAGTATGGCGGAGTGTGCCTGGGTCAGCCCTGGTGCGGGTAGCCGTGCGCGGTCGGTGCGACGAAGGTCTCCTTGATCGACCGCGGCGAGGTCCACCGCATCAGGTTGGCCGCCGAGCCTGCCTTGTCGTTGGTCCCCGACGCGCGTGCGCCTCCGAACGGCTGCTGGCCCACCACGGCGCCGGTCGGCTTGTCGTTGACGTAGAAGTTGCCCGCTGCGAACCGCAGGTGCTCGGTGGCCCAGGCCACGGCGCGCCGGTCGCGCGCCATGATCGACCCGGTCAGGGCGTACGGCGCGAACGACTCGAGCTGGGTGGCGACCTGCTCGAAGTCGCCGTCGTCGTACACGTGCACGGCCAGGATCGGGCCGAAGTACTCCTCGCGGAACATCGCGTCGGTCGGGTCGGAGGCCTCCACCAGGGTCGGCCGGACGAACCAGCCCACGGAGTCGTCCACCTTGCCCCCGGCGACCACGTCGAGGCGGGAGGACCGCTTGGCCCGGGCGATCGCCCTCTTGTGCCGCGCGAACGCCCGGTCGTCGATGACGGCGCCGAGGAAGTTCGACAGGTCGGTGACGTCGCCCATCGTGAGCGCCTCGGTCTGGGCGACCAGGTCGTCGCGGACCCGGTCCCACACCGAGCGGGCGACGTAGGCCCGCGAGGCGGCCGAGCACTTCTGGCCCTGGTACTCGAAAGCCCCGCGCAGCAGCGCGACCCGTAGCACGTCCGGGTCGGCGCTGGGGTGGGCGAGCACGAAGTCCTTGCCGCCGGTCTCCCCGACCAGACGCGGGTAGGAGCGGTAGCGGGTGATGTTCTCCCCCACCGTGCGCCACAGGTGCTGGAAGGTCGCCGTCGAGCCGGTGAAGTGGATGCCGGCCAGGTCCGGGTGGGCGAGCGCGACCTCGGAGACCGCCAGCCCGTCGCCGGGCAGCAGGTTGATGACGCCCGGCGGCAGGCCCGCCTCCTCCAGCAGCTGCATCGTCAGGTGGGCGGCGACCTGCTGGGTGGGCGACGGCTTCCAGACCACCGTGTTGCCCATCAGGGCCGGGGCGGTCGGCAGGTTGCCGGCGATGGCGGTGAAGTTGAAGGGCGTGATCGCGTAGACGAACCCCTCCAGCGGCCGGTGGTCGGTGCGGTTCCAGACGCCCGCGGAGTTCGCCGGCGGCTGCTCGGCCAGGATCTGCCGCGCGAAGTGCACGTTGAAGCGCCAGAAGTCGATCAGCTCGCAGGCGGAGTCGATCTCGGCCTGGACGGCGGTCTTCGACTGGCCCAGCATGGTGGCCGCGTTGAGCCGTTGCCGCCACGGCCCGGCCAGCAGGTCGGCCGCCCGCAGCAGGATCGCCGCCCGGTCGTCGAAGTCCAGGGCACGCCAGGCCGGCGCCGCCTCCTGCGCTGCGGCGACGGCGGCCCGGGCGTCGGCGCGCGTGGCGTGGCGCAGCGTGCCCAGCACGTGCTGGTGGTCGTGCGGCTGGACCACGTCGAGCGGCACGCCGCCTCCGGGGCGTCGTACGCCGCCGATGGTGGCGGTCAGGTCGAGGTGCTCCCCCTCCTGGCGGGCGAGCTCGGCCACCAGGGCCTCGCGCTCGGGGCTGCCCGGGGCGTAGGAGAGGATCGGCGCGTTGACGGGGGCGGGTGGGTGGGTGACGGCGTCCATCGTTCGATCCTCACACGAGGAGTCACACCGCGTCACCGCAAGAGGTCGGGGACCTCCTGCACGGCGTACCAGCCGAGCTCGTGGTCCCGGCAGCGCTCCAGCGCCGGGTCGTCGTCGCGTCCGGCCGCCAGCGCGTCGCGCCCGGCGGCGACGTCGGGCGCCGCGGCCCCGTCGTCGACCAGCACCGCCGCGAGCCGCCGCCACGCCACCTCGACGGGGACCTCCACCTCGCTGACGCCGTCGGGCACCGGCACGACGGCCGGCACGTCGAGGGCGGCCACGACCCGGCGCGGCGGCACGTCCGGGCCGAGCATCCCGAGCGACTCCTCGGCGGCGACGGCGAGCACCGCGTACTCCAGCTCCTCGGCCCCCACCTCACCCTCCGACTCACCCAGGGCGGCGACCACGGCGTCGGTGACGGCGTGCGCACGCAGCGGCGGCGGACCGAACGACCCCTGCTCGCGCGCCAGCGCCAGCAGGGGCACGGTCAGCGGCAGGTAGACCCGGACGGTCACGTGCTGGTGCCCTTGGGCGCCGGCGGCGGCGGGATCACCCGGGCGCGACCGCGCGGTGCGCGCATCCGCGTCTCCGCGGTGGTGTCGACCAGCTCGGCGAGCGCCTCGGTGAGGCACTGGCCGACCACCTCGAGGTCCGGCATCGAGTCGCGGTCCGCGGTCAGCCCGTAGTAGACGCCGCCGTCGTACGACGTCACGCCGATGGCCAGGCCGTGCCCGGGCAGCAGCGGCTGCACCGGGTAGGACTCGAGCATCCGCGCCCCGGCGGCGTACAGGGGGAACTGCGGGCCGGGCACGTTGGTGACGACCAGGTGGAAGGAGCGCTGGGGTGCCGCCGCGGCCACCCGGGCGCCCAGGGCGTGGAAGGTGGTCGGGGCGAACCCGCCGACCCCGATGAGCCGCAGCGCCGAGGCGGCGTTGCCGGTCTCCTTGTGCGCCTTCAGCGCGTAGGAGACCTGGTGCAGGCGCACCACCGGGCTGGCCTCGCCGATCGGCAGGTCCAGCACCGTCGCGGTCACCTGGCTGCCCAGCGACGTCGGCTCCAGGTCCTTGTCGACGACACCCATGGGCACCATCGCCCGCAGCTGCCGGCTGGAGTGCACCGACTCCGCCCGGGTCATCAGCCACGAGCGGAGCGCCCCGGTGACGGTGGCGAGCACGACGTCGTTGACGGTGCCGCCGTGGAAGCGCCGCACCTTGCGGTAGTCGTCGAGGCTGGTGCGCACCGTGGCGAAGCGACGTTGCTGGGAGATCTGCGCCTGCAGCGGCGAGTCCGGGACGGGACGCCGCCCGGTCAGGTTGAACGGGCTGAGCCGCGACATCGCGGTGGCCACGTCGCGGACGGCCCCGAGCGGGTTGCCCGGGTGTCGCAGGCGGTCCTCCAGCCCGTCGACCAGCAGCGCGGCGTGCGAGGGCTCCTTGCGCGGGCGCCACTCGTCGGGGATGCGCTCGCGGGCGACAGTGTCCATGTCGAGGATGACCTGGCCCAGGTCGATCGTGGAGATGCCGTCCACCAGGGTCTGGTGCGAGCGGCACAGGATCGCGAACCGGCCGCCCTCGAGCCCCTCGATCAGGTACATCTCCCACAGCGGACGGCTGCGGTCCAGGGGACGGGTGATGATCCGGGCGACGAGGTCCTGGAGCTGCTCGTGGGAGCCCGGACGGGGCACCGCCGACTGCCGCACGTGGTAGGTGAGGTCGAAGTCCTCGTCGTCGACCCAGACCGGCCGGGCCAGGCCGCCCGGAACGGTGACCAGGCGCTGCCGGTACCGCGGCACGAACGCGAGCCGGTCGGCGACCAGCGAGACCAGCCGTGGGTAGTCGAAGCCGTCCTCGCCCGGCTCGAACACCTCGACGGTGGCCAGGATCATCGGGGCGTTGTCGGACTCGGTCTCCATCAGCGCCATGTCGCCGGGCCGCAGCCGCTCCACCCTGGCCCCTCTCCTCGCTCGGACTCCTGATCTGCGATTCTGTCAGAGGTCTCCGCACCACCCCCGCACGGTCTCGCCCGTCACGTCTCGCTGCTGGAGGACGCACCCCTCATGGTCCCCGACATGGTCTTCGCGCACGGCATCGGTGGCGCGCAGGACCTCCCCATCTCGCTGCCGCTCGCGCTCGCCGGGGGTGGGGCCGCGCTGGCCGTCTCCTTCATCGTGCTGGTCCTGGCCTGGCGCGAGCCGCACTTCGACGCGGCCACCCAGGGCCGGCCGCTGCCCACCGGCCTCGCCGGCGCGGTCGACGGCGGCTGGCTCTGGTGGACCGCCCGCGTCGCGGGGCTGGCGTTCACGGCGTACGTCGCGTGGGCGGCGCTGGCCGGGCCGGACAACCTGACCAACCCGACCTTCGGGGTGTTCTTCGTCCTGCTGTGGGTCGGGATCGTGCCCGCCTCGCTGCTGTTAGGCCCCTTCTACCGGGCCATCAACCCGCTCCGGACACTGCATCTGCTGCTCTCCAAGGCCACCGGCGGCTCCCCCTCCTCCGGCGTCATGGAGCTCCCGTCCTGGGTCGGGCTGTGGCCGGCGTCGCTGGGGCTGCTCGCCTTCGTCTGGTTCGAGCTGGTCTTCCCCGACGCCAACTACCTGTGGGCGGTGCGCTTGTGGGTGGCCCTGTACGCCGGCATCGTTCTCATCGGCGCCGCCCTGTTCGGCGACCGCTGGATCGAGCAGGCGGACCCGTTCGAGGTCTTCTCCACCCTGGTCGGCCACCTCTCCTTCTTCGGGCGCACCGCGGACGGCACCCTCGTGACCCGCGCGCCTCTGCGCAACCTGGACGGCGTCGTCCCCCGGCCGGGCCTGGTCGCGGTCGTGTCGGTGCTCGTGGGCAGCACCGCGTTCGACAGCTTCAAGGACTCCGTCGAGTGGCTCCGGCTCAGCCAGGACTGGCTGCCCGACCACAAGCAGGTCCTCAACACCGTCGCCCTGGTGCTGTTCTGCACCGTGGTCGGCAGCCTGGTCGCCCTGGCCACGATGATGGTGCGGACGGTCCCGGGCATCGAGCACCGCAGCATGCCGTCGCGGTTCGCGCACTCGCTGGTGCCGATCGTGGTCGGCTACTTCACCGCCCACTACCTGACGTACTTCGTCGAGATCGGCCAGCAGACGCTGATCCAGCTCAGCGACCCGCTCGGCACCGGGGCCAACCTCCTCGGCACCGCGAACCTGCAGGTCAACTACTGGATCTCCAACCACACCACGTTCCTGGCGATCACGAAGGTCGCCTCGATCGTGACCGGCCACGTGCTCGGCGTGGTCGCGGCCCACGACCGGGCGATGAAGCTGCTGCCCCGGCGCGACCAGCTCACCGGCCAGCTCCCGCTGCTCTTCGTGATGGTCTTCTACACCGTAGGCGGCCTTTACCTGCTGCTCACCGTCTGAGAGCCAGCCGCCGGCGGCGACCCACCGGCGCCAGGTCCAGCTCGGGCGCGAGCGCGTCGGCCAGCGCGGAGACCCCGCGGCGCAGGGCGCTGTCGCCTCCCTCGACCAGGGTGCGCCCGGAGACCAGGGCCCGGTCGGCGGCCGCGCGGTCGTCGGGCACCAGCAGCACCCGCGCACCCGGCGCGACCCGGGCGACCAGGTCGACCACGTCGGAGTGCGCCCATCCCAGGCCCGCGCGCATCCGGTTGACCACCACGACGAGGGCGGCGTCCGGGCGCAGCTCGGCCAGGTCGACGAGCCAGCGGGCCAGCCGGGCCAGGCCGACCGGGTCGGCCGAGGCCACCGCCACCACCACGTCGGCCAGCTCGAGCGCGGTGACGGTCACGTCGTCGCGGCACGCCACCGGGCTGTAGGGGTCCGCGGCGCTGCGGTCGAGCCCGAAGCCGGCATCGACCACCACGACCGGGTCGACCCCGCGGGCGACCTCGACCAGGTCGCCGTAGGTCCCCGGACGGACCTCGCTCCACCGGTCGGGACGGGGCAGACCGGTCAGCACCCGCAGCCGTGGCGACACCTCGCGGGCCAGCCCTACGAGCCGGCCCCGGTCGAGCTCGCCGGCGTTGGCGAGCCGGGTCGCGGCGAGCAGCCCGGAGACCTCGTCCAGGACCCCGAGGTGCTGGGCGACCGCTCCGCCGTACGGGTCGCTGTCGAGGAGCAGGGCGGCGGTGCCCCGGTGGGCCAGCTCGGCGGCCAGCCCGACCGCGACCGTCGTCCGTCCGGGGCCGCCCCCGGGCCCCGCCACCACCACGAGACGGCCCGGGCCGGAGATCAGGCTGGCGGTCGGGTCGGGCGGCACCGTGTCGTCGACCGGTGGCCGGGGTGCCGGGACCGACCCGGGCGCCCGGTCGTCGCGCACGACCCGGCGTGCGGCCTGCAGCACCGCGTCCACCACCGCGTCCGCCAGGGCCTCCGCCACGACGTCCTGCCCGCCGCCGACCACCTCGGCGACGCCCAGCCGCAGCAGCCGGGCCCGGGTGTCGGCCCCACCACCCACGGCGACCGTGCGGATGCCGTACCGGTCGAGGTGCTGCACCGCTGCGGTGTCGAGACCGGCCAGGCCGGCAGCCAGGACGGCGACCTGCGCGGTCCCGGTGGTGGCGGTCGCCAGCAGGTCCCCGAGGTCCAGGCACCGCTTGAGCAGCACCGGTGACCCCGGCAGCGGCGGGCCTCCGAGACGCTCGACCACAGCGGACTCCCACCGTTCCCCGCCCGCGGCGATCAGGACGCCGGGACGTCCCGCGGGGCCCGGGCGCGCAGCGCTCATCGCTCGCGCACCACGAGCACGGGGTCACCGGTGCCGAGCGCGGCCAGCACCGCGGGCAGATCGCCCTCGGCCTCCGGCGGCACTCCGACGACGACCTGCCGCAGCCCCCCGGACCCGCCGCCGGGACGGGCCGTGGCGAGCACGGGGACCGCCTCCAGCAGGAGCCGGGCCTCGCCGTCGCCGTCGCCGGACCCGACCTCGGACTCCCCCGGCGTGACCCACACGTCGACGACCGACCCTGGCCGCAGCCCTGCCGGCACCCGGCCCGGCTCCAGCGCGACCGGCACCTGCACCACGGCCGGGGCGTCGGAGGTGCTCACGGCGTCGCGCGGCACCAGCTCGCCGGCGCCCACGGCGCGCAGCAGCACGGAGCCCTCCGGCGGCACGGCGTCGGCCGGCAGGTAGCGGTCGGCGTCCCGGCCGCTCGCGAAGCGCAGCCGCACCGTCGTCAGGTCGTCGGCCCGAACCGTCTGGCCGGACGAGAGGGGCACCCGGGCGGCGAGCACCGCGACGGTCTCGTCGGCCCGGGCCAGGACGCGCGCCCCGACCAGCACCGACAGCGCCACCAGGGCGACGCCGACGACGATCCGCGGGTCGCGCCACGAGCGCTGCCGTGAGCGGGCCGCTGTCGGCGAGACGTCCGACGACGCCCCGAGATCCGAAGTGCGAAACAGAGTCATGTTCTCTATGATCACCGCTCGGCATCCCCACGAGGCCCACGCAGCGGTTTATCCACATACAAAGACGCTCCGGTGCGCGGATCCAGGTCCAAACGATGTCATAGTGAGTCACATGAGCCCCACCGCCGACGGCCCCCGCTTCCTCACCCTGCCCGACGTCGCGGAGATCCTGAACACCTCGCTCGCCCAGGTCACCGCGCTGGTGCGGCGCGGCGAGCTCGTCGCCCTCAAGCTCGGCGGGCGCGGCCAGTGGCGTGTGGAGACCACCGAGCTCGAGGCGTTCATTCAGCGGATGTACGCCCAGACCCGCGCGCACCTCCGTGAGCAGGGCGTCAGCGAGGACGACCTCACCCCCAGCCAGCCCTAGCCGGACCCCGGGCCGGTCAGGCTCCGGGACGGACCGTGGCCACGCCGGTCAGCGGCAGGACCTCGACACCGGCCTCCGTGTGGAGCTCGACGAAGTCGGCACCCACGCGCCCGAGCCGCCCCGTCCACTCGCCCCCCGACCTTGCCCGCACCCGGGCGGGGACGCGCTCCTCGGCGAGCCGGCGGAGCGCAGCCGCCAGGCCCAACCGGGCCACCACGGGTCGTGCCGGCTCGGCGACCGCGCGCTCGCCGAGGCCGCGGACCGCGGACAGGGCCGGCAGCGACACGAGCACCTGCTGACCTGGCTCGTCCCGGAGCAGGACCCACCCGCGCCCGACCCGTTCCAGCTGCCCGCGCACCGTGCCGACCCCCTCGACGCGCAGCACCAGCGCCTCCCCGACCGAGCCGTGCAGGCGGGCGAGCAGGTCGACCCCGGCGTACTCCGCCCGCCCGAGCTCGGCCACCTCCGCGTCACGCGCGGTGCCCGCCAGGCCGGCTGCCTGCTGCTCCAGGTCGTCGAAGAGGTCGAACAGGCGGCGCTCCCAGGTCACCGGGGCACTGTCGCCGCACGGGTCCGGTCAGGTCAAGCCGGGCGCCCTCCGTCTCCCCAGGCCGCGCACGCGCGGTTGACGTGAACCTGAACACCGTCTAGAAATGCCAAACGTCGTCAAACTGTTCGTTCGGGAGTCAAGACATGCCATCGCATGGTCAACCTCGCCCTCAGGACCACTGTGGTCCTCACGGCCGTGGTCCTGGCCGATCTCGCCCTCGTGACGCTGGCCGCACCGTCGCTCCCCCGTGGCCTCCACGACCTGGACTCCACCGTGCCGGCGACCCTGCCCGCCGCGGTCGAGGGGGCTTGCGCGCTGGCCCTCCTCGGCGCCGCGCTGTGGGGGACCGTCGTGGCGCTCGCGTGCCTCGTCGAGGGCGTCGGAGCCCGTGTCGGCCGGTGCAGCGGGGACTTCGTCACGCACTCGTCCGCGCTGCGTCCCCGGTTGGCACGGCTCGCGGTGGCCGCGGCGCTCGGGACAGGCGCTCTCAGCACGGGGGCTCTTGGCACGGCCCACGCCGACCCCCTGCACGGGCCTGCCGCCACCGCCCCCGAGCGCTGCCTGGCCGGGCTGCCGCTCCCCGACCGGACTGCGGGCGGGCGGACTGTCGGGGGGCGGACTGTCGGGGGGCGTCCGGCCCGCGCGGCACCCGCGGTCCACCGAGCGCCTCCGTCGCCCCTGCGGGTCCGCCCCGGCGACTCCCTGTGGGAGCTCGCCTCCCAGGAGCTGGGCGCCGGCGCCGCCCCTGCCGAGGTGGCCGCCTTCACGGCGGCGCTCTACGCGACCAACCGGGCCCGGATCGGGGACGACCCCGACCTGCTCCTCCCCGGCACCGCGCTCCGGCTCCCCGCTCCCGGCGCGCGACCCTCCCCCACCGCCCCGTCCCCCCAGCCCCCGGCAGGAGCACCACGATGACCGCCTTCCTCCCCCCGTCCCGGCCGTACGCCCCCGCGCCCCCCGCCACCGTCACCCGACTCGTGCCGCCGCAGCGACCGGGCTGGGGACCGGCCGGTCCGGAGGTCCAGGGCACCCTCGCGCTCGACCTGCGCGGGAGCCGTCGCGCCGACCTGCTGCCGACGACCCCCGAGCTCGACCCCACCCGCCGCTCGCGCATCGACGGGGTCGCGGACGCCGAGGTCCGGGGCTGGGCGGCGACGTTCGCCCAGGCGGTCGTGGAGATGCTCGCCGGGCAGCGGCCGGTCTCCCAGCTGGTCCGCTGGACCACCGCCCAGGTCTACCGCGACCTCGACCGCCGGGTGCAGCTGCTGCACCGGGCCGGCGGGGGCGGCGCGACACCGGGTGCGCCGGGGCCGGCGAGGGCGCGGGTGTCCGCCCAGGTGCGCAGCGTGCACGTGTGCCGCCCGACGCCGGAGGCCGCCGAGGTCAGCGTGCACCTGCGGCACGGCCACCGGTCCCGCGCCGTCGCGCTCCGGATGGAGCGGCGTCAGGACCGGTGGGTGTGCACCGTGCTGGAGTTCGTCTAGCCTCAGCCGATCCGGGACGTGGAGCCGGTCGGGCCGGTCGTGGAGCCGTGGCAGCGCTTGTACTTCTTGCCGGAGCCGCAGGGGCACAGGTCGTTGCGACCCACCTCGGCGAACTCGTCGGCGACGACCGGCTCGGCGTGCACCTCGGTGCCACCGGTCTCCGACGGGGCGGAGTAGCTGAGCGCGGTCGGCGCCACCGGCGAGCGCAGCCCGGGGGCGACCAGCAGCGGGGCCGCCGGAGCCTCCTCGAGCTCGTCCTCCTCGACCTCCTCCTCGACCTGGACGTCGAGGTTGAAGAGGAACGCGACCGACTCCTCCTTGATCCCGTCCATCATGGCGCCGAACATGTCGAAGCCCTCGCGCTGGTACTCCACCAGGGGGTCGCGCTGCGAGTAGGCCCGCAGACCGATGCCCTCACGCAGGTAGTCCATCTCGTAGAGGTGCTCGCGCCACTTCCGGTCCAGCACCGAGAGCACCACGCGGCGCTCGAGCTCGCGCATGATCTCGGAGCCGAACTGCTCCTCACGTGCCGCGTACGCCGCCTGGGCGTCCTCCTGCACCCGCTCGACGAGGAACTCGCGGTCCAGCCCGTCGCGACCGCCCGCCTCGCTCTCGAGGTCGGCGAGCTTCAGCGAGATCGGGTAGAGCGTCTTGAGCGCGGTCCACAGCGCCTCCAGGTTCCACTCCTCCGGGAACCCCTGGGTGGCGCCGGTGATGTAGCTCTCGACGGTCGAGTCGATCATCTCGACGACCTGCGACTTCAGGTCGGCGCCCTCGAGCACGGCACGGCGCTCGCCGTAGACGACCTCGCGCTGGCGGCTCATCACGTCGTCGTACTTCAGCACGTTCTTGCGGGAGTCGAAGTTCTGCGCCTCGACCTGACCCTGCGCGGACGCGATCGAGTTGGTGACGCGCTTGTTCTCGATCGGGACGTCGTCGGGGACCTTCAGGGTGGTCAGCACCCAGTCGACCCAGTCGGACTTGAAGAGCCGCATCAGCTCGTCCTCGAGCGACAGGTAGAACCGGGACTCGCCCGGGTCGCCCTGACGGCCGGCGCGACCACGCAGCTGGTTGTCGATCCGGCGGGACTCGTGCCGTTCGGTGCCCAGCACGTAGAGACCGCCGAGCGCCTTGACCTCGTCGTGCTCGGTGGCGACCTGGGCCTTGATCTTCTCGACCATCGCGGGCCAGGCGGCGTCGTACTCCTCGGTGTTCTCCACCGGGTCCAGGCCCTGCTTGCGCAGCTCCTGGTCGGCGAGGAAGTCGACCGAGCCGCCCAGCATGATGTCAGTGCCTCGACCGGCCATGTTGGTGGCCACGGTGACCGCGCCCTTGTGGCCGGCCATCGCGACGATCTTCGCCTCGTCGGCGTGGATCTTGGCGTTCAGCACCGAGTGCGCGACGCCCTTCTTGCGCAGCTCGGAGGACAGGTGCTCGGACTTCTCGACCGAGACGGTGCCGACCAGGACCGGCTGGCCCTTGGCGTGGCGCTCGGCGATGTCCTCGACGACCGCCTTGTACTTCGCCTCCTCGGTCCGGTAGATCAGGTCGCGCTGGTCCTCCCGGGCCATCGGCCGGTTCGTCGGGATCGGGACCACGCCGAGCTTGTAGATCTTGTCGAACTCGCTCGCCTCGGTCATCGCCGTGCCGGTCATCCCGGAGAGCTTGTCGTAGAGCCGGAAGTAGTTCTGCAGGGTGATCGTCGCGAGGGTCTGGTACTCCTCGCGGATGGTCACGCCCTCCTTGGCCTCGATCGCCTGGTGCAGGCCCTCGTTGTAGCGACGACCCGACAGGATGCGGCCGGTGTGCTCGTCGACGATGAGCACCTCGCCGTTGAGGACGACGTACTCCTTGTCGCGGCGGAACAGCTCCTTGGCCTTGATCGCGTTGTTCATGAACGAGATCAGGGGAGTGTTGACCGAGTCGTAGAGGTTGTCGATGCCGAGGTAGTCCTCGACCTTGGTGATGCCGCCCTCGAGGACGGAGATCGTGCGCTTCTTCTCGTCGACCTCGTAGTCCTCGTCCTTGACCATGCGGGTGGCGATGGAGGCGAACTCCGGGTACCACTTCACCTCGTCCTGGGTGGGACCGGAGATGATCAGCGGCGTGCGGGCCTCGTCGATGAGGATCGAGTCGACCTCGTCGACGATGGCGAAGTTGTGGCCGCGCTGCACGCACTCCTCCAGGGAGTTGGCCATGTTGTCGCGCAGGTAGTCGAAGCCCAGCTCGTTGTTGGTGCCGTAGGTGATGTCCGCCGCGTACGCCGCCCGGCGGGCCTCGCGGGACATGTCGGGCAGGATCACGTCGGTGGTCATGCCCAGGAAGTGGTGCACCCGTCCCATCCACTCGGCGTGGTACTTGGCCAGGTAGTCGTTGACGGTGACAACGTGGACGCCCTTGCCGCTCAGCGCGTTCAGGTACGACGGCAGGGTCGCGACCAGGGTCTTGCCCTCACCGGTCTTCATCTCGGCGATGTTGCCCATGTGCAGCGCCGCGCCGCCCATGATCTGCACGTCGTAGTGACGCTGCCCGAGCACGCGGCGGGCTGCCTCGCGCACCGTCGCGAACGCCTCGGGCATCAGGTCGTCCAGGGTCTCCCCCGCCTCGAGGCGCTGCCGGAACTCGTCGGTCATCCCGCGGAGCTCCTCGTCGCTCATGGCGACGAAGTCGTCCTCGATGGCGTTGACCGCCTTGGCGACCGTTTCCAGCTGGCGGAGGATCTTGCCCTCGCCCATGCGGAGGATCTTGTCGATGATGGCAGGCACGTGTGCGGACTCCCGGTGGTATGGCTGATGCGCCTGCAACTCTAACGGGCGAGCGTGCACGGACGTGCCCGCACGGCAGGATCCGTCCCGACAGCCCCAGGACCGGCGCACCCGAGCGCCGCGGCGAGGCGTCGCTCGAAGGTCGGGGTCAGCTCGCGGGTCCAGGTCAGCGAGAGGTGCCAGGGGTCCCGGTAGGTGACGGTGCGGCCGACCACGGCCGGGCAGCGTCCCTCCTGGCACGACAGGTCCGCGACCTCGACGTACGAGGCGCCCGCCCCGGTGGTGGCCAGCCGGGTCGCGCGGTTGGCCGGGGCGACCGGGGCGGTCACCACCTGGACGCACGCGGACAGCCGGGCCTGCCGTGCCGAGACGCACTCGCCCGGCCGGAAGTCCAGGGTGTCGACGTCGGAGACGACCACCACCCGGTCGGCCCACCGCCCGAGCCGCGCCACCGCGCTGGCGACCCCCCGCGACCACAGCTCCAGGGGCGTCAGACCGTCGGCCGGCTCCACCCCCATCAGGGCGCGGTAGGACAGCACGAGCACGGCGGGGCGCAGCTCCCGGATCCGGGCCTCGGCCCAGGTCCGGAACGCCGGGCAGTCGGCAAAGTCGAACCGGGGACGCTGCTGGAGCACGTCGAACGGGCCGCAGCCGACCTTGACCAGGGGCACCACGCGCAGGTGCCGGTGCTGTCCGATCTCGTCCAGCGAGGGCACCCACATCCCGGCGTGCGAGTCGCCGTAGACGACCAGGTCGCGGGTGGCGTCGGGGTCGCCCACGGGACAGATCCGCGACGTCGGCTGCTTCCAGGTCGCGTAGCAGTCGTAGACCACCTGCCACAGGTCCCGGCTCAGGTGCTCGTTGGCCAGCGGGTACGGGACGGGCGCCCCGGCATCGGCGGCGGCGAGCGCCTGCCGCACCCGGGACCGGATCCCACCCGTGGGATCCGAGGAGGGATGCGCCCGCTCGTAGGCCCGGCTCGCCGCCACCAGCCTGCCCCGCTCGGCGTCGACCTGACCGTGGGACCAGACCACTCCGGCGATGACGGACCCGACCGCCAGGGGCCACAGTGCGAGCGCCCCTCGCCCTCGGGAGAGCCGGCCCACCCGGCCGGCGCGGAAGGGGGTCTCGACCAGGGTGAACGAGGCGACCGTCAGCGCCGCCGCGAGGGCGAGCAGCCCCGCGGTCTGCAGCACGTCGGGGGCGTGCCCGAGACGTTCGCTGCCCAGGACGAGCACCGGCCAGTGCCACAGGTAGAGCGAGAAGCTGGCGTCGCCGACCAGGCGGAGGGGCCGGAGCTGGAGCACCCGGGCGGGCCCGACCTGCCCCACCTGACCCACCTGCCCGGGCTGCCCCGACGCAGCCGCCGGCCCCGGCAGCCCGGCCACGAGGACCGCGGCCGTCCCCAGCACCGGCAGTGCGGCGACCCACCCCGGGAAGGCGGTGACCTCGCTGAAGGAGACCACCGCCCACGCGACCGCGCCGAGCCCGGCCATGCCCAGGGCTCCTCGCAGGAGCCGGGGCACCGCCGTCAGCCGAGGCGCGGCGAGCGCCACGAGCGCACCGACGGCCAGCTCCCAGGCGCGGGCGGCCGAGGAGAAGTAGGCCTCGGCCGGCGCCGAGGCGGTCAGGACCACGCACCAGCCGAAGGAGACCAGCACCACCACGAGGAGCACGGGCAGCAGACCGGGCAGGGGCGCCGGGGCGCGCGCGGGCCGGTTGGCGCGGGTCCGTCGCCGAGCGGCGAGGACGACGAGAAGCACCAGCAGCGGCCACACGAGGTAGAACTGCTCCTCGACCGCGAGCGACCAGTAGTGCTGCACCGGCGAGGGCGCCGCGCCCTGGGCGAAGTAGTCGGTGCCGGTCCGGGAGAACCGCACGTTGGCGGCGAAGAGGCTGGACCAGAGCACGTCCTGGACGACCTCCGGGACGCGGGTCAGGGGCAGGGCCCGTGCGGCGTACGCGGTGACCGCCAGCAGGACCACGGTGGCGGCCGGCAGGATCCGGCGGGCGCGCCGGGCGTAGAAGCCGGTCAGGCTGACCGTGCCGGTCTGCTGCGCCTCGCGCAGGAGCAGCCCGGTGATCAGGAACCCCGAGACCACGAAGAAGACGTCCACGCCGACATAGCCGCCGGTGAGGCCGGGGACCCCGGCGTGGTCCGCGACGACGACCAGGACCGCCACGGCGCGCAGCCCCTGGATGTCGGGGCGCCGGCTCATCCCCCGAGTGTCGCCGACCTCGCCCGACGACGCCCGGGTCCAACGACCCCGTCCGCTCAGCGGGTCAGCACCGCCAGGGCCGGGGCCAGGTCGCCGCGTCCCTCGACCGCCACGTCGTCCAGCCCGAGCCAGCCGGCGAGCTCGCGCAGCGCCTCGGCCAGCTCCTCGGCGACGGTGCCCGGCGCGGCGTCCTCCGCGTGGGCGGAGCGGACGACCAGGCGGCCGCGGGCCCGGTCGGCCTTCAGGTCCACCCGGGCGACGAGCCGGTCGCCCAGCAGGAACGGGAGCACGTAGTACCCGTGTACCCGCTGCGCCTCGGGGACGTAGATCTCGATCCGGTAGCGGAAGTCGAACAGCGCCTCGGTCCGGGCCCGCTCCCACACGACGGGGTCGAAGGGGCTCAGCAGTGCCCGCGCCGTCACCCGGCGCGGACGGCGGGCGTCGCGGTGCAGGTACGCCGGCCGGTGCCAGCCCTCCACGCGGACCGGCACCAGCTCGCCCTCCTCGACCAGGGCGGCCACCGCGGCGTGCGCCTCGCCGGGGCGCATCCGGTAGTAGTCGCGCAGGCACTGGCCGGTCGCCACGCCGTACGAGCGGGCCGCCCGCAGGACCAGCTCGCGGTGGGCGTCGGCCGGGGCGGGCTCCGGGGTGGCGAGCACGTCGGCGGGGAGCACCCGCTCGGGGACGTCGTACACCCGCTCGAAGGCCTGGTTGCGCCCGGCGACCGCCAGCTCCCCGGAGAAGAAGAGGTACTCCAGCGCCTTCTTGGTGTCCGACCAGTTCCACCCCCAGTCGACCTTGGGCCGCGGCCCCCCGGGGTCCAGGTCGCGGGCGGTGCGCGGCCCGTGGGTGCGGATCTCGTCCAGCAGTGGGCGGGTCAGCTCGGGGCGGTGCCGCATCCCGGACCACTCGTGCCCGTCCTCGCGGTAGCGGCGCATCCGATGCTGCATGTGCGGCCACAGGTCGACGGGCATGAACGCGGCGACGTGCGCCCAGTACTCCACCAGGCGGCGCGGCCGCCGTCCCGAGGCGCGGTGCAGCAGGTCCGGGTCGTAGGGCCCCATCCGGCTGAACAGCGGCATGTAGTGCGCCCGGGTCAGCACGTTGACCGAGTCGATCTGGAGCACCCCGGTCCGGGCCACCGTCCGCTCCAGCGTCGCCATCGTGGGACGCGCGTGCCGCCTGTCCAGGAAGCCCTGGGCGGCGAGGGTGATCCGGCGCGCCTCGGCCTGCGACAGCGTCTCGGCGGTGCTGGCCGGGGTCACGGGATGTCGAGCAGCTTCTCCCGCACGGCGTACATGACGGCCTCCATCCGGGAGTGCAGCTGCAGCTTCTCCAGGATGTTGCGGACGTGGTTCTTGACGGTGTTCTCGCTGATGAAGAGCTGCTTGGCGATCTCGCGGTTGTTGAGCCCCTGCGCGACCAGCCGCAGCACCTCGAGCTCGCGGTCGGTGAGCTTGGGGGTCGGTGCGTGCCCGCGGTCGCTGCGCGACATCTGCTTGAACTCGTCGAGCAGCTTGATCGCCATCGACGGGCTGATCAGCGACTGGCCGTCGGCGACCACCCGGACCGCCTGGGCGACCTCCTCGATCGAGGAGTCCTTCAGCAGGTAGCCCGAGGCGCCGTTCTTGACGGCCTCGTAGAGGTCCGCCTCCTCGTCGCTGACCGTGAGCATGATGATGCGGCTGTTGGGCGCGGCCTCCTTGAGCGCGGCACACGCCTCGATCCCGCTGCCCTTCGGCATCCGCACGTCCATCAGGACGACGTCGGGGACGGCGGTCGCGGCCAGGCTGGCGGCCGAGGCGCCGTCGGCGGCCTCGCCGACCACCTCGATGTCGTCCTCCACGTTCAGCAGCATGGTCAGGCCGCGCCGGAACAGCTCCTGGTCGTCGACCACGACCACGCGGATCGGGTCACGCCCTGGCCGCGGAGAGACATCTGGGATCGCCACGATCGAATCATGGCACGAAAGGGCTAGTCCCAAGCATGTTTGTTCTGACTTGTGTCCTGACGCACGAGGCCCCCGTCCGGAAGCCGGACGGGGGCCCAGGTGGGCGCGCTACTCGACGTCGAGCGCGATCACGCCGTAGTCGTAGCCGCGGCGGCGGTAGACCACCGAGGGCCGGGTGCTCTCCTTGTCCACGAACAGGAAGAAGTCGTGGCCCACGAGCTCCATCTCGTACAGCGCCTGCTCCAGGGTCATCGGCGCGGTGGTGTGGGTCTTCTCGCGCACCACCAGCGGGCCGTCGCCGGTCACCGTGATCGGGCCGACCTGGCGCTCGGTGATGACGTCGCCGTGCTCGTCGACGGTCTCGGCCGGCGCCTGGGCGCCCGCGAGCGCCTGCGAGACCGACACCGGGGTGTGCCGGCCGCGGTGCACCTTCTTGCGGTCGGCGGCGCGGCGCATCTGGGAGGCCATCTTGTCCAGGGCCATGTCGAGGGCGGCCATCTTGTCCTCGGCGGCCGCCTCGGCCCGGATCACCGGGCCCTTGGAGAACGCGGTCAGCTCGATGTGCACGGCGCGGTCGGCCAAACGCGGGTTCTTCTCCATGTCGACCTCGACCTCCACCCGGATGACGCGGTGGTCGTGCTTCTCGAGTCGGCCCAGCTTCTCCTCCACGTGGTCCCGGAACCTGTCCGACACCTCGCAGTGACGACCCTTCACGACGACGTCCATGACGCACCTCCGATGTTCAGCGAGCGTGTGTTCGAGCAGTGCCGGCACTCCGGTTGAGTGCCGGGAGAGCTGGAGCCCGTCCGGCCGACCTGGTCTTCGACCCCACAACCGCCTGCTGAGGCTCTCGCGGCTTCTCCGCCACTACCCACCTTCTCGCCCGGAGGCACCGCATCTGACGGTGCCGGGGCGGCAGGACTTACCTCTAAGCCGCACCGTGATCGACGCCGAGCCCCGGGTGACCGGAGGACGGACGTCTTACGTGGACCGTTTCGCCTGCGACTGGCTTCGGCTTGCCGGGTCCGGCTCTGGGGCTCGGGCCGAGGCCCGGGCTCCACGCACCGTCCACCGACGCAACCACGGACCCGGACGGACTCCATGTACCGACGCTAGTCCTCCCCGGGTGCGGCCGGTAGTCGACTCAGGGAATCCTTAACCCCGTGTCGACGGGTGGCCGCCACGCATGCCCCGGCCAGGGCCGGAAGACCCTGGCGCTCGAGGACCCGCTGCACCTCCCGCAGCGTCGCGCCGGTGGTGAGGACGTCGTCGACCAGGACGAGCGGGCCGGTCCCGGGGGCCCGGTGACCGCTCGGAGCGAACTTCCCGGCGACGTTGCGGGCCCGGGCGGCGGCGTCCAGGCCCGCGGAGTCCTGCGGCCGTGACGTCACCCGGAGCAGCCGGGCGACCTCAGCGGGCACGCCCTCGCGGCGCAGCCACCCCGCCGCGTGCCGGGTGACCGCGAGCAAGGGGTCGTGCTGCCGCTCGCGGACCACCGCCGGGTGCGAGGGCACCGGGACCAGGACGACGGCGCCGCCGCCGCCGGTGAGGGCTCCGGTGGCCGGCGCCCCGGTCGCGAGGACCGCCGCGGCGAGCAGGCGGCCCAGGGGCCGGGCCAGCGCGAACCGGCGGCGCTCCTTCAGGGCGAGCACCAGGGTGCGCAGGTCGCCGTCGTACGGGCCGACGGCGAAGGTCGGGACCAGGCCGTCGGGGACCGGGTCGGGCGCCAGGGCGACGCCGGCCCGGGGCAGGGCCGCGTCGCAGCGCCGGCACAGGGCCCGACCGGGACTCCCGCAGAGCACGCACGCCGAGCCGAGCACCAGGTCTTCGAACGCGTCCCACACCCGCCCAGGGTGGGGGTCCCCGGGCGCGCCGCGACGCCGCGCTCGCGCACCGGTGGAGGACCAGGGCCCCCGGTCGGCCGGGGACGGGTTCAGCCGACCTCAGCCGGCCTCAGCCGACGAAGGTGGGCACCCGCAGGCCGGGCTCGACCACGTCGTAGGACCAGCGCCCCTGCTCGTCGAGGGCGTGGAGCCGGCCGGTCGGCGTGGCGACCATCAGCGCGACCGGGCCCCCGGGAGAGGTCGCCAGGCCGACGCCCCCCTGGAAGAGCAGGTCGACGGCCGGGGTGAGGGCCGGCAGCGCCGAGGAGCCGTCCACGGAGGCGAGGAGCACCTGGCTGGTGTGCGCGTCGGCGCGGCTCAGCGCCGCCACGGTGACCGGGTCGCGCCAGCCGAGCGCCCGCACCCGCGTCCACGGGGCCCCGGTCGAGACGGGCACCGCGCGGGTCAGCCGGACCGGGGTGCCGTCGGCCGAGCGGACCACCCGCGCGACGACGAGGCGCTGCGTGCCGCCGGCGGTCCGCGGCTCGAGCACCGCCGCGAGCCGGGTGCCGTCGCGGGAGAGCGCCGCCGCGGCGACCGCCCGCCCGGTCAGTCCGGGGACGTCGAGGACGGTCTGCTGGGTCCCCTTGAGCACCACCACCCGGGCCCCGGCCGCGGTCCGGTCGACCAGCCAGAGCCGGCTCCGCAGGTCCCACATCGGACGGAGCAGGTCGGTGCCGAGGTAGACGGTGCCCGCCTGCGACGCAGCGGACCGGGCGCCGCTCGCGTCGCGCGGCGCCGAGACCACCCGGGCCCCGGTCTCGTCGACGACGGCGAAGCGCTGCCCGGTCATGCTGACCGCGAGCGAGCGCACCGAGCGCACCCGTCCCGTGCCCGACGCCGGCAGGGTCGCCGCCAGCAGCTCGCTGTCACCGACCACCTGGCGGACGTCGTGGTCGCGGATCCCGAAGAGGTCGGTGGAGGCGGCCGCCACCGCCGGGGAGTACGACGTCCACCCGGAGACCTCCGTGGTGGTCCCGCCCGAGGGCAGGTCGACCGGGGTGCCGTCCACCGTGAGCTGGATCCGCTGCACCTCCGGGACCTGGCGCAGCGTCCAGGAGAGCTGGGCCAGGGCCAGGTCGAGGTCGGCCTCGCCCGCGGACAGGATCGGCCCGGTGAGGGGCACCTCGGCCAGCCCGGTGTCGCTGACCGGGACGCTCACCGCGAGCCGGGTGCCACGTGGGACGAAGGTGCGCTCCACCCGCCGACCCGGCCCGGAGGGTCCGGCGAGCAGACCCGTCACCAGGGCGGTGGGCGCCTGGACGCCCCAGGGCAGGTAGACCGGCTCGGGGACGAGCACCGTCCCGGTGCGGTCGAAGAAGTAGAGCGAGTACTGCCGGTAGCGGGAGACGAAGTGGGTCTGCGGGATCACCATCGCGTCCGGCGGGTTGGCCAGCCGCCATTGGCCGTCCTCCTGCACCATCCGCAGGTCGAGCTCGAGCTGGCCGCCGGCGGGGCCGCTGCCGCCGGTGCCGGCGCGGCCCTCCCACCGTCCGCTGGCGTCGAGCTCGTGGGCCCCGCTGAGCCTGACCACGACGGTCGGCTCCCCGCCGAGCATCTGCTGGGTGGTGTACACGACGGTGCGCTTGCCGGGCTTCCACGCCGTGGCCGCGGGCTGGGTCAGGTACTGGGCGGCCACCTTCGTGCTGACCGGAGTCGCCTGCAGGGCGTTGAGGAAGCCGACGGCGATCTGGGCCGGGGTCGCGCCCGGCTTGGGTCCGGGCGGGTTGTAGTCGAAGGGCGCCGCGGACTCGGTGGGCTCGGCCCCGGAGGCGACCTGCACCGGACCGGACGTCGGCAGCGCTGCGCAGCCCGACACGGCCAGCGCGACAAGGGAGACCAGCAGGGCCGGCAGCGACCACGACGGCGCCCGGCGGGGCCCGGTCACGTGCGCGCCGCCCCGGTCGGGCGCGGGGTGGCCACCACCGCGTCGCGCGGCACCAGCGGCAGGGCACTGCGGGTCAGCCGGTCCCCGGCGTGGCGGGGCAGGGTCATCCGGAACTGGGCGCCGCCGCCGGGCGTGCCCCAGGCCTGCAGCCAGCCGCCGTGCAGCCGGGCGTCCTCCAGCGAGATCGACAGGCCCAGCCCGGTGCCGCCCGAGGTCCGGGCCCGGGCCGGGTCCGCCCGCCAGAAGCGGTTGAACACCCGGACCTCGTCGCCGGGGCGCAGCCCGACGCCGTAGTCGCGCACCGCCAGCGCGCTGCCCTCCTCGTTGGAGGAGACCAGCACGACCACGTCGGAGGAGTCGGCGTAGTCGATGGCGTTGGTGACCAGGTTGCGCACCACCCGCTCCACCCGGCGCGCGTCTGCCTCCACGATGCACGGGCCGTGCAGCACCCGCACCACGACCTGGGTCCGCCGGCGGGCGGCCAGCGGCTCGACGGAGCGCACCACCCGGTGGGCGAGGTCGACCAGGTTGACGTCCTCCAGGTGCAGGGCGGCGGCGCCGGCGTCGAACCGGCTGATCTCGAGCAGGTCGGTCAGCAGCAGCTCGAACCGGTCGAGCTCGTTCTGCAGCAGCTCGGCAGCCCGGGCCGTGACGGGGTCGAAGTCGCCGCGGGCGTCGTGGAGCACGTCGCCGGCCATCCGCACCGTGGTCAGCGGCGTCCGGAGCTCGTGGGAGACGTCGGAGACGAACCGGCGCTGGGCGGCCGACATGTCCTCCAGCTTGCGGATCTGCTTCTGCAGGCTGGTCGCCATCTGGTTGAACGAGGTGGCGAGCCGGGCGATGTCGTCGTCACCGCGGACCTGCATCCGCTCCTCGAGGCGACCCGACGCGAGCCGCTCGGCGACCCGCCGGGCCAGCCGCACCGGGGTGACCACCTGCCGGGTGACCAGCCAGGTGAGCCCGGCGACCAGCACCAGCAGCAGCACCCCCGAGGTGAGCAGGGCGCGGCGGACCAGGTCGACCGTCTGCTGCTCGGCCGACATCGGGAACAGGTTGTAGAGGGCGTAGGTGCCGCCGTCGGCGGGCAGCACCAGGCGGCTGCCGACCACCACGCCGGGGGTGGCGGGGCGTTCGGTGGCGGCCTCGTAGCGGATCTCGGTGAACGTCCACGACGTGCTCGGCCCGTCCGGGTCCTGCACGATCGCCTTGAGCCGGTCGGGGACCGAGTCCAGCCGCAGCCCCGAGGTGAACCGCTCTCCCCCGCTGGGCGCTCCCCCGCCCACGTCGGCCAGCGGACCGATCAGCACCACGTCGTACCCCTGCACGGCGCCGCGGGCGATGGCGCCCGAGACCAGGGCGGGGAGCTGGGTGGTGGCGTCGAAGTCGGAGGTCGCGGCGCTCAGGCTCGACTGCACGGTCGCGCTGCCGCGGCGGGCCTCGGCCACCGAGGCGTCGACCCGGTTGTGGACCAGGCCGTCGGTGATCTGGCGCATCAGCGCCCAGCCGAGCAGGCTCACCACGAGGGCGGAGAGCACCACGGTGCTGAGCACCACCCGTGCCTGGATGGAGCGTCGCCAGACCGTCGCGGCCCGGCGGACGGGCCCGGCGGACCCCGTCGCCACGGCTCAGCCCGCCTTGTAGCCCACGCCCCGGACCGTCACGACGATCTCGGGGTTCTCGGGGTCGTGCTCGATCTTCGAGCGCAGCCGCTGCACGTGCACGTTCACCAGGCGGGTGTCCGCGGCATGGCGGTAGCCCCAGACCTGCTCGAGCAGGACCTCCCGGGTGAACACCTGCCAGGGCTTGCGGGCCAGGCAGACCAGCAGGTCGAACTCCAGCGGCGTCAGCGCGATCGGCTCCCCGGCCCGGGACACCCCGTGGCCGGCGACGTCGATCTCCAGGTCGCCGATCTGCAGCGTCTCGGGGCTGCCGGCCTCGAACTTGCGGACCCGGGCCCGGATCCGGGCGACCAGCTCCTTGGGCTTGAACGGCTTGACGACGTAGTCGTCGGCGCCGGACTCCAGGCCGAGCACGACGTCGACCGTGTCGCTCTTGGCGGTGAGCATCACGATCGGCACGCCGGACTCGGCCCGGATCTCCTTGCACACGTCGATGCCGTCCTTGCCGGGCAGCATCAGGTCGAGCAGGACGACGTCGGGACGGAAGTCGCGGAAGGCGCCGAGCGCCCGGTCACCCGAGGCGCACACCCGTGAGTCGAACCCCTCCGTGCGGAGCACGAGGGTGAGCATCTCGGCGAGGGCCGCGTCGTCGTCGACGACGAGGACGCGGCCCTTGGCCGTCGAGGTGGTCTCCCCCAGGGTCACGGTGTGCGCTCGGGTCCGTCTGCTCGGCTCGGGCGATCAGTACCGGTAGTGGTCGGACTTGTAGGGCCCGGCCTGGTCGACGCCGAGGTACGACGCCTGGCTCTCGCTGAGGGTGGTCAGCTTCACGCCGAGCGCGTCGAGGTGGAGGCGGGCCACCTCCTCGTCGAGGTGCTTGGGCAGCGTGTAGACGCCGACCGGGTACTCCTCGTTCTTCGTGAAGAGCTCGATCTGGGCGAGCACCTGGTTGGTGAACGAGTTGGACATCACGAACGACGGGTGGCCGGTCGCGTTGCCCAGGTTCATCAGGCGGCCCTCGGAGAGCACGATGATGGCGCTGCCGCCGACCTCGTTGGCCTCCGGGAACGTCCACAGGTCGACCTGCGGCTTGACGGTCTTGCGGACCGCGACGCCGTCGGCCTCCAGGCCGGCCATGTCGATCTCGTTGTCGAAGTGGCCGATGTTGGCCACGATCGCGTTGTGCTTCATCCGGCGCATCTGGTCGACGGTGACGACGTCCTTGTTGCCGGTGGCGGTGATGATGATGTCCGCCTCGGGCAGGATGTCGTCGAGCGTGGTGACCTGGTAGCCGTCCATCGCCGCCTGCAGCGCGCAGATCGGGTCGATCTCGGTGACCACCACGCGGGCGCCCTGGCCGCGCAGCGAGTCCGCCGAGCCCTTGCCGACGTCGCCGTAGCCGCAGACCACGGCGACCTTGCCGCCGATGAGCACGTCGGTCGCACGGTTGATGCCGTCGACGAGCGAGTGGCGGCAGCCGTACTTGTTGTCGAACTTGCTCTTGGTGACCGAGTCGTTGACGTTGATCGCGGGGAACAGCAGCGAGCCGTCACGCATCATGTCGTAGAGCCGGTGGACACCGGTGGTGGTCTCCTCGGTGACGCCCTTGATCTCGTTGGCGATCGTGGTCCAGCGGGTGCGGTCCTCGGCCAGCGAGGCGTTGACGACGTCGAAGACGATCTTCTGCTCCGCGCTGGTGGCGCTGGCCGGGTCCGGGCCCTTGCCCTCCTTCTCGGCGAGCAGGCCGAGGTGGACGAGCATGGTGGCGTCGCCGCCGTCGTCGAGGATCATGTTCGCGAACTGGCCGTCGGGCCACATGAGGATCTGCTGGGTGCACCACCAGTACTCCTCCAGGGTCTCGCCCTTCCAGGCGAAGACCGGGACGCCGGCGGGGGCGTCGACGGTGCCGTTCGGGCCCACGGCCAGCGCGGCGGCGGCGTGGTCCTGGGTGGAGAAGATGTTGCAGGAGGCCCAGCGGACCTCCGCGCCGAGCTCGACGAGGGTCTCGACGAGCACCGCGGTCTGGATGGTCATGTGGATGGAGCCGGCGATCCGGGCGCCGGCGAGCGGCTTGCTCGCCCCGTAGCGCTCGCGCATCGCCATCAGGCCGGGCATCTCGTGCTGGGCGAGCTCGATCTCGGTCCGGCCGAAGTCGGCCAGGCTCAGGTCGGCAACCTTGTAGTCCATGAAGTTCCTCTACGTCCAGGGTGTGCCTGCGGGCGCTTCTGCGCTCCTTCGGGATCTCCCGCGCAGGCGGATGAAGCGGGTCAAGCCTACCTGTCCGCCCCCAGGCCGGGGGTCGGCTTCAGTGCGCGGGGGCGCCGGGCGCGTCGGGGCGGGGGTCGGTGACGTGGCCGGCGACGTAGATGTCCGGCTCGACGTAGATCACCCGCGCCATCGGCTCCACCGCGCGCATCGACCGCTCGGCCGCGTCGATCGCCGCCGCCACGTCGGCCGCGGAGGCGTCCCGGGCGACCCCGACCTTGACCGCGACCAGGAGCTCCTCGGGACCCAGGTGCAGGGTGCGCATGTGGATCAGCCGCTCCACTCCCGGGGTGCCCTCGACCGCCCCGGCCAGCCGGGACTGCGCCTCCGGGGCGGCGGACTCCCCCAGCAGGAGCGACTTGGTCTCCACCGCCAGGACGACCGCGACCGCGACCAGCAGGATCCCGATCGCGGCGGTGCCGGCGACGTCCCAGTAGCCGTTGCGGGTGATCAGCGACATCCCGACCCCGACCAGGGCGAAGGTCAGGCCCAGCAGCGCGGCCAGGTCCTCCAGCAGGATCACCGGAAGCTCCGGCTGCTTGGCGCGGCGGATGAACTGCACCCAGCCCGAGGACCCCTTGATCTTGTTGGTCTCGGTGATCGCGGTGCGGAACGAGAAGGACTCCATCGCGATCGCCAGCACCAGGACCAGGATGGCCACCCACCACAGGTCGCCCTCGAGGAGCTCGTTGGGCTTGCCCTCGTGCACCTCGTGGGCCTTGTGGTAGGCCTCGTAGAGCGCGAACAGGCCACCGACCGAGAAGAGCACGATCGCGACGATGAAGGAGTAGATGTAGCGCTCCCGGCCGTAGCCGAACGGGTGCTCCTCGTCGGCCTCCTTGCGCGACTGGCGACCGCCGAGCAGGAGCAGACCCTGGTTGCCGGAGTCGGCCACGGAGTGGATCGCCTCGGCGAGCATCGAGGACGCCCCGGTCAGCGCGAACGCGACGAACTTGGTCAGCGCGATGCCGGTGTTGGCCAGCAGTGCGGCGACGACGGCCTTGGTGCCACCTTCGGTTGCCATGGGCGGCAGCCTAGACGGAGCGGCGGCCGGACCCCCGCGGCGCCCTCAGACTCCCGCGCGCCCCAGCCCCAGGCCGAGGTACGCCGCGGCGTAGCGGCCCTGGCCGAGCAGGGCGGCGTACCGGGCCACGTCGCTGCGCTCGGTGCTGCTCAGCGTCTCGACGCGGACGCCACGCTCGTGGGCCTCGTCGGTGAGCCGGCTGCGGTCCTCGGCGATGGTGGCGTCCTGGGAGCCGTCGTCGAGGACGACCAGGGCCGGGCGCGGCTCGGCCGCCTCGTCGCCGGCGAAGGGGTCGGCGAAGACGTCGGCGGCACGGGCCCGGGCGATCACCGGCAGCAGGTGCTCGGCGTCGCCGGCCAGCGCGGTCCGCCCGCTCGCCCGGCGCAGCGACTCCGCCACCCGGCGGGCGGCGCGGGCCGCGAGCACCGAGCCTCCCCACAGCAGCGGCGTGGCCTCGGCGAGGGAGATGGCCAGGATCTTCGACGGGTTGACCGCCAGGTCGCGGTGCGGCGAGCACGCCACGGCGACCTCGTCGAGCGCCGAGGCGACGTCCTCCGCGTCGCAGGAGGGTCCGAGGTCCACCCGGCACAGGAACTCGAGCATCACCACGGCGGTGGCCAGCTGGTCCCGCGAGGTGCTGGGCAGCAGGGTGGTGTGCCGCCCCGCGGCGTGCTGGGCCACCAGCGACTCCGGTGGGCAGGCGACCACCACCTGGCAGCCGCGCCGGACCGCCTCGGCGACCGCGCTGGCGCTGCCGGTGTCCGAGCCCTCCGGTGCCAGCATGACGACCAGGTCGAGCGCTCCGGCCCACCCCGGCAGGCCCGGTCCGGGCCAGGCCACGAACGGCACCGGGCACCAGGGCTCCAGGACGGCGCGCAGCAGGCGCGAGTCCGGGCCCGCGGCGACGACCGCGCGAGGCGCGTTGTCCTTGGTGACCGCGACCGCGGCCGCGATCGCGTCGACCGACTCGACCGACTCCCGGCGCACCCGGGCGCCGGCCTCGGCCAGGGACCGGAGCACCGCGTCGGCCCGCTCCAGCGCCTCGGGGTCCTCGAGCCGGGACTCGTCGAAGTAGTCGGCCATCAGGACGGCTGCGACGGTGCGGTCGGTGCGGTCGCTGAGGTCGGCGCGGTGGCCTCGTCGACGAGCAGGATCGGGACCCCGTTGCGGACCGGGTAGGCGCGCCCGCAGCCGGTGCAGGTCAGCGTGTCCGGTCCGGGTGGCGCGAAGGTCGCCTTGCAGGCCGGGCAGCGGACCAGCTCCAGCAGCCGGCGGTCGAGCGGGGGTTGCGAGGTCATGACTCACTCCTGATCATCGACAGCACGCGGTCGCGCAGCGACTCCATCGTGGCCCGGTCCACACCCTCCGCGTTGAGGCGGAGGAGCGGCTCGGTGTTGGAGGCACGCACATTGAACCACCAGTCCGCGTGCGTCACCGTCAGGCCGTCGAGGTGGTCGCAGGTGACCCCGTCGACCTCAGCGTAGGCCCGCTCGATCTCCGCGACCCGGGCCTTCTGGTCCTGCACCTCGGAGTTGATCTCGCCGCTGGCGACGTAGCGGGAGTAGTCGGCGAGCAGCGCCGACAGCGGCCGCTCCTGCTCGGCCAGGGCGGCCAGCGCGTGCAGCGCCGCCAGCATGCCGGAGTCGGCGCGCCAGAAGTCGCGGAAGTAGAAGTGACCCGAGTGCTCGCCCCCGAAGACGGCGTCGGTCTCGGCCATGGTGGCCTTGATGAAGGAGTGCCCGACCCGGGTCCGGACCGGGCGGCCACCACGCTCGGTGACGATCTCGGGCACCGCGCGGGAGGTGATCAGATTGTGGATCACGCAGGCGCCCGGCTCCTTGGCCAGCTCCCGGGTCGCGATGAGGGCGGTCAGGGCGCTCGGAGAGACCGCCTCGCCCCGCTCGTCGACCAGGAAGCAGCGGTCGGCGTCGCCGTCGAAGGCCAGGCCCACGTCGGCTCCCCGCGCCACGACGGCGGCCTGCAGGTCGCGCAGGTTCGCCGGGTCGATCGGGTTGGCCTCGTGGTTCGGGAAGGTCCCGTCGAGCTCGCAGTAGAGCTCGACCACGTCGAGGTCCAGCGGGCCGAGCACCGCCGGGGCGGTCAGCCCGGCCATCCCGTTGCCGGCGTCGACCACCACCCTCAGGCGGCGGCCGCGCACCGGTGCCAGGGCGTGCAGGTACGCCGCGTAGTCGGCGAGCACGTCGGTCTCGACGACGACCCCGAGCCGGTCGGCCGTGCGCCGGTCGCCCGCCCCGACCAGGTCGCGGATCTCCAGCAGCCCTGTCTCCGCCCCGACCGGGGCGGCGTTGGCGCGGCACAGCTTGATGCCGTTGTACTGGGCCGGGTTGTGGCTCGCGGTGAACATCGCCCCGGGCACGCCGAGGCGGCCGGAGGCGAAGTACAGCTGATCGGTCGAGGCCAGCCCGATCAGGGTGACGTCCGTGCCCGCCTCGGCGGCGCCGTCGGCGAAGGCGCAGGCCAGGCCCGGGCTGGAGGGGCGCATGTCGTGGCCGACCACCACCCGCCCGCCGCCGCCGGGGTGCACCACCCGGGCGAAGGCGTTGCCGGTCGCCCGGGCCAGCTCCTCGTCGACCTGGTCGGGGACCGTGCCCCGGACGTCGTAGGCCTTGAAGACGCGGGCCAGGGCGGCGGGGTCGGTGCTCGGCATGGGCCGAACCCTAGCCGTGGAGGTGACCGGTCAGTCCTCGAGGTCGCGGAGCACGCGCAGGTGACCACGCCGGCCGACCTCGCGGACGCCGGGCTCGGAGGTGGACGCCGCCGCGGCCTCCGGTGGCGCGGGCCGGGCGGCCTCGCGGACGGCGTCGGCCAGGGCCAGCAGGTCGTCGCTGGAGGGGCCGCCGGCGTCGGGGTCGGGGGCGAGCCGCAGGACCTCCCAGCCACGCGGGGCGGAGAGCCGGTCGGAGTGCTCGTCGCACAGGTCGTAGGCGTGCGGCTCGGCGTACGTCGCGAGCGGTCCCAGCACCGCGGTCTGGTCGCCGTACACGTAGGTGAGCGTGGCGACCGCGGGCCGCCGGCAGGCGGTCCGGGAGCAGCGTCGGGCGGGACTCACGAGGGTGACGGTACAGCCTGCGCCGAGGGTGCGGCGATAGGCTCGCGGTCATGCGTCCCCCCGGTCAGCCCCCTCGTCCCGGCGGGGTCGCACCACGGTCCGGGCGGCGCCGAGACCGCCACGGTCGCGGCATGCGCGGGGTCGCCGTCCTCCCCGGACCGCTGAGCCCGGACGGTCCGCCCCGGACCCGGACCGGCCGCGACCGCTTCGACGCGATCGTGCTCGACCTGGTCACCGAGCTCGAGGCGCGCTGGGCCACCGAGCTCGGCCTGGTCGAGTTCGGCGTCGAGGAGACCCCCCTGGTCCCCGACGACTGGGCCGCGTCGACGGTGCCGCTGGCCTCGGTGGTGACCGGGACGGGGACCGAGCCGACCCGGCTGATCCTGTTCCGTCGTCCGATCGAGCTGCGCTGCGACCACGACGCCGACCTCCCCGCCCTCGTGCTGACGGTGCTGGTCGAGCAGCTCTCCGAGCTCCTCGGTCGGCCGCCCGAGGAGATCGACCCGCGCTACGACGCGGGCTGAGCGGGCAGCACGACCGGACGCAGCAGCGTGCCGGGGACGGCCAGGAACGGCTCGACCGCGACGTCGGGGGCGGTCAGGACGAGCCCGGCGACCACCGCACCGGCCCGGGGCGACGCCACCACGAAGGCGGTGCCGGCGGGCACCGGCCAGGCCGCCGCGGTGCCGGGCCGCAGCGTGACGTCGGCGGTGCCGGTGGCGCTGCCGTCGGCGGCCAGCGCGCGCAGCCGCACCCGCCCGCCGTCCGCGTCGGCGGCGAGCTGCACCGCGGCCCGGGCACCGGTCACGCCGGGCAGCACGGCGACCGCGTCGCCGGCCAGGGCCGTGCCCACCGGGGTGGTCGCCAGCCCGGCGCGGCCGCCGGTCGTCCGCACCGCCGCGGTGACCGGGGTCGTCGAGGTCAGCTCCAGCGCGGCGGTGTCCGCGCCGAGGACCGGACCGACGTCGACCGAGGTCACCGAGCCCGGGTCCACCGACAGGTCGCCCTGACCGAGCGGGACGAAGACCCCGGACGTGGTCTGCACGCGCAGCCGCACGAGGGCCTGGTCCGGCCCCGGGTTGGTGACCAGGAGCGTACGGCGACCCGCGGTGGGCACACCGACCACCCGGACCGTCGTCGCGGGCTCCGCGGACGCGGCCACCCAGGCCCGCCCCTCGGCTCCTGCCGCGCGCCGGGTGTCGAGCAGCCCCGCGGCCACCCGGCCCCGGGTCGCGTGCACCGCGACGGTGAGCTCGGCGCCGTCGGTGAGGGAGACGACGTCGACCAGGGCGACCCGGCGGGTCTCCCCCGCCCGGAGGGTGAGGCCGCGCAGCCCGGGGGTGTCGAGGAGCCCGGCGGCGCCGTACACCCGGACGTCGAGGACCGCGGGGGCGTCGTCGGGGTTGGTGAGCACCAGGTCGCTGCGCCGGCCCAGCGTGGCGCCCGCGCCGGTGAACCACCAGGAGGCGCGCGGGCCCGGGCACGCGACGACGTCGGCGCCGCCGGGCGCGAGGTCGGTCCGGGCGGCGAAGACGCCGGGGGCGGCCGCGCCCTCGGCGGTCAGCAGGAGGGGCGTGCCCGGCGTCGCTGTCACCGCACGGCTGCCGACGGCCGGCAGGTCCACGGTCAGGTCGCCGGCGCGCAGCGGCCCTGCTCCGGAGGCGCGCCCTGCCGTGACCTCGGCGCGCCCACGGGGCGGAGCCGGGGCGGCGGGACAGACCAGCAGGCTGCTGGTGACCGCGGTGGAGGTCGGCGCGGTGTCGGGCACCACCGTCCTCGGGGCGTCGGGGACCAGGGCCGCGGTCGCGCCGGCGGCGAGGACGGTGAGCACCGCGGCGAGCCCGACCAGGCGGGGACCCCGCACGACCGGAGCGACCCGGCGGCCCGGGCCGGTGGCACGCGCGCTCACGACCGGCCCCGGCGGTTCGGACGGCTGGGGGCGGCGAGGACGAGGACGGTGGCCAGGACCAGGGCCTGCACCGCCAGCAGCAGCGGCCGCAGCACCGCCGCGACGCCGAGGTCGGGCCGTGTCCAGGACGCGGTCGGCTCGAGCCGCCAGGCGCGCTCCCCGACCGGGGCGCTGCTGACCTCCAGCCCGGGCACGCCGTCGAGCTGGGCCTGCACGGCCGGGTCGACGGGCGCGGGCGCATGCAGGAAGCGGACGCCCTGCGCAGCGAGGTCGGCGACCGTGGTCGGCGTGGGGGCGCTCAGCAGGGTCGCGACGGTGTCGAGCAGCGACCGCTGGTCCGCCACGGCCGGGGCGACCGCGTCGTCGCCGAGCCGCTCCACGTCCCCGCGGAGCAGCCGGACGCGGACGCCGTCGGCCGGGGAGCCCGTGACCACCAGGGTGCCGGCCGCCGGGTCGTCCTGACCCGCCTGCAGCATGTAGACCGGGACGTCGACCGGGTCGTCGCGACCGAGCAGGTCCGGGCCGTGGCCGACCCACCAGACCAGGGCGCCGGCGGTGGCCACGACGGCCGCCAGCGCGGTGAGCGCGCCCGTGAGCTGGCGGACCCCGAAGGCGACGCCGCCGAGCTCGTCGGTCAGCCCGTCGACCGCCAGGACGGCGGCGACGACGAGGGCGCCGCCGGCCAGCACGAGCAGGGCGCCCACCCACACCGCGACCGGCGTCGGCGACGCCGGCAGCTCCACGGAGGCACCGGACAGGGCGGCCGCGGGGACCCAGGCGACCAGCGCCGTCAGCCAGGCCGCCAGGACCCGGGGTCGCGAGGTCCGGCGCAGCAGCGCGAGCACGCCGACCACGACCAGGACCAGCCCGACCCAGACGGGCGCGGCACCGACGTCGCCCGCGCGGCCCGCGAGCAGGTCCAGCGGACCCACCGGACCGACCAGGGCGGGGGCGGGCAGTCCCGCCTCCAGCAGCAGGGCACCGGGGCCGCGGTCCGACCACACCAGCAGCGACCAGGGGGCGAGCAGCACGGCGGCGACCGGGAGCGGCAGCAGGGCGGCGCGGCCCAGCCGGCCGCGGACCACCAGGACGGCGGCGACGACGGTCACGACGAGGGCGGGCAGCACCAGGACCGGGGCGAAGGCGAGCACCAGGGCGAGCCACACGGCCGTGCGCCAGGCCGACCTCCGCCGCCGCTCGGCGGCCTCGGGGGTCGCCCCGAGCAGCCCGGCGGCCGACACGACCAGCCAGGGCAGCAGGACGCCCGCGACGAGGGTCCCCAGCCGGCCCTGCGCCCAGGCCCCGCCGGTCGCGACGAGCAGCCCGTACGTCGCGGCGCCCCAGGCCGCCGCGGGCCGGTCGGCCGCCAGCCGGCGCAGGGCGCGGTACGCCCCCGCGGCGGCGAGGGGGACCGCGCCGAGCACGAGCAGCGAGACCAGCAGCCCGGTGGCGCCGAGCAGGACGGTGGCGGCCAGGGCCAGCGGCAGCAGGTACGCCGGGGCCGTCGTGGTCGAGCCCACCCCGAGGTCGTGGCGGCCGGAGAGATAGGTGTCCCACCAGTGCCCGACCCCGTCGGGCGCCGGGAGCAGGGCGGCCCCGTGCAGCGGGCCGCCGCCGAGCGCACCGCGGGCCGCGACCACCGCGGCGAGGACCAGGACGGCCACCACCGCCGTGCCCGGCGAGAGGGCGAGCCGCCGCAGCAGCGAGGAGTCCTGCTGGCCCTGGCGGCGCTGGGCGCTGCGGCTGCCCACCTCGGCCACCACCGCGGCGGCGGTCTCGGCCAGCTCGTCGATGCCGTGCCGGTACGGCGTCCACGCCGAGGCGAGCAGGGGCCGGACGCTGCGCGACGACACCGTCGCGCTCGCCCGTCGCGCGCGCCGCCCCGCGAGCACCCGCCACGGACGCAGGTAGACCTCCGCGAGCCCGGCGAGCTCGCCGCCGGCCTGAGCCGGGGAGCGCACCAGCAGGTAGCCCAGCGCGCGCAGCACGGTGCCCAGCAGCAGGCGGAGCGAGACCAGCGGCAGCGCCGCGGCAGCGCAGTTGACCAGGACGAGGTAGAGGGCGGCGGCGCGCAGACGACGCTGACGGCCCGCGACCGACCGGACGGGGGTGCGCCGGCCGTTGCCGGTGGCCTCGGCGTGGAAGACGACCGCGTCGGGGACGGTGCGGACCTCCGCCCCGGCACGGGCGGCGCGCCAGCCGAAGTCGAGGTCGGTGTGGACCAGCGGCAGCCGCGGGTCGAGGCCGAGCCGCTCGAGGGTGGCGCGGCGGACCAGCATCCCGGCCGTGTTGACGGCGAGCACCCGCGCGGGACGGTCGTGCTGGCCCTGGTCGTACTCGCCGCGCTCCAGGCCGGTCTCCCGGCTGCCGGTGCCGGTGACGGTGACCCCGATCTCCAGCAGGCGCCGCAGCGAGGGCCACTCGCGCAGCTTGGGTCCGAGGACGTCGGCTCCCGGGTTCGCCTCGGCGGCCTCGAGGAGGCGGGCCAGCGCGTCCGCGGCGGGCGCGGCGTCGTCGTGGAGCAGCCACACCCACTCGCTGTCCCAGCCGCGGTCGGCGATGTGGGCCAGGCCACGGCGGACGGCCTCGGGGTACGACGCGGGACCGAGGTCGACGACCTCGTCGACGACCTCCGCGGCGTTCAGCAGGTCCCGGCTGGTGTCGGTCGACCCGGTGTCCAGGGCGACCACGTGGTCGGGGCGACGGGACTGCGCTGCCAGCTCCCGGAGCACCGTCGGCAACCATCGGGTGCCGTCGTGGCTCACCAGCAGCGCCGTCACCGTTCCCGTCACGGCGACCCACCCTACGGGTGGGTCCGGGCTGGTCGAGCGGCGGTCAGACCGCGCGCTTCTTCAGCTTCCGGCGCTCTCGCTCCGACATGCCGCCCCAGATCCCGAAGCGCTCGTCGTTGTCGAGCGCGTACTCGAGGCAGTCGCCCCGCACATCACAGGTGAGGCAGACACGCTTGGCCTCACGGGTGGATCCACCCTTCTCGGGGAAGAACGCCTCCGGGTCGGTCTGAGCGCACAGCGCGCGCTCCTGCCAACCCAGTTCTTCGGCCTCTCCCTCGAGCACGAACAGTTCACGCATTGTCCTCGCCCTTTCGACCCATGAGACCCTGACGGATCCCCATCAAACTGAGTGGTTCTATCCTCGATGTCGACGCTCCCGACCGAACCGGATCGCGATGCAATCGGGGGGAAATCCGGGTTCGGAGATACGAATGACACTGAGTGGAATTACACGCTTGTCACTACCGGAAAGTCAAGCCCGGATCTGATATACGCCGCCCACTTGACCCTGACCGCTTTGACCAGATAGGGACCCCATGACCACCGAGCCCACCCGCTACACCGTGCTGTCCGGCGGTGTCGGAGGCGCCCGCTTCGTCCAGGGACTGCTCCGGCTGGTGGAGCGGGAGGCGGCCGCGGCGCCCTCCGCCGGGGCCCCGGTGGAGGTCACGGTGGTCGCGAACACCGCCGACGACCTGTGGGTGCACGGGCTCAAGGTCTGCCCCGACCTCGACACGATGATGTACACCCTCGGCGGCGGCATCGACCCCGAGCGCGGCTGGGGACGCACCCAGGAGACCTGGCAGGCCAAGGACGAGCTCGCGGCGTACGGCGTGGAGCCGACCTGGTTCGGGCTCGGCGACAAGGACCTCGCCACCCACCTCGTACGCACCCAGATGCTCGAGGCCGGCTACCCGCTCTCGGCGGTGACCGAGGCGCTGTGCCGGCGCTGGCAGCCCGGTGTGACGCTGCTGCCGATGAGCGACGACCGGGTCGAGACCCACGTCGTGGTCGACGACCCCGACGCACCCTCGGGCCAGCGTGCGATCCACTTCCAGGAGTACTGGATCCGGCTCCGGGCGTCCGTCCCGGCCCGGGCCGTGGTCCCCGTCGGCCTGGACCGGGCGACCCCGGCCCCCGGCGTGGTGGAGGCCATCCGGGACGCCGACGTGGTGCTCGTGCCGCCGTCGAACCCGGTCGTGTCGGTGGGCACCATCCTCGGCGTGCCCGGGGTCCGCGAGGCGCTCGCGGCCACGTCGGCCCCGGTGGTCGGGCTCTCCCCCATCGTCGCCGGACGCCACGTCCGCGGGATGGCCGAGCAGCTGCTGACCTCCATCGGCGTCGAGGTCAGCGCGGCCGGCGTCGCGGAGCACTACGGCGCCCGCAGCACCGGCGGGGTGCTGGACGGCTGGCTGGTCGACACCGCCGACGCAGCCCTGGTCGAGCGGGTCACGGACGCGGGCCTGCGCTGCGCCGCCGTCCCGCTGCTGATGACCGACCACGACGCCACCGCCACGATGGCCCGCGCGGCGCTGGACCTGGTCGCCTCTTGAGCGACGCGAGCCGCACCTACTCGGTCACCGCGCTGACCGGCATCGGCGAGGTCGTCGCCGGCGACGACCTCGCGGCGCTGGTCGCGACCGCGACCGACCTCGCCGACGGCGACGTGCTGGTGGTGACCAGCAAGGTGGTCAGCAAGGCCGAGGGGCGGCAGGTCCGCGCCACCAAGGAGGAGGCCCTGGGCTGGGAGAGCGACCGCCTGGTCGCCCGACGCGGCCCGACCTCGATCGTGCGCACCCGGCACGGGCTGGTGATGGCGGGCGCCGGCATCGACGCCTCCAACACCGAGGTCGGCACGCTGGTCCTGCTGCCGCTGGACCCCGACGGCTCCGCGCGCCGGCTGCGGGCCGCGCTGCGCGAGACGACCGGGCGCAACGTGGCCGTCGTGGTGAGCGACACCAGCGGCCGGGCCTGGCGCGACGGCCAGACCGACATCGCCATCGGCGCCGCCGGGCTGGTCGTCCTCGACGACCACGCCGGGCGGACCGACGCGTACGGCAACGAGCTCGCGGTCACCGCCCCGGCCCTGGCCGACGAGGTGGCCGCGGCCGGCGACCTGGCCAAGGGCAAGCTCGCCGGCCGGCCGGTCGCCCTGGTCCGCGGGCTGGCCGACCTGGTCCTCCCAGCCGGCGAGGACGGCCCCGGCGCCGCCCGCCTGGTCCGCGCCGAAGAGGGCGACATGTTCGGCCTGGGCGCCCGGGAGGCGGTGCTGGTCGCGCTGCTCCCCGGCACCGGGCTCGACGCCGCCCGCGGGTTCGGCGCCGCGGCGCCGCGCGACGCGCTCGGCCTGGTGCTGCTGCACGGACTGCAGGGGCTGGCCGACGTCCGCGGCGTCGAGGACCACCTGGTGGTCGGCCTGCCCGGGGACCAGCACGACCGGCTGGTCGGCGCCCTGGAGCTGAGCGTCAGCGCCGTGGCGGTCGCGCACGGCTGGTACGTCGCCGAGGACGAGTCCGACGACCTGACCCTGGTCTGCCGCCCCCGGCCCCGGGCCGAGCCACCCCGTGGGTGAGGTCCTCAGCCTCGCCGGGGTCGCCTTCGCCTCCGCGCTGGTCCCGCTGATCAACATCGAGGCCTACCTGATCGGCCTGGGTGCGCTGACCGGGTCCGGGTCGGTGTGGCTGCTCGCCGCGGTGGCCGGCGTGGGACAGATGGCCGGCAAGCTGGTCTGGTACTACCTCGGCGCGAACGCGCTGCGCTGGGGCTGGGTCCGCCGCAAGGTCGAGAAGCCCAAGGCGCAGGAGAAGCTCGAGCTGTGGCGCTCCCGCACCCACGACCGGCCGGTCTTCGCCTCGGCCCTCGTGCTGGCCTCGGCCGCGAGCGGCTTCCCGCCCTTCGCGATCGTCTCGGTGCTGGCCGGCCAGCTGCGGATGAGCCTGACCATCTTCCTGGTCGCCGGGATCATCGGCCGGACGCTCCGGTTCGCCGCGTTCCTCGGCGGCGCCGACTGGATCTCCGGCCTCCTCTTCTAGCGGCTGTTCCAGCCCCTCTCCTAGCCGCAGGCCACGCGGGTGCCCGGCTCGAGCACGGCGCCGGCGGGCACGACGGCGCCGTCCCCGACCGCCGAGGCGGTCACCCGGGCACCGGCACCGACCTGCGCGCCGGGGCCGATCACGGAGTCGAGGACCGACGCCCCGGCCCCGACCCGCGCCCCGGCCATCACGATCGAGCCGCGGACCTCGGCCCCTGCCTCGACCACCGCACCGTCGAGCACCACCGACCCGTCGGCGACCACGCCGTCGACCCGGGCCGTGCGCACCGGCGCGACCGCGGCGCTCGGGGCGAGCCCGGTCACCACGTCGCGGCTCGCCGCCACCAGGGCGTCGGGGTTCCCGACGTCGCGCCAGTACGCCGACTCGACGTACCCGACGACCAGGGCCCCGCCGGCGACGAGACCGGGGAAGGTCTCCCGCTCCACCGAGACCTCCCGGCCGGCCGGGATCGCGTCGACCACCCGCCGGCGGAAGACGTAGCAGCCGGCGTTGACCTGGCGCGAGACCGGGTGCTCGGACTTCTCGACGAAGGCGGTGACCCGGCCCGCCTGGTCGGTCGGGACGCAGCCGAACGCGCGCGCGTCCTCCACCTCCACCAGGTGCAGGGAGACGTCGACCGGGACGCCGTCGCGCGGGGTCTCGAAGTCGTCGAGCTGGGCCTGCAGGTCGTGGCCCGACAGCACGTCGCCGTTGAGGATGACCACGGGGTGCTCCGGATCGGGGTCGAGCGCGTCGGCGACGTTGCGGATGGCGCCGGCGGTGCCGAGCGGCACGTCCTCGGTCACGTAGCTGAGCCGCACCCCGAACCGCTCCCCCGCGCCGAGCACGGGCTCGAAGAGGTCGGCGCGGTAGGAGGTGGCCAGCACGACGTGACCGACCCCGGCCGCGGCCAGCTTGGTGATCTGGTGCTCCAGGAAGGGGACCCCGCCGACCTCGAGGAGGTGCTTGGGACGGCGCTCGGTGAGCGGGAGCATCCGGGTGCCGAAGCCTCCGGCGACGATGACGGCCTCGGGCCGGGTGCGCAGCATGCCGGGATCCTCTCAGAGCGGCACGACGCATGGCGCCTAAGGTGGGCCGGTGCCCACTCCCCGCGCCCTCGGCTTCCCCGACCTGCTCGCCGAGCAGCTCCGCGGCTCGGCCGGCCGCCCGCTGGTCACGTTCTACGACGACCTGACCGGCGAGCGCGTGGAGCTGTCGGTCACGACGTACGCGAACTGGGTCGCGAAGACGGCCGGGCTGCTCCAGGACGAGCTCGACGTCGGCCGCGGCGCCCGGGTCCTGCTCGACCTGCCCCCGCACTGGCTGGGCCCGGTCTGGCTCGGCGCGCTGTGGTCGGTCGGCGCGTGCGCGGTCACCGGGCCCGACCACGACCTGGTGGTCAGCGGTCCGGCTCGGCTGGAGCGCCACGCCGCTCGCGGCGGCCCGGTGGTGGGGCTCTCGCTGCTGCCCCTGGGCGCCCGGTTCGCCGACCCGCTGCCCGACGGGGTGGTCGACTACGGCGCCGTGGTGTGGGGGCAGCCGGACGCCTTCCACCCGTACGACGCCCCGACCGCCGGCGACCCGGCCTGGGAGGACCACGACTCGAGCGTGGACCAGCAGGCGCTGGTGGAGGAGGCTCGCTCCGGCCCGTACGGCGCCCCCGGCACCCGGCTGCTCACCGACGTGAACCCCTGCACCCGCGCGGGCACCGCGACCCTGCTCGGGCCGTTGGCGGCCGGAGGGGGCACCGTCTGGGTCCGCCACGCCGCGGCGGGGTCCTGGGAGCGCCGGGCCGCCTCCGAGCAGGCGACCGCGACCGTGGTGGAGGGCGCGAGGGGGGCGTAGGGCTGGTTGCTCAGCCGGCGAGGTCGTAGCGCGCGAAGCCGGTGCCGATCAGACGGCGGGGGCCGAAGCCGGACGCCGTCCCGGGGATCAGCCAGAGGGTGTCGCCCGCGCGGGCCACCACGTCAGCCCGGCCGTCGCCGTCGAGGTCGCCCAGACCCTTGAACCAGTCGTAGCCGGCGTAGCCCGTGCCGATCTTCTTCCCGCTCATCAGCCCACCGGGGCCGTTGCCGGGCCACAGCCACAGCGAGCCGTCCTTGGACCGGGTCACGTCGTCGGGGGCGCCGTCGCCGTCGAAGAGGCCCACCCCGACCTGGCGGTCGGCCGCGATAGCACCGTGAGCGGCATAGGAGGCGCGGAAGCCGGTGGCGCCGTCGCTGGGGTAGATCCGGTAGGCGCCGCCGTCGCGCTGGCCGATCAGGTCGGGGAAGCCGTCGCCGGTGACGTCGCCGACCGCGGCGATGTTGGTGACCTTGCTCCAGTCGGTGCCGGCCCGGACCGGGGCGGCGAAGGTGGTGCTGGCGGCGCCGGCGCGGAACCAGAGCGCGCCGGTGGAGGCGGTGCGGGTCATGATGTCGCCACGCCCGTCACCGTTCCAGTCACCGACGTTGACGACCAGGTTGGTGTCGGGAAGGACCAGGCCCGAGTCCACCGTGGTGCCCAGGTTGCGACCGCCGTTGTGGGCGAGCACGCGGAGCCGGCCGCGCGGGTTCAGGCCGACGACGTCGGGGTCGCCGGTGCCGGTGAGCTGCCCGGCCAGCCCGAAGGTCCGCAGGGTGCCGAAGCCGGCGAAGCCGCCGAGCCGGTCGCCGAGGCCGCCGTGGCCGTCGCCGGGGTAGACGAAGACGAGGCCGTCGGAGACGCGCCGGGCGACCAGGTCGCCGACGCCGTCGCCGGTGGCGTCGCCCCGGCCGGTGAGCACGTCGAAGCCGCCCCACGAGCCGGGCAGCGCGACGGGCGCGCGCAGGGCGCGACCGGTGCCGGGGACCAGGACCAGGCTCTGTCCGGAGCGTGCGACCAGGTCGACCTTGCCGTCGCCGTCGAGGTCGCCGACGCCGGTGGTGAGGTCGTAGTCCCAGCTCCGGTCGAGCGTGACCGGGTCGGCGAAGGCGCCCTGGCCGTTGCCGCGGTAGAGCAGCAGGTCGTGCGAGGTCCGCTCCCGGCCGACGAGGTCGTTGCTGCCGTCGCCGTCGAAGTCGCCCACCCCGGTGAGCTGGTCGAGGCCGGCGAAGCGGCCGTAGGTGCGGGTGGCCGCCCCGACCTTCCCGGTGGCGGTGCCCGGGTGCAGGGACGTCTCGCCGCTGGAGGCGTCCCGGGCGAGCACGTCGGCGACGCCGTCGCCGTCGAGGTCGCCCGGCGTGACGACCAGGTCGTCACCGCCGAATCCGGAGGCGGCGGTGGTGGCCTTGCGCCAGCCCACCTGCCCGCCGGTGCGCACGACCAGGACGTGGTCGGTGGCCTTGTCCCGGACCACCAGGTCGGGCCAGGCGGCGCCGGAGACGTCGGCGTTGAGCTGCCGCTCGGTGAACGGGGCCTGGTAGGCCGCGGCGGCCGTGCGGATGTCGGGGATGCGCGCGTAGAGGTACCGGCCCGGACACGCCGTCTGGCCGGCGTCGCGGTGGCCGTTGATCGCCTGGAAGTACTTCTTGGTCACGAACTGGGAGGTGTCGCCGGCGCTCACCCCGTGCAGCGAGAGCTTCCAGGCGAAGAGGCGGGCGTAGGCGTCGACCATCGCGTCGGAGGGCTTGGTGATGTCGTAGTTGCCGATCGCCGAGGCCGCGAAGGAGTCGTCGTTGTAGCCGAGGGTGTGGGCGCCCACCACGGGGCGGTCGACGCCGCCGTACCGGCCCTCCCAGATCCGGCCGAAGCGGTCGATCAGGTAGTTGTAGCCGACGTCGCTCCAGCCTCGGGACTGGGTGTGGTAGGCGTAGATGCCGCGCAGGATCGAGGGCACGTCGGCCTTGCTGTAGCCGTTCGCGTTCACGGTGTGGTGCACGAACCCCGCGTGGACCTCGCCGTAGTGCAGCGAGGAGGCGTCGCGCAGGCTCTCGTCGGCACCCCACTGGGCGCGGGAGAAGATCTTGGGCTTGGGGGTCACCACGGCGGGGGTGCCGGTGGCGCGGGCGTTCGCGGCGGCGAGCCGGGCCGAGGGCAGGTCCGCGGTGTCGATCGCCGGGTCGGCGTACGTCGGCGCGACGTCGGCGCCCGGGTCGACGACGGCCAGGGCGAGGTCCTCGGGGACGGGGCGTCCGGTGGTGACGGCGCGCACCTGGACGTCGTCCACGTCGCCGACGACGACCGCGTCGGTGCCCGGGCGGGCGGCGGCACGCGCCTCGGCCGTGCCGGGGTCGGGTCCGTGGTCACCGTCGTAGGCCATCTCCTGCCAGGCCGACCAGACCCCGTGGTCCTGGGTGCGGACCGAGACGGTGATGTCGCGGGCGGGGATGCGGGTGCCGTGCTTCCAGGTGACCCCGACGGTGGCGTACCCGGTGGCCTTGACCGGGGCGCTGAGTACGCCGAACCGGCCCGCGTCGCCGCCTCCGGTGCGAGACTGGGGAAGGGCGCGCAGCCCGCGCGGGTCGACCCCGGTCAGCCGGACGGTCCGCACCGTCGGCTTCACCGGTGCCGAGGAGACCAGGGCGGCCTCCCCGCCGTCCGGTCCGGCCGCTGCCACCACCGGGGAACCGGTCGGCGGCACGATCTGCAGCTCCACCACGCCGGCCGCGGAGACCGCGACGGCGAGCACCACCGCGAGGGCGAAGGCCTGCTGGCACAGCAGCACGAAACGGCTTCGGTTCTCCATGGATCGGGCGCTCCCAGCAGACATCGGCGATCACTCTGACCACAAATGTCACACCAGTAACACCGCTCTGCAACGCTTTCGCGGGAACTACACGGCTGTAATTCGCACTTCGCCGCAAGATCTCCTGCGAGATGGCGCAAGCGCCGTCAGATGTCCGCGCCCAGCTCGGCGTCGGTGTCGTCCGACTCGTCCGGCTCCTCGCCGCTCAGGTCCTCGGGCTCGTTGTCGTACCTGAGGTAGCGGATGCCCTCGTCGGCCGGCCCGTCGAAGCCGAGCACGCCCTTCTCCAGGACCAGGACGCGCTCGCACATCCGGCGCACCGAGGGGGCGGAGTGGCTGACGTAGAACATCGTCCGGCCCTCGGCCTTGATCTCCTCCATCCGGGCCAGGCACTTCTGCTTGAAGGGCCTGTCCCCCACCGCCAGGACCTCGTCGATGAGGAAGATGTCGGAGTCGGTGTGGACGGCGACGGCGAACCCGAGCCGCGAGAACATGCCCGAGGAGTAGGTGCCGACCGGGGTGTCGATGAAGCGACCGATGTCGGCGAACTCGACGATCTGCTCGAACTTGCGGTGGGTCTCCTTCTCGGTCATCCCGAGGATCGCGGCGTTGAGGAAGACGTTGTCGCGGCCGGTGAGCTGCGGGTGGAAGCCGGCCCCGGTGGCGATCAGGCCTGCGATCCGGCCGCGGGTGAGCACCTCGCCGCGATCGGGCTTCATCACCCCGTTGATCAGCTTGAGCAGGGTCGACTTGCCCGAGCCGTTGAGGCCCATCAGGCCGACCGACTCGCCCTGCTGGACGGTGAAGGACACGTCGTTCACCGCGAGGAACGAGTCGCTGATGTCCTGGCCCTTGGCGGCCGCGATGGCCATCTGCTTCAGGGTCCGGTGGTAGCGCAGCGTGAACTTCTTGGACACGTTGCGGGCCACGATCGACTCGCTCATCAGAACATCTCCGCGAAGCGGCCCTCGAGGCGCGCGAAGGTCCGTTGGCTGAACCACAGGAACACGAGGCCGACCAGGACCATGACCAGCCCCCGCTCGAAGAGGTGGGGCGGCATCGCGTAGGGACCGGTGCAGACCCGCGCCTGCGGGCAGGTCGGCACCCAGAACGCGCGCTGGATGAGCAGCACCGCCTCGGTGAGCGGGTTGGCCAGGTAGAGCTGCAGCAGCGGGGAGTCGCCCAGCGAGCTCTTCGCCACCCGCGAGTACGGGTAGATCATCGGCACGAGCCAGTGGGTGAACAGGGTCAGGGTGGCGACCACCTGGGCGAAGTCGCGGAAGAAGACGTTGAAGGCGCTGAACATCAGCGCGAGCCCGGTCCCGAAGAGCGCCATGATGGCGAACCCGATGATGAAGGCGACGATCGCCGCCGGGTCCCACTCCCATCCGACGAAGACGAGGGCGACCACCAGGATCAGCGTCTGCGGGAGGCCGTGGAACGCCGAGACGATGACCGAGGAGACCGGGAACATCTCCCGGGGCATCGCCATCTTGCGGACCAGTGCCTTGTTCTTGATCACCGACCGGGTGCCGGCCGAGAAGGTCTCGGTGAAGAAGTGCACGAAGACCAGCGCCGAGAACATGTGGATCGGGAAGTTCGGGATGTCCTTGTGCAGCCCGAGGACCAGGCCGATCACGAAGTAGTACATCGAGAACCGGATCAGCGGCAGCACGTAGGACCAGAGCAGACCGAGCACGCTGCCGGAGTAGCGCGCCTGGATCTCCTTCTGCACGAGCAGCTTGAGCAGGTAGCGCCGCCGGAAGACCTCGGCGAGACCGCCGGTCGGGTACGGCGCCACCAGCGGCGCGTCGGGGACCCGCGCCGGGTCGACCACGTGCTCGGTCACTTGTCGTCCTCGAGTGAGCTCTTGAAGGTCTGCTCCCAGGCGTCCGGCGAGGTCAGGTCGGCCAGCGCGTCGCGGTAGCGCCGCGACAGGGCGGGCCACTCGCGGTGCAGCCGCTGGTGGATCGCCACCGTCTTGGCGAGCATCTCGCGGAACAGCTCGGGGTCGCGCTGGTACAGCGCCGCCGAGGTGCCGTCGGGCATGCTCACCACCGCGGAGTCGAGCTTGGCCAGCCGGAACCACTGCGCGTCCATGGCCGGCAGCGACGCCTCGGGGTACTCCCGGGAGAGCGGGCGGACCCCGGTGAACTGGCGCAAGGCGCCGGTCACCTGTGAGGAGAGCACCGAGAGCCGACCCGGCACCTCGGAGGACTCGTCGCGCTTCTGCGGCTTCTTGCGGCGCGGGCCCGGGAAGGCGTCGGGGTCGGCCTTCAGCTGGGCGTCGGAGTAGCCCTTGCGCAGCTCGCGGATCTCGCCGAGCCGGGACTTCAGCACCCCGTGGAGGCCCTCGGGGCCGGCCAGCACGTCCTCGAGCGCCTGGTGCCGCAGCTCGGCGGTGGAGTACTGCATCGCCACCAGGTGCTTGACCTGGTGGTTGAAGCTCTCCCGCACGATCCGGCCGCCGTGCTCGAACGGCGAGTGCAGCAGCGCGGCGACGAACCGGTTGCGCTGGTGGAAGAAGGCCTGCCAGTCCAGCGCGTCGTTCTTGTCGGTCCACGGCACGTGCCACACCGCGGCGCCCGGGAGGCTGACGGTCGGGTAGCCGTGCTCCTTGGCCCGCAGGCCGTACTCCGAGTCGTCCCACTTGATGAACAGCGGCAGGCTCAGCCCGATGGTGCGCACGACCTCCATCGGGATCAGGCACATGAACCACGGGTTGAAGTCGACGTCGACACGGCGGTGCAGCCAGCGCGCGCTGCGCAGGTTGCGGGCGCCGAAGTCCCAGTCGGTCTCGACCGTCGGGGGCGACATCCACCAGAAGCGGTACTGGTTGATGATCTCGCCGTAGGAGTGCAGCCGCGACTTGGAGTAGATCGAGAACATGTGACCGCCCACGATCGTGGGGCGGCGGGCCAGGTCGCCGAAGGTCACCGCGCGCAGGATGCTCTCGGGCTCGCACTCGATGTCGTCGTCGAGGAAGAGCACGTACGTCGACCGGCCGGCGGCCAGCGTCTCGAACTGGGCGCGGGCGAAGCCGCCCGAGCCGCCGATGTTGCCCTGCTCGATGACCCGCAGCCGGCCCTCCAGCGAGGCCTGCGCGGCCGGGAAGCCGGCGTCGTCGGCGACCTTCTGGGTGCCCTGCTCCATCACGAGGACCTCGTCGAGGAGGGACTTCACCTCGTCGTCGTGCCCGATCTGGGACAGCAGCGCCGCGCAGAACTCGGGGCGGTTCATCGTGGTGATCCCGACCGTCACCGACCCGGGCTCGGCCCGGTCGGCGGGGACCTCGGCGCTCCAGGTGGCGCCCTCGACGGTGACCGGGCCGTGGCCGGCGCTGACGTCGAACCAGTACCAGCCGCCGTCGGTGAACGGGGTCAGCGGGAGCTGGTAGTGGAACGTCGTGGTGTCGTCGGTCTCGGTGGTGTGGGTCTCCACCCGCTGGGAGCGACCGTTGGCCATCGAGCGGTAGACCGTCACGGTGGCGTCGGAGCCGGTCACGGTGACGGCGAGGTCGACGTCGGTCACGACGGTCCACCGGCGCCAGTAGCCGGCCGCGAAGCCGTTGAAGTAGGTGCCGAAGGAGAGCCGCTCCCCGCCGTCGATCACCACGCGGTGCCGGTCCAGGATCGCGTCGGGGCGGATCCGCGACCCCGAGGAGATCGACTGGCGCAGCGCGGCCCGGTTGAGGTCCTTGGCCGCCTGCCGGCCGCCGATGCTCCACTTGTCGGCGTCGAGCACCGCCGCCTCGGGGTCGAGGTAGAGGGGCATCACGTCGAGGTCGCGGTCCAGCGGCAGCACGAACCGCTGCAGGACCCTGGTCACCGTCGTCACTGTGTCACTCATGCGTCGACTCCTCCGGACTCCAGGGGGGCGGCACCGGTGAAGTGCGGCTTGAGCTTGTTCTCGAACATCGACAGCGCCGACCCGATCGCCATGTGCATGTCGAGGTACTTGTAGGTGCCCAGCCGGCCGCCGAAGAGCACCATCGGCTCCTGCTTGGCCAGCTCGCGGTACTTCAGGAGCTTCTCGCGGTCCTCGGCGGTGTTGACCGGGTAGTACGGCTCGTCGTCCTCGGTCGCGAACCGGCTGTACTCGTGCACGATCACGGTCTTGCCGGGCAGGGTGGTGCGCTCGGGGTGGAAGTGCTTGAACTCGTGGATGCGGGTGTAGGGCACGTCCGCGTCGTTGTAGTTCATCACCGAGGTGCCCTGGAAGTCGTCGACCTCGAGGACCTCGGCCTCCAGGTCCACGGTGCGCCAGGACAGCCGGCCCTCGGCGTTGCCGAAGTACTCGTCGACCGGCCCGGTGTAGACGACCGGGACCTTGCCGAGGTACTCGTCGCGGTGCTCCAGGAAGTCGGTCTCGAGCCGGACCTCGATGTTCGGGTGGTCCGCCATCCGGGTCAGCCAGGCGGTGTAGCCGTCGACCGGCAGGCCCTCGTAGGTGTCGTTGAAGTAGCGGTTGTCGAAGGTGTAGCGCACCGGCAGCCGGGTGATGATGTCCGCGCTCAGCTCGGTGGGGTCGGTCTGCCACTGCTTGGCGGTGTAGCCCTTGACGAAGGCCTCGTAGAGGGGACGGCCGATCAGCGAGATCGCCTTCTCCTCCAGGTTGGTGGCCGCGGCGGTGTCGATCTCCGCGGCCTGCTCGGCGATCAGCGCGCGGGCCTCGTCGGGGGTGTGCGACCTCCCGAAGAACTGGTTGATCAGCCCGAGGTTCATCGGGAAGGAGTAGACCTGGCCCTGGTACTTCGCGAAGACCCGGTGCTGGTAGGAGGTGAAGGAGGTGAACCGGTTGACGTACTCCCAGACCTTCTCGTTGCTAGTGTGGAAGAGGTGCGCGCCGTAGACGTGCACCTCGATCCCGGTCTCGGGCTCGGGTTCGGAGTAGGCGTTGCCGCCGAGGTGGTGCCGTCGCTCGAGGACGAGCACCTTGAGGCCCAGCTCGGAGGCGCACCTCTCGGCGATCGTCAGGCCGAAGAACCCCGACCCGACGACGACCAGATCTGCATTCACTCCGTGCACTCCTCTCACGGCGCACCCACGGGTCGTGGGCGGCGCTCGACAACCCGGTCGAGTCTAGCCGCGCGCGGGACCGGAACCCGGCGCCGCGGGAGGCGTGGTGCGAGCAAGATCACGGGCGTCACGGACCGCCCGGAGCACGTTGGACGCCTCGGCCCGTCCCCCGCGCAACGGCGCGAGCAGCAGCACCATCAGGGTGATCAGGTAGGGCTTGAGCCGCACGAGGACGTTCTCGCCGTACCGCAGGTGCACCACGAACAGGTTGCGGTACATGTAGTAGCCCTTCCACGACCGCATGTCGTGCTGCTGGTCGAAGTCGAGCTGGCGGACCAGCACGGCGTCGCGCAGCGCCACGATCGGGAAGCCCGCCCGCCGCGCGCGGACCGCGAAGTCCACGTCGTCGTAGAAGATGAAGAAGCCCGGGTCGGGCAGGCCGACCGCCTCGACCACGCGGCGGTGCACCAGGAAGCCCTCGAAGGCGACGTTCTCGATCGGGACCTCGGCCGGCATGGCGGCCCGGGTGCCGTAGCGCTCCTCGACCGACTCCCGCTTGGGCCGGACCGCCCACGGGTGGGTCAGGTCGAAGTGGGTGGCCGCCTTCTCGCAGAGCCGGCCGGCGGTGTCCTCGCGGACCGCCATCAGCGCGGGGCCGGGGTGGGCCAGCAGCACGGTCAGGCAGTCCGGCGCCGGCACCACGTCGTCGTCCATCAGCCAGATCCGGTCGTGACCCGCCTCGTACGCCGCCGACACGCCGGCGTGGAAGCCGCCGGCGCCGCCGGTGTTGCTCGGCATCGTGACCACCCGCAGCGGCAGGTCGCCGCGGGCGACCCGCGCGGTCAGCACCTCCGCGGTGTCGTCTGTGCTGGCGTTGTCGACCACGACGACCTCGTCGGGGCGCCGCTCCAGCCGGGCCAGCCCGTCCAGGCAGCCGGCGAGCAGGCCGGCCCGGTTGTAGGTCACCACCACGACCGCCACGGACTCGCGCGTCACCGCAGGAACCTCTCGTGACCGGTGAAGTCGCCCCGCACCGCGGCGGCCAGTGCCTGCGCGCTGAGCGCCAGCCGGGCCGGCCGGGGCCGGGTGAACAGGTAGAACCAGACGGTCTTGACCAGGAAGGCCAGCACGCCGAGCAGCCCGACGTACTCACGCAGGTTGGTGACGTTGTTGCGCACCATGCAGTAGTGCTTGAGGTCGCTGGGCGAGTGGTTGTACGTCGTCCGGCCGAACATCATCGGGGTGCCGAGGTCGTCGGTCGCGGGGTGGGCGTAGTGGCTGCCGACCACCGTGGCGACCCGGGCACCGGCCCGCTTGGCGCGCCACAGGTACTCCACGTCGTCGCCCCAGATGAAGAACTCCTCGCGGGGCAGCCCGATCCGCTCCACCAGGTCGCGGGTGACCAGCACCCCGTTGAACGGGATCACCACGCCCTCGAGCACGCCGTCGACGGCGGCCGCCTCGACGTCGGCGAGGTCGTGGACCACGGCCGCGCGACCGGGCAGGCGGATCGGGAAGCAGAGCCGGTCGGGCCGGTCCTCGGCGACCACGGCAGGGCTGAGGAAGTCGTAGCGGTCGACGTACGGGAGCAGCGAGGCGAGGCAGTCCGCCGGCGGCAGCCCGTCGTCGTCCATCAGCCAGAGCAGGTCGGCGTCGAGGTGTTGGCCGCGTGCGATGCCGGCGTGGAACCCGCCCGCACCCCCGGTGTTGCGCGCGAGCCGCTCCACCACCAGCGGGGTGGCGAGCTCCTCGCCCAGCTGGGCCAGCAGGCCCGGGGTGCCGTCGGTGGACGCGTTGTCGACGACCACCACGACGTCGGGGCGGCGGGTGCCGGCGTCGATGGCGCGCAGGATCCGCTCGAGCAGGGCAGCGCGGTTCCAGGTGACGACGACGGCGACGACCCGGGGATCCACGAGAGGGAACCCTAGGCCATCGTCCGCGGTCAGCAGGCCTGGGAGAGGTTCTGCGCCTGGTTGGCGGCGTACCCGTTGGACATGCTGCCGATGGAGCCGCCGGTGCTCACGCCCTGGTGGCGGGCGGAGAAGCCCTTGCCGCCCTTGGCGGTGGCCTTCTTGCCCTCCGACCGGTCGATCGCGGTGGAGATCATCGAGCGGATCTTGTCGATGTCGGGGTGACCGGTGTTGATCGCGGGGGGCACGAAGGAGACGCTGGCGACCTTCTGCGAGCGGGCCTTGAGGGCGAGCTCGGCGAAGGTGCCGAGCTCGGAGGCGGGCAGGTTGGTCTCCAGCAGGTTCTCCCCCGCCTTCGCGATCCCCTCGAAGTTGGTGATCACCTTCTGCGGGCTGAGCTGCTGGAGCATCGCGTTCATCACGCACTTCTGGCGAGCCATCCGCGAGTAGTCGTCGGCCGCCATCCGGGACCGGGCGAACCAGAGGACCTCGTAGCCGTTGAGCTTGCGCACGCCCTTCGGGATGGTGCCGATCTGCCCCTGGGCGCCGCCGCCGATCGGGATGTCGTCGCGCACGTTGAGGGTGAGCCCGCCCATCGCGGCGACCAGGCTGCGGAAGCCCTGCAGGTTGACCATCGCGTAGTAGTTGATCTTGAGCCCGGTGATGCCCTCGACGCCCTGGATGGTGGCGTCCATGCCCGGCTGGGCGACCCCGTCGAAGAGCGAGCGGTGGTCGCCGGCCCAGGTCGCCAGGCTGTTGAGCTCGCACGTCGCGCAGTCGTAGCCGTGCGGGAACTGGCCGGCCATCACCGAGCCCTCGGGGAACGGGAACCTCGTCATGTTGCGCGGGAGGCCGAAGAGGATCGTGCGGCCGGTCTTCTCGTCGATGGAGGCCACCGTCATGCTGTCGGTCCGCAGACCCCAGCGGCCGGCGCCGGAGTCGCCGCCGACCAGGAGCACGTTGTAGCGCCCGTCGGTCGCGGTGCTCTTCGTGCCGTCGCCGAACATGGCGATGATGAAGCCGCGCTGCACGCTGACCAGGTGGGAGGCGAACAGCAGCGAGCCGGCGACCGCGAAGCAGAGCAGCCCGTTGAGGCCGACCATGACCAGGCGCTGGCGCTGCTGGAGCTCCAGGGGCCGGCCGAGCCGCCAGGCGTCGACGAGCAGGAAGGCCCAGCCGACCGCCAGCGCCGCCAGGCCGAGCCGGAGCAGCAGCAGGAAGAAGGTGTTGGACCCCAGCCAGAACGCGAACCCGTGCCAGAGGTAGCCGACCGCCGCGACGAAGGCGACGAAGCCGAGGCAGGAGAGCCAGACGCGGATCGCGATCCGGCCGACCTCCTTGCGCCCGGCGACCAGCTGCGCCGACCCCGGCAGCACCAGGGTCATCAGCAGGAGGGTGAGGGCACGACGGAACCGCACCCGGGCGGCCTGGACGTCCTCGGTCCGCTCCCGGACCACGGTCTCGCTCGGCAGGGTGGTGCGTGACCCGGGGGAAGTGACGGGCGACATGCCGCCAAGTATCACCAGTCCCATCCGCCTCCTCCGTCACGCCGCGCCGGTGCGGCCGGAGGGGATCGCCCCGCCGACGGTGCTGAGCCCGGGTGGGGCGACTCACGTGCCGTGGGCGCGGTCGGGTCGACGGTCGGGCGGTACCGTCGTCGGCATGGCTGGTGGCACGTCCGACGGGAACGGCGGCACGCGTCGACCCGACGAGGAGCACTACGACTGGCTCTACTCCACCGAGGAGAAGGGCGTCGGGTCCTCCTTCGACGCGTACGACGCCCCTCCGGCGCGCCCGGGCGAGCCCGAGCCGACCCGCGTCCTGCCCCGCCCCACCCCGCCGAACCGCCCCCACCAGCCCTCCGGCTACCAGCCCGGCCGGCCGGCCCAGCCGCCGCCGGGCGGTCCCGGCCGCCCGCCGCAGGGCCCGCGACCGCCCATGCCGGCGCCGGCGACCACCGGGCGACGCCGTCCCCGGTTCCGGGCACGCTGGCTGCTGTGGCTCGTCGTGGCCTACCTGGTCTTCCTGGTCGCCGTCCCGCTCTACGCCTGGAGCTCGGTCAGCCGCGTGAACGCGACGCCGTCGGGCAAGCGGCCCGCCGAGCAGCCCGGCACGACGTACCTGGTGGTGGGCTCCGACGCCCGCGCCGGTCTCGCCGGGCGGCGCACCGACACGATCATGCTGCTGCACACCGGCAGCGGGCCCAACGTGCTGATGTCGATCCCGCGCGACTCCCTCGTGGAGGTGCCCGGGCACGGGGTCACCAAGATCAACGCCGCCTTCGCCTACGGCGGCCCGCGGCTGCTGACCCGGACGATCGAGGGCTCCACCGGCATCCGCGTCGACGACTACGTCGAGATCGGGTTCACCGGCTTCGTCGACCTCGTCGACGCGGTCGGCGGCATCACGATCTGCCCGAAGCAGAACATCAAGGACCCGCTGGCGCACCTCAACATCCGCAAGGGCTGCCAGGAGGTCGACGGGAAGGTCGCGCTGGGCTACGCGCGCTCCCGGCACGCGTTCGCCCTCGGCGACATCGCGCGGGCCCAGCACCAGCGCGAGGTGGTCTCGGCGATCGGCGACAAGGTGGTCAGCCCCGCGACGGTGCTCAACCCGTTCCGGTACTGGAAGGTGGTGACCGCGGGAGCGGACACCGTCCGCGTCGACAAGGAGACCGGTCCGCTGTCGGCAGCCAAGTTCGCCTACGCGATGACCCGCGTCAACGGCACCAAGGGCCTGACCTGCGGCGTGCCGATCGCCGACCTCGCCGTGCACTGGGACACCGAGCGCGCCAACAGGCTGTTCGACCTGATCGCGAGCGACCAGACCGACCAGATCGGCAAGGACCTGTGCCAGCCCACCGGCCTGGCCCGCTGAGCGGACCCGCCCTCACCCCACCGACCCCGGGAGACCCATGAGCTACGAGACGCTGACCTACGTCGTCGAGGACCGCATCCTGACCCTGACCCTGGACCGGCCGGACGCCCTCAACGCGTTCACCGTCCAGATGGCCGACGAGCTCGAGGACGCCTTCCGGCGCGCGTCGGGCGACGACGACGTGGCCGCCATCGTGGTGACCGGCAGCGGGCGCGCCTTCTGCGCGGGGATGGACCTCTCGGTGGCGGGCAACGTCTTCGGGCTGGACGAGACCCAGTCCCCCGGGGTGGCCGACCTCGCCGACGACCGGCTGCCCGACCCCGTCATCCACGACGGCGTCCGCGACACCGGCGGCCGGGTCACACTGGCGATCTTCGACTGCACCAAGCCGGTGATCGCCGCGATCAACGGCCCCGCGGTCGGCATCGGCGCCACGATGACCCTGGCCATGGACGTGCGGCTGGCCTCGGAGAAGGCCCGGATCGGCTTCGTCTTCGGCAAGATCGGCATCGTCCCCGAGGCCTGCTCGACCTGGTTCCTGCCGCGCATCGTCGGGATGAGCCGGGCGCTCGAGCTCGTCTACTCCGCCGACATCCTCTCCGGTGCCGACGCCCTGGAGGCCGGCCTGGTGCGCTCGGTGCACGCCCCCGAGGACCTGCTCCCGGCGGCGTACGCGCTCGCCCGGAAGTTCACCGAGAACCGCTCTCCGGTGGCGACCGCCCTGGCCCGGCAGATGATGTACCGCAACAGCGCGCAGCCGCACCCGATCGAGGCGCACCGCATCGACTCACTCGGGGTCTTCTGGACCAGCCTCGAGGACGGCAAGGAGGGCATCGCCGCCTTCCTCGAGAAGCGCGACCCGTCCTACACCGGCCGCGCGTCGGCGATGCCGCCGTTCTACCCGTGGTGGGAGTGAGCGGCAGGCTCAGCCGACGACCGGGAGGGTGAGGGTCTGGCCCGCGCCGGAGGCGACCGTCACGGGGGTGGCGACCAGGCCGCCGCGGTAGTTCGGCGAGCCGCCGGCCACCACGAGCCGGACCCGGTGCCCGGCGGCGAAGCGGTGCACGATCCCGGGCAGGGTGACCGTGAAGGGCCTCGTCACGTCGGGCACCCGGACCGGGGCCTCGAGGTTGTGGACCAGCGTGGCGCTGCCGTCCGGGGCGACGTCGAGCACCCGCACGAACAGCACCAGCTGTCCGGCGGGTCCGCCCAGCTGGCTCAGCGCCGCGCTCGGCGCCTGCACCGCGAGACGCACCTGCGGGGAGCCGACCACGTCGAGGCGGCTGCCCAGCGCGGCGGTCGTCCACGAGGCGCTGGTGCCCGGCGCGTCGGCCGGGGTGGTCTCGCCGGTGTAGCTGCCGAGGACGTCGACGGTGCTCAGGCTGCTGGGGGCGCCGGCGGCCGGCGTCACGAAGGACTGGCTGTCGCCGGCGGCGGTGGCGCCCGCGGTCAGCGTGCCGCCGGCGCCGAGCGTCCAGGTCCGCGCGGTGCCGACCGGGAACGCGGTGGACGAGGCGTACGCCGGGGCGGCGTTGCCGGTGTAGGGCACCCAGTCGCGGAAGTAGGCGAAGCGCGGGCCGGTGCTCACCGACGAGCCCTTGAGGTAGTGGTCGAACCAGTCCACGATCCGGCCGGTCTCGTACTGGGTGGCCGGGTTCGGCGCCTTGAGGTCGATGTCGCCGGCGGCCGGCCCGCCGGAGTGGCCCCACGAGTGCCAGATCATCCGGACCTCGGTGCCCTGGGCGCGCAGGGCCCGGTAGGTGGCCACCGCCTCGTTGAGGTTGAACAGGGTGTCCTTCTGACCCTGGCCGAGCAGGACGGGGACCCGCACCCGCGAGACGTACGACGCGACCGAGGCGTGGCGCAGCGCGGCGACCGTGTCGGGCTGGAAGAACCCGGTGCTGCCGCCGAGCACCAGGGCCGGGCAGACGAACGCCGCGAAGTTGGGGCAGCCCGCCAGCCGGCCCGGGTCGGTCGGCGCGTTCTGGACGCCGTCGACGACCCCGAGCGCGGAGAAGCCCGCTCCCCACGCCAGCTTGACCGCGCCCGGCGTTGCCGTGGACACCCCGGAGGCGGTGAGCTGGTCGGTGCCGTTGGGGTCGAGGGAGTAGCTCAGGTCGTTCCAGGTGATCAGCGGGACGATCGTGTCCAGCCGCGGGTCCAGCGAGGCCGCGGCGAACTGCACGCCGCCGCCGTACGAGCCGCCCACCATGCCGACCCGCGGGTCGCCGGGGCCGTCCCGCTTGACCACCGTCAGGGCTGGCGCCGGGATGGTGTGGGCGTCGTCGGTGAACGCGATGCCGCTCGCGCCGCCGAGGTAGCTGACCAGCTGCTGGGCGGCCTGGCCGTCGTAGTCGGGGTCGTCGAGGGTGATCAGGCAGTCCGACCCGCCGAAGCCGAGACCGCTGTAGGAGAGCACCACGTAGCCCCGACCGGCCATCAGCGCGGCCAGCGGCGCCTGGTCGTCCTTGGAGCCGCCGAACCCGTTGGTGGTCAGGATCGCCGGCACCCGGGCCGACCGGGTGGCCGCGGTGGGCGTGTAGAGGTCGCCAACGATGTCGCAGGTCTGGGTGCGTCCCGGGCCGACCAGCACCCGGAAGTGGAGCGTGCGGGTGGTGTACGCCGGCGCGGCGGTGGCCGGGGTGGTCGCCGCGACGGTCCCGCCGAGGGCGAGGGCGGCTGCGGCTGAGACGGCCGCGACGGCGGGGAGGAGCTTGACGGCCACGGGACACCTCGGGGACGGACGACAGTTGCACCTGACAACGGTTCAGGTCCGTCCGGGTCACGCAGTGATCGGGGTGGGGTCAGCGGCAGAAGGCGTGCAGCGTGCCGGGGGCGCCGTCGAGCCAGATCGCGAAGCCGACCTTCGAGGAGACGTAGCGGGCGCTCCCGCCGGGGCGGGTGACCACGGCGTGGCCCGGGATGACGGTGTCGCCGTACGGCGAGGGACCCGACCAGCAGTCGTGCGACTCGACCAGCCGGGCGACCCGGCTCGCCGCGACCGCCTCGCCGGCGGCCTGCTCGCGGGCCTGCACGGCGGTGACCGTGTCGGCCCCGGTTGCCCAGGCGACCCCCTGCCCGACCGCGATGCCGCCGACCAGCGCGACCGGGACGGCGAGCGACCCGACGAGGCTGCGACGGAGGCTCGCCGGCCGGCGGCCAAACCTGGACTTTTCGGTCATGCCGCACTAACGCGTGGCCCTCGGGGTGGTTACGCTGCCGCCCATGCTCCGCACCGAGGACGAGGCCCGCGTCCGCACCCTGACCCTCGACCGGCCCGAGGCGCTCAACGCCTTCAACGAGGCGCTGTACGACGCGACGGCCGATGCACTGAACGACGCGGCCGACGACCCGGCCGTCGCCGTGGTGCTCCTCACCGGCACCGGCCGCGCGTTCAGCGCGGGCACCGACCTGGTCGAGATGGCCGCCCGGGTGGGCGACCCGTCGTTCGTGCCGGGGCGGCACGGCTTCCCGGGGCTCCTGGACGCGCTCGCCGCCTTCCCCAAGCCGCTCGTGATCGCCGTCAACGGGCTCGGGCTCGGGATCGGCACCACGATCGTGGGCTTCGGCGACCTGGTGCTGGCCTCGACCGAGGCCCGCTTCAAGTGCCCCTTCACCAGCCTCGCGGTGGCCCCCGAGGCCGCATCGAGCTACCTCCTGCCGCTGCTGGTCGGCCGGCAGAACGCCTCCTGGCTGCTGATGTCCTCGGAGTGGGTCGGCGCCGACGAGGCCGCCGCGATGGGCCTGGTCTGGAAGGTGTGCGCCCCCGAGGACCTCCTCCCCACCGCACGGAGGCACGCCGAGATGCTCGCCGCCAAGCCGATCTCCAGCCTGCGGGCCGTCAAGCGCACCATGACCGAGCCGCTGCGCGCCGGCATCGCCGAAGCCCGCGCCCGTGAGGACCAGTGCTTCCGCGAGCTGATGGGCGGTCCGGCCAACCTCGAGGCGCTGGCCGCCTTCGCCGAGGGACGCGCCGCGGACTTCGCCGCGATCCCCGGCGAGTGACTCACCAGGGGCTGGTCACCACGGGCTGGGCTCGTAGTCCTTCACGAAGCAGCCGTACAGGTCCTCGCCGGCCTCGCCGCGCACGATCGGGTCGTAGACCCGGGCCGCACCGTCGACCAGGTCGAGCGGGGCGTGCCAGCCCTCGGCGGCGATCCGCAGCTTGTCCTGGTGCGGCCGCTCGTCGGTGATCCACCCGGTGTCCACGGCGGTCATCAGGATCCGGTCGGTCTCGAACATCTCCCCCGCGCTGGTCCGGGTGAGCATGTTCAGCGCCGCCTTGGCCATGTTGGTGTGCGGGTGGCCCGGGCCCTTGTAGCGCCGGGAGAACTGTCCCTCCATCGCCGAGACGTTCACGACGTACTTGCGCCGCGCGGGCGAGGCCTGCATCGCGGGGCGCAGCCGGGAGATCAGCAGGAAGGGCGCCGTGGCGTTGCACAGCTGCACCTCGAGCAGCTCGAGCGGGTCGACGTCCTGGACCTTCTGCGTCCAGGAGTTGTTCGTCTGCAGGTCGGGCAGCAGCCCGCCCGCGTCGACGGCCGTCCCGGCCAGGTGGGCCTCCAGGCTCGCGTTGCCGGCCTGGAGCGCGAGCCCGGTCATGGTGGCCGCGGTCTGCGCGGCGATCGCGTGCTCGACCGACTCGCCCTCGTGGTGGGCCACCGCGTGCGCGCGGAGCGTGCCGGCGATCGCCGCCGGGTGCGCCTCGCTGATCCGGTCGAAGGTGAGCATCTCCGGCAGCCGCACCCCCTGGGGCAGCGGTGCCGACTCCAGAGCGACCAGCTGGCTGTAGGCGCCGGGGCTGCGGCGCACCGTCTGGCACGCGTTGTTGACCAGGATGTCGAGCGGGCCGGCCGCGGCGACGTCGTCGGCCAGGGCGACCACCTGGGTGGGGTCGCGCAGGTCGATGCCGACGATGGTCAGCCGGTCGATCCACTCGGCGCTGTCGGGCATGGCGCTGAACCGACGGACCGCGTCCTTGGGGAAGCGGGTCGTGATGGTGGTGTGGGCGCCGTCGCGCAGCAGCCGCAGCGCGATGTACATGCCGATCTTGGCCCGACCGCCGGTGAGCAGTGCGCGGCGGCCGGTCAGGTCCGTGCGCTGGTCGCGCTTGAGGTGCGAGCGCGCGGCACAGTCGGGGCAGAGCCAGTGGTAGAAGGCGTCGACCAGCGTGTAGTCGGCCTTGCAGATGTAGCAGCCGCGCGCCTTCAGCAGCTCCCCGGCATAGGCGCCGCGGGCCGTCGAGACCAGCGGGATCCCCTGGGTCTCGTCGTCGATCCGCACCGGGGAGCCGGTCGCGGTGGCCTGGAGGACCGCGCGGTCGGCGGCGGCCTCGGCCTCCCGCTTGCGCAGCCGCCGGGTCTGCTTGAGGGCCTTGTAGAGGTGCGAGGCGGCCCGCTTCACGGTGACCAGGTCCGGGCGGTCCGCCGGCAGCCCGTGGAGCCGGCCGAGCACGCGCAGGGTGGTCGCGAGGTCGTCGGGGTCGATCCCGTCGAGCGTCACGGGGGCGGTCGTCGGGTCGGCGGTCACCGGCGGATTCTAGGCCGCCAGACGCTCCAGGGCCGCATCGAGTCCGAGCCGTCCGCGCTGCCGGTACGCCGCCCGGGCGCGCGGCATCAGCCGGACCCGCTCGGGCACCAGCGGCCAGGTGTGCGCGAAGGCGCGTCGGAAGGCGTCGAAGCCCGCCTGCTGCAGCGGGGTCCAGGTGAAGCCGAGCCGCTCGCGCAGGACCGCCGGCAGGGGCCCGAGCGCCAGGTCGCGGGCCGGGATCGACACCAGCGGGGTGACCGCCCGCCACAGTGGCGCGGGCACCCACGGCTGCCGCATCGAGGCCGGGCTGTGCAGGAAGTCGACCAGGCCGAGGGCGGCCGGGGTCGCCTGCAGGACGTGCTCGACCCGGTGGTCCCAGTAGGCCCGGAAGTCGTCGTACGTCGGCGGCACGACCCGCATCGACAGCCCGTACTGGCGCCACCACTGCACGCCCTCGTCGTAGACCCGGGCCTTCTGGGCGGGTGTCAGCGGGGTGCGCCAGAACAGGTCGCTGCCGCGGTAGAGGGTGTCGACGAAGGTCGCGTGCGCCCAGAAGAAGGTCTCGGGGTCGAGCGCGTGGTAGCGCCGCCCGTCCGGGTGGGTGCCCTTGATGTCGCGGTGGAAGTCACGGACCCGGTGGGCCTGGGCGGCCGACCGCTCGCCGTCGAAGACCATGCCCTGGATCTGCGGGACCGACCGGAAGAGCCGCTGCAGCGGCTCCTCGTAGAAGGCCGAGTGCTGCTCCACGCCGCGCCCGAGGTCGGGGTCCATCAGCTGCATCAGCCCGACGGCGGGGGCGACCAGGAAGCCGGCGCGGTCGCCGTACGTCTCGTAGAGCAGGGAGCCCGGACCGAAGACCATCTGACAACGGTATCAGTCAGTCCTCCAGGCTGAGCGATCCCGTCGGGCAGCAGGCCACCGCGTCCTCGACGTCGTCGAGGTCCTCGGCGTCGACCTCGGACTGCAGGATCGTGAGGTGGCCGTTGCTCTCCACCCGGAAGTACTTGTGGCTGATGGCCTCGCACTGGGCCAGGCCGCCGCACTTGTTCTGGTCGACGACGATCTTCATGGGGCGCTCCTCGGCGGGTCGGTTCTCGGTGCACAACGGACGAGCAGGGCTGGGGTCACCCGGCGACCGCGATCGAGAGCATCACACACGGCACTACACACGGCACGGCATCCGCTTGACGGCGCGGACGAAGTTGCCGACCTGGTACTCCGGCTCCCCCACCTCCAGCCCGGGCGCCCGGGTCAGCAGCTGCCGGGTGATCTCCCGGAGCTGCAGCTTGGCGACGAAGGCGCCCATGCAGAAGTGCGGACCGCCGCCGCCGAAGCCCTGGTGGCGGTTGGGGGTGCGGGCCAGGTCGAGCTGGCCGGGGCGGACGAAGACCCGCTCGTCGCGGTTGCCGGAGGCGTACATCATCCCGACCCAGTCCCCCGCGGCGATCTGCTGGCCGCCCAGCACGGTGTCGCGGGTGGCGGTCCGCCGGAAGGTCATCACCGGGGAGGCCCAGCGGATGAACTCCTCGGTGGCGGTGCCGATCCGGGCGTCGTAGTCGGCGGCCAGCCAGGCCCGCTGCTCGGGGTGCTCCTGGAGGGCACGGGTGGACAGGCTGATCGTGTTGCGGGTGGTGTCGTTGCCGGCCACCGAGAGCAGCACGAAGAAGGCGGCGATGTCGTCGTCGCCCAGCCGGGTGCCGTCGACCTCGGCGCCGACCAGGTTGGTCATCAGGTCGTCGGCGGGGTGGGCGCGGCGGTGCTCGGCGAACTCCAGCGCGATGGTGAGCAGGCCCACCAAAGACTCGTTGACGACCTCGCCCGGCTCGTCGTCGCCGACCACCTCGGCGTCGTTGTAGCCGATCATCCGGTCGGCCAGGTGGCGGGCCTCCTCCTGCTTCTCCGCGTCGAGGCCGAGCATCTCGTAGACGGTCCACATCGGCAGGCGCCGGGAGACCAGCTCGACGAAGTCGCCCTCCCCGGCCTCGAGCAGCCCGTCGACGATCGCCGCGGCCTGCGCCCGGATCTGCTCCTCGATCAGCGTGACCTGGCGCGGGGTGAACGCCGAGGCGACCAGGCGGCGCAGCGTGACGTGCCGCGGGTCGTCCATGCCGAGGAACGAGTGCGAGGCCTCCAGCAGGTCCTCGGGGACGTCCTCGAACTGCACGCCGTTGCCCGAGCAGAACACCTCGGGGTTCCGGCTGACCTCGGCGATGTCCTCGTGGCGGGTGACCACCCAGATGCCGTCCTGCTCCGAGGGCATCAGCCCGCCCTCCATCGGCAGGTGCCAGCTCACCGGCGCCTCGTCGCGCAGCCGCCGGAACACGGCTTCGCGCTCCTCGAAGGGCCGCGCCCAGAAGGCGAGGTCGGTGACCCGTTCGGGGTGCGGCGTACGGCTCATCAGGGTCCTCCTCGGCGACGGTGACGCCGACCATAACTCAACTTATGGTGGACTCGGAAGGGGCTCGTCTAACGTGGGAGGGGTGCCCGAGTCCGATCCCGATGCCGTCTCCGCCGTGCCCGACCCGCAGCGTCGCTTCTTCGACGCCGCGTTCGACATCCTCGCGACCGAGGGCTACGGCGGCCTCAAGCTGGCACCCCTGTGCCGCCGGCTGGGCCTGACCACCGGGGCGTTCTACCACTCGTTCGAGAGCTGGCAGCAGTTCACCGACGCGCTGCTCGACCACTGGCTGCAGGACCGGACCCTGCGCCTGGCCGACCTCGCCCGCGCCGAGCCGGACCCCGCCCAACGGGTCGAGATGCTGCTCCAGGTCGGCGTCGGCCTGCCGCACCGGGCGGAGGCGGCGATCCGGGTCTGGGCCGGGATCGACCCGACCGTCCGCGCCCTGCAGAGCGCGGTGGACTCCGAGCGGCTGGCGGCGGTCACCGAGGCCTTCGAGGGCGTGGTGAAGGACAAGCGCGAGGCCGCCCGCCTCGGGCACGCCGCGCTCTACCTGGTGATCGGCTACGAGCAGGCCGCGGCCCAGGAGCCCGACGCGCTGGAGTGGGGCCTGCGCCTGCTGCAGCGCCGCGCGATGGCGCCGCGCGAGGAGTGAGCGGCGCCCGCCTTGCCGGGCGGGGCATGCTGGCTCCCATGAAGACCACCGACTGGGGAAGCCAGGGCCTGCGGGCCAGCATCCAGGGACTCGGCGCCATGGGCATGAGCGCCTTCTACGGTGCCCGTGACGACGACGAGTCCGCGGCCACCCTGCACCGGGCGCTCGACCTGGGCGTCACCATGATCGACACCGCGGAGCTCTACGGCCCGTTCCTCAACGAGCAGCTGATCGGCCGGGTGCTCGGCGGCCGGCGCGAGGAGTTCGCGGTCGCCACGAAGTTCGCCCGCCGGATCGAGGACGACGGCACCATCGGCCCTCCCGACGGCTCACCGGCGTACGCCCGCCGAGCGCTGGAGCGCAGCCTGCGGCACCTCGACACCGACGTCGTGGACCTCTACTACCTGCACCGCGTCGACCCCGGCACGCCGATCGAGGAGACGGTCGGTGCGATGGCCGAGTTCGTCGCGGAGGGCAAGGTGCGCTACCTCGGCCTCTCCGAGGCGGCCCCGGACACCATCCGCCGGGCGCACGCGACAGCGCCGATCAGCGTCGTGCAGACCGAGTACTCGCTGTTCCAGCGCGAGCCGGAGGTCGACGGCGTGCTCGAGACCTGCCGCGAGCTCGGCATCGGCTTCGTGGCGTACTCGCCGCTGGGCCGGGGCGTGCTGACCGGGGCCATCGCCAGCAAGGACAGCCTCGAGGACGGCGACTTCCGCAAGTACAACCCGCGGTTCGCCGACGAGAACCTGCAGCACAACCTGGGCATCGTCGAGCAGGTCGGCGTCGTCGCCGCCGAGCTCGGCGCGACCCCGGGCCAGGTGGCGCTGGCGTGGCTGCACCACCAGCCCGGCGTGCTCGCGATCCCCGGCACCAAGCGACGCCGCTACCTGGAGGAGAACGTCGCCGCCGCCGACCTCGTGCTGAGTGCCGACCAGCTCGCCGCCCTCGACGCGGCCGCCCCGGTGGGCGCCGCTGCGGGCGACCGGTACGACGAGGCGGGGATGCGGGCGGTCCACCTCTAGACGCGCTCCGGCACGTGGAAGTGGGCCAGGGCCAGCTCGAGCTCGGCGATCTCCTGGACCTCCCCGCCGGACTCGTCGGCGACCGCGGCGCGGAGCTGCGCGGCACGGGCGGCCGACACCTGCAGGGCCTGCCGGTCGGCGTACGTCGCGGTGACGCAGGCGCGCCCGGCGTCACGGTCGACCAGCAGGCTCATCCCGCAGAACCCGTCGATCAGGTCGAGCTGCGGGACCACGCCGAACTTCATCACGTCGACGGCGCGGTCGGTCTCGCTCGGGTCGCAGGCCAGCCAGGTGACCCGGGCGACCGCGCCGTCGGCGGACCGGTGCGCGCGGTGCATCAGGGCGACCTCCCACTCCTGCACCGCGTGGTCCGACCCGAGGATCTCGTCGGCGCGGGTCCGCAGCGCGGTCACCGCCTCCGCGCCGGCCGCCATCGACGCGTGCGTCTGCCACGAGCTGGTGGCGATGCACCGCCCCGCGGCCCGGTCGACCAGCAGCGAGAACCCGACGCAGCCGGACTGGCGGAGCAGCGCGGGCAGGACCTCGTCCTGGCAGTACTCGATGCCGGCGTCGATCAGCTCGGGCTGGGCGTGGAACGTGGTGGAGCGTGCGTACACGGTCCCTCCTCGTGAGGGCCAGGGGCAGCACCCCGGCGGAACCGCCCGATCACCCCACGTTCCTCGCGCCCGGCCGCCAGCACCAGAGGGCTTAAGCCCCGCACCCGGCAGGATGGGCGCATGGACCTGTACGACGTCATGCGCACCACCTCGGCCGTCCGCGAGTTCACCGGCGACGAGCTCACCGACGAGGTGCTCGCCCGCATCCTCGACAACGCCCGGTTCGCCCCCAGCGGCGGCAACCGTCAGGGCACCCGCGTCGTCGTGGTGCGGGAGGCCGCGACGCGCGAGCGGCTGGTGGCGCTGACCGAGCCCGCCGTCCGCCGCTACATGGCCCAGGCCCGCAACGGCGAGGTGCCGTGGAACCCGCTGCACCCCTGCGGGGTGCCGGCCGACGAGGTCGCGGCCACCCCCGTCCCCGCGTCGTTCACCGAGCCGCTGCGCACCGCGTCGGTGGTGCTGGTGGTCTGCGTCGACCTCGGCACGCTCGCGGCTCTCGACCAGGACCTGGACCGGATCGGCATCGTGGGCGGGGCGTCGGTCTACCCGCTGGCGTGGAACATCCTGCTGGCCGCCCGCAACGAGGGGTTCGGCGGCACCTTCACCACGATGCTGGTCGCCCAGGAGCCCGCGGTGCAGGAGCTGCTGGGCATCCCGCCGCACTACGCCATCGCCGCGGTGCTGCCGATCGGGAGGCCGGTCACCCAGCCGACCCGGCTCCGGCGCGTGGCGGTCGCCGACCTGGCGGTCCGCGAGCGCTTCGACGGACCGGGGCTGGAGGCGTGACCGGGCCCGCCCGGGACGCGGGCCTGGACCGGGCGCACGCGCACGCCACGGCCTGGCTGGGCTCGCTGGAAGACCGGCCGGTGCCGCCCCGCGCGTCCGTCGAGGAGGTCGTGGCCGCCCTGGGTCCCCGGCTTCCCGACGGCCCGACCGACCCGGCCACGTGGTCGACCTGCTGGCGGAGGCCTGCGGGCCCGGGCTCACCGCGATGCCGGCCGGGCGGTTCTTCGGGTTCGTGATCGGCGGGACGCACCCGGCCGCGCTCGCCGCGGACTGGCTGACCAGCGCCTGGGACCAGAACGCCGCGCTGCGCTCGGTCACCCCGGCGCACACCGCCGTGGAGGACGTCGCCTCCGCCTGGCTGCTCGACCTGCTCGGGCTGCCCGCGGAGTGCGCCGTCGGCTTCGTCACCGGCGCCACGATGTCGAACTTCACCTGCCTGGCCGCGGCCCGCGACGAGGTGCTGCGCCGGGCCGGGTGGGACGTCGCCCGCCAGGGGCTGGCCGGCTCGCCGGGCGTCCGCGTCGTCGTCGGGGCCGAGCGCCACGACACCGTCGACCTGGCGCTGCGCTACCTCGGTCTCGGGGCACCCGAGCCCGTCGCCGCGGACGCGGAGGGGCGCGTGGACGTGGCCGCCCTCGACGAGGCGCTGGCCGCCGGGCCCGGCCGGCCGGCCGTGGTCTGCCTGCAGGCCGGCAACGTGCACTCCGGCGCCTTCGACGACCTGGCCGCCGGCATCGAGGTCGCCCACCGCCACGGCGCCTGGGTCCACGTCGACGGCGCGTTCGGGCTCTTCGCCGCCGCCTCCCCGTCGTACCGGCACCTCGTCGCGGGACTGGAGGGTGCGGACTCCTGGACCACCGACGCCCACAAGACCCTCAACGTCCCCTACGACTGCGGCCTGGCGATCGTCCGGGACCGCACCGCGCTGCGGGCAGCCATGGGCGCCCACGGCGAGTACCTGATCCAGGACGCCGCCGGCGACCCGCTCGACACCGTGCCGGAGTTCTCCCGGCGCGGCCGCGCCTTCGCCGTGTGGGCCGTCCTGCGGTCCCTGGGGCGCAGCGGCGTCGCCGCGCTCGTGGACGGCTACGTGCGGCACGCCCGCGCCTTCGCTGACGGGCTGGCGGGGATCGAGGGGGCCGAGGTCCTCAACGACGTGGTCTTCTCGCAGGTCTGCGCCACCTTCGGCGACGACGCCGCCACCCAGGACGTGGTGGCCCGGATGCTCGCCGACGGCACCGCCTGGATGACCGGCTCCCGCTGGCGCGACCGCGCCGTCCTCCGGATCTCGGTCAGCAACTGGTCGACCACCGACGACGACGTCCGCACCAGCCTGGACGCCCTCGCCCGCTGCGCCCGCGCCGCCCGTCCGTAGGCGCACGCGCGCATCGTCCGCGGAACGCTCACGGGGTCTCGTGGCTCGCCTATCGGCTCGCACCTCGACCTCCGTACGCGACCTCGGAGGTCGAGGTGCGAAGGCGAAGGCTGAGCCACGAGACCCCCCGTGCCGGGCGCGGGGTCAGTCGCGGGCGGTCTTGGCGACCCAGGGGGTGATGGGGGGTCGGCCGTCGAGCTCGCCGCGCCCGGTGCACCAGAGCAGCACCGCCACGGGGTCGCCGGGGGGCGCGTCTGGGAAGAGGCGCGCGACCACGCCGGCGCAGAGCCGGTCGGGGGGACGCCAGGCGACCCCGAGGCCCTGGGTGAGGTCGTGGGTGTGCACCAGCACCTCGTTGACGCCCAGGGTGGCGAAGCCGCTGGGGTCGGTCGCTCCCCAGTGCCAGGCACGGGCGTGGGGGTCGGCCGCGGCGAGTGCGCTGCTGAGCAGCCCGCCGCAGGCACCGACGACGGCGAGGAGCTCCGCCGGGGAGGCGTCGGCGCGGACCGTCAGGTCGAACGGCAGGTACGCGTCGATGGGCCGCCCGGCGACCTGGCCGGCGTACGCCAGCAGGTCGTGGGCGACGTGGGCCGCGGTGGTCCAGCAGCTCCACTCCAGCGACCCGGCCCGGCGCTGCCAGTCCTCGGCGACGTACGGCGTCAGGACGCCCTCGCCCGCTGCGCCCGCGCCGCCCGTCCGTAGGGCGCAGCCCCGGGTCAGGGGAGCTGGGACTGGATGCCGGCCAGGAGCTGGCGGGCCATCACGATGCGCTGGACCTGGTTGGTGCCCTCATAGATCTGGGTGATCTTCGCATCGCGCATCATCCGCTCGACCGGGTAGTCCTTGGTGTAGCCGTACCCACCCAGCACCTGCACCGCATCGACGGTGACCTGCATCGCCACGTCGGAGGCGAAGCACTTGGCCGCCGCCCCGAAGAACGTCAGGTCCGCGTCCCCCCGCTCGCTGCGTCCCGCCGCGGCATAGGTCAGCTGTCGGGCGGCCTCGATCTTCATGCCCATGTCGGCCAGCAGGAACTGCAGCCCCTGGAACTCCGCGATCGCCTTGCCGAACTGGGTCCGCTCCTGGGCATAGGCCAGCGCATAGTCCAACGCCCCCTGCGCCACCCCGACCGCCTGCGCCGCGATCGTGACCCTCGTGTGGTCCAGCGTCCGCATCGCGATCTCGAACCCCTCACCCTCCGCCCCGATGATCCGGTCACCGGGGATCCGCACACCGTCGAAGTACACCTCCCGGGTCGGGGACCCCTTGATCCCCAGCTTCTTCTCCGGCGCCCCGAACGAGACCCCCGCATCGGACTTCTCCACCACGAACGCCGTGATCCCCTTGGACCGCTTGCTCGGGTCGGTCACCGCCAACACCGTGTAGAACTCCGAGACCCCCGCATTGGTGATCCACCGCTTCACCCCGTCGAGCACCCAGTTGTCCCCGTCACGCACCGCGCGGGTCTTCATCGACACCGCATCCGACCCCGCATCAGGCTCCGACAGGCAGTAGGAGAAGCCGCCCTCGCCCGCGGCGAGCTTGGTCAGGTACTTCTTCTTGACCTCCTCCCCACCCCCCAACATCACCGGCAACGACCCCAGCTTGTTCACCGCCGGAATCAACGAGGACGACACACACGCCCGGGCGACCTCCTCGATCACGATGCACGTCGCCAACGCATCCGCCCCCGCACCCCCGTACTCCTCCGGCACATGCGGAGCATGGAAGTCCGCCGCCAGCAACGCCTCCGCCGCCTCATGCGGATACCGCGCCTGCTCATCGACCTCAGCCGCGAACGGCGCCACCTTCGCATCACACACCGC
>JBGAFN010000011.1:0-237387 GCA_044227235.1 Marmoricola sp. | reverse complement strand
GTCTGCCTCGGCGCCGCCGCAGCAGGACGACCCGTCGACGTGTGGGTCACCGAACAAGTCATGCAGTTCTACGACGGCGACCACCTCCTGCGAACCGAACAGCGCAAGAACCCCGGTCCCCTCGAGAACATCCGAGTCAACAGGAGCCAGGCGCCCCAGCGCCGATCTACAGTGAAAGCGAGTGTCACGACTCAACCGAAGTAGATCTGTAACCCATCAACCGAACGTCTTCAGGCCCACGTGACCTGCGAGGACGTGTTGGCGGCATTGGTGGCGAACCAGAAACGAACCAGAAACGAACCATCTAGTGCAGCTGCTGTGGGCGGGAACCTTCGGAGGGGGTGGGGGCGGCGAGGACGGTGAGGGCGGCGGCGAAGTCCGCGGTCGTGACCGCTCGTCGACCGAGGTAGTAGTCCAGGGTCGTCGAGGGGCGGGCGTGGCCGAACTGGTCGGCGATGTGGCGGATGCTGAAGCCGGCGTCGTCGAGGCGGGACGCCACGGTCCTGCGAAAGGTGTGGCTGGTCACCCAGGGGTAGCCGGCACGGTCGAGGACCGTACGGAGATCGGCGGCGGTGTTCGAGGGGTCCCGCAGCTGTCCGGTGGGCGAGGTGAACACCACCCCGGGCCCCACGTTGGGCGCCACGCTGTGCGCGGGGTCCGACGCAAACGCGGACGCTGAGGTGGGCGTTGCGGTGGGCTCGGGTGGCTGCCGCGTGGTGGCGATCCGGCGGTGCAGCATGTCCAGGATCGGCAGTGGAAGGGCGAGGATGCGTTCGGAGGCGGCGGTCTTGGTGCGCGGCTGGAGACGCAGCCCGTGGCCAGGGACACGGATCACGGTGGCGTTGATGTGCACGGTGCCGGCCGGGAGGTCGAGCACAGCGGTGCGCACAGCGGTGGCCTCACCGATGCGCACACCGGTGCCGAGCAGGAACTGGACCAGGTCGGGCAGATCCCAGCGACAAGCGTCGTGGTCGGCACGAACACGGTCCTGGAGGTCGCGCGCCTCGGGCACGGTCAGCGCCCGCACAGGGCGGTGTGGGCACGGGATGGGCCGACTCTCACGCACGGGGTTGTGGATCAGCGCGCCGTGGCGGACAGCCTCGGCGCAGAGGCTGGACAAGGCGCGCCGAGACGCGCGTGCGATCTGCGGACTGCGGGTCGACCTCAGCAGGCCGAGCGCCCGGTCGATGATCGCGGGGGTGAGCTCGGCTAATCGCAGATCCCCCAGGGCGGGGACGACGTAGAGCCTCGAGGCGGCCGCGTAGAGGGCTCTGGTGTTCGGTGCCAGCGACCTGCCGCCCAGCTCGGCCCGCAGCGGGGCCGCGGCGGCTACCCGCATGGCCGGCGCCCACTCACCAGCAGGGAAGCAGGCCCGCTCCTCCAGCGCAGTGAGCAGTCGTCCGCGCGCCTCAGCCGGGTCCGCGCCCCACCTGGTCACCGGATGGCAGCGTCCGTCGTAGTCGCGGAACCTGGCCCGGGCACGAACCCGACCCGAGGCGGCATCGACATGGAAGTCGATGGCACCGAACGTTCCCACTGGCAGCGCTGGTCTTCCCATCACCGCACGCTAGGGACTCCTCTGACTTCAGGTGCCGTGGCGCCCATCGATGGTCGACCTCGCGGGCTTGGGTTCGTGGATGTGCTCACGCGGCGAGGGACGGCTGAGAGAGCGTGACACCGCATCGGGGGCAAGTGGTGCCGGCGGACCATCTCCAGATCCTGCACACATGCGCACATGGCCGCGGCGTGGAAAGTCAAGGCGCCCTGGACTGAGACACGGCTCAGGGGGGTCGAGGTGGGCAGCGTGTTCATGACGGACTCCTTCGCTGCGGTTGCTGAGGGTTCCACCGTTGCCTAGGGCCCTTTTGGCGCGCTTACTCGATGGCTTCGGGTGGGCCGCGAAGGGCATGAGGGTGCCGATGCGGAGCCCGACGCGCGGGGGACGGCTACATGCCTGATCAGCAGCGACAGCGACGGCGGCGCGCAGGGTGTACGGACATGGGCCGAGGCCCGGAACCGGTGTGGTTCCGGGCCTCAAGCGCTGTGCGGGTCAGCTCCAACTGGTCGCGGAGGTGCCGACGAGGAAGGTGATCGGCGCAGGGCGGACCATCATTCTGCTCAGGGATGCGCCGAGATACTCCACCACCGCGGCACTCATCGAGTAGTGGGCGCAGCAAGAGGCGTTCGCCTTCTTGGCGTGCAGTCAGCCCTCGGCTCTGCGGTAGAGCTGCACGTCATGGGTGACGGTCACCTTGGCTGGAGTCTCGAGACCCGCCGCGTCGTAGGTGATGACGCCGAAGGCGATGGCGAGGGCCGTGGAGCTGCGCCGCGTCCCGGTCAGCGGGGCGCTCCGGTCCCAGTCGACCAGAGGTGACGACAGCATGGCTGAGCCGGTCACCGAGGTGGACATCACCGAGACCAGGCCGTGGCTGATGCCGCTGGGGAGCTGGGGCGGCGTCCCGTAGCCGACACATGCGGGGTTGCTCCGCAGTGCGGCCGAGGAGAACTCGATGTAGCTGCCGGCCTTGATGGTGGCGCACGCTCCGCCGGGCACGGTGTCGGAGGCGAAGGCGACTCTGTTGTTGAACAGCAGCTCGACCCACTTGACGCACTAGTCGTCGGTGCCGGCGATGCCGGCGATGCCGATGCGGAGCATGCGGCTGGCCTGGCACATGCACAGCAGTACCTCGGGCTCGGGGCAACACTGGCCGACGACCTCGACACAGGCCGAGCGTTGCTCACCGAGTCCTTGAACAACGCACAGCTCGTGGGAGACGCGTGGCCGGAAGGCTGGGCAATGGTCTTCCTCGGACACGGTGATCACCGTCGGGGTGCCGAGCAGCCCGGTCAGCTCGATCCCGTCCTTCGCGAACATGGCGAGGTACTCCTCACGGGCCTGCGCGGACTCCAGCAGCTCGGTGACCGGCAGGTGCGGGGTCCCGATGAAGCCGCCGGCGTTGGTCTCCACCTGGGTGTGGCCCATCCCCTTCAGGTCTCCAGTATCTCCACGAGCGGCTTGTCGTGCAGGCAGGCGGTGCAGGCGCCGAGCTTCATGAGGCGAGTTTCTTCTCTGGTCGTGCCGATGTGGTCGGTGTCGTCGGTGTCGTCGGTGTGGCGGGGGCGGTCGGGTGGGTGGCGGGGTCGAGGCCGGCGGAGGTGCGGATGGAGTCGAGGACCTCCAGGCACCGGATCGAGGTGGTCAGTGGGCGCAGGGGTGACTCGGTCAGTCCCTCGTCGATGCAGCGGGCGACCTCGGCGGCCTGCCAGAAGAGGCCGTCGTGCCGCACGGCGTCCTGGTCCCAGCGCAGGTCGGGTCGGTCGTCGTGGAAGTGGACCCTCAGGCTGCCGGGCCCCCAGAAGGGGGGCTCGAGCTCGAGCTGGCCCTCGGTGCCGGAGATGACGGCGCGGACGGGGGTGTCGGAGAGGATGGTGCTGTGGTGCAGGGCGTGGGCACCGGAACGGTGGCTGACCACGGCCGAGACCTGCCCCTCGACGCCGGTGGGGGCGCTCTCCGCGAAGGCAGCGACCGTGGCAATGGGGCCGAGCAGGTCGTCGGCGACGGCCACGGTGTAGGTGGCGAGGTCCAGCAGGGACCCGCCGGCCAGGTCGGGACGCCAGATGCGGTGGTCGTCGGGGAACCACTCGCCGTGGTCGAGGATCGCGGTCCGCAGCTGCCCGAGCAGGCCCTGCTCGGCGACCTGGCGGACCGCGTCGTACTTGGGCAGGAAGACGGTCCACAGGGCCTCCAGGCAGAACACACCGGCGGCGTCTGCGGCTGCGGCGATCTGTCGTGCCTGGGCGGCGTCGAGGGCCAGGGGCTTCTCGACCAGCACGTGCTTGCCGGCGCCGATGGCCAGCAGCGCGTCCTTCAGGTGCAGGTGGTGGGGGGTGGCGACGTAGACGACGTCGATGGCGGGGTCGGCGACGAGGGCCTCGTAGCTGCCGTAGGAGCGTTCGACCCCCAGCCGGCTGGCGAAGGTGGCGGCCCGGTCGGTGTCGCGGGAGGCGACCGCGACCATCTGCTGCCGCGTGCCGGTGTGCAGCGCGCGGGTGAACCTCTCGGCGATCCAGCCCGTGCCGAGCACGCCCCACCGCAGCGGCGGTACGGCCCGCGGGTCGGGGGTGCGGGGGGCGGGGAGCCCGCTCGCCACGGTCGTCATGGTCATCACCAGGCGTTGACGTAGGAGTCGATGGTCTGGCGCATGAAGCGGCTGGAGTCCTCGGCGCGGTCCTCCCAGGCGAAGACGCAGGAGGTCATGATGTGGTCCGCGCTGTCGGCGAAGCCGAGCTTGTCCAAGGTGGCGAAGAAGTCGTCCCACTTGACCTCGCCCTGGCCGATGTCGAGGTGCTGGTGGACCCGGACGGCGTTTCCGGGCGGGTTGGTGATGTAGCGCAGCCCGGAGGAGGCGGTGTGGTCGAAGCAGTCGGCCAGGTGCAGGTGGGTCAGCAGCGGGCCGGCGTACTCCATGATCCCGACCATGTCGCCGCCCATGTGGAAGGTGTGCGGGGCGCAGTACAGGTAGGAGACCAGCGGTGAGTTGATGCCGCGGATCATGTCGATGGCGGTCTTGCCGTCCTCGACGAAGTCGTCGGGGTGCGGCTCGAGGCGCAGGTGGACGCCCTCGCGTTCGAAGACCGGGAGGAGCTCCTCCATCGACTTCCAGAACTGGCCCTCGGAGGTCTCGGCGTCCTCGGGGCGGCCGTTGAACTCCGAGTTCATCACCGCGCAGTCCAGCAGGGTGGTGATCTGGATGGCGCGCTTCCAGTACCGCACCGCGGCCTGGCGCTGCAGCTCATCGGGCCCCGACCACCGGTACAGCGGCAGGTTCGCCGCGATCTTCACCCCGGCCGCGTCCAGGGCCTTCTTGAACGCCTTCACCCCGGCGTCGTCGACGCGGGGGTGGAGGAAGAACGGCATGAAGTCCTCACGCGGGCTCAGCTCGATGTACTCGTACCCCAGGTCGGCGACCAGACCGGGCAGCTCCAGCAGCGGGGTCGAGCGGTGCATGTAGGGGTCGAGGGCGATCTTCATGGCGGGCGGCCTTCCGAGTCAGCGGTGGGAGGATGCGGGTGGGAGGAGGCGGGTGGGAGGAGGCGGGTGGAAGGGTGCTGGTGGAGACACCCGGCGCGTGAGTCATGACGTCTCGCGGCGGTCTCACGTGCTGCGAGCTCACGCGCCGGGTGGTCCCGGGTGCGCGGCCGCCCCTGGGTGCCTGAGGAGCCCCGGAGGAGGGGGACGCCCAGGAGGCGGCCGGCAGGTCAGGCAGGTCCGGCTGGTCGGGCGGGTCAGGTGTAGAGCGCGGGCTTCTCGCCGAGCTCGATGGTGATCCGGTCGCCGCTGTGCAGTGCCTGGACGCCGGCGTCGCAGACGACCTGGGCGGCGTACCCGTCCCAGGAGCTGGGGCCGGTGGCGCCTTCGCCGGCGGCGACGCCGTCGATCCACTCCTGGAACTCGGTGTCGTAGGCGGCGATGAAACGCTCGCGCCAGTCCTCGGGCACTGCGACGCCGACTCGGTTCGCGCTGCGCAGGATCACCGGACCGCGGTCGGCCAGGGCGGCGGTGCCGCTCTCCCCCACGACCTCGCCGCGGATGTCGTACCCGTAGCGGATGTTCACGCTGGTCTCGACGTTGACCAGCACCCCGGACTCGGTCTCCACGACCATGAGCAGCGGGTCGAGCAGCTTCCCACCGAGGCTGTTGGGCTTGGCGGCGATCACCCGGATCGCGGCGAGCTCCTCGCCGAGCAGCCACCGGGTGACGTCGAAGTCGTGGACGGCGGTGTCGACGATTGCCATGTCCTTGGTGTAGTGCTCGGGCACGGCGGGGTTGCGGTGGCCGGAGTAGTACATCAGCGGGGCTCCGATCTCGCCGGAGTCGATGACCGCCTTCAGCGCCCGGTACGAGGCGTCGTAGCGGCGCATGAACCCGACCTGGACCAGGCGGCTGCCGTGGGCGACCTCGGCGTCGAGGATGGTGCGGCAGGCCTTCACGGTGGTGGCCAGGGGCTTCTCGCAGAAGACGGGTTTGCCGGCTGCGATGGAGGCCAGCACGTAGGCCTCGTGGGTGGGGCCCCACGAGCACACGATCACCGCGTCGACCTCGGCGTCGGCGATCAGGTCCTCGCCGGTGACGTGCACGGTGGCGTTCTTGAGCTTGGCGGCGACCTCGGCGGCGAGGTCGGCGTTGGCGTCGGTGACCGCGACGACCTGGGCTCCGGAGAGCACCTCGGTGAGGCGACGGATGTGGTCCTGACCGATCATGCCGGTCCCGATGACTCCGACTCTCAGCGTCATGGCTGTTCTCTTCTCTGTCTGTTTCTGTGTCTGTGTCGGCAAGCGGGTTGGAGGATCAGCAGGGTTCAGCGGGAGCCGCGCCAGCGGCGGACGGGTCCGAGGCCGCAGCCGGCGTAGTAGCCGGCGGTGCGGGCCCCGATGGGGAGCGGGGTGTCGGGGGTGACCGGGTAGAGGTCCTGCTCGATGACGGTGAAGATCTCCCGGTCGAGCTTGCCCAGGGAGTCCAGGAAGGTCGGCATGTGGGGCTCGCCGTCCCAGGGCTCGCACATCACGCCGAGCTGGACGGCCTCCGAGAGCGGCAGCGCCTCGGCCAGCGCCCGGGCGCGGACCGCGGCGTCGACGGACTTGAGGTGGACGTAGGTGATCCGCTCGGGGTACTTCTCGACGATCTCGACGTTGTCGCCCTCGCAGTAGGACACGTGCCCGGTGTCCAGGCACAGGTTGACCAGGTCGGGGTCGGTGTCGGCCAGGAACCGCTCGATGCGGACCTGGGTGTCCACGTGGGTATCGACGTGGGGGTGGAAGACCAGCTTCACCCCGTAGGACTCGAAGAGGTAGCGGGCCAGCTCGTCGGTGCCGGTGACCAGGTTCTTCCACTGCTCGGGGTCGATGTCAGCACCCTGGGTGGCCTCGCCGGTGTGCATGTCGGTGTACTGCTCGGGCAGGTGCACCAGGTACTCCGCACCGACGGCTGCGAGCAGCGCGGCCTCCTGGCCGAACTCGCGCTTGGCCTTCTCGAGCGCCTCGGCGCCCTTGTGTAGGCCGGCGAAGACGGTGCCGCCGCAGACGGTGAGGTCGCGCTGGGCGAGCTCGTCCTTGAGCTGGGCGGGGTCCTGGGGCATGAAGCCCTGCGGGCCGAGCTCCGTGTAGACGTAGCCGACGCGGGCGATCTCGTCGAGGTAGACGTCCCAGGTGACCTGGTGCGGGTCGCTGGGGAACCACACGCCCCAGGAGTCGGGGGCGGTGCCGAGGCGGAGCTGGGAGAGGTCGGTCATCTCAGTGCTTTCCTGTGCTGTCGATGTCGTGGTGATCGGGTGGAGGCAGGGGCCAGCACCGCACCGGTGCCCCCGCCGTGGGGGTGGGGCACCGGTCCGTGTGCGTGCGGCCTCAGGCCAGGGGCTTGCCGGCGCGGTAGCGCTTGACGCCCTCGGCGCCCTCGACGACGGCCGCGGTGAGCTCCTCGACGCTGGTGTCCTCGCGAGTGACCTCGAGGATCTTCTTGCCGTGGTTCATCACGATGTGGCGGTCGCAGACCTTGAAGGCGTGGTGCAGGTTGTGGGTGACCAGCACCGAGCTGACGCCCTCGGCCTTGAGGGCGAGCAGGTAGTTCAGCAGCGCCTCGGTGGCCCGGACCGCCAGGGCGGAGGTGGGCTCGTCGAGGATGAGGAGCGAGCGCTTGAAGTGCACGGCCCGGGCGATGGCCACGGCCTGGGCCTGGCCACCGGACAGGGAGCCGACGAGCTGCTTGGCGGACTTGATGCCCTCGATGGAGACGACCGAGTCGAGGATCTCGGTGGTGATGTCGTCCATCTCCTTGATCTTCATGAAGCCGAACCGGTTGGTCACCTCGCGGCCGGCGAAGATGTTGCGGGTGATCGACATGGTCGGCACCAGTGCGGAGTCCTGGAAGATCGTCTCGACGCCGAGCTGCTCGGTGACCGGGCGGCTGACGCGCTCGATCTTCTCGCCCTCCCAGTGGTAGGCACCCGAGCTCATCGGCACCACGCCGGACATGATCTTGACCAGGGTCGACTTGCCGGCGCCGTTGTCGCCGAGCAGGCCGACGACCTCGCCCTTGTTGATGGTGAAGGACACGTCCTTCAGCACGGTGTTGGGGCCGTAGTTCTTGGTGACGCCCTCGAGGCGGAGCAGGGCGGTGTCGTTCTCGGTGATGGTGGCGGTCATGATGCCTTGCCCTCCATGAACTTGTTGAAGACGGCGGCGGTGACGATGGCCAGGCCGAGGAAGAGCTGGACGTAGAAGCCGGGGGCCTTGGCCAGGATCAGGCCGTTCTGGATGGTCATGATGAGCGCGGCTCCGACGACCATGCCGACCACGGTGCCGCGCCCACCGGTCAGGGAGCAGCCTCCGACCACGGCTGCTGCGACGGCGAGCAGGGTGTAGTCCTCGGTGGTGCCGGGCTGCATGCCCGAGGTGCGTCCGACGATGAGGACGGCGGCGATGCCGACCATCAGACCCATGAACGCGAAGGCCTGGAGCTTGACGACGCGGGGCTTGATGGAGACCGCGGCTGCTGCAGCGGCGTTGCCGCCGACGGCGTAGACCTTGTTGCCCACCCGGTGCCGGTGGAGCAGGGCCCAGGCGATCGCCCCGACCAGGAGCATCCAGATCAGCTGGGAGCGGAAGTAGCCGTAGTCGCCGGCCAGGATGTTGACCGCGGTGTCGCTGCGGACGCCGGGGAAGAAGGTCGCTGGGGTCAGGCCGTTGACGTAGATGCTGGCGCCGGTCCAGAAGAAGCTCATGCCCAGGGTGGCGATGAACGAGGGGATCTTGGTGTACACCACGATCAGCCCGTTGAGCAGGCCGATACCGACGGTGCTGAGGACTGCGCAGATCGCGCCGAGGACCCAGCCGTGGCTGTTGGCCACCCGGATGAACACGACCCCGGCGAAGCCGATCATCGCGCCCACCGACAGGTCGAACTCACCGGCGATCATCAGCACCCCGACCCCAATGCCCAGGACGGCCAGCACAGGGATGCTCTGGGAGAGCACGCCGGAGAGGTTCTCCTGGGTCAGGAACGGGAACGCTGCCTGGTCCACGATGGACCAGATCGAGAAGGCCAGGAGGATGACGACGTAGATCGCGCCGATCTCCAGCGCACCCCGGCCGCGCATGTAGTAGAGACTCTCCTTCATCCGGCCGGAGAAGGTCGTCGGCTTGCTGTCGGCCAGCCGGCGTCGCGTCGTGGTCTCCTCGAGGGCGAGCGGCACCACGGTGGCGCCCCCGGCGTCGAGGGGTGTGGTCTGCTTCGGCATGTCGGTCCGCGCCTTCGTCTTCATCGGCTTGTCGCCTCGTACCTGGTCATGGGTGATGCCCCTTCGATCGGGTTGGGTCGGGAGAGGCGTGGGGCCGACGGCCTGGCCGGTCGGTCGGGCCGGTCGGTCGGGCCGGTCGGTCGGGCCGGTCGGTCCCACGTCTCACGAGCGGGTGGTCACCAGCGGACGCCCTGGAGGTCCTTGTCCTCGAGGTTGCCCACGGTGGACTTGTCGATCAGCGCGTTGCCGCCGGAGTTGATGTCGGAGGCCGAGAGACCGAAGTCCATGGCCAGCACGCCCTGCAGGACGGTCTGGAAGCCCTGGATGTAGCCCTGCTGGTCAGCGGTCGCCAGGATGCGTCCGGACTTGATGCCGTCGATGACCTGCGGAGAGGTGTCGAAGCCGATGATCGGCGCCTTGACGTTGGCGGCGTCCTCGGCGGCGACGGCGTTGCGGTGCGGGGTGCCACCGAGCGGGACGATCGCCTTGACGTCGGAGTTGGCGGTCAGCCAGGTGGTCATCGCGTCGAGGGTCGCGGCGTCCTCACCGGAGGTCCGCAGGTAGGTGCACTTGACGCCCTTGGTCTTCAGGATCGACTCGACGCCGCCGCCGCGCTGGATGGCGTACTGCTGGTCGGGCTCCTCGGCCGGGCAGAGCACTTTGTCGCCGGCCGACAGGTCGACCGAGTCGATCAGCTTCTGGCCGATGATCGCGCCGACAGCGAAGAAGTCCTGGCCGACGAAGGCCTTGGTGCAGCCGCCGTCCTTGGCCTCGGCCGAGGGCGGGACGTTGAACGCGTAGACGGAGATGCCGGCCTTTGAGGCCTCACAGACCGCGCCCTCCCAGGCGGGGTCGTTGAAGGGCACGAAGATCGCGGCGGGCTTGGTGGCGATGGCCGAGTTGATGAGGTCGGTCATCTTCCCGGTGTCACCCTCGGCGGTCTGCTCGGTGAGCTTGAGGTTGCCGAGCTCGGCGGCGTCTTTGGCCCCGGTCACCATCTGGTTCCAGAACGCGTCCGCGGACGGGTCGTAGTAGGTGAAGAAGTACGCGTCGCGGTTGTCCGCCCGCGAGCCGAAGCCGTCCGACAGGCCGGACCCGCCGGCCGAGCCGCCCGAGCTGTCGCCGCCGGAGTCGCTCCCGCTGCAGGCGGTGAGCACGCCGAGCGGCAGGACGGCGACGGCGGCGATCGTCGCAAGGCGCTTCGTGATCGAGAGAGTTGACACCTGGGTTTCCCTTTCCGGAGTGACCGCACGGGCCACCGTTGGCCCGTGACGGACGGCGGCACTGCTTGCCGTCGGAGGGCGGTCGCCTCCGGGGCCGGAGCCCTCTTCCGGGCTCGTGTGAGCAAGGTAACTAGCACGTGCTAGTCGTTGTCAAGAGGTTGTCCTGACATAGATCCAAAGTCGCTGCGAAGGTCCCAGCGGGCAGGCGGGAACGGGTCACGCCTCCCGGCGCCGGACTCGGACTGGTCTGGTCAGTTGGACCGGGGTGCGGCGGTGCTGCCGCGCACCACCAGCGAGGTCTCGACGACCGTCTCCTCCGGGGTCAGCGCCGGCGTCGCGACACGACGCAGGGCGGCCTCGACCGCGGCGGCACCCATGAGCACAGGGTCCTGGCGCACTGTGGTCAGGTCGACCGAGGAGAGCCGGGCGATCGGTGCGTCGTCGAAGCCCGCCAGCGAGAGGTCCTCGGGGATTCGCACGCCGGCCCGGGCGACGACCTGGAGGAAGCCCACCGCCGCGTGATCGTTGGCCGCGACCACCGCGGTCGGCAACTCCGGGCGCTGGAGGACGGCTCGCGCAGCGGAGGCCCCCGCCTCCTCGAAGTAGTTCGTCTTCGTGTAGTCGCCCTCGCTCGCCAGGATGTCGACCTCGAGACCGAGGCGCCGTGCGGCGCGGTGGTAGCCCCGCCGACGCAGGGTCGCCATCGGCATCGACGCGGGGTCGAGGTAGGCGATCCGGCGGTGCCCGAGGGTTGCGACGTACTCGACCATGTGGGCGATCCCCTTGTCGCCGGAGGACCGCACCACGTCGTACGTCGCGTTGCTCCGCCCGTAGCCGACGTCGACGAGGGGCACCTGGCTACGCTCGGCGATGGCCAGGATTCCTGCGTGGTCAAGGTCGGAGCCGATCAGGACCACAGCGGCGCAGCGGTGACCCAGCAGCTCCTGCACGGCCTGCTCAGTCGTCCGCGACTCGGTGTGCGCACTCAGGATGACGTCGAACCCTCGCGCCGCGGCCGCCGGGTAGATGGCGCTGACGATCTCGGGCTCGGTGGAGTGGGCGGGGGCGAAGACGACACCGAGGTCGTTGCTTTTCGCTCGCCGCAGGGATCGGGCCCCCAGGTGCGGGCTGAACCCGAGCTCCCGGGCCGCCGCCCGCACCTGGCGCCGCGTCTCGTCGCTGGCCCCGGGCATGTCGCGCATCACGATCGAGACCAGCTGCCGCGAGACACCCAGGTGCGCGGCGATGTCGGCCATCGTCGGCGGGCGCGCGTCGCGCTCGTACGACGGGCTGCCGTCGCTGGCCATGGTGATCTCCCTCGGCTCGTTCCCGGACATGCTAGCCATCAGCGCCCACCACCGAGCAGAGCGGCGAGCGCCGCTAGACGAGCCCGGTCAGCCCCTGGCCAGGGCCGTCACGCCGTGATCTACTAGCACGTGCTAGTGCCGAAAGGGGCCTTGATGGCTGGGAGGCGCCATGACCTGAACCACCTCGCCCATGGGGCTCTCCGGCCTGCGCCTGAGCCGCTCCAGCCCGCTGCCGCTCTACTACCAGCTCGGGCTCCATCTCGAGACCGCGATCCGCACCGGGGACCTCACCTCCGGAACCATCATGGATGGTGAGGCCCCGCTCGCGGCGCGTCTGGGGCTCTCGCGCAACACGCTGAGCGGCGCCTTGAAGTACCTGGAGGGCAAGGGCCTCGTGGTCCGCTCACGGGGAAGCGGCACCCGCGTCCTCTGACCACAGCACCCAGATGCCGCCCGACCGGCTCGAGAGGAGGGAGGCGACGTGGAGTACGACCCGTGCAGCGCCGAGTTCCAGGCCGACCCGTTCCGGTCTACCAGTGGCTGCAGGACGAGGCACCGGTCTTCCATAGCGAGAGGTGGGGCTGGTGGGCGCTGTCTCGCTACGACGACGTCCGGGCCGTTGCACTGGCGCTTCGCGGTGTCGTCGATGTGGATGCCCTCGTAGTTGAGGAACGTCTCGGGTCCAGCCCCGCCAGCTCAGTGTTTACGCCATCGTTTTGGTCAGGAACTGCTGATGGACGGCCGGTGCCAGTCGGGGGTTCTGAAGGCTATCCTTGCAGGTCAGCGGGCTCGCCGACCCAACCGCGAGAGGTATTGGGATGTCCTCCCAGCGAATCCGCGGGTTCAGGGTTCGATCCCCTGGGGGCCCACCCTTCAGGCCCACCCTTCAGGCCCACGGGCCAGCTGCGTGACGCCTCGCAGGTCATCGAGGTGCCTGCACCTGCCAGGCGTCCCACAACTCGGCGGGGTAGACCAGCGGTCAGCAGGACGGCGAGCAGAGCCGCTGACCCAGGGCCTCGCGCAGGATCACGGGGAGGTCGCGGGGGTCGCGGGCGGTGTAGAGCGTGCCCCCGGTCGCCGAGCTGATCGCCCGCATCGCGCCGGCGTCGCTGTCGGGGCCGTAGGCGACCGCGATCACGATCACCGGGCGCTGCGGGTCGGCCTCGGCGCGCAGCGAGTGCAGCAGGGTGCTCAGGCTGATGCCGTGGGCGGTGGCGTCCTGATCCTTGCCGTCGGACAGCACGATCACGCTGTTCACCCGGGTCGGGTCGTAGTCGGTGCGCACCGCGCGGACGGCGGCCAGCGTCGAGGCGTAGAGCCCGGTGCCGCCGTCGGCGTCGACCGTGAGGCCCCGGACCGCGCCGGCCAGCCTGGTGCGGGTGGCCCCGGCCAGCCGCGACATCGGGGCGAGCTGCTGGTAGTCGGTGCTGGGCGTCAGGTTCGACGAGAACCGCCAGAGTCCGGCCACGGTGTCCTGCGGCAGCAGCGCCATCCCCTGCAGGATGGCCTCCCGCGCCAGGTCCATCCGGCTCGCCCCGTGCGCACCGGGCACCGGCAGGGCCATCGAGCCCGACACGTCGACCAGCGCGAGCGTCCGGGTCGGGCGGGCCAGCACCCGGACCGCCTCCAGGGCGGCGTCGGCGCGGCCGGTGGTGAGGACCGCCGGGGCAGCGGCGACGTCGGTGGAGCGCGACAGCGGAGGCCGCAGACCGAGCCCGGTCAGGGCGGTGCGAGCGTCGGGACCGGTCAGCGCGCGCAGGAGGGAGGCCGCCACGGCGTCCTGCACGGCCCGGTGACCCAGCACGACGTACGGGTAGTCCAGCGAGGTCGACGCCGACGAGCGCACGGCCCGGTACGCCGGGGCACCGGCCGCCGCGTTCGCGGCACGGACCGCCTGCTCGGTCGTCACCCGGGCGACCGGGGAGCCCTCGACGGGCACGGGAAGCGTGGTGGTGCCGTGGGTGTCCATGGACCGGAGCAGGCCGGCGAGCAGCCCCCGCTGCACCGGGTCGTTGCCCAGCGCAGCCCCCAGGTCGTAGAGCGCGGCCTGGGAGGCGGCGGACCGCTCGGGGTCGGGCACCGAGACCGTCCACGGGTGCGCCCCGGCGGCCGCCGCGACCACGTCCGCTGCGGTGGGCGCGGGACCGAGCCGGCGGGCCTGGCCTGCCGGGACCGCGAGCACGACCGGGCTGGAGGCCAACGACTGCGCGTCGGCGAGGCTCTCGGCCAGGGCAGGGATGCGTCCCGGCCACACCGAGGAGTCGGGGATCCACACGTCGGCCGGGTTCTCGCCCCGGGCCAGGGCTGCGGCGGTGTCCGCGGGGTCGGCGGCGGTGACGACGACGCGGGTGCATCGGGCGGTCACCGTCGTGGCGGACGAGGTGACCACGTCGGCGAGCTCGGGGGCGACGACGACCCTGACCGCACTGCGCGCGGCGCAGGCCGAGGCGGACGGCTTGTCGCCGGCGAACGCCGCCACGCTGGCCGAGGCGACCCCGACCGCGACCGCGAGGCCGGTGACGACCAGGACCTGCCGGGTACGGCGACGGCGGCGGTGGCGACCGGGCTCGGCGGACGGGCGGGGGTCGGGTGTGGTCATCAGGCGCTCCTCGGGGATCAACGGGCCTGTCGGGGGAAGAGGGGGCGACGGGCGCGGCGATACGCCGCCGCGTCGTACGGCGTGACCGGTCTGGTCAGGACGCCTGACGGGTCGGGTACGACGCGGCCTCGGCGAGGGCGGCCGCGACCGGGTCGGCCAGCACCTGGTAGCGACCGCGGTGGAAGACCAGCGGGTCGTGCCCGGTCCCGCGCAGCACCCCGTGCACCTCGGCGACGACGATCGTGTGGTCGCCGCCGGGGTGCAGCGCGTGCACCGCGCACCGGAGCGACACCAGGCTGTCGCTGAGCAGCGGGCAGCCGTCGTCGAGCACGAAGCCGACGCGGTCCCCCGGGCCCGCGTCGTCGAGGTCGACCGGCGGACGGTCCCGGCCGGCGCAGGCACGCGACACGTCCTCCTGCGACGCGCGGAGCACGTTGACCGACAGCACGCCCGAGGTGGTGATCGCGGCGAGGGTGCGGCTGGTGCTGGCGAGGCAGACCAGCACCAGCCGCGGCTCCAGGGACACCGAGGTGAAGGAGTTCGCGGTGCTGGCCCGCACCTGACCCTCCGGCGTCGGCGTCGCCACCACGGTCACCCCGGTGGCGAAGAGCCCGAGCGCAGCCCGGTACGCGTGCTGGTCGGCTGGCTGGGGGTCGCGACCCGAGGTCGGCGGCTGACGCGTCATGCCAGCCAGGAGGTGTCTGCTCCACCACTGATACAGCCCGGCCGAGTGGTATCAGCCCTCGCGGTGGGCCCTCCTTCGTGGTGTCGGCACGCCCGACCCACCCCCTCACACCAGCCACGACCCGAGGAGAACCATGACCGCGACGATCGACCCCGGCACCGTGCAGGTCCCCGTGGAGGCGGACCCCGACCGCGCTCCGGGCCTGCTCGACGGGGCCATGTCCCTGGAGCTCACGCCGCAGCAGTGCAACCTGGAGTACTGGCTCGGTGCCGTCGCCCAGGGCACCCTGCGCGGTCTGGTCCACGGCGGCCACCGGGCCGAGACGCCCACGCCGGCCTGGATGCGCGAGCCCGGTCCGCTGCGGCAGGCGCTGCTCGAGGAGTTCGCGTTCCGCTCGATCGCCGAGGAGAAGGCCACCCGGGCGCTGTCCTACCTGGTGCTCAACGCCCCCGACATCGACACCATGGAGTTCTTCTCCACCCAGCTCATCGACGAGGCCCGGCACTCCTCGGTCTTCCGCGGTCACCTGCTCGAGCTCGGCGTCAGCCGCGACGAGCTCGCCGCCACGATCGAGGCCCTCGGCGGCCCCGACCGGGACAAGGTCCTGGTCCCGCTGGAGGACTTCGCCCTGCCGCTCGGCCGCGACGACGCCGACTTCATCGGCGGCGTCATCGTGCTCACCGTCCTCGTCGAGGGCGTGCTCGCCCCCGCCGCCGAGCTGAGCGAGCGGAAGTGGCGGCTGCTGAACCCGGCCGCCGCCGAGATCGAGCGGGCCGCCGGCGTCGACGAGATCCGCCACCTCACCGTCGGCAGCGCCATCGTCAAGCAGTACCTCGAGCAGCACCCCGAGGAGCTTCCTCGCATCCAGGAGCTCATCTCGCGCGGACGTGCGATGTGGCAGGAGCTGCCGGTCGTCGACATGATCCTGCGCCGCGAGGAGCTGTTCCAGCGGGGCATGCAGGACCACGCCGAGCTGCTCGCCGACTACGAGATCGAGCCGGGCCGCCGCCTCCTGGACACCACGGCCGAGGAGCGCATGACGCTCGCCGTCACGTGGTCGCTGGAGATGCAGGACAGCCGGCTGGCCTACATGGGTCTGGCCTGAGCCATGGAGCAGCTGATGGAGGACCTCGGTCGCCGCCTGCTGGCCCACCGAGGACGCATCCTGGTGGTCTGGGCCCTGCTGTGCGTCGTCGGCGCCGGCTTCGCGGCCGGACTGCCGGGCCGGATCGTGTCCGGTGGCGAGGCCCCGGCGTCGGCCGACAGCGAGGTCGTGGCCCGGGCCCTCGCGCACAGCCCGCTGCCCTCGCTGTTCCTGGCCGTCCAGGTGCCCGAGGGCACCTCGAGCGCCGAGCAGGCCACGACCACCGCGCAGGTGGCCGACCGGGCCGCCAAGGTCGACGGCGTCACCCGCGTCGACCCCATGCCCGACACCCCGCCGGTCGCCGCCGACGGGTCGCGCGTCACCGTCCTGCAGCTGGCCACCACCGGCGGCACCGACGGAGCGATCAAGGCCGCGCACGCCCTGGAGGCCTCCTCCGAGGAGCTCGCGCCGTCGGGCACGCACGTCTTCGTCGGCGGCTTCGGCGCCTACCGCGACCAGCTCACCGAGCTCTCCCAGCGCGACCTCGAGCGCGCCGAGCGGCTCGGCCTCCCGGTCGTCTTCATCGTGCTGCTGCTCACCTTCGGCTCCGCGTTCGCAGCCGGGCTGCCGCTGGTGATCGCCCTGTCCGCGCTGCTGATGGGCCTCGGCGCCGTGGGGGCAGCCTCGTTCGTGCTGCCCATGTCGGACTTCGTGACCAACTCGGCCTCGATGATCGGCGTCGCCCTCGGCGTCGACTACGCGATGTTCCTGCTGCAGCGGGTCCGCGAGCTCACCCGCCAGGGCTGGGCCACCGACGACGCCGTGGTGGCCGCGATGCGCACCACCGGCACCGCGGTCCTCTGGTCCGCGCTGACCGTGCTGCTCGCCGAGTCGACCCTGCTGCTCGTCGACAGCCGCTCGATCAGGTCCGCGGCGTTCGGGATGGTGATGGTCACGGCCTTCGCCGGGGCCACCGCCCTCCTGGTCGGCCCCGTGCTGATCTCCGTCTTCGGCCGGAGGATCGCCGCCACCCGGCGGCACGCGGCGGACGGCGCCTCCACCGCCGGCTGGCGCCGGTGGGCCGAGCGCGTCACCGGACGCGGGCCGCTGTGGCTGCTCGCGAGCGCCGCGGTGATGCTCGCGCTGGCCGCCCCCAGCCTCGGGCTGCGCGACCACGTCAGCATCTCCGGGACCTCCAGCCTCCCGGCGGACGCCTCGGTCCGGCAGGCCTACGAGCAGGCGGCCCTGCGCTACGGGCCCACCGCCCTGAGCCCGGTGACCGTGCTGGTGCCGGCCTCCGACGCCGACCACGCGACCCAGGTCGCCGACGTCATCGGCGCCGACCCGGAGGTCTCCGGGGTGGTGCCGCAGCCGCTGCCCGACGGTGCCACCGTGCTCGCGGTCACCACCAAGCACGACCCGTACTCCACCGAGTCGCGCGACCTCGTCGACCGGCTGCGCAACGGCACCGCCCAGGACGAGCTGGCCGGCATCGACTACCTGGTCGGCGGCGAGACCGCGGCCAGCATCGACGCTACCGCGGCGATGTTCGACGGGCTGCCCAAGGTCGGCCTGGCGCTGCTGCTGGTCGTCGGCCTGGTGCTGCTGCTCGCACTGCGGTCGGTCTTCCTGCCGCTCAAGGCCGTCGTCCTCGTGGTGCTCTCGCTGGGGGCCAGCCTCGGCTCGCTGCTGCTGCTGACCACCACCGAGCTCGGCGCCAAGCTCATCGGCGCCTCCGGGCCCGGTGACATCCACCCGATCGTCCCGGTCACGGTGGTCGCCATCACGGTGGCCCTGAGCACGGACTACGAGGTCATCCTGATCTCGCGGATCGCCGAGCACTACCACCGCACCGGGGACAACCGCGGCGCCGTCGTCACCGGCGTCGAGCACACCGGCGGCGTCATCACCAGCGCGGCGGCGATCATGGTCGCGGTCTTCTTCGGCTTCGCACTGGCCGACCTCGCGCCGCTCAAGCAGCTCGGCGTCGGCCTGGCCATCGCCGTGATCCTCGACGCCACCGTCGTCCGGGGCGTCCTGGTCCCGGCCGCGATGGCCGTCATGGGTCGCCGCAACTGGTGGTGGCCGGGGCGCACCGACCCGTTCGCCGAGGCCGAGGCGGAGGCCGGGGCCGTGCCCGGGGCCGTGGCCGGGGCCGTGGTCGCGCAGGCGCTCGACGCCGAGCCCGAGCCCGCCCCGACCCACCGACGCGTCGCGGAGGTCGTCTCATGACCACCCACCTCGACGCGGCCGTGACCCGGCTGCACCGCGACTGCCTGGTGGTCGCCAACCCGGCCGCGGGCAGCCTGCACCCGGACGCGGTCGCCCGGCTCCAGGAGGCGTTGGGCTGTTCGCCGCTGGTGGCGCGCGACGGCGTCGTCGACGTCGCCTGGACGACCGCCCCCGGCCACGCCGCCGAGCTGGCCGCCCGGTCCTCGGCGGACCTCGTGGTCGCCGTCGGCGGGGACGGCACGGTCAGCGAGGTCGCCCAGGCCTTGCTGACGGCTCCGGCGGACCGGACCCTGTGCGCGGTCCCGTGCGGCAGCGGCAACTCCACCGCCCGCAACCTATGGGGCGACCGCAGCTGGGATGACGTCGCCGCGCTGCTCGCGGACCCCCGGGGGCTCGTGCATACGCGCCGGATCGACCTGATGCGGCTGGCCGAGACCGGCACCGTCGCGCTGCTCGGCGCCTCGACGGGCTTCCTGGCCCAGGTGCTCGTCGACGCCCAGCACGTCGACGAGTCCCTGACCGGCATCGACCGCTACTACGCGGCGGCGGTCGGGATCCTGGCCGACATGCCCGCGCACCCCACTCGGGTCACCGTCGACGGGCGCGTGCTCAGCGACGGGCCGACCAGCTCGGTGGCCGTGGGGGGCGGGCGGTTCCGCGCCCGGTCCTTCCAGTTCCTCCCCGAGTCGGTGCTCGACGACGGACTGCTCGACGTCAGCACCATCGCCGCGATCAGCGGGGCGGCCGTCGACGAGGTCGCCGCCGGCATCCCGACCGGCGACCACCTCGGTCGCCCCGACGTCACCTACACCCGGGGCCGTCACGTCGTCGTCGAACGCACCGACGGCCTGCCGCTGGTCGCCGAGCACGACGGCAGCGTGCTCGTCGGCCTCGGCTCCCGGCTCACCGCCGAGGTGCTCCCGGCGGCGCTGACCGTCCTGGCCGCCACCGACACCACCACCGGCTGACCTCTCGGCCGACCTGCCCGACTCCTGCGCTCCACCACCTCCCACCGAAGGAACCACGATGACCCTCCTCGACGAGCACCCCGCCGCCGGCCCCGGCACGCTGGACCGCGCCGCCTGGTCCACCATCGGCAAGGACGGTCCGGACCCGTTCCGCGAGCTGATGCGCCGGATCAAGGAGGCCGGGCTGATGGACAGCCGCCCGGGCTACTACGGCGTCAAGATCACTGCGAACCTGCTGATGCTCGCCCTCGCGTGGGTCGCGCTGGTCAAGGTGGGCGACTCGTGGTGGTGCCTCGCGGTCGCGGCGTACATGGGCTTCTGCTACACCCAGACCGGCTTCATCGGCCACGACATCGGCCACCGCCAGGTCACCCGCAGCCGCCGCGGCCAGGACCTGCTCGGGCTGCTGCACGGCAACCTGCTCATGGGCTTCAGCTACGGCTGGTGGGTCGGCCACCACAACGAGCACCACTCCAACCCGAACCACCTGGAGAAGGACTCCGACATCGTCCGCCGCCGGGCCATCTTCATCCCCGACCAGGGGTACGCCGAGAAGCGCCGCGGCCGGGCCACCCAGTTCATCGTCCGGCACCAGCACGTGCTGTTCTACCCGCTGCTGGTCACCGAGAGCATCGGCCTGCGCACCGAGAGCGTGAAGGCGCTGGTCCGCAAGCTTCCCCGCCTCACCCGCACCGAGGCCGTGCTGATCACCACGCACCTGGTGCTCTACTTCGGCGCGATCTTCCTGATCCTGCCGCCCGGCAAGGCGATCGCGTTCGTCCTCACCATGAACCTGCTCTTCGGCCTCTACATCGGCTCGGTCTTCGCGCCCAACCACAAGGGCATGCCGATCCAGCTTCCGCACGAGGAGTGGAGCTGGCTGACCCGGCAGGTCGTCACCTCGCGCAACATCCGGTCCTCCTACCTGACCGACTTCCTGTACGGCGGGCTGAACTACCAGGTCGAGCACCACCTCTACCCGGCGATGCCGCGCAAGTCGCTGCGGCACGCCCGCCCGATCACCAAGGCGTACTGCGAGGAGATCGGCCTGCCCTACCACGAGGTCGGTGTCGTCCGGTCGTACACCGAGGTGATCGCGCACCTCTACCGGACCACCCAGGAGTACCAGCGCTCGCTGCGCAACCGCACCGCCGTCCCCAGCATCCCGACGACCGCCACCGAGGTGGAGTGACCATGAGCGCCCCGACGACCCCTGCCCCGACCCGCGGCCAGGTCCGCGCCAGCCAGACCGCCGAGATCACCTGCGCCCAGCGCGCCGGGGAGACCCTGATGCCGCAGGAGCGGCGCCTCATCGACGACCCGGTCGCACGCCGGTTCGTGAGCCGGCCGTTGCGCCGGGCGATGATCGCCAACCGGCTCACCTCCCGGCTGACGCTGAGCGTCTTCGACCGGAAGTTCCCCGGGTTCATGGCGGTGGTGCTGCTGCGCAACCGCTGGTACGAGGACCTGCTGGCGCGCTGCGTCCGCGACGGGGTCCGGCAGGTCGTCCTGCTCGGCGCCGGCTACGACACCAGCGCCTGGCGGCTCGACCTCGGTGGGGCGACCCTGTTCGAGGTCGACGCACCCCCGACCCAGGCCACCAAGCAGGCCCTGGCTCATCGCGCCCAGCTCGCCGCCCGGTGCGACCTGCGCTACGTGCCCTGCGACTTCGAGCACGACCTGCTGCCCGACCGGCTCGTCGCCGAGGGCTTCGACCCGACCCAGGTGACGCTCTTCGTCTGGTACGGGGTGTCGTTCTTCCTCTCCGCTGAGGCGGTCGCCCAGACCCTCGACGACGTCGCCGCGCTGTCCGCCCCGGGCAGCCGCTTCGTGTGGGACTACCTCGACCCCGCTGTGGTCGAGGGCACCTCGCCCCTGCGGGGAGCCATGAAGGCCCGCGCCGCGGTCGCGCAGCGCGGCGAGCCCTACACGTTCGGGCTCAGCGCCGATGCCGCCGCCGACCTGATGCGCGGGCACGGCTTCGAGGTCGAGTCCAACGTGTCGATGACCGACCTGGCCTCCCGCTACGGCGGCCCCGGCGGCTTCCGCTACAGCACCGACGACTTCTTCGGCATCGTCACCGGCGTGCGGCGTCCGAGGGCAGGCTCATGACGCTCACCGAGAACCTGGCCGCGTGGGCGAGCACCCTGGACCTCGACGACGTGCCCGACCGGGTCGTCGACCTCGCCTGCAGCCAGGTGCTCTCTCAGCTCGCCGCCGCCCGGGCCGGTGCCGTGCATCCGCTCGGACGTGCGGTGGTGCGTGGGTTCGGCCCTGCCCTGCAGGCCGACCCGGCCCGGTCGGCGTACGTGCTGGCGGGGCTGACCTCGTGGCTGCACTTCGACGACACCGCGTACGCCGGGCACCTGTCGAACTCGACGGCCACCGTCCCGTTCGCCTACGCCCACGCGCTCGGGCTGGACGGACGCCAGCTGCTGACCGCGATCATCACGGCCAACGAGTGCGCTGCCCGGATCACCGCCGCGGTGACGCTGGGGCCGTTCCGCGGCCAGAACGCCGCCCACACCCACGTGGCCGGTGCGGTCAGCGGGCGGCTGCGCTCCGAGGGGGCGCCGGCGCAGGAGTGGGTCGACGCGCTCGGCATCGCCTTCGCGCTGCCGCCGTACCCGGTGCTCCCGGCGTTCCTCGGCAGCGACGCCAAGGTGCTGAGTGCGGCCGCCCCGGTGCGGCTCGGGCTGGACGCGTGCGACGCCGCACGGGCGGGGCTGCGTGGGCTGCCCGACATCCTGGAGCACCCGGACGGGTTCCTCGCGAAGTTCGCGACCGTTCCCCTGCCCGAGGCCGTCGACGGCGATCTGGGCGTGCGCTGGCACACCGAGACGCTGTCGTTCAAGGTGCACCCGGGTGGGCCCGGGCTCGACGCCGCGGTGGACTGCGCCCGGCGGCTGCACCGACGGCTGGGGCCGATCGCTGCCGAGGACGTCGTGGAGGTCGAGGTACGGACCTCGCTCTACACCATGGTCGTCGACCAGCGCGCCGCGTCGTACGTCGACGGAGCGCGCAGCCCGGTCTCCGCCCTGGTCTTCCACACGCCGTACGCCGTCGCGACGACGTTGCTGCACGGCGACCTCACCGGGGCCGACTTCGCCGAGCCCGCGCTCGCCGAGTCCGACCGGTGGCGCCTCGCCGAGCTCGTCAGGCTGGAGCACGACGAGGAGATGACGCGGGAGTCGTTGCTCTGCGAGGTACCGTTCGGCGAGGCGCTGCGGCAGGCGGGTCCCCGCGCAGCGGTCTGGCTGGAGGAGGTCGGCACCGAGTGGCTCGTCGACCTCGTCGGTGAGCCGCCTCCGGTCAGCGCCACGTTCGAGGAGGTCCGCAAGGCCACGCCGGCCCAGGTGACCGTGCGCCTCCGGGACGGGTCGGAGCACACCGAGCTGCAGACCGTGCCGGTCGGGGCGATCGGCCCCGAGACCCGCGCCGACCACGCAGCGCTGGTGCGCTCCAAGTACCTCGGCACCGGCGGCACGGAGAAGGTTGCCGACCTCGTCGCCGGTCTGCGTCACGCCACGGCCGCCGAGGTCGGCCTCCTGCTCGAAGAGGCCCTCACTCCACCCGACTGACCCCTTCCTCCCCCCGGCCGAGCCCCTTCTCGCTGGTCGAGTAGGTGCGAGCCTGCGAGCACCGTGTCGAGACCCCGTGAGGGTTCCGCGGACTGGTTGCACGGTCTCGTGGCTCAGGCTTCGCCTTCGCACCTCGACCTCCGGGCTTGGGCTCGAGACCCCCTTCTCGCTGGTCGAGTAGGTGCGAGCTTGCGAGCACCGTGTCGAGACCCCGTGAGGGTTCCGCGGACTGCTGCCAGGGGTCTCGTGGCTCAGGCTTCGCCTTCGCACCTCGACCTCCGTAGCTCGCCTACGGAGGTCGAGGCGCGAGCCGTTAGGCGAGCCACGAGACCCCGCGACCGTCCAGTGGTCTCGACACGGGCGCTCGTTCCTCACGCCCTACTCGACCGGCGAGCAGTTGATCCGGGCCTCTCGCGTGGTCTCGTGGCTCAGGCTTCGCCTTCGCACCTCGACCTCCGACGCGCGCGGGGGCGGTTCTGATGCAGGCGATGTGGGCCCTTCTGGACCACCTGTGACGACGGGGCGGGGAGGCGTATCAGACCGCCCGGGGGACCCTCCTCCACCGGCACACCCAGCTTCCGAGGAGTCGCCGCCATGCCAGTCATCGACCAGACCGTCACCATCCACGCGCCGCTCGACACCGTCTTCGGCTACCTGGTGGACGGTGAGAACCTCCCGGCCTGGGACTCCTCGATCGTGGAGTGCGTCCGGCTGGACGAGGGGCCGCTCGCGGTCGGCAGCCGGTACCGGGGCGCCAGCAAGATCCTGGGCCGCCGGATCGAGTGGACCACCGAGGTCACCGAGCTCGAGCCGGGGATGCGCGCCACGTCGCGCTCGGTCGAGGGCACGCTCGACTTCACCGTGACCTACGAGGTCGCCCCGGCGGTCGCCGGTCCCGGCACCGGCCCGAGCACCGTGGTCCGCTACGTGCTGAGTGCCGACTCCGGCCTCGGCGGCGCGTTCGGACGGGTCATGGAGCCGCTGGTCGAGAAGGCGCAGACCAAGGTCGTCCGCCAGAACCTCGCCACCGTCGCCGCCCACCTCGAGCTCGCGAAGGCGGTCTGAGATGCCGCGCCGTACCGTCCTGCTGACCGGCGCCTCCGGCGTCGTCGGCCGCGCCCTGCTCCCCCGCCTGCTCGAGGGCGGCGAGGTCGACGTGGTCGCCCTGGTCCACCGCACCCCGGTCGCCGTCCCCGGCGTCACCAGCGTCGCCGGCGACATCGCCGCCCCGCACCTCGGGCTCGGCGCCGCCCGGTACGCCGAGCTGGCCCGCACCGTCGACGCCGTCGTGCACTGCGCCGCGGTCACCGACTTCAACCGGACCGACGGCACGCTGGAGGCCACCAACATCACCGGCACCGAGCAGGTCGTCGCCTTCGCCGAGCGGGCCGCAGCCACGCTCTACCACGTGAGCACGGCGTTCGTGCACACCACCGTGGAGGGCGAGCGCGGCCGCACCGCCGCCGGGTACGCCGCCTCCAAGGCGGTCGGCGAGGACGTCGTCCGCGCCGCCCAGGTGCCGCACGTGATCCTGCGCCCCTCGGTCGTCATCGGCGACTCGGGCACCGGCGAGATCAGCGCCTTCCAGGGACTGCACCAGGTCGTCGCCGGCCTCTTCGCCGGGCTGGTCCCGATGATCCCCTTCGACGCGGCGTGGCCGATCGACTTCGTGCCCAACGACGTCGTCGCCGACGCGGTCGCCACCGTGGTGGAGCAGGGCGTCACCGAGGGCGAGTTCTGGGTCACCGCCGGCGAGCAGGCGCTCCGTCTCGACGAGGCGATGGCCCAGGGCGTCGCGTACGCCCGCTCCTGCGGGGTCCAGATCGACGACCCCCGCTTCGTGCCGCCGGACCTGTTCGACCGGCTCATCGGCCCGGTGTTCCTCGACGCGCTGCCCGAGCGGATCAAGTGCTCGGTGACCCGGATGCTGGAGTTCTTCGCGACCTACCTGCAGTCCGGCCGCACCATGCCCAGCAGCCTCGACGAGCTCGTCGCGCTGGGCGCCCGCCCACTGCCCGACCAGCGCGCCAGCCTCAACGCGAGCCTGCACTACTGGGCCGACGTCAAGGGCCACTGCGCGTGCGGGGCGTCGGCGTCGAGCGCACGGAGCGTGGCGTGATGGACCGCGACGTCGTCCTGACCCGCTACACCCGGCATGTCAGCTCCTCGCTGGCCAACATCGCCCGGATGGTCTCCACCCCCGTCGAGGTCTCCGCGCACGGCACCACCGTGCTCGGCAGCGACGGCCGCAGCTACCTGGACTGCGGCGGGTTCGGGGTCTTCCTGCTCGGCCACAGCCACCCCCGGGTGGTCGACGCCGTCCGCCGGCAGCTCGAGCGCAACCCGCTGGCCACCCGGCTCTTCCTCAACCCCGAGCTGGCCCAGGCCGCGGCCGACCTCGCCTCGGTCACCCCGCTCGGCCTGGAGCACGTCTTCCTGACCAACTCCGGCGCCGAGGCCACCGAGCTCGGGCTCAAGCTGGCCCGGGTCAACGGACACCACCGCGTCATCGCCGCCACGGGCGGCTTCCACGGCAAGACCACGGGCGCCCTCGCGGTGACCGGGCGGCCGCAGTACCGCGACCCGTTCGGCGAACTGCTGCCCGGCGTCGAGTTCGTGCCCTTCGGCGACCTGGACGCACTGCGGACCGCGCTGTCGTCCGGTGCCGGCCCGGCTGCGGTCCTGCTCGAGCCGGTGCAGGCCGAGGGCGGCGTGCGGATCCCGCCGGCCGGCTACCTCCGCGCGGTCCGCGACGCCTGCGACGAGCACGGCGCGCTGCTCATCCTCGACGAGATCCAGACCGGCCTCGGCCGGCTGGGCTCCTGGTGGGGAGCCGACCAGGCCGGGATCACCCCGGACGTCCTGCTCACCGGCAAGATCCTGGGCGGCGGCGTGATGCCAGTCGGCGGCGTCATCGCCACCCGCCCGGTCTTCGCACCGCTGGACGCCGACCCGCTGCTGCACTCCTCGACGTTCGCCGGCAGCCCGCTGGCCTCCGCCGCGGTGTCGGCGACCATCGAGACCCTGCGGGTCGAGGGCATCGTGGAGCGCACCGCCGCGCTCGGCCCCCAGGTGCTGGCGATGACCCGCGACGCCGTCGAGCGGCACTGCCCGCACCTGGTCCGCGAGGTCCGCGGGACAGGTCTCCTCATCGGCATCGACTTCGTCACCGCCGAGGCAGCCACCGAGTTCCTCATCGCCCTGCTCGACGAGGACGTCATCCCGTCGTACTCGCTCAACTCCAGCAACGTCCTGCGGCTCACCCCGCCGGCCCTGCTGTCGGCGACCGACCTGGTGTGGCTCGAGCGAGCCCTCGACGTCGCCGCCCGCACGCTGGGCCGCACCCTCGCGGCCGCTGCCTGACCCGCACCGCCACCCACCACCCCGCACGACCACCACAAGGAGAACCCACCCATGCGTACCGTCGACCTGCTCCTCGACGTCCCCGGCACCGCCCCGCAGGCGGCGTACGACGCCCTCGCGGACTTCCCGCGCTACCCCGAGCTGGCCGAGGCCGTCCGCTCCGTCGAGGTCACCACCGTCAGCGACACCGTGACCCGCTCGTCCTGGGAGGTCACCTTCCGGTCCGGGCTGCTGCGCTGGAGCGAGGAGGACACCTTCGACCGGGCCGGGCTCGGCATCGCCTTCCACCAGCTCGACGGGGACATCCCGGTCTTCGACGGCACCTGGCTGGTCACCGGGCACGGGACGGGCAGCCGGATCGTCTTCAGCGCCCGCCTCGACATGGGGATCCCCAGTCTGGCCGACGCGCTCGAGCCGATCGCAGCCCGCACCCTGGTCGACAACACCGTGGCGATCGTCCGCGGCCTGCTCGGCGAGGCCGTCGTCGCGGACTGCACGATCGCCACGCCGGCCAGCGCGACCCAGCCCGTGGCGGTGGCGTGATGCGCTTCCTGGACACCGAGCGGCAGGTCCTCGACACCTACCTGCCCGGCCTGGACAAGTACCTGGCCGAGACCCCGCTGGAGGAGCTGGAGGCTCCGGGCAACGGCGCCCTCCAGGTCTTCCGCGACGCCGGCGGCCCGGCCCTGATGGTGCCGGCCGAGCTCGGCGGCAAGGGCGCCTCGCTGGTCGACGCCGTGCGCATCCAGCGCGCCGTCGGCAGCCGGTCGCCCTCACTCGCGGTCGCCACGACGATGCACCACTTCTCGGTGGCCTCGCTGGTCGAGCTCACGGCGACCGGCGAGGGGTTCGAGTGGGCGATGCTCACCGCGATCGCCGAGCAGTCGTGGCTGCTGAGCTCCGGCTTCGCCGAGGGCCGCCCCGGCCAGCACATCCTGTCCCCGGGCATGCGCGGCGTCGTCGCCGACGGCGGCCTGCGGGTCAGCGGCGTGAAGAAGCCGTGCAGCCTGACCTGGTCGATGCACCTGATGAGCGCCAGTGTCGCGGTCACCGACCCCGACGGCGGCCCCGACCGGCTCGCGATCGTGCTGATCCCGGCCGAGTCCGAGGGCATCGAGCGGACCCGCTTCTGGCAGAGCCCCGCCCTGGCCGGCGCCGAGAGCGACCAGGTCACCCTGACCGACGTGCTCGTCCCCGAGGCGCTCGTCTTCTACCCCGAGGACGGCGCGTCGATGGACCCCGTCCAGGCCCGCGGCTTCGTGTGGTTCGAGCTGCTCGTCTCCGCGTCGTACCTCGGTGCGGCCAGCCGGCTCGCCGAGCGCGTCCTCGAGCAGGGCAAGGGCTCCGCGGAGGACCGCGCGCTGCTGGCGGTCGAGCTGGAGACCGCCGCGGCCGCCCTGGAGCAGGTCGCCCGCTCCGCCGACGAGACCGCCGACAACGACGCCCTGCTGGCCCGTGCCCTCTTCGCCCGGTACGCGTGCGAGCGCACCATCGAGCGGGTCGTGATGACCGCCTCCGCCCTGGCCGGAGGGATGGCCTTCATCAGCTCGCCCGAGGTCGCCTACCTGCTGGGCGCGACCCGTGCGCTGGCCTTCCACCCGCCGTCCCGGGCGGCCGCCAGCGGTCCGCTCGCGGCGTACCTGGCCGGCGCCCCGCTCACCCTCTGACCCTCTCCGGCCCGTCCTGCAAGGAGCGTTCCCGTGGACTCCCACAACCTCTTCCTCACCCCGACGACGTACCGCTGGATGCGCGCGGAGTACGCGATCGCCCTCGGCGTCGCGGTCGTGCTCGCCGTGCTCCACGTCGGCGACCTGCGCTGGCCGGTCTTCGTCGGGCTCTTCCTCTACATCGACGTGATCGGCTACCTGCCCGGCGCCCTCGCGTTCCGCCGGGCCCGCGGCGGGCGGATCAGCCTGACCTACTACCGGCTCTACAACGCCATGCACAGCCTGGTCAGCGCCGCCGCGGTCGCCGGCCTGTGGTGCCTCCTCGTCCGCCCGGAGTGGGCGCTGCTCGCCCTGCCGATCCACCTGTGCGGCGACCGCGCACTCTTCGGCAACTTCCTCAAGCCCTTCGGCGTCTCGTTCGAGCCCGCCACCCACCCCGCCTACCAGGAGGTCGTGAACCGCTATGACGACCAGCACCCCGCCTCGCTCTCGCGCCGCCTCGACCTCGCCCTCTCCAGTGCCTTCTGAGCCGGCGCTGGCCGCGTCCGGCCTCGACCTCGCGGTCGGCATGCTGGAGCGGCACGCGGAGAACCCCTCGGCGTTCCTGGCGCTCAACGCCGAGACCCGGCACTTCACGACTCCCGGGATCGACGGCTTCGTCGCCTACCGCCCCACGGGCCGGCGCACCCTGGTCCAGCTCGGTGGCGCGTTCGCTTCCCCGGCCGACCAGGCTGCCCTGCTGACCGCGTTCGTCGCGCACGCCCGTGCCCAGCGGCGCCGCGTCGTGGCGGTGCAGCTGATGCGCGCCGACGCCGAGCTGTACGCCGCGCACGGCTTCACCGTCAACCAGTTCGGCAGCGACTACGCCCGCTCGCTGACCGGGTTCTCACTGGCCGGCAAGAAGCACATGCAGCTGCGCAACAAGCTCTCCCGCGCCCGGCGGGCCGGCGTGACCGTCCGCGAGGAGGCGCTCGACGCCGCGGTGGCCGCCGAGCTCGCCGAGGTCGACGCGCCCTGGCTGCACTCCAAGGGCCGTCACGTCAAGGAGCTGGAGTTCATGGTCGGCGAGCTCGGCGGCACCGCCCAGCCGCTGCGCCGGCTGTTCGTGGCCCGCGACGACACCGGCCGGGTGCTCGCCTACGTCAGCTTCTCGCCGGCGTACGGCGCCCGCTCGGGCTGGCTGCACGACCTGTCCCGGCGGCTTCCCGACGCCGCCCCCGGCGCGCTGGAGCTGGTCGTGGTGACCGCGGTGGAGACCTTCCAGGCCGAGGGCGCAGGGTTCCTGCACTTCGGGCTGACGCCGTTCACGTCGCTGTCGCCCGAGCACGAGGTCGCCGGGGCGAGCCCGATGGCCGCGCGCATCCTGCGGCTGCTGGCCACCCACGGCTCGGCGGTCTACCCGGCCGCCGACCAGCTCGCCTACAAGGAGAAGTGGGGCCTGGACCTGGTCGAGCCGGAGTACGTCGCCTTCGGAGGAGGCCTGTCCCTGCGCGGGTTGTGGGGCCTGCTGCGCGTCACGAACTCGGTCTGAGGGAGCCGTCCCACCCACCGTGCGGCGGCTGGCAATTGTGCAGTAAACAACTAGACTTTATCCATGAATTCCCTCCACCACTCCTCCGCCCATGCGCACCGTCACCTGCGGGCCGTCGACCCGGTCGAGGTCGCACCCGACCTGTTCAAGGCCGCTCTCGGCGCGCACCCCGCCGGCGTGGTCGTGGTCACCGGGACCGACGCCGACGGTCCGGTGGGCCTCACCGCGACGTCGTTCGTGTCGATCTCGCTGAGCCCGCCGCTGGTCGCCTTCGCGGTGGCGACGAGCTCGAGCACCTGGCCGCGGCTGCGTCGCTCGGACTCGCTCGTCGTGCACCTGCTCGGCGAGGGCCAGCAGGAGCTGGCGAACCGGTTCGCCACCAAGGACGTCGACCGGTTCGCCGAGCCGACCAGCTGGGCACCGCTGCGCACCGGCGAGCCGCTGCTGACCGAGGTCGGCACCTGGCTGCGCTGCCGCACCGAGGAGCACCTGCTGCTCGGTGACCACTTCCTCGTCGTCGGCCGGGTGCTGGAGGCCCACGTCGACGAGGCCCACGACCCGCTGGTCTACCACGCCCGCGGCTACCGCCGGGTGCACCCGACCGGGTAGCGCACACGAGCGAGGCGCCCGTCCCACGTTCGGGGGACGGGCGCCTCGGTCGTTGACCAGCGGGTGACCAGGCGAGCCGGTCAGGCCGCCCGGCGGCTCGCCAGCTCGGAACGGACCTGCGGCAGCAGGTGCCGCCCCCAGTCGACGACGTCGTCGAGCGGGTCGTAGCCCCGGATCAGCACCGTGTCCACGCCGATGTCGACGTAGTCGAGGATCGCCTGGGTGACCGTGTCGGGGCTGCCGACGAGGGCGGTGGAGTTGCCGCCACCGCCGACGGCCGTGGTCGTCGGGGTCCACAGCGCACGGTCGTGCAGCTCGCCCTTGGCGGCCGCTGCGAGCAGCCGGCGCGATCCCTCGTTCTCCGGCGCACCGCCGCCCCGCCGGGCCTGGGCGAGGAACGCCTTGGCCGGCCCCTCGTTGATGCGGGCCAGGATGTCGTGCGCCCGCTCCCACGCCTGCGCGTCGGTCGGCGCGGTGATCGGGCGGAACGACACGCTGATCCGCGGTGCCGGACGACCGGCGGCCTCCGCCGCCGCGCGCACGGACGCGATCTGCTCGGCCGTCTCCGCGAGCGGCTCGCCCCAGAGCATGAACGTGTCCGCATGCCGGCCACCCACCCGGTACGCCGCCGCGGACGAGCCGCCGAAGAAGAGCGGCAGATGGCGGCCGTCGTACGGGAGCACGCCGGCGGCGTAGTCCTCGAAGCGGTAGTGGGTGCCCTCGAAGCTGAACGGCTCCGCGGACGTCCACGCCCGGCGCAGCACCGTGAGGTACTCGTCGGTGCGGTCGTAGCGCTCGTCGTGGCCCAGGTAGTCGCCGTCGCGGCGCTGCTCGACGTCGCTGCCGCCGGTGATGATGTGCACCGCGACCCGGCCGCCGGAGAGCTGGTCCATGGTGGCGAAGGTCCGCGACGCCAGCGTCGGGGCCACGAAGCCGGGCCGGTGCGCCACCAGCAGGCCGAGCCGCTCGGTGCGGGCCGCGACGTGGGCCGCCACCTGGGTGCCCTCGGGCCACGACGAGCCGTAGCCGATCAGGATCCGGTCGAAGCCGGCCTCCTCGTGGGCCTGCGCGAACCGGACCGTGTAGTCGACGTCGACCACGGGACCGTGGAAGCCGCGGCTCTCGGACTGGTCGCGGGTGGAGATCATGCCGAGCAGCTCGACCTCGCGGGTGGGGCTGCTGGGGTCGGCGGATCGCGTGGTCGTGGTGGTCATCGCGCTACTCATCTCTGGGCCTTTCGGACGAAGGAGGTGGGGGCACGGTCGAGCGCGGCGCGCCCGACGACGGTGGTGATCTGGTCGTCCTGCGGCACGTGCACCCGGCTGCACAGGACGTCGCGGTAGTGGCGCTCCAGCGGGTTGGTCCGGGAGAGCCCGTGGTTGCCGCTCAGCGCCAGCGCCTGCTCGACGGCCTCGACGGCGGCGCGGTTGGCGACCAGCTTGGCCGGCCCGGCATCGGCCACGGCGACCGCGTCACCGGCGTCGACACCCTCGGCCGCGCACTGCACCACCCGCTGCGCGACGCGCAGCGAGGACTCGATCTCGCCGACGGCGCGCTGCACCCGGGGCACCTCGGCCAGGCTGGTGCCCAGCGACGTCGGCACCCGGCTGTGCAGGAAACCGGTCAGCCACTCGACCGCGGCGTCCGCGACCCCGAGGTAGAGCGCCGCCAGACCCAGCGAGTTCCAGGCGCCGAGCACGGAGTCGGACTCGGCCGACCCCGGTGCGCCCAGGCCGACGACGTCCGCGAGCGGCACCGGGGCGTCGTCGAGCAGCACGTCGTCGCTGCGGCTGGCCCGCAGCCCCAGGTGGTCCCAGGTCTCCTCGACGGTCACCCGTCCCCGCTCGGGCCGGACGACGAACGACCCGATCCGCGGCGACTCCTCGTCGGTGCGGGCGTAGACGAGCATCCGGCTGAGCCCGGCACCCCCGGTGGAGTAGATTTTGCGGCCCCGCAGCAGCCACCGGTCGCCGTCGCGGTGCGCCACCGTGGCCGGCAGGCCGCCCCGCGAGGGAGTCCCGAGCTCGGGCTCCACCCGCAGGTGGTTCACCAGGGCCGGGCCGGCCTCGCTGTCGGCGAGCAGCTCCTCGTACGCCGCCGCCGGCCAGTGGTCCTCGAGCGCCTGGGCGGCGTGGGTGAACAGCGTCCAGGCCGCGATCAGCGCGACCGACGGGTCGCCCTTGCCGAGGGTGTGCAGGATCCGGGTGGTGTCGGCCAGTCCCAGCCCGGGACCGCCGTACCGCTGCGCGACGGTGCTGGTCAGCACGCCGCTGCGGTGCAGCAGGTCGATCCCCTCCCACGGCAGCGCAGCGGTCCGGTCGTGCTCCTCGGCCCGTCGCGCCAAGGCCACGGCGACGTCGGTGAGCCGGTCCAGGTCGGGGGCCGGGAAGCGGGTGGGGGCGGCGGGGTCCGCCACCTGTGCGGCGGTGGCGGTCACGCGGGCGCCCCCGTCCGGGCCGCGAGCACCGCGGAGACCAGCGGGACCGCGGTCTCCGCCCACGCGTCGTACCGGGCCGGGTCGTCGTACTCCGCCTCGAGCACGAAGAGGGCCGGCACCGGCACGACGGCACCGAGGCCGGTGAGGACGGGACGCAGCAGCAGGTCCGGCGCCAGCGAGTGCAGGGGCGCGCCGCCGAGCATCAGCGGCACCGCGACCTTGCCACGCAAGGCCTGGTAGCCCAGCCGGTCGAGGAAGAGCTTGAGCAGCCCGGTGTACGTCGCGGTGTAGGTCGGGCTCGCGGCGATCACCACGTCGGCCGCGCGGACCTGGTCGACCAGATCCGCGACCACGACGTCGTCGGGGTCGAGCAGCGAGGTCCCCAGCGTGGCCAGGTCGAGGACGAGCGGCTCCTCCGCGCCCAGCCGGGCAGCGACCTGGAGCGCCGCGGCCAGCGTTCGCGAAGCGGGCTTGGGATTTCCCACCACCACCGCGATCACGGGGGCGCTCATGCGGGCACGCTCTCGGTGAGCCGGGCCTCGGCGCCGGCGCGGACCAGGTCGACGAGGCGGCCGTAGGACCGGGCGTCCTCCAGCGGCGAGAAGCCCCGGATCAGCAGCGTGGTCACGCCGACCCCGACGTAGTCCAGCAGGGCGTCGGCGACCTGCTCGTAGCTGCCGACCAGGGCGGTGGAGTTCCCCGCCCCGCCGGTGACCTTGGCGACCGCGGTCCACAGCCGCTTGTCGTGCCGGTCGCCCTGGGCGGCCACCTGCTGGAGCCGCTGCGAGCCGACCGAACCGGAGGTGAAGCCGTGGCTGGAGCCGTCGAAGCGGGCCTTGGTGCTCTCCAGGATCGCGTCCGCGCGGGCCCAGGCCTCCTCTTCGGTGTCGGCCACGATCGGGCGCAGGCTCACCGAGAACCGCGTCCGCCGACCGTACGGCGCCGCTGCCGCCCGCACCTGCGCGATCCGCTCCCGGATGCCGTCGAGCGGCTCGCCCCAGAAGGCGTAGACGTCGGCGTGCTTGCCGCCCACCCGGATCGCGTCCTCCGACGCCCCGCCGAAGTAGACGGGGATGCGACCCTCGGGCCGGACCGAGGACCAGCCCTGCGCCACCCGGAAGAAGTCGCCCTCGTGGTCGAACGGGCTGGTCGACTCCCACTCCTTGCGCACGACCGCGAGGAAGTCGTCGGTCCGGGCGTAGCGGGTGGCCTTGTCGCTGAAGTCGCCGTCGCGGGCCTGGTCGGCGTCGTCGCCGCCGGTGATCACGTGCATCGCGACCCGGCCCGGGTGGAACGCGTCCAGGGTGGCGTAGGCGCGCGCCGCCAGCGTGGGCGCCAGGAACCCGGGCCGGTGCGCGAGCAGCACCCCGAGCCGCGAGGTGCGCGCGAGCACCTGGTCGGCGATGACGAACCCGTCCGGGCTGGAGGAGGAGTGCGCGATCAGGATGCGGTCGAAGCCGGAGTCCTCGTGCGCCCGGGCGATCGCGGTCAGGTACTCCGGGTTGATCGCGGGGCCGGCGGGCGACGCTGCCTCCGTCTGGGAGGACGCCCCGAAGCCGTACGCCGAGCGGGGCCCGGCCGACTCCGAGGTCTCCTGCGTGGCGGCGATCCCGATGAGCTCGATGGTCATGACACTGCTTCCTTCTCGTGGGGACGGTGCTGGTGCTGGGGCGGGTGCTGGTGCGGGTCGAGGGGCGGGGCGACGTCGAGCACGCTGCGCCGCCAGGTCGCGGACACGTGGCAGGCCGACGTCCGGGCGGGGTCGCCCGCGACCGGGAGAAGCGCGGGCTGGGTGCTGCACGCCTCGTGGGCGAAGGCGCACCGCGCCGCGAAGACGCAGGCGCCGTCAGCCGGCACGGACGCCGCCTCCGCGGTCCGGCGCACCTGGTCGGGGTGCAATCGGTCCTCGTGCTGCACGCTCGGCGCCGAGGCCGTGAGCAGTCCGGTGTAGGGGTGCGCCGGACGCTGCAGCACCGCCGAGATCGGCCCCTGCTCGACGAGCCGGCCGCGGTAGAACACCGCCACCCGGTCCGCGATGCCGGCCAGCGAGCTGAGGTCGTGCGCGATGATCACGACCGCGAGTCCGAGCTCGTGGCGCAGCCGGTCCAGCAGCCGCAGCACCAGGTTGCGGTTGGAGACGTCCAAGGCGCTGACCGGCTCGTCGCAGAACAGCAGCCGCGGGCGGGTGACGATCGCCCGGGCCAGCGAGACCCGCTGGCGCTGGCCGCCGGAGAGCTGGCTGGGATACCGGTCGCCGAAGCCGTCGAGGTCGAGACCGACCAGGGTCAGCGCCTCGGCGACCCGGCTGGTCCGCTCCTGCCGGCTCAGCCCGCCCGCGATCACGAGCGGCTCGGCGACCAGCTCCCCGACGTTGAGGCCGGCGTCCAGCGAGCGCAGCGGGTCCTGGAACGCGAGCGCCACCTGGCCGGTGCGCCGGAAGTCGCGCAGCGCCCGCCCCCGCAGGGCACCGATGTCGGTGCCGGCGACGTCGATCCGGCCCTGCGCCGGGGCGACCAGCCCGACCGTGGCCCGCGCCAGGGTGGTCTTCCCCGACCCGGTCTCACCGACGATGCCGACGATCTCCCCGGCCCGGATCTCCAGGTCGACGCCGCTCAGCGCGGCGCCGGTGCCCAGGGAGCCCGCACGCCGGGGAGGGGCGTAGGTCACGGTGAGGCCGGAGACCTGCAGCAGCGCGCTCACGAGGCCTCCCGTGCGCCGACCAGCCCAGATTCGAGCCCGGAGTCGAGCCCAGAATCAAGCCCGGGGTCGAGCCCGGGCGCCTGCACGCGCAGGCAGCGGGCGGTGCGCCCGCCGCCCTGCTGCTCGAGCGCCACCGGCGCGCTCGTGCAGGCCGCGACGGCGTCGCGGCACCGCGGGGCGAACCGGCAGCCGGGCAGGTCCTCGCCGGCCTCGGGCGGCGACCCGGGGATCACCTCCAGCGACCGGCGGTTCCAGTCCCCGATCGAGGCGACGCTGAGCAGCGCCCGGGTGTAGGGGTGCAGCGGGTCGCGGAGCACCTGCTCGGTGGGACCCGACTCGACGATCTCCCCGCCGTACATGACCAGGACGCGGTCGCAGGTCTCGGCGACCACGGCCAGGTCGTGGGTGACCAGCAGCAGCGACAGGTCGTGGGTGCGGCGCAGCCGGGAGAGCAGGTGCAGGATCTCGGCCTGGATCACGACGTCCAGGGCGGTGGTGGCCTCGTCGGCGATGAGCAGCTCGGGCTCCAGGGCGACCGCGATGGCGATGAGGACCCGTTGCAGCATCCCGCCGGAGAGCTCGTGCGGGTACTGGTGGAAGACCCGGTCCGGACGGTCGAGGCCGACCTCGGCGAGCAGCTCGGTGCCGCGGGTCCGGGCGGCGTGCCGGTCGAGGCCGCGCTTGACCCGGAGCACCTCCGCCACCTGGTGGCCCACCGTCAGCGAGGGGTTGAGGTACGACGCGGGGTCCTGGAAGACCGCGGCCAGCCGGGTGCCGCGCAGGCCGTCCCAGGTGCGACGCCGGGCGCCGACGAGCTCGACGGGGTCCGCGCCGAGCCGGATGCTGCCCGAGGAGATCTCGCACCCGCCGGGCAGCAGCCCCAGCACCGAGCGGCAGGTCAGCGTCTTGCCGCTGCCGGACTCGCCGACCAGGCCGACGGACTCGCCGCGGGCGATCTGGAAGGTGACGTCGCGGACGGCGGGGCGGCGGTCCCGCCCGACGGTGACGCCGAGCCGGTGGACGTCGAGGGTGGGGGCCCGGTCAGGCCGCGGGGTGACGGACATCGTCGTGCTCCTCGAGCTCGGGGGCGGACGGGTGCTGGTGGTGGTCGGCGGGCGCGTCACGCTCGGCGACCACCGCCAGGGGGCGACGCCGGCCCATCCGGACGGTGTCCGGCGAGGCGTCGCGGATCACGTCGGCCAGCACGTTGAGGGCGCCGACGGTGACCATGATCAGCAGCCCGGGGAACAGCGGCGCCCACCACTGCTGGGTCAGGTAGGCCAGGTCGCTGGCCAGCATGCCGCCCCAGGTCGGGTCCGGCGGGGTGACCCCGAGGCCGAGGAAGGTCAGCGACGACATCACCAGCAGGGCGGTGCCGGCAGCCTGGGCGGTGGTGACGACCAGGGTCGGCAGCACCTTCGGCCAGATGTGGCGGCGCAGCACGAACCACTGGGAGGCGCCCATGAGCTCGGCGGCCTCGACGTACTGGCTCTGCCGCAGGCCGAGGGTGACCGCACGTGCGACCCGGAAGTACAGCGGCGACATGATCACCCCGATGGCGACCATCGACTGGTGCAGCCCGTTGCCCAGGGTGCCGGCCACCGCGATCGCGAAGACCACGAAGGGCAGCACCATCAGGGTGTCGGCCAGCCGCAGCGCGAACCACTCGAACCGGCGGCCGAACCAGGCCGAGGCCAGGCCCGGCCCGATCCCGAGCAGCATCGCGACCACGACGGCCTCCAGCGCCCCGAGCACCGAGATGCGGGTGCCGGACATGAGCCGCGACAGCACGTCGCGGCCGAGGTAGTCGGTGCCCAGCAGGTGCCCGGCGCCCGGGCCCTGCAGCATGTCGGCCGGGTGCTGGAGCAGCGGGTCGTGCGGGGCGAGGGCGCCGCCGAGCACGACGAGCACCGCGATCCCGGCCAGCGCGAGCAGGGCCGCGCGTGCTGCGGGGACCGCCAGCACGCGTCGTACCGACGAGGTGGTGGGGGCGCTCATCCGGCCCTCCTTCCGGCCGCGGGCCTGCGGGCCACCGGGTTCAGCGCCGTCTGGGCCAGGTTCACCACGGTGCTGGCGAGCAGCACGACCACGACGGTCACGAGCAGCGTGCCGAGGATCACCGGGTTGTCGCCCTGCTCGGCCGACTGCAGGGCGAGCTGGGCGATGCCGGGCAGGTTGAAGAGCTTCTCGGTGATCACCGCCCCACCGACGATGCCGGGCACGGCGAGCCCGAGCACCGCCAGGGCGGGGGCGGAGGCGTTGCGGAGCACGTGGCCGAAGAGCACCCGGCGCGGGGAGAAGCCCCGCATCTCGGCTCCTGTCGCGTAGTTCTCCCGCAGCGCCCCGACAAGTGAGGTCCGCAGCTGGCGGGCCAGCGCCCCGGCCGCCTCCAGGCTCAGCGCCAATGCCGGCAGGATCGCGAAGCGCAGCCACTGCACCGGGTCCTGGCTGAACGGCACGTAGCCGCCGGAGGGCAGCAGCTCCAGCTTCACCGAGAACAGGATGATCAGCACCATCCCGATCACGAAGGGCGGCATGGTGGCCACCAGCGAGCAGACCACGGTCACCGCCCGGTCCAGCGGCCCGCCGCCGGACAGCGCCGCGCCGATGCCCGCCGCTCCCCCGATCAGCACGGCGAGCAGCAGCGCCAGGCCGGCGATCGAGAGGTCCACCGGGAGCGCCTGCCGGATGCTGTCGGTGACCGGGATGGTGGTGAACCAGGACTGGCCCAGGTCGAGCCGCAACGCGTGGCCCAGCCAGGTCAGGTACTGCTGCCACAGCGGCACGTCGAGCCCGAACTGGTGCTGCATGCGGGCGATGTCCTCGGGCGTGGCCGTCTCCCCCAGCACGGCGGCGGCGGGGTTGGAGCCCGACAGCGCCCCGAGGGCGAACGTGAGCAGCGTGGCGAGCAGGAAGACCGTCACCGCGACCAGCAGCACCCGCCCGACGGGGGCCACCCAGCCACGCAGCCCGCCGCGCACCCGTCCGGGGGCGGGAGCCGGCCCCGTGCCGGCACCCGGGTCCGTGCCGGCCTCCACCTCGGTGATCGCGGTGACCACGCCCGCCGTCGTCACGAGGCCGTGACCCCCTCGAAGGAGACCAGCGCCAACGGCTCCGGCAGCTTGGAGACCTTCGTCGACCGCGCGATGACCCGCGGGATCGTGTAGAGGAAGGTGTTCGGCATCGACAGCACCGCCGCCTTGGTCGCCGCCTGCAGCAGGGCCGGGTAGTCCGGGTCGTCGACCGGCGTGGCCACGACCTTCTCGACGGCGGCCCGGACCTCCGGCTTGTAGACCCGTCCCGGGTTCATCAGGCCGGTGTCGCTGAAGAGGACCTGGAAGGCCTGGAACGGCGCCTCGCGGCCGGCGAAGCCGTCGACCACGAGCGCCTTGGAGCGCTGGATGTAGACCTGCTGGGTGAACTGGGCGATCGGGACGGTCTCGATCTTCACGTCGAAGCCGACCTTGTTCAGCTGCGCCTGCACCAGCTCCGGCACGCCCGCCGGGTTGTACGCGGTGAGCGTGACGGGCACCTTGTCGGTGTAGCCGGCGTCCTTCAGGATCTTCGCCGCGCGCTCGGGGTCGTAGGCGTACACGTCGACCAGGTCCTTGTTGAAGCCGACGTGGCCGGGCGGGAAGGGCTGGTAGTCGACCTCGCCGATCCCGAACTGGCCGGCCGAGACGAGCTCGGCGCGGTCGACCGCGTAGTGCAGCGCCTCGACGACCTTCGGGTCGGTGAAGGGGGCCTTCTCGACGTTGACGTCGAGGCAGGCCACGAAGAGCGAGGGGATGATCTGCACCTCGAGCCCCGCCTTCTTGGCGGCCTCGACCTGGCTCGGGGGCAGCAGCGCGACGTTGTACTGGCCGGACTGCAGCGAGGGCACCACGGTGGCCGCGTCGGCGGCCGGGTAGAGCTCGAAGCCGGCGACCTCGATGTCCCCGGCGCGGAAGTACCGCGGGTTGCGGGTCAGCACCGCCTTGGCGTTGGGGGTGTAGGAGGTGAGCACGAACGGCCCGGAGCCGGCGGCCTTGGTGGCCAGCACGTCCGGTCCCTTCGCGAACTCCTTCGGGTTGACGATCATGCCGGTCTTGCCGGCGAGCAGGTTCGGGTACTGGTAGTTGGGCCCGGCCAGCTTGAGGGTCAGCGTGGTGGCATCCGTGACCACGACGTCCTTCAGGTCGGCGAGCTGCGGGGCGACCAGGGAGTTCTTCGCGTCGCGCCCACGCTCGAGGCTCTTCTTGACCGCGGTCGCGTCCAGCGCCGACCCGTCGCTGAAGACGAGTCCCTTCTGCAGGACGAGCTCCAGCTCGGTCCCGGTCTTGTCGTAGGTCCAGGACTCGACGAGGTGGGGCTGGGCGGCGCCGGTGTCGTCGAGGCGGGTCAGGGCGACGTAGGCCAGGGCGAGCATCTGGACGTCGGAGCCGGCCGAGGAGGTGACCGGGTCCCAGGTCGTCGGCAGCTGCCAGGCCCACTTGATGGTGCCCGTGGTCGAGCCGGAGCCCGCGCCGCCGGAGTCCTTCGAGCCGTCCCCGCAGGCAGCGAGGAAGGCGGCGGCTCCGGCGCCGAGCCCCAGACCGAGGAGGGTGCGACGGCTGAGGGAGGTGGCGGCAGGGGTGCGCTCGGGGGTGCGGTCGGGGGTGACAGCGCGGCCCGGGGGTGTCGTCATGGGCTGGTGCAGCCTTTCTGCGTAGAGACCTCTACAAACTCCGTAGAGCCGGTGCGGAAACGCCGCCCGGTTTTGTCACCAAAGTCGATTGACTTGATACGGTTATCCTACGCATGCCAATCTCGCAACGGCAAACACGTCCACGCGGCGTTTCGTCAAGCAGGCTTGGGTTTTCATCTAAAGTTACTCAATCAAGTTACTACCTCAACACATGGTGTAACGGCCCCTACGGATATCGAGGAGAGCGCCGTGTCCGACGCGAACCGGCTCAGCACCCTGGCCAACGGGCTGCGGGTGATGGAGCACCTGGTGGAGCGGCCGAGGTCGATGCGCGCCCTCGCGGGAGCGTGTGCGCTCCCCCGCCAGACGACGTACCGGATCGTGGCCACGCTGATCGCCGAGGGCTGGGTCGACCGCGACGGCGACGTCTACCGGGCGAGCCCCCGGCTCTGGTCGCTGGCGGCGCAGTCCTTCGCCCTCGCGGACCTGCGCGCCGCCCACGCCGGCACCGTGCGCCGCCTGGCCGACGAGTACGGAGAGTCCGTTCACCTCGCGGTCTACGACCGGGGCTCGGTGGTCTACATCGACAAGGCCGACGGGTCGAACCCGGTGGGCAGCTACACCGTCCTCGGGGGACGCGCCCCGGCGCACTGCGTGGCCACCGGCAAGCTCCTGCTCGCCCACGTCGACGCCACCGCGCTGGAGCAGCTCGTCGCCGCCGGGCTGCCCAAGTACTCCCCGCTGACCCTGGACTCGCCCGACGCGCTGCGCCTGGAGCTGCAGCGGATCGCCGTCGACGGCTACTCCGTCAACCGCGGCGAGTGGCGGCTGGGCGTCGGCGGCGTCGCGGTCGGGGTGCGCTCGCCGTTCAACGAGGTCGTCGCCGCCCTGGGCTTCTCCGGCCCGAGCGACCGGATCCTCTCCCGGATGGACGAGCTCGTGCTCGCGCTGCGGGAGGCGACCGGCGCGGACGGCCTGCTCGAGGCGGCCGCCCTGTGAGCACGCCCGCGGACCTGCCGTGTCGCCCGCTGGACGGGGTCCGGGTCGTCGAGTTCGGCCACATCGCCGCCGGCCCGTTCGGCTCGCTGCTGCTCGCCGACCTCGGCGCCGACGTGGTCAAGGTCGAGGGCCCCTCCGGTGACCAGCTGCGCGACTGGCCGCCCGTGGCCGAGTCCGGCGGGGAGCGCTTCAGCCACAACTTCGCCGCCGTCAACCGCACCAAGCGCAGCGTCGTCGCCGACCTCAAGGACCCCGCCGACGTGGCCCGGGTGCGCGCGCTGGTCGAGGCGGCCGACGTGGTGGTCGAGAACTACCGCCCCGGGGTGCTCGCCCGGCTCGGCCTCGGGTACGACGACGTGGCGCCCGGGCACCGCGGGCTGGTCTACGCGTCGGTCTCCGGCTTCGGGCAGACCGGGGCGTACGCCGGCCTCGGCGCCTACGACGTGGTGGTGCAGGCGATGAGCGGGCTGATGAGCGTCACGGGCACCGACGCCGGCGACCTGGTCAAGGCCGGGGTGCCCGTCGGCGACTTCACCGCCGGCCTGTACGCCGCCCTGTCCGTGGTGGCCTGGCTGCCGCAGGTGCGCGCGTCGGGCCGCTCGGTGCACCTCGACGTCCCGATGCTGGACTGCCTGCTGGCGATCTCGGCGCTGCAGACCAGCGAGTACTGGGGCTCCGGCACCACCCCGGTCGCGCTCGGCACCCGCCACCCCCGCAACGCGCCGTACCAGGTCTTCGCGGCCTCGGACGCGCCCTTCGTGCTCGCCGCCGGCAACGACCGCCTGTGGCGCCAGGTCTGCGCCGTCCTGGACGACCCCGACCTCGCCGACGACGCCCGTTTCGTCACCCAGCGGTCGCGGGTCGAGCACCAGCTGGAGCTGGAGAAGCTCCTCAACGAGCGGTTCACCGAGCGGCCGGCCGGGACCTGGGTGGACGAGCTGCGTGCGGCCGGCGTCCCCGCCGGACCGGTGAACAGCTTCGCCGACGTGCTCGCCGACCCCGCGCTGCGCGAGGGCGGGCTCGTCCAGCCCTACGAGGTGCCGGTGGCGGGCCCCTCCTGGACGACCGTGTTCCCGGTCCGCGTCTCCGACGGTGCCGGTGGCCGGCCGGCCCGGTCGGCTGGCTCCGCACCGCGCCTCGGCGAGCACACAGCCGAGGTCCTCGCCGAGTGGGCCGTCGGATGAGCGCCGCCGGGGTCACCGTGACCTGGCCCGAGGTCGACGGCGTCGCGACCTGCCACCTCCTGCTGGACCGGCCCGAGCGGGCGAACGCGCTGGACGCGGCCGCCGTCGAGGCGCTGCACGAGGCCCTCGACCGGGCCGAGGACGCGGGCGTCGACCTGGTCGTGCTCCGCGGACGGGGCTCGGCGTTCTGCGGCGGGCTCGACCTGTCGGGCCTCGCCGACGAGACCGACGCGACCCTGCTGCTCCGGCTGGTGCGTATCCAGCTCCTGCTCGAGCGACTGCAGGCCTTCCCGGCCCTGACCGTGGCCCTGGTCGAGGCGCCCGCGGTCGGCGCGGGGGCCGACCTGGTGCTCGCCACCGACGTCCGCCTCGCCCTGCCGTCGGGGAGCCTGAGGTTCCCCGGGTCCGGCTTCGGTGCCGTGCTGGGCGTCGCCCGGCTGGCCGCGGAGACGGGCCCGTCGTACGCGACCGAGACCGCGTTGAGCGCCCGCGTGGTCTCCGCGGACGAGGCGGAGCGGCGCGGCCTGTGGCGGGTGCTCGACCCGCGCGCGGACCTCGACGCCGAGCTCGCCCGGCTGGCCCGGGCCGCCGGGCGCGTGCCCGGTGACACCGGCCAGCGGCTGCGCCGGGCCGCGGCCGGCTCACCGGCCTCCGACGCCCTCGGCGACCTGGTCCGCTCGCTGGCCGCGACGCCCGGCCTGCAGCGGCGCATCCTGGACTACGCCGCCCCGCGCGGTGCCCGCCCCACCCACCCGACCCCTCTGCGAGGAGCAGCGCGATGACCACGACCAGCACCGACCCGGCCCTGCAGTCCCTGATCGAGGAGATCGGCACCCTGGTCGAGAGCCACGCCGACGAGCACACCCTCACCCGGGAGGTCGCCGACCGGCTGCGCCGCACCCTGGCCGGCGGGCTCGACCTGGACGCGGCGTTCACCCGGCCGAACCCCGAGCGCTACGTGATGTACCCGCTGCACGTGGACCCGGCCGGCCGGTTCTCGATCGCGGCCGCGGTCTGGGACGTCGGCCAGTCCACCCCCGTGCACGGCCACGAGACCTGGGGCGTGGTCGGCATCCACTCCGGAGTCGAGCACGAGGTCAGCTACGCCAAGCCCGCGCAGGAGGACGTGCCCCTGGTGCAGGACGGCGTCGCCGACTGGGCCGCCGGCCAGGTGACCGTCTGCTGCACCACCGACGACGACGTCCACCAGGTCTCCTGCGCCGGCGACGAGCCCTGCGTCGGCATCCACGTGTACGGCGCCGACATCGGCACCCTGTCCCGCCGCTCCTACGAGCCCGCGACCGGCGCCGTCTCCTGGTTCGTCTCCCGCTGGACCACCCCCTAATCCGCCGAGAGAACACCAACGCACCGTTCCCACCCGCCGAGAGAACACCAACGCACCCTTCGCCCCGAGAAGAGAGAGCCCGCATGACCACCACCACGCCCCCCTCGACCGCCCCCGACCGGTCCCGGACCGACCGGGCCTACGCGCCCCAGCTGCGTCGTTCGGCTCCCGCCGAGGCCGCCGGCTACACGGCGTTCGCCGAGGCCGCCCTGCGGAACCCGGACGGCCAGATCCCGCTGAAGTACCGCGAGCTGATCGCCATCGGCGTCGCCCTGACCACCCAGTGCGAGATGTGCCTGGACAGCCACGTCCAGGCCGCGAGCGACCTCGGCGCCACCCGCGAGGAGATCGCCGAGACGACGTTCATCGCCGCGGCGCTCCGGGCCGGCGCGGCGTACACCCACGGCATGAAGGCGCTCCGCATGCTCGACGAGCACGGCGCCGACCACCGGGGGGCGTGATGGGCAGCCACCGCCAGATCAAGCTCGGCGCGATCCCGATCGGCGCCGGAGGCCCCGGGGCCTACCACCTGTGGCGCGACCCGGAGATCCCGGGCGACGCCAGCGTCGACGTGGACTGGTACGTCGAGATCGCCCGGCTCGCGGAGTCCGCGAAGTTCGACCTGGTCTTCATCGTGGACAGCCAGTTCATCACCCCGCACTCGCCGCCCCACTACCTCAACCGGCTCGAGCCGCTGACCCTGCTCTCCGCCCTCGCGGTCTCGACGAGCCGGATCGGACTGGTGGGCACCGCCACCACGTCGTTCAACTCGCCGTTCAACCTCGCGCGCCGGTTCGCCTCGCTCGACCTGATCAGCCGCGGGCGCGCCGGGTGGAACGTGGTCACCAGCGGCGACCCCGGTGCCGCCGGCAACTTCGGGCTGGAGGAGCACTACGACTACGCCACCCGCTACGGCCGCGCCCAGGAGTACGTCGAGCTCGCCCGCGGGCTGTGGGACTCCTACGAGGACGACGCCTTCCCGCGCAACAAGGAGACCGGCGAGTTCCTCGACCCCGACAAGCTCCACGCGCTTCACCACCGGGGCCAGTACTTCTCGGTGACCGGACCGCTGAACCTGCAGCGCTCCCCGCAAGGCCAGCCGGTCATCTTCCAGGCCGGCGACTCGACGCAGGGGCGGGACCTGGGTGCCTCGACCGCCGAGGGCATCTTCACCGGAGCGTCCACCCTGGAGCAGGCGCAGGCGTTCTACAGCGACCTCAAGGGCCGGGCCGCCGGCTTCGGCCGGAACCCGGACGAGATCGTGGTCCTGCCGGGCATCAAGGTGGTCGTCGCCGACACCGACGAGGAGGCCCGCGAGCTGGAGGCCGCCAACCGGGAGCGCGACCACGGCTTCGACGCGATGCTGTCGGACCTCTCGCGCTCCTTCGGCTGGTACGACTTCCGCGCGCACGACCTCGACGCGCCCTTCCCGGCAGAAGCCCTCAAGCACGCCGAACGGAGCTTCTTCACCCAGGCCCAGCGGGTCACCCAGCTCGCCCAGGAGCAGGGCCTGACCCTGCGCGAGACGGTGCGCTCGTCGGGACGCCACTTCTCGAGCCCGTTCGTCGGCTCGGCGGTCACGGTCGCCGACCGGTTGGAGACCTGGTTCACCGAGGGCGGTGCCGACGGGTTCAACATCTTCATCGACCACCCGTCGCTCTTCCGGCGCTTCGTCTCCGAGGTGGTGCCGCTGCTCCAGGAGCGGGGGCTCTACCGGACCGAGTACGAGACGGACACCCTGCGGGGACACCTCGGCCTCCCCTTCCCGGAGAACCGCCACACGCTGGCCCGTCGTACGCAGACGGCCTGAGGAGCGGTCACTCCAAGTCGCTTCCCAGAGGGCTCCAAGTGGGCCGTTCCAGAGTGCTCCTGTCACTCACCACCACCTCAGGAGCTCGAGATGAACCACCACACCACCCGCGCGACCCGCCTCGTCACCGGGGCGGTCGCCCTGGCCGCCGCGGCGACGACGGTCCTCGCCGGACCGGCCCAGGCGGCCGGGTCCACGGGGAGCACCGGCGCGTCCGGCACGGGCACGAGCCCGGTCGCCGAGCAGGTCGCACCCCTGGTCCAGCCCTCGGTCGTCTACGAGACGATCACCTGGACCGGCTATGTGTACGACCGCTGGAACCGGCAGTACCTGCGCGACAAACCCTTCACGGTCCGGATGCAGTGCACCGGCTTCGTGGTGAACCCCGACGGCTGGGTCGCCACCGCCGGCCACTGCGTCGACGCGGCCGGTGGCCAGGACGCCCTGCGCCGGGCCGCCGCCGAGTGGGCCCTGCAGAACTACTACCCCTACCCGGGGGCGCTCGGCGTCGAGGACGTCATCGGGGACTACCGCGTCGACACCCTCGGCAGCGACAACCAGGTCAAGCACAACCAGGCCGACCGCGAGGTCGGGGTCTCCTGGGGTGCGGCGGTCTCGGGCGTCGAGGTCCAGAAGCGCAAGCCCGCCCGCGTGGTCGCCTTCCAGAAGTTCGAGGAGGGTGACGGCGCCCTGCTCAAGGTCGACGAGACCGACCTCAACGCGATCGAGCTGGCCGACACCGCCGACGTGGAGATCAACAGCGGCGTCGTCGCGATCGGCTACCCGGCGATCATCGACAGCTTCACCGACCCGGACCTGACGCCCACGTTCGACACGGGCAACGTCAGCTCCATCAAGTCGGTGGCGCACGGCCTGCTGCGGGTCTTCCAGCTCAGCGCCTCCCTGTCGGGCGGCATGAGCGGCGGCCCCACGGTCGACGACGACGGCAACGTGATCGGCGTGAACAGCTCGCACTTCGTGGGCGAGCCCTTCAACTACGCCGTTCCCGCCGAGCGGATCGCGGAGCTGCTGGCCAGCGCCGGCGTCGACAACGAGGTCAGCGCGACCACGCAGACCTACCGCGACGGCATCCGGGCGTACTTCCACGGCGACCGCACTGCGGCCGTCCGTGACCTGGGCAAGGTCCTCGAGGAGCAGCCTGCCAACGGGCTGGCCGCGGAGTACCTCGCGAAGGCCAAGAAGCTGCCGCTGCCCCCGAAGCCCGCGCGCAGTGCGACCCCGTGGGTGATCCTCGGGATCGGCGTGGTCGCCTCGATCGTGGTCGGCCTGCTGCTGCTCGCGCTGCTGGTCCGCCGGCTGCGCCGCAGGTCTCCGGTGCCGGCTCCGGTCGCGCCCGCCACCCCGTCGTACGACGCGGCGTGGGTGCCCGCCCAGGCCCCCGTGCCCGCCCCGCACGAGCCCGAGCTCGTCGGTGCGGGAGCTCCGGTGGCTCCGGCATCGCCGGTTGCCCCGGCTTCGGTTGCCCCGGCATCGGTTGCCCCGGCTTCGGTTGCCCCGATCGGGTTCGCCCCGCCGACCAGCTCCGCGGCCCGGTTCTGCACCGCCTGTGGTCACGAGGCCCCGGCCGGCAGCGACTTCTGCGGCGGCTGCGGGGCGCGGCTGGCGTGAACCGCTGACACCACCGACGGGTGCCGGGAGGACTCCTCCCGGCACCCGTCCAGCATCTGCCACCCGGTCGCGGCCGCCCTTGGCAACACGTGCCGTCGCCCGGCGAGATCGGCGTGGCTAGCGTGGCGGCCATGACTGCCGCCCCCACCGCACCCGACGCCGGCCCCCTCGACGGCATCCTCGTCCTCGACCTGACCCGAGCCCTCGCCGGGCCGCAGGCGGGGATGATGCTCGGCGACCTGGGCGCCCGCGTCATCAAGATCGAGGCGCCCGCCACCGGCGACGACTCGCGCGGCTGGGGCCCCCCGTTCGTCGGCGAGGGCGAGCAGCGCGAGTCGACGTACTTCTTCTCCTGCAACCGCAACAAGGAGTCGGTCACCCTCGACCTCAAGACCGAGGCGGACAAGGAGATCCTCACCCGCCTGGTGCGGCGGGCCGACGTGCTGCTGGAGAACTTCCGGGTCGGCGTGCTCGACCGGCTCGGCTTCTCGGTCGAGCGGCTGCACGAGCTGAACCCGCGCCTGGTCGTCCTGTCGATCACCGGGTTCGGCCACGACGGCCCCGAGGCGCAGCGCGCCGGCTACGACCAGATCGCCCAGGGCGAGGGCGGCCTGATGAGCATCACGGGCAGCGACGAGCCCACCAAGCTCGGCGTCCCGATCGCCGACCTGCTCGCCGGCATGAACGGGGCGTACGGCGTGGTGGCAGCGCTCTACGAACGGGAGCGCACCGGCCGCGGCCGGGTCGTCCGCACCTCCCTGCTCGCCGGCGTCGTCGGCGTGCACGCCTTCCAGGGCACGCGGTGGACGGTCGCCGGCGAGGTCCCGGGGCGGACCGGCAACCACCACGCGGCGATCGCGCCGTACGGGCTGTTCCGGACCGCCACCGCGCCGCTCCAGGTGGCGTGCGGGTCCGAGGGCCAGTGGCGGGGGCTGGCTGCGGCGATCGGGCTGGACGCCGCCGACCCGCGCTTCGCCACCAACGGCGACCGGGTCGCCCACCGGGACGCGCTGATCGCCGAGATCGAGGCCGTGTTCGCCACGGGGCCCGCCGAGCACTGGCTCGGCCTGATGGACGGGATCGGCGTCCCGGCCGGCAAGGTCCGCACCCTCGACGACGTCTACGGCTGGGAGCAGACCCGGTCCCAGGGACTCCTTGTCGAGGTCGAGCACGCCACCGCGGGCACCATCACGCTGCCCGGGCCGGTGCTGCGGTTCGACGACAACGCGTACGCCGGCGGGCGCGAGCACCACCTCGCGCCCCCGACGCTGGGGCAGCACAACGCGTCGGTGCGGGCGTGGCTCGACGCGACCGAGCCGGCCTAGCGGTCGACGCCGGCTTGGCGGGTCGGCCGGCCCGCTGGGTCGCCGGACGCCGGCTTGGCGGGTCGGCCGGCCCGCTGGTCCCCGGGCGCCGTCTTGGCGGGTCGGCCGGCCCGCTGCGCCCTCGCGGCGCCGAGCTCCCCACGGCAAACTGCCACTGCCCATGGGGTGTACGCCATGGGCAGTGGCAGTTCGCCTGCATACCGTGGGAAACCGGACCGGCCGGACGACCTCAGCCCAGGTCGACGATGGCGGCCACCGGGCCACCACCCTCGGGGCCCTGGTGGGCGGCGGAGACGGACACGAAGACAGCCGGGTCGCCGGTGACGGCAGCGGTGACGCCGCCGACGCACGACTTGATCTGGCGGTGCCAGTGCACGTCGGAGTCGTCGAGCATGGCGTTGCGGCGGCCGCGGACGGTGCCGTCCTGGGAGGCCTCGCACTTGAGGAAGACGTTGACCAGCCGGCCCTGCAGGTCGGTGTGGTGGGGCCGCTCGGGCAGGTCGAGGCCGGCGTCCTTGATCGCGGCCCAGATGCCGTCCTGGTCCAGCGCGTCGGTCATCACCGAGTGGCCGATCCGGTAGCGGCCGCCGACGCCGGTGGCGTTGCCGACCACGACGACCTGGGCCTGGTCGAGCTCCACACCCGAGGAGCACGACGCGACGCTGGAGAAGAGGTCGCGGCGGTGCATCACGTCGGCGTCGGTGGGCATCTCGATCTCGCCGAGCGCGACGGCGATGCCGAGCGCGGTGACGCCGTTGGAGAGGTCCATCGACTCGTGGGTGTGCTCGGTCCACACCGACTTGCCGCGGCTCTTGGCGTCGCGGATGGTGTGGATGGTCAGCAGCGGGGTCTTGGTCTGCACGTAGTGCACGTCCGCCGGGTCGGTGATCCCGGCCCGCTCCATCGCGACCTTCACGGCGTCGGCGACCTTGGTGACCATGGCGACCCGCCCGATCTCCTCGGGCAGCAGCTGCTCGCTCATCGCGAAGCCGACCGTCAGCCGCGGCTCGTCGTACGACGGGTCGCCCTCGACGGGTGCGTCGGTGGTGGCGAAGATCGTGGCGTGCGGGCTGATCACGCCGTCGGTCCCGCCGGACCACACGATCGGGACCTGCTTGACCTGGTCGGCGGGGGCGCCCTTCTCGACCAGCACCTCGCGGAAGGCGCGGTCGGCCAGGATCCGGGTGTAGTCGTTGACGCCGCCGTTGCCCTCGGTCTTGCCGATGACCGCGATGACGCGGTCGGCCTTCAGGACACCCTCGTCGATGAGCTTCGCGAGCTCGCTGGCGTCGGACACGGAGTGGAGCGGGACCTTGCGTACTTCGATCGCGGATGGCACGGGTGTGCTTCCTTCCAGTTGGTTGTCGCGGTGGTTCAGACGGGGACGACGCGGGTGCCGGCTTTCCCGGCGAGGGCGTCGGCGATGCGGGCCAGGGAGGTGATCACGCCGGCGCCGTGGCCGCCCTCGGCGAAGCGGGTGACCGCCTCGACCTTGGGGTCCATCGAGCCGGCGGCGAAGCCCTGCTGCTCGGCGATGCGGCGCATCTCGCGGGCGGTCACCTCGCCGATCGGGCGGGCGTCCGGGGTGCCCCAGTCCTGCACGGCGCCGTCGACGTCGGTGGCGATGACGAGCACGTCGGCCTTGGTCTGGTGGGCGATCAGCGCGGCGGTCAGGTCCTTGTCGATGACCGCCTCGACCCCCTCGAGGCGACCGTCGCGCCGCACGGTGGGGATCCCGCCGCCACCGGAGCAGACCACGACGTAGCCGGCGGCCAGCAGGGCGTCCGCGGCGGGCCCGTCCAGGCACTCGCGCGGCTCCGGGGAGGCCACGACGCGGCGCCAGCCGCGGCCGGCCACCTCGACGAACTGCTGGCCGTGCTCGGCCAGGGGTCGGGTCTCGTCGACCGTCAGGTAGCGGCCGATCGGCTTGGTGGGCGTGGCGAACCCGGGGTCGTCGTGGTCGACCAGCGTCCGGGAGACCAGGGCCGCGGTGCGGGTGCCGAGTCCTCGCCGGGCGAGCGCCAGGTCCAGGGCGTCGAGGAGCAGCATGCCGACGGTGGCCTGCGTCTGCGCCCCACACCAGTCCAGCGGGACGGGCGGGACGACGGCGGCGGCGAGCTCGTTCTTGAGCAGGAGGTTGCCGACCTGCGGGCCGTTGCCGTGGGTCAGCAGGACCTCGTGGCCGGCGGCGACCAGGTCGGCGATCGGCTCGGAGGCCTGCGCGATGGCGGCCGCCTGGTCCTCGGGCCGGGCCTGGCCGTCGGCCGAGGTCATGGCGTTGCCACCCAGGGCGATCACGATGCGCATGGCGTCGAATCTAGGGGCGCCACGACGGCACCTCACCGTCAACATCGGCCAACGGCTGGGCCGGGGAAGCGCAACTTGTGCCAGTCGTCAGGCACCGCCGGAGGGTGGCCTCCACCGAGGTCGGCGTACGACCGAGCAGGGCCGTCAGGGGGAGCGGTCCGGCGGGCAGGCCGTGCCGGTCGTAGTAGGCGAACATCGCCCGCAGCCACGTGGCCTCCCTGGCCCCGACCTCAGGCCCGGGCTGCCAGTCCTCCGGGGCGACCTGCGTCAGCGGGACCGGGCGCCCGAGCACCGCGGCCGCGGTCGCGGCGACCTCGCGGAGGGTGACCGTCCGCGGCCCGCCGAGCTCGTACGTCGCGCCGGAGACCGTGTCGTCGAGCAGCACGGTCGCGGCGGCCTCACCGACGTCGGCCAGGTCGACCAGCCCGAACGGCGCGTCGACGTCGTACGGGACGGTGAGAGCGGGGGTCGGTCGCTGCAGGTCCGGCACGAGGTTCTGCACGTAGGCGCAGGGCTGCAGCAGGGTCCACGCCAGCCCCGACCTGCGCACCAGGTCCTCGGCGACCGCCTTGCCGAGGTGGTGCGGCAGCGACGGCACGTACGGCGCCGCGACCGAGTGGTAGCCGATCCGCTGGATCCCTGCCTCCCGCGCTGCGGCCAGCACCGCGGCCACGAACGCCGGCTCGTCGGGGTGCAGGTTGGGAGCGATCACGTACGCCGCGCCGCTGCCGCGCAGGGCGCCCTCGAGGGAGGGCCACTCGGCCCGGCCGATCCCGCGGACCTGCACGCCGCGCGCCTCCAGGGACGCACGGACGGCGCGCCCGGTCTTCCCGGACGCGCCGACCACGCTGACCGTCAGCGGCACGCTGCTCAGAGCCAGTCGACCTCGGCGACCTGCGGTCCGCCGCTGAGCCGTTGGAAGCCGGGACCCCGGTCGAAGAAGGCCTCCTCGCCGCGGGCTGCGACGAGCTCGGCGCGCCGGGCGGCGGTGGCCGCGGCGTCGTGGCCGAGGTCGTCGTCCTCGACCGAGCCGGTCAGCACCACGCCGTAGTCGGCGAGCGCCGCGGCCGGAGAGACCTTCTGCCAGACCACGTCGCGCACCACCAGGGCCGGGTCGCGGTCGAGCGGGTCGCCCCACCCACCGCCCCCGGTCGTCCTGATCCGGATGACCTCGCCGGCCTTGACGATCTCGTCGTCGGCGAGCGCGTCGACCTCCCGCTCGTGCGGGCCGCCCGGGTCGATGACGACCTCGAAGGGCCGGCCGGCCTTGCCGCCCTTCACGCCCCAGCAGGCCAGGATCGACCGGTCGGCGATGGACATGAAGTGCCCGTCCTTGAGCATCCGGATGTGCTTCTCGTAGCCGAGACCACCGCGGAAGCGGCCGGGGCCGCCGGAGTCCATGGCCAGCGCCAACCGCTCGACCAGGAACGGGAACCGCCCCTCGGTGAACTCGGTCGGCAGGTTCCGCGAGTCCGGCACCACGTGGATGGTGTCCTCGCCGTCGGCGTAGCTGCGCCCTCCGGACCCGCCGCCGAGGACCTCCCGCATCAGGTAGGAGTGGCCGTCGCGGTCCTCGCCGTACACGCCGGTGTAGCGGATCGTCTCCTGGTCGGCCGGCATGTTGCCGTCGACCGCCTTGGCCAGCACGCCGGCCAGGACGCCGAGCAGCCGCAGGATCACGAAGGTGCGGGCGTTGGTGGGCGCCGGGAAGACCGGGGTGAGCAGCGTGCCCGGCGGCGGGAAGCGCATCTCGATCAGCGGCACGATGCCCTCGTTGACGTCGAGCTCGGCCATCCGCTCCGGGGTGTCGGCGAGGTTGCGCAGGATCGGGGCCAGCCACTTCTTGAGGAAGACGCCGTCGCTGTAGTCGCCGCAGTGGTTGATCGGGCCCTTGGCCTGCGGCGAGGTGCCGCCGAAGTCCAGGATCAGCCGCTCGCCGTCGGGGTCGTCGGCGGCGGTCCGGGTCAGCGTGATCCGCTGCGTGTGGAGCATCGGCTCGTCGACGCCGTCGTGCTCGGCGTAGTCCTCCCAGACCCAGGTGCCGACGGGGATCTTGGCGAGGATCTCGCGCCGGTAGGTCTCGGTGGTGCGGTCGATGATCGCGTCGAAGCAGGCCTCGACGGTCTCCCGGCCGTAGCGGTCGAAGAGCTCGCCGAGCCGGCGGGCGCCCATCAGGCAGGCCGAGCACTCGGCGTCGAGGTCGGCGGCCAACGAGTCGGGCATCCGCGAGTTGCGGGTCATGATCGCCAGCGCGGCGCGGTTGGGCACCCCGGCGTCCCACAGCTTGATCGGCGGGACCATCAGGCCCTCCTCGAAGACCGTGGTGGCGCCGCTGGGCATCGAGCCGGGCACGCAGCCGCCGATGTCGTCGTGGTGGCCGAAGGCCTGCACGAACGCGACGACCTCGCCGTCGTGGAAGACCGGAACCGTCACGCACAGGTCCGGCAGGTGCCCGATCCCGCCCTCGGAGCGGTAGACGTCGTTGTGGAAGAAGACGTCGCCTGGCCGCATCTCCTCCAACGGGAAGTCCCGTGCCACCGGGTGCACCAGGGCGCTGTAGGAGCGCCCGGTGAGCTTGCGCAGCAGGCGGTCGTGGATGCCGGCGCGGAAGTCGTGGGCGTCGCGGATCATCGGGCTCCGCGAGGTCCGGCCGATCGCGGTCTCGACCTCCATCTCGACCGAGGCCAGCGAGCCCTGGACGATCTCCACGAGCACCGGGTCGGCGGAGCGGCCGGCGTCCCCGGTCAGCGTCCCGAACGGGAACTGGGTGGGCGCCCGGCGGGAGCCGGTCTCGGCAGTGGTCGCGGCGGTCATGCCGCACCCCCTTCACGGGTCACGACGATGTTGCGGTGGGCGTCGATCCGGGCCGAGAAGCCCGGGTGCAGTGGCACCGTGGAGCCGAACTCCTCCAGGACGGCCGGGCCGGTGACGACCTGGCCGGGGGCGAGGTCGGGCCGCCAGTAGACGGGGGTGTCGACGTACCCGTGGTGGGCGTCGAAGCAGACCGGCCGCCGGGACCGTTCGCGCGCCGCTCCGGGGTCGTCGGCGACGGGGTGGGCGACGATGTCGGGCCGCGTGATCGGGCCGATGCCGGAGACGCGGAGGTTGACCCACTCGACCTGCTGGTGCGGGTCGGCGGAGAAGTCGTAGCCGTAGAGCGCCTTGTGCTCGGCGTGGAAGGTGGCCGCGACCCCGTCGAGGGCGGCCTGGTCCAGGGTGCCCTCGGGCACCGGCACGCGCACCTCGAACGCCTGACCGAAGTAGCGCACATCGGCGGTGCGCACGAAGCGGCGCTGGTCCTCGGCGAAGCCCTCGCGGGCCAGCGCGTCGGCGGCCTGGCCGGCCAGCTCGCCGTACACGTGCTCGAGGTCGGCGCCGTCGAGCTGGTCGTGCAGCGCGACCTGGGTGCGCACGTAGTCGTTCTTCACGTCGACGGTGAGTAGGCCGAACGCGGAGACGTTGCCCGGGTTGGGCGGCACCAGGACCGCCGGCAGGTCGAGGATGTCGACCAGGCGGCACAGCAGCAGCGAGCCCGAGCCACCGAAGGTGGTCAGCGTGAAGTCGCGAACGTCGAGGCCGCGCTTGACGGTGATCTGGCGCAGCGCGTTGGCCTGGTTCCACGCGGAGATCTCCAGCACGCCCGCGGCGCACTCCTCCAGCGACAGCCCGAGCTTGCCGGACAGGGACTCCAGGCCGGTGCGGGCCGCGTCGACGTCCAGGGGGATCTCGCCGCCCAGCAGGTGCGGAGGGATCCGGCCGAGGACGACGTGGGCGTCGGTGATGGTGACGTCGGTGCCGCCCTTGGCGTAGCACAGCGGGCCGGGGTCGGCGCCGGCCGAGTGCGGGCCGACCTTGAGCGAGCCCTCGGGGGAGAGCCAGGCGATCGAGCCGCCGCCGGCGCCGACGGTGACCACGTCGATCATCGGGATCTTCGACGGGTAGACCCCGACGCTGCCCTCGGTGGTCAGCGTGGGCTCGCCGTCGATGACGACCGAGACGTCGGTCGAGGTGCCGCCGCCGTCGCAGGTCAGCACCCGGTCGAAGCCGGCGACCTGGGCGATCAGCGCGGCGCCGAGCGCGCCGGCGGCCGGCCCGGAGAGCACCGTGGTGATCGGCTGGTGCACGACCTCGTCGGCCGAGAGGACGCCCCCGTTGGACTTCATCACGTAGAACGGGACAGCCCGGTCGGAGTCGGCGGCCGTGTAGGCGTCCAGCCGGGTCTTGATGTTGGTGACGTAGCGGGACAGCTTCGGCTTCACCGCGGCGTCGACCAGCGTGGTCATCGAGCGCTCGTACTCGCGGTACTCGCGCAGCACCTCGCTGGAGATCGAGACGACGGCGTCGGGGTGCTCCTCGCGCAGCACCGCCCGCATCCGCTCCTCGTGGGCGGGGTTGGCGTAGGCGTGCAGGAAGCAGACGCCCAGGGTCGTGATGCCCTTCGCCCGGAACCAGCGCGCCACCACGCGGGCACCGTCCTCGTCGAAGGGGCGGAGCTCGGCGCCGGTGTGGTCGAGGCGCCCGCCGACGGTCTTGACCAGGTGGCGCGGGACGATCCGGTCCGGCTTCACCCAGAAGTAGGAGTTGCCGTAGCCGTCCGGGACGGACTGGCGGGCGATCTCGAGGATCGCGCCGTACCCCTCGGTGGTGACGAAGCCGAGCTCGTCGACCTTGCCCTCGAGGAGCTGGTTGGTGGCCACGGTGGTGCCGTGGCTGACCGCGGCGATCCGCTCGCCGGCGTGGTCGGCCGTGGTCATCCCCATCAGGCCCAGCACCTTCTCGATGCCGGCCATGAACCCGTCGGCCGGGTTGCCCGGCGTGGACGGGGTCTTGGTGGTCACCAGCTCGCCGGTGGCCTCGTCGAAGGCGACGACGTCGGTGAAGGTGCCCCCGGTGTCGATGCCGATCCTGATCGTTCGCTCGTCTGTCACAACGACGATCCAACCCGGGCGCACCCGGCCTCAACCACGGCAGATCTCGCCAGAGGAACCCTCGATCGTTGGCACATGTTGAAGTCTCCCGTCACAGGGGTGGGCGCCGGTCGCCGACGCGGGTCGCCTGCTCGAAGGCGTGCGCCACCTCGAGGAGCAGCCGCTCCTGGTGGTGGGCGGCCACGATCTGGATCCCGACCGGCAGCCCGTCGCCGGTGAAGCCGGCCGGCACCGAGATCGCCGGGCACCCGGTGACCGTGATGAAGTACGCCGCCCGCATCCAGTCCAGGTAGGTCTCCATCGGCCGACCGTTGATCTCGGTCGGGAACTCCTGGTCGGCCGGGAACGGCGGCACCTGGCTGACCGGCAGCACCAGCACGTCGTAGGAGGTGAAGAAGTCCAGCATCTGCTGGCCCAGCGTCGTACGCCGCGCGTAGGCCTTCGCGACGTCGGCACCGGTCAGCGGCTCGCCGGCGCGGATGTTGTCGGCCAGCGACTGCTTGAAGGCGTCCGGGTGCCGGGCCAGCAGGCCGCCGAGCCGGGCCTGGAAGTGCCACGCCCGCAGGGTCCGGAAGGTCTCCTCCGCCGCGGTCAGCACCGGCCGGTCCGCGGTGACGCTGGCGCCCGCCGCGGTGAAGACTGCGGCCGAGCCCTCGGTGATCGCGGCGACCTCGGCGTCGACGTCCAGCGCCCCGCCGAGGTCGACCGAGAGCGCGACCCGCAACCCCGCCAGGGACCCCTGCAGCGGCGGGGCGAAGAGCGACCCCGGCTCCGAGAGCGCGGTGGGCACCCGGCGGTCGGGACCGGCCAGCACCGACAGCAGCAGCGCAAGGTCCTCCACGGACCGGGCCAACGGGCCGCCGACCGACGTGGTCTCCCAGGCGTTGGACTGCGGCCACTCCGGCACGCGGCCCAGCGAGGGGCGCAGCCCCACCACGTTGTTGTACGACGCCGGGTTGCGCAGCGACCCTCCCATGTCGCTGCCGTCGGCCAGCGGCACCATCCCCGAGGCCAGCGCCGCCGCCGCACCACCGGACGACCCGCCGGCCGAGCGACCGAGGTCGTAGGGGTTCACGGTGGTGCCGAAGACCCGGTTGAAGGTGTGCGAGCCAGCGGCGAACTCGGGCACGTTCGTCTTGCCGATCGTCACCGCACCGGCCGCCCGGACCCGCTCGACGATCAGCTCGTCACGGGCCGGCACGTTGTCGGCCAGCAGCGTCGAGCCGAAGGTGGTCCGCCAGCCCCCCACCGCGTGGGTGTCCTTGAACGCGAATGGCAACCCGTGCAGCGGCCCGACCGGCCGGCCCGAGGCCAGCGCCTCGTCGGCCGCGGCCGCACCCTCCCGGGCGCGCTCCTCGTCCAGGCTGACCACGGCGTTGACCTGCGGGTTGACCGCGGCGATCCGGTCCAGGTGCAGGTCGAGCAGCTCGCGTGCGGAGATCTCCTTGGCCCGCACGGCCTCGGCCATCGACCGGGCGGAGCTGTAGTGGTCCAGGGAGCTCACCGCCGGCGCCCGACCACGGCCCCCAGCACGACCCCCAGAGCGACCAGTCCGGCGCCGACCGCGACGCCCTGGAGGAACTCCTGGGTCGACCCCACCGCGGGCGCCTTGGCGGGAGCGGTGAAGACCCCCGGTGCCGACTGCACCGCCGCCGCCGCCGGCCCGGCCGCCGCGGGGGCAGCGGTGCCGTTGATGGCGTCCTCGACGTTGCCGAAGAACTCCCCGGCCATCCGCCGGCTCACCGAGCTGAGCATCCGCTGCCCGACGCCGCCGATCATCCCCCCGACGACCGTGTCCGCGTCGTACGACAGGTGCGTGGTGCCGTTGCCGTTATCGGCGAAGGAGACCTTGACGTCCGCGGCGATCGTGCCCGGCGCCCCGGCGCCCTGTGCGGACAGGACCAGCGAGCTGTGCGGCTCCAGGTCGCGCAGCTCGCAGGTCCCGGCGTAGGTGCCCTTGATGGCGGCGACGCCGGCGGTGACCGTCATCGCGTAGGCGTTCTCCGCGGTCGTCTCCAGCCGTTCGCAGCCGGGGATGGTCCGGACCAGGACCGCAGGGTCGAGCAGCGCCGCCCACACCTTCTCGACGGGGGCGTTCAGGGTGGCCTCTCCGGCGATCCTCACGACTGGTCCTTCCTGTGCTGGTCACGGTGCTGGTCACGGTGCTGGTCACCGTGCTGGGCCCGCAGCTCGAAGAGCTCCGAGGGCGAGATGGGCATGGAGACGATCGGGAAGCCCTCGGCGTCCTCGATCGCGGAGGCGAAGACGGCCGCCGACGGGATCACCCCGGCCTCCCCGGCGCCCTTGAGCCCGAGCGGGTTCAGCGGCGAGGGCGTCTCCAGGTGGTCGATGTCGATCGACTCGGGCACCTCGGTGACGTAGGGCATCAGGAAGTCCATGAAGGAGGCGTTGAGCAGCTGGCCGCTGTCGTCGTACGCCATCCGCTCGTAGAGCGCACCGCCGACGCCCTGGGCGACGCCACCGTGGATCTGACCCTCGACGATCATCGGGTTGATCAGGGTGCCGCAGTCGTGCACCACGGCGTACTTGAGGATCCTGATCTCGGCCGTCTCCGGGTCGGTCTCCACGATCACCGCGTGCATGCCGTTGGCGAAGGTCGACCGCGGCGGCGAATAGTAGTCGCGCCCCTCCAGGCCGGGCTCGTCGTCCTCGGCGACCGGCGGCTTCTCCGGGTGCCCCACGCTGAACTGGGTGGCGGCCTTGGAGGCCTCGTCGAAGGCGTAGCGCAGCGGGTTCGAGAGCACGGCGACGGTGCCGAGCGCGATCCGGGTCGCCGGCGCACCCTTGACCTGCACGCTGCCGTCGACGATCTCGAGGTCGTCGGGGTCGACCTCGAGCGCCTCGGCCGCGATCCGCAGCGCCTTGGCCCGCACCACCCGGGCGGTCAGCGCCACCGCGGAGCCGCTCATCACCGCGGCGCGCGAGGCGAACGTGCCGACGGCGTACGGCATCCGCCGGGTGTCGCCGGCGACGACCTGCACGTCCTCGAACGGGACGCCGAGCTCGTCGGCGACGATCTGCGCGAACGCGGTCTGGTGGCCCTGGCCCTGCGAGGTCAGCCCGATCGCGACCTTGACCTTGCCGGAGGTCTCGACCTGGATGTGGGCGCCCTCGTAGGGGCCGACGCCGGTGCCCTCGACGTAGCAGGCCAGCCCGATCCCGACGGTGCGGCCCTCGGCCCGGGCCGCCTCGCGGTAGGCCTCGAAGTCGTCCCAGCCGACCAGGGCCTTCAGCTTCTCCAGGGAGGCCGGGTAGTCGCCGGAGTCGTAGATCAGCGGCCGCCCGTCCTGGAAGGTCAGCCCGTGGTCGTAGGGGAAGTCGGCGGGCTGGATGAAGTTCGCCGCCCGCACCTCGGTGCGGTCCTTGCCCAGGTACGCCGCGATCGCGTCCATGGTGCGCTCCATCGCGTAGACGCCCTGGGGCCGTCCGGCGCCCCGGTACGGCGTCACGATCACGGTGTTGGTGTAGAGGCTCTCGAAGACGACCTTGTAGCTCTGCGGCTTGTAGGGGCCGAGCAGCTGGGTGGAGGTGATGATCGGCACGATCAGCCCGTACGGCGTGTAGGCGCCGTGGTCGTGCCAGAACTGCACCGACAGGCCGAGCAGCCGACCCTCGGCGTCGAAGCCGACCTCGACGTGGTGGTCCTGGCCGCGCTCGTGGGCCGAGGAGATGAAGTGCTCACGGCGGTCCTCGGTGAACTTCACCGGGCGGCCCAGCGTCATCGCGGCCAGCGGCACCAGGAGCTCCTCGGGCCACGGGTGCACGATCTTGACGCCGAACCCGCCGCCGACGTCGGGGGTGATCACGTCGACCTGCACGAGGTCCAGGCCGAGCTTGGCGGCGACGGCGGCCCGGACCCCGGTGGAGGTCTGGGTGGAGGTCCACACCTGAAGCCGCCCGGAGTCGGGGTCCCAACGGGCGACGGTGCCGCGCCCCTCCATCGGCTGGCACGCGCTGCGCTCCACGTGCAGGTCGAGCGCGAGCCGGTGCGGCGCGGCGGCGATCGCCGCCTCCGCGTCGCCGACGGACTGCTCGAAGCGGGCGGCCACGTTGCCGGGCACGTCGTCGTGGACCAGCCGGTCGGCCCGGCGGGCGTTGTCGATGCCGACCACGGGCGGCAGGAACTCGTAGGTCACCCGGATCCGGGCGACGGCGTCCTCGGCGAGGTACCGGTTGTCGGCGACCACGAAGGCGATCGCCTCGCCCACGTGGTTGACCTCGTCCTTGGCCAGGGCGTACTGGGTGCGCCCGTGGGTCAGCGCCGGGTGCGGGATGAGCAGCGGGAGCGGCTCGGCCATCGCGCCGGTGAGGTCGTCGTAGGTGTAGACCGCGTGCACGCCCTCGAGGTCGAGCACCGCGTCCACGTCGATGTCGACGATCCGGGCGTGGGCGTGCGGGCTCCGCAGCACCGCGACCTCCAGCGCGCCGGGCATCAGGTCGTCGACGTACCGGCCCTGGCCGCGCAGCAGCCGGTCGTCCTCGACCCGCTGCACCTTCTCGCCCATCAGCCTGGTGGTCATGCCCGCCCCCGCTTCAGCTCGGCGGCCCGGCAGACCGACGCGACGATGTTCTGGTAGCCGGTGCAGCGGCAGAGGTTGCCGGCGATCATGTCGCGGGCCTCCTCCCGGGTGGGGTCGGGGTTCTCCTCCAGCCCGGCGGTGATGGTGGTCAGGAAGCCCGGGGTGCAGAAGCCGCACTGCAGGCCGTGGCACTCCCGGAACGCCTGCTGCACGGGGCCGAGCGAGCCGTCGGGCTCGGTGAGCCCCTCCACGGTGGTGATCTCGTAGTCGGTCGCCGAGACCGCGAGCATCAGGCACGAGCGCATCGGCCGGCCGTCGACCAGCACCGTGCAGGCCCCGCAGACGCCGTGCTCGCAGCCGACGTGGGTGCCGGTCAGCCCGACGTCGTGGCGCAGCGCGTCGCTGAGCAGGCGGCGGGCGGGGACCCGGATCTCGTGCGGGGTGCCGTTGACGGTGAGGCGGACGTCGTGCAGGGACTCGCTCATGCAGGGCTCCCGGTGGTGGCGCGGGCCGCGGCGTCGGCGTGCGCGGCCGTGACGACGCGTCGGGTCAGGGTGCGGACGAGCTGGCTGCGGTACGCCGCGGAGGCGTGGATGTCGTCGCCGGGCTCCAGGTTGGCCAGGGCTAGGTCGCCGGCGTCGGCATGCGCACGGTCGTCGAGGCCGTGGGCGTAGGCGTCGGTCAGGTCCACGACGGTGGGCAGCTCGGAGACCGAGAGGTAGCCGGCACGCACGGAGGCGACCCGGTCCCCGGTCAGGGTGACGACGGCCGCGACGCCGCACAGGGCGTAGTCGCCGTGCCGGCGGGCGGTCTCGTCGCAGGCGACCCCGGCCCCGGGCACGAGGGCGGGGAAGAACGCCTCCACGGCGATCTCGTCGTGGCGCAGCGCGGACTCCATCGGCCCGAGGTACAGGTCGGCCGCCTCGATGGTGCGGGTACCCGAGGTCGACGCCGCCGTGACGCGACCGCCCAGCAGGGACAGGACGACGGGCATCTCGGCCGACGCGTCGGCGTGCACGATCGAGCCGACGGTGGTGCCGCGGTTGCGGATGGTGGGGTGCGCCACCATCCGCAACGCCTGTGCGAGCAGCGGTTGCACGCGCCGGGCGTCGAGGTCCGCCTCGACCTCGGCGTGCCGGGCAAGCGCGCCGACCCGGACGCCGTCGGTGTCGCTGCGGACGTAGGCCAGCTCGCTGATCGCGTTGATGTCGACCAGCATCGCGGGAGCCGCGAGCCGCATGGACAGCAGCGGGATCAGGCTCTGTCCCCCGGCCAGGACCTTGGCGTCCGGGTTCGCCCGCAACAGCTCGGTGGCCTCGGCCAGGGAGCGAGGGCGGGCGAACTCGAACGGTGCGGGCTTCACAGGTACCGGTCCCTTCGACGCAGATGGGCTGGACGGTCGTGAGCAGCGGGGAGGCCGCCGGTCAGTACAGCGCTCTGGTGACGTCCTCGGCCCCCTGGTCGTGCGAGCGACGCCCGCTGTTGACCAGGTGGTAGAGAACGATCACCAGGATGGTGCCCAGAGCGATGCCACTGAGCTCGAAGTCGTCGGAGATCTTCAGGCTCACGCCTCCGATGCCGGCGATCAGGCCGGCGGAGAGGCCGACCAGGTTGACCGGGTCGCCGAAGTCGACGCCGTTCTCCACCCAGATCTTCGCGCCGACCAACCCGATCATCCCGTAGAGCACGATCGTGATGCCGCCGAGGACGCCACCCGGGGTCGCGTTGACGATCTGGCCGAACTTGGGGCACAGGCCCAGCAGGATGGCCACGCCCGCCGCCATGTAGTAGGCCGCGGTGGAGTAGACCCGCGTGGCCCCCATGACGCCGATGTTCTCGGCGTACGTCGTCGTCGGCGATCCACCGACCGAGCTGGCCAGTGCCGTCGCGAGCCCGTCGGCCGCGATCGCGCGACCCATGTAGGGGTCGAGGTCGTCGCCGGTCATCTCCGCGACTGCCTTGACGTGACCCGTGTTCTCGGCGATCAGAGCGATGACGCCGGGGAGGACGAGCAGGATGAAGGTCAGCGAGAAGCTCGGGGCGTGGACCACGGAGACCCCGTCCGCGAGCTTGCCCGACGGGAAGCCGATCCAGTCGGCGGCCTGCACGCCCGCCCAGCTGACGCGGTCGTGCTCGGTGGCCTCGGTGGCCCCACCGAGGACCGACGTGATCGGGCCGAAGACCTTGTCGGCCAGCCAGGACAGCGCGTAGCCGAACACCAGCGCCAGCACGACCGCGATCCGCGACCAGAAGCCCGGCAGCAGGACGGCGGCCACCACCATGAACACGGCGGTGAGCAGGGCGACCCACTGGTCCTGCGGCCAGTAGATGCCGGCGACGACGGGAGCCAGGTTGAAGCCGATCAGCATCACCACGGCGCCGGTGACGGCGGGGGGCAGCACCTTGTGGATGACGCCCCCGCCACTGAAGTGCACCAGGACGCCGACCACGGCCAGCGTGAGGCCCGCGACGAGGATCGAGCCGGTGACGTCCGCGGAGTCGCCACCCTGGGCCCTGATCGCGGCGACACCCGCGACGAACGAGGCACTGGTCCCCAGGTAGCTGGGGACGCGGTTCTCGCAGATCAGCAGGAAGAGGATCGTGCAGATCCCCGAGAAGAGGATGGCCAGGTTGGGGTCGAGCCCCATGACCAGCGGGAAGACGAAGGTGGCGCCGAACATGGCGACCACGTGCTGGGCGCCGAGGCCGGCGGTCCGGCCCCAGCTGAGACGTTCCTTGGGGCCGACGGCGGCACCGACGGGCGGGGTCTTGCCGTCGTAGACGACGTCCCACTTGAACATGGACATGGACATCTCCTGGTTCGCTCGCGCTGACGGACGAGATTTGGCCGACGCTAGTGCCGGTGCCGGAGCCCGGACATTGGCGAGAAGTGCCGAAGGGACCCTGTGACCCATGGCACACGTTGTCGCGCGGTCACCCCGGCTGACACGCCCTACCTCCGGAAGTCGAGGACCTGCAGGGCGACGGCGATGTTGAGCCGCAGGTGCGGGTCGGTGGTGAACGGGCCGAGCAGCCGCTCGAGCTTGCCCACCCGGTACCGCATCGTGTTGTAGTGGAAGAACTGCAGCCGCGCCGCCTCCGCGACGTTGAGGTTGGTGTCGAGCAGCACCTGCAGCGTCGCCCGCAGGTCCTCGGCCTCGGTGGTGTCCTCGGCCAGCGACCCCAGCACGTCCTGGGCGAAGGCGTGCAGCTCGGCGTCGTCGGGGACGAGCGCGATCAGCCGGTGCAGGCCGAGGTCGTCGAACCAGGTGGTGCTCCGGCCGCCGGAGGCGCGGCGGCCGACCTCGGTGGCCCGGCGGGCCTGGTGGTAGGCCGCGGGCAGCTCGGCGAGGCTCGTCACCGGCCGGCTGACGCCGACCGAGAACGGGCGCCGGCCGCCGCCCCGGTCACCGGCCACCCCGGACACCAGGGTGTCGACGTCGAGCCGGAGCCGACGGTCGCGCTTCTCCTCGTCCCCCTCGGCGGGGACCGGCACCAGGCAGACCACCTCGTTGGAGAAGTCGACGGTGGGCACCGGCGGGTCCTGCGCACCGCAGACCAGGACCCAGGCCGCGGCGAACCGCTCCTGCCACTCCCGGCGCGTCCGCGCCGAGGCCCGCTCCTCGCCGGGGGTCTGCGGGTCGAGCTCGGCGCTGACCACGACCATGGCGTGGTCGAGGTCCCACCCCAGGCTCCGGGCGTGGTCGATGACGAAGTCGTCCTCGCCGGCGCGGCCGAGGAACACGTTGCGCAGGAAGTCGCCGCGGTACTTGTTCTCGACCGCCGCGACGGCCTGCTGCCGGGTCACCAGCAGCGCCAGCACGGTGGCCGCCCGCTCCAGGGCGGCGACGTCGTCGGGCGGCAGCAGCCGGTCGGGGCTGAAGCAGATCAGCCGGACCAGGTCCGACCCGGAGGCGGAGACGTTGACGACCCGGACCTCGCCGCCGTCGCCGTACGCCGCGCCGTCCGGTCCCTTCAGGCGCTCGACCCGGTACCGCCCCGTGGGGTCGACGAGGTCCGCGGCGGCGATCCGCTGCCGTTCCTCGTCGGTCAGCGACGCCCCGCGCTCGCGGCCGTCGGTCGAGGTCACCACGATGCCGACCTCGAGGATCCGGGTGACCTCGGCGGCCACCTGGTCGAGGTCGGCCCCGGCCAGCACGGCCTCCGAGAGCGCGGTGTGCAGCGTGTCGATCCGCTCGAGCACCTCGGCCTGGCGCCGGTCGATCCCGTCGCCGTTCCGCGTCATCGGGCTATCAACTTCTGCGGGTAAGTGCCCCCAGCATTGGCAACAGTCACCATTCGGCCGACAGTACTGCACCGGCTAGCGTCCCAGGGATGACCCCGACGACCGCCTCCCCCTTTCGCCGGTCGAGTAGGGAGCGAGGAACGAGCGACCGCGTCGAGACCCCCGCACCCGCCCCACCCTCTCGCCGGTCGAGTAGGGAGCGAGGAACGAGCGACCGTGTCGAGACCCCCGCACCCGCCCCGCCGACCGTCCCCACGGAGGCCCCCGCGCCGGTCGCCACCCTCGTGGCCAGCGCACCCCGCCCCGGCACCGTCGTCCACGCCGGCCGCGACGCCGTGTACGTCCTGGTCGACGGCACGTGCATCGGCGTGCTCTCCCGTCACGCGGTCCAGGTCCCGTGCGGGGTCCGCACCTTCCTGCCCGCCCTGCCCCGGTTCGAGCCCGGAACCACGGTTGCCGTCGGCGACGGCCGGATCGTCCTGCCCGGTCTGCACCTGTCCGTCATGGCGGCCCCCGCCTCCCCCCTGCCCCGGCTCGACAATGCAGATCGCCACTGGGCAGCCGCCGCACTCCCCGAACTGGTCGACGTCGCCGAGGTGCGCGCCCTCCTGCCGTCGCCCGCGCTGACCGCCCTGGCCGCCGGCGACCCGACCTGCGTCCCCGCGCTGCTCGGGCTCGGCCCGGGCCTGACCCCGCTGGGCGACGACGTCCTGTGCGGCTGGCTCGCGACGTACGCGTCGTACGAGGAGCCCGACGCGCTCGCCGCCGCTGTCCGGGACGCCGTCCTGACCGACGCGACCACCCGTACCACCGCGCTGTCCGCGGCCCTGCTGCGCTGCGCCACTCGCGGCGAGACCGTCCCCGAGTTCCAGGCGCTGGTGCGCGCCCTGGGTGAACGCGACGCCGACCACGTACGACGTGCCGCCGACGCCCTGCTGGGCATCGGCGCCACCTCCGGCGCCGGCCTCCTGCTCGGCACCCTGCTGGCACTGGCCCCCGCGCCCTGACCACCCCCACGCCCACTCACCCGGCACGCCCCCAGGAAGGACCCGCCCGATGACGGTCACCCCACCCGAGGCCGGCGCTGCACCCGGCCGGACCCACGTCGAGGTCCGGTCCGGGGCGTACGCCGACTCGGTCACGCTGCTCCAGGTCAGCCGGCAGGTCGCCTCCACCCCCGGCGTCCTCGCCGCCCAGGTCGCGATGGCCACCCCGCTCAACCTCGAGGTGCTCGGCCAGATGGGGTTCACGGTGCCGCCGTGCTCCCCCAACGACATGGTGGTCGCGCTGCGGGTCGACGTCGAGGAGACGCTGGCCCCCGCCCTCGCCGCCGTCACGGCTGCTCTCGCGCCGGCCACCCGCGAGGCCGGCGCGGGCGAGAGCGTGGTCCCGCCGAGGACCACCCGCAGCGCCCTGCTCCGCTCGGCGTCGTCCCTGGCCCTGGTCTCGGTGCCGGGCGCGAACGCCGCCGTCGAGGCGATGGACGCCCTCGACCTCGGCCAGGACGTGATGGTCTTCAGCGACAACGTCCCGGTCGAGCAGGAGCTGGCGCTCAAGCGGATCGCGGCCGAGCGCGGCCTGCTGGTGATGGGTCCGGACTGCGGCACGGCCATGGTGGGCGGCCTCGGTCTGGGGTTCGCCAACGTGACCCGCCCGGGGGCCGTCGGGCTCGTCGCCGCCTCCGGCACTGGCTGCCAACAGCTGATGTGCCTGCTCGAGGCCGCCGGCGTCGGTGTCGGCGCCGCGCTCGGCGTCGGCGGGCGGGACCTGTCGTCGGCCGTCGGCGGCCTCTCCACCCGCCAGGCGCTGGCCCGGCTGGACGCCGACCCGAGCATCGAGCGGATCGTTCTGGTCTCCAAGCCTCCGGCCGCCGAGGTGGCAGCCGCGCTGCAGGAGTACGCCGCGACGCTGGCGACCCCGGTCGACTTCGCGCTGCTCGGCCCCGGCCAGCCCGACCTGACCGCCGCGGCGGAGAAGGTGCTGGCTGCCCTGGGCCACCCGGTGCCCGCCTGGCCCACCTGGGGGTCGGCGCCGGCGGCCGCCGGCGGGGGTCACCTGCGCGGTCTCTTCGTCGGGGGCACCCTCTGCGACGAGGCGATGCTGGTCGCCGCCGAGCGGCTCGGCCCCATCCGGTCCAATATCCCGCTCTCCCCGGAGCTGGCACTGGACGCCACGCTGACCGCCGACGACCACCTGATGGTCGACTTCGGCGACGACGGGATGACCCAGGGTCGCGCGCACCCGATGATCGACCCGACCCTGCGGCTGGAGCAGCTGGCGCGGGCCGGACGCGACGACGGCTGCCGCGTGGTGCTGATTGACGTCGTCCTCGGCCACGGCGCCGAGCCCGACCCCGCCGCCCTGCTGGCCCCGGCGATCGCGGGGGCCATCGCCGACGCGCGGTCCCGTGGCCGGGAGCTGTCGGTCGTGGTGGCCTGCGTCGGGACCGACCACGACCCGCAGGGCCTGACCCGCCAGGCGGAGGCCCTGGCTGCGGCCGGCGCCGAGGTCCACCTGTCCAACGCCCGCGCAGCCGCCCGCGCCGTCGACCTCGTCCTGGAAGGACCCCGATGAGCACCGCCCCCACCACCCTGGCCACCGCGGCTCCGACGGGCGTCGCGTCCGTGGGCGCCGACCTGTTCGCCGTCGCCATCGAGGGGCAGTCCGTCCCCGTGCAGCGCGTCGACTGGCGACCGCCGATGGAGGGCACCGCCGACGACCTCGCGGTCGTGGCCACCGACCCGCTACGCACCGACGCGAACGCCCGCGCCGTCGCGGCGGTGCTCGACGTCCAGGCCGTCCTCGTCGACGTCGCCCCGGCAGCGGACCTGCTCGGCCTGCAACCGGGGCAGTTCCTGCACGCGGGGCCACCGATCACCTGGGACCGGACGTCGGGCCCGCTGCAGGGCGCGCTGCTCGGCGCGGCCGCGCTGGAGGGGCTCGTCGACGACCCCGAGGACGCGCGCGCCCTCTTCGAGTCCGGCGCCGACGTGTCGTTCGAGCCGTGCCACCACCGCGGCGCCGTCGGCCCGATGGCAGGCGTCGTCTCACCGTCGATGTGGATGTTCGTGCTCGAGGACCCGGCCACGGGCCGTCGTACCTACTGCTCGCTCAACGAGGGCCTCGGCAAGGTGCTCCGGTACGGCGCGTACTCCCCCGACGTCCTCGAGCGGCTGCGCTGGATGTCGGCCGTGCTCGGCCCACTGCTCCGCGACGCGGTGGCGGCGGCCGGACCGGTGGACGTGACCGGCATCCTCACCCAGATGCTGCAGATGGGCGACGAGGCCCACAACCGGAACCGCGCCGGGACCCTGATGCTGCTGCGCGACCTGGCTCCCGCGATGGTGAACGTCGGGCATGCACCCTCGGCGGTCGCGGACAGCCTGTCGTTCATCGGCGGCAACGACCACTTCTTCCTCAACCTGGCGATGCCGGCGTGCAAGCTCGCCCTCGACGCGGCTCGCGACATCGAGGGCTCCACGATGGTGGTGGCGATGGCGCGCAACGGCACCGACTTCGGCATCCAGGTGTCGGGGACCGGGGACGCCTGGTTCACCGGGCCGGCCCAGCTCGCCGACGGCCTCTTCCTCGGCGACTACGGGCCCGAGGACGCCAACCCCGACATCGGCGACTCGGCGATCACCGAGACCGCCGGCATCGGCGGCTTCTCGATGGCCACCGCGCCCGCGATCGTGCGGTTCGTCGGTGGCTCCGTCCCGGACGCGCTGGCGACCACCCGCCGAATGCACGAGATCACCCTGGCCAAGAACCCGAGGTGGACCATCCCGGTGCTGGAGTTCGAGGGCGCCCCGACCGGCATCGACGTCAGCGCCGTGTGCCGGACCGGGATCCTCCCCCAGATCAACACCGGCATGGCGGGTCGTCTCGCCGGCGTCGGCCAGGTCGGTGCCGGCCTCGTCACCCCACCCGCCGAGATCTTCCCGAAGGCCCTCGCCGCCCTCGCCGACCGCACCCGCACCCGCACCCCCTGACCGGTCGAGCCGGCGGACTTGCGCCGGGGTCTCGTGGCTCACGCTGCGCGTTCGCACCTCGACCTCCGCGCTTGAGTACGGAGGTCGGCAACCCTTCCTCGCTGGTCGAGTAGGTGCGAGCCTGCGAGCACCGTGGCGAGACCTCGTGAGCGTCCCGCGGACTGACGCCGGTGTCTGCCGACAGAGGTCGAGGTGCGAGCCGATAGGCGAGCCACGAGACCTGCGGCTTGGGTGCGGAGGTCGAGGTGCGAGCCGATAGGCGAGCCACGAGACCCCCGGCGGGTGGGTGCGGGCTATTGGCGGAGGTTGATGCGGATGAGCTTCCACCCGCCGGTGGGTTGTTGTGTCAGTTCGAATCTGAGGTCGTGGGCGAGGGTGTGGTGACGGGGGCAGAGCAGGGCGCCGTTGATCAGGTTGGTGGGTCCGCCGTCGGCCCAGGCGATCAGATGATGTCCGTCGCACCAGGTCGCGGGCCGTTGGCATTCGACGATGCCGCAGGTGCCGCCCTGGTGGACGGCCATCGCGATCCGTTGGGGGAAGGTGAAGCCGCGGACTTCCTGGCCGAGGTCGAGGATCTGGGAGTCCGACCCCAATACCGCGGGGATGAGCCCTCCGGCGCAGGCGAGGCGGCGGGCCTGGCCGGCGGAGACTTGGAGGTTGGTGCCGAGGATCCCGGCGGCCTGTTGTCGCCCTTCGAGGCACTCGAGGGGGATCAGCACCACGGCGGTGGTGTTGACCCCACCGGTCATCGGCAGCTTCTTGCGCGGGTACCGCTCGACCAGCTGGACCAGGGCCTGGCCCTTGAGCTCCGGGGTCGCCACGGTCGTCCCGTCCTCGAGGGTCCGGGTGATGGGGTCGGGGCGGCTGGGGTTCAAGAAGGCGCCGAGCAGGGACTCGAGGATCGCGCCGTCCAAGGACGGCATCCGGCCCTTGAAGTGATAGGACCCGCTCCCGTCGTGGAACCCGCTGAAGCTGGTCTTCCGGGCTGCTTCGCGTTCTTCCTTCTCCAACTGCTTGTTGAGGCGTTCGTCGGCGGTGTCGGGGTCGATCACGTCGAGGAGGTGCTTGCCCAGGGCGCGGAGCTCGCGGGCGTCGTGATGGGCCGCTTCGGCGAGCAGGTGCTGCTCGGCCTTCGCCAGGTCGTCCGGGGAGACCGTGTCCGGGAGGGCGTCGACCGCGGCCACGATCGCCGCGGCCTGGTCCGGGAGCAGGTCCCCTGCAGCGAGGGCTTCACGGGTGGGGTCGTGGTCCTCCAACCCCTGCGCCAATGCCACCAGGTCCTTGGCTGCGCGGGGTGTCTGTCGGGTGGTGGCCTTGAGCCAGGCGACGAGGTTGGTGGCGCCGAGCTCGGTGGGGAGGTCCCGGGAGTGGGCGTCGGCGAGGAGGGTGGCGTGCAGGGCGTGGAGGCGGGCGATGCCGGTGGTGATCTCGGTCAGGGTCTCGGCCAGCTCCTCGACGCTCAGCGGCCACGCGGGGACGGGGAGGATCTGGTCGAGGACCTGGTGGAGGCGGCCGGTGAACTGGTGCTGCGGCCGGGTCCGTTGGTCGATTGGGGTGGGTCCGGTGCGGGGTCCGGGGGTGGGGGTGTCGCCTGCCATAGGGTGACTCTGCCAGGGGGCACCGACATTTCTTGACTTGCCCACAGGGGAGTTTCGTCAAGCAGGGTTGGGGATTCTCGGCGTCCCCGGGCGTCTGGGGACGGATCAGGGGCTGGGTCCGCGGGCCGCGTGCGAGGTCTCGACACGGGCGCTCGTTCCTCGCGCCCTACTCGACCAGCGATGAACGGACCCGGCGCCGCACAGGGGTCTCGAGAGCTCACCGACGTCAGCGTTGTCTTCACCCGGAGTCCTACCTCACGGTTGCCTCGCGACGCACATTCAGCGCGCAGGTCGGACAGCAGCGCCGTGGGGGCGCTGACGTCGGAGACCTGGGAGCAACGGTCCGAGGGTCTCGTGGCTCAGGCTGCGCCTTTGCGCCTCGACCTCCGGGCGTGCGTGCGAAGGTCAGGACCCGTTCTCGCTGGTCGAGTAGGTGCGAGCTTGCGCGCACCGTGTCGAGACCTCGTGAGAGGTCCGTGGCCTGCTGCCGGGGGTCTCGTGGCTCAGGTGCTCAGGTGCGTGGGGCGACGCCGCCGAGCAGGGCTGCGAGGTCGGCGAGGGCTTCGGCCCTGACGGCGTAGTAGACCCAGACCCCGCGCTTCGTCCGATCGAGGAGCCCGGCCTCGTGCAGCACCTTGAGGTGGTGGCTGATGGTCGGCTGCGACAGGTCGAAGGCGTCGTTGAGGTCGCAGACGCAGGCTTCGCCGTCCACGTGCGAGGCGACCAGGGAGAGCAGCCGCAGCCGCACCGGATCGGCAAGGGCCTTGAGCAGCGGGGAGATCCGCTCGGCGTGCGACTGCGAGAGCGGTTCCTGGGTCACCGGGGAGCAGCAGGCCACGGTCTGCACCGGCGTCAGCACGAGGGACTTCGACATACATCGATATTGACAGACATCGATGCCGGATGCCACCCTGCCAAGACATCGGGTTTCATCTATCTCTAGGAGCCATCCATGTCCCGCCTCCAGCTCGCCCTCAACGTCGACGACCTCGACGCCTCCGTCGCCTTCTACTCCGCGCTCTTCGGAGTCGCCCCGGCCAAGGTCCGCCCCGGCTACGCCAACTTCGCCGTGACCGAGCCGCCGCTGAAGCTGGTGCTGTTGGAGAACCCCGGCCAGGGCGGCACCCTCAACCACCTCGGGGTGGAGGAGGTCGACGTCGACCACGTGGACGCCACCCAGGCCCGCCTCGCCACCACCGGCCTCGCCTCGGTCGACGAGCGCGGGACCACCTGCTGCTATGCGAAGCAGGACAAGTTCTGGGTCGAGGGCGCCCCGGACGGCGAGCGGTGGGAGGTGTACACGGTGCTGGCCGACAGCCCGACCTTCAGCGCACCGGCCGAGGAGGCCACCTGCTGCGGAAGCGACGCCGCGGAGCCCGCCTGCTGCTGACGGCTCAGTGCCACCGAGCCCGGGCCTGCGCCGCGTCCACCCGGTCGGCGTCGTCGACGAGGTGGACGAGCGAGGCGGCCAGGGCGTCCGCCTCGGCCAGCAGCCGCAGGCCCTCCGCGGTCGAGGGGGCCAGCCGGGACAGCGCGTCGAGGGCGACCAGCCGGGCCTCGGGTGACGGATCCGTGACGACGGCCTCCAGCGCGGGGACGTCGTCGGTGAGCGCCGCGAGCACCGCCCGGTTCAGCGAGGCGAAGTCCCCTCCGCCGGAGGCGGCGTACCACTGCTCGTTCTGCTCCAGCAGTGACCGGGCCTCCGCCACGCGACCAGCGGCCCGTTGCAGCCGGGCCAGCTGCAGGCGCGCGGTGGCGGCCAGCCTCCCGTCGCCGCACGCCAGAGCGTCGCCCATCGCGCGCTCGTACGACGCCTCTGCGTCGGCCTCGCCGGCACGGTGACGCACCCGGGCCAGCCCGGCCCGGTGCAGCGCAGCCTGACCGAGGAAGCCGAGCCGCTCGGACTCCGAGGCAGCGCGCTCGAGGGCGGTGGCGGCGTCGTCGAACCGCCCTTCCGCCTGGGCGATCCCCCCGAGCATCGCCGTCGCGTGCACCTGCCCCCACGAGTCGCCGCAGGCCTCGAGCACCCCCAGCGCCTCGGTGGCGTCGCGGGTGGACGAGCGGGTGTCCCCCACCATCAGGTGCCCGAAAGCCCGCAGCAGCAGGGATCCCGCCACCGACCAGGTCGACCCGCGCCGGCGGTACACCTCCAGACCCGCATCGGCGTGCGACCGCACCAGGTCGGGGCGCCCCTGCTGGATGGCGAGGAACGCGCGGTGACGGGCGACGTCCGCGACGGCGAGCTCGTCCTCCGCCAGGGCCGCCGCGCCGTCCAGGTCCTGCTTGGCGAGGGCGACGTCCCCGGCAGAGGCCTCCAGCCATCCGGCGAGGAGCAGCGCCTCCCGGCGGTCGTCGATCGGACCGGCCTGGGTCAGCGCGCCCCGGACCCGGGCGGCACCGGCCGGACCGTCGCCGAGCACCACCCAGGTCCAGCCGAGCCTCGCCACGATGCCCAACCCCAGCACGGGATCGTGCTCGGCGCACCACGCCAGCGCGGCGTCGACGTTGGCCCGCTCGGTCCGGGCCAGGGCGACGCAGGCCGCCTGCTCGGCGGTGCGCACCCGCTCGGCACACCAGGCGGCGACCTCGGCGCACCACCGGGCGTGCGCCTGCGCGGCCACAGCACCCTGCCCCGCCTCCTGCAGCCGGTCGGTGGCGAAGGCACGCACGCTGTCCAGCAGCCGGTACCGCACCCCGCCGTCGTCGGTGGCGTCGACCCCGACCAGGGACCGGTCGACGAGCCGACCCACCGTGTCCAGCGCCACCGTGGGCGGCACCCCCAGCGCGGCGAGCACCTGCTCCACCGCGTCGTACGACGCACCGCCGCTGAAGCACGACAGCGCCCACAGCCCGCGCTGGTCGTCGGGGAACAGCAGGTCGTAGCTCCACGCGATCGCCCCGGCCAGGGCGCGGCGACGTTCGGGGCGCTGGCTGCTCGGGTCCTGCAGCAGCGCGAAGCGGTCGTCGAGCCGGCGCACGATGTCGCGCGCTGAGAGCGACCGCACCCGGGAGGCGGCGAGCTCGATCGCCAGCGGCAGCCCGTCCAGGGTTGCGCACACCTCCTCGACGGCGGCGGCCTCCGGACCGGCGAGCGCGAACGACGGCCGCATCGCCCGGGCCCGTTGGGCGAACAGCTCGACCGACTCCTCGCGGGACAGCGGCTCCACGGCGTACGGTCGCTCCTCGTCCAGGCCGAAGGCGACCTGGCTCGTGGCCAGCACCCGCAGGGATGGCGCCGCGTCGAGCAGCGACCGGGCGAGCGTCGCGGTGGCTGGGGCGACGTGCTCGCAGTTGTCGAGGACCAGCACCGTGCCGGCTCCCGCAAGCCGGGCCACCAACGCCCCCGTCCCGCTCGGGACGTGCAGGGTCTCCGCGACCGCCTGCTCCACCGAGCCACCGGCCGGCACCGCGTCGAGCCGCACCAGCCAGACGCCACCGGGGGCCGCGAGCCCTCGCGCCACCTCGAGCGCCAGCCGGGTCTTGCCGACCCCGGCCGGCCCGACCAGGGTCACCAGCCGGCTCTCGGTCAGGGCCCTCGCGACCCCCACCACCTCCGCATCCCGGCCGACGAGGGTGGGGCCCGGCGTCGGCAGGTTGCCCGGGGTGGCCACGGCGCGGACCGGGGAACCGCCGAGGAGCTCGTCCTGCTGGAGCACCCGCCGTTCCAGGGCCTGCAGGGCCGGCCCGGGCTCGATCCCGAGCTCCTCGTCGAGCAGCCGCCGCACGCGCCGGTACGCCGCGAGCGCGTCGGCCTGCCGGCCGCCCCGGTAGAGCGCGGTGACGAGCGAGACCCACAGCCCCTCGCGGAGCGGGTGCTCCTCGACCAGCGCCTCCAGCTCGGGCACCAGCTCGCCCCCGCCACCGAGGTCGACGCGTGCGGCCATCACGTCCTCGAGGAGCCCGAGGCGCAGCTCCTCCAGCCGGGCCCGGTGCGGCTCGGCCCAGGGGCCGGCGTCGGCCAGGATCTCGCCCCGGTACAGCGCCAGCCCATCGCGGGCCCGGTCCAGCGCCGTCGCAATGTCCCCAGCCTCGCGTGCCGCGGCGGCCTCCGCCGCCAGGGTGGCCGCCCGGGCGGCATCCACCTCGTCGACCACCAGCCGGTACCCGTCGGGCGAGCCCAGGAGGGCGTCGCGGTCCCCCAGCGCCCGGCGGAGCTGGGACACCTTGGCCTGCAACGTGTTGCGGCTGGTGGGCTCGGACCACAGGTCCTCGAGCAGTGCGTCGGTGCGCGCCCGACCGTCGGGGGCCAGCGCCAGCCGGGCCAGCAGCTCGGCGCTCCGGCCGGCCGGAAGGTCGAGCCCGGCGCCGTCACGCTGCGCCTGCACCGCCCCCAGGACGCCCACCGTCAGCACGGTCCCGAGCCTAGGGGTGCGGAGGCGAGCCGTCAGCAGCCGTCAGCGTGCCGTCAGCGCCCGCGCGCAGGCTCGCCGTCATGAACACCGCCCAGGACCGCACCGAGGACACCGAGGACACCGAGGACACCGAGGACGCAGCCCTGCTGCTCCGTCTCATCGGCGGCGACCCCGCTGCCGCCGAGCTGGTCGTGGCGCTGGCCCCGACGAGCCCGTCCCCAGGACTGCTGGTCGCCGCGGCCCTGCTCGGCCACGACGCCGACGCCCTCGGCCGGGCCGGCGACCTGGCCCGGCTGCCCCGCGAGCGGCAGTTGGTGGCGCTGGCCGCCGCGCACCTGCGGGGCGACCGCGACCTCTTCGACGCCCTCGTCCGCGACCACCTCGCCGACCACCCCGACCACCTGCTGGCGGCGTGGGTCGCCGGCAGGCCGCACCACCCCTGAGAAACCACACCACCACCACACCAGGAGCCGCTCCCATGTCCCACACCTCACCCTCCACCCCCTGGCGCTGGGTCGCCTCGTTCGCCGGCTTCCCCCTCGGCGGTCTCGCCGCCATGACGCTGACCGGCCCTGTCGACGGCACCGCCGCCGCGCTGGCCGGCGGGCTGGTCACCGGCGCCGTCCTCGGCGCGGCCCAGGCCTGGGCCCTGAAGGCCGGGCGCCGGGTCGCGACCGCCTGGGTCGCCGCCACCGCGGCCGGCCTCGGCGTCGGCCTCGCCGCCGGCGCCTCCCTGGTCGACTTCCAGACCGGGCTCGCCCAGCTGGCCACCCAGGGCGCCGTCACCGGTGCCGTGGTCGGGCTCGCCCAGGCCGTGGTGCTCCGGTCGTCCGGCCGGTTCGGCGTCGCCGCACTGCTGTGGCCGGCGTACCTCGCCCTCGTCTGGGCGCTGGGCTGGACGGTCACCACCGCGGTCGGCGTGCAGGTCGAGGAGCAGTTCACCGTCTTCGGCGCCGCCGGCGCGATCACCGTGGCGTTGCTGACCTCGGTCCTCCCGCTGGTGCTGGACCGGACCCGGGTCCGGACGGAGGCCGCGGCATGAGCCGCCACGTCGTCTTCGGCACCGGTCAGGTCGGTCACCCCCTGGTCGCTCACCTGGTCGCGCAGGGTCACGACGTCGTGGCCGTGAACCGCAACGGCCGCGGGGACCTCGCCGGAGCCCGGGTCGTCGGCGGCGACGCCACCGACCCCGCCTTCACCCGCCGGGTCAGCACCGGGGCGGACGCCGTCTACTTCTGCCTCAACGCCCTGGACTACCGCCGCTGGGCCGAGGAGTTCCCGCCCCTGCAGCGCGGGGTCCTGGCCGGTGCGGCCGCGGCCGGGGCGCGGCTCGTCGTCCTCGACAACCTCTACTCCTACGGCCCGCCCCGGGGTCGGGCGCTGGTGGAGACGATGCCCGCCCAGCCGACCTCGACGAAGTCGGCGACCCGAGCCGCGATGACCACCGAGCTGCTGGACGCCCACCGGGCCGGACGGGTCGAGGTCGCGATCGGCCGCGCCTCGGACTACTTCGGGCCCGGCGCGCTCCGGTCCGCGCTCGGCGAGACCGTCTTCGCCACCGCGCTGGCCGGCCGCACCGCGCAGGTGATGGGCGACCCGGACCAGCCCCACAGCTACTCCTACACCCCGGACGTGGCGGCCGCCCTCGCCATGCTCGGGACGGCCGACGGTGCGACCGGCCTGGTGTGGCACCTGCCGGTCGGCGAGACCCGCACCACCCGCGCACTGGTCGAGCAGGTCTACGCCCTGGCCGGCACGAAGCCGCGGCTCCTCGCCGCCGGTCGGACCACCCTGCGGGCGCTCGGGATCGTCAAGCCGGCCATGCGCGAGTACCTGCACACGCTCTACCAGTTCACCGACCCGTGGGTCGTCGACGACCACGCCTTCCGCGCGGCGTTCGGCGACCTCGCGACGCCGCTCGACCAGGCGCTGGCCACCACCCTCGCCTGGTACCGCGACCACACCACCCAGAGCGACACCACCCCGACCGACACCACCACCCACCAGAGCAGGAGCCCCCGATGACGACCACCCTCCAGCCCACCGACCGCACCGAGGACCGGCTCGCCCGGTACGCCGCCGCCTCCCTCGGCGCCGCCTCCCTGCTGGCCATCGCGGGGTTCACCGTGCTCGGCTCGGTCTTCCGCTACCCGCAGATCCTCGAGGAGCCGACCGCCGACATCCTGGCGCTCTTCCGCGACCACCAGGGTGCGGTGACGACCTGGTTCGGGGTCCTCGTGCTGAGCGCGGCCCTGCTGGCGCCGGCCGGGCTCTGGCTCGGCCGCCTGACCGGCGGGGGCCTGGGCCGGTGGATCGCCGGGGTCGGCGCCGCCGCCGCGCTCGTCCAGGCGGTCGGCCTGCAGCGCTGGGTGACGCTGGTGCCCGGCCTGGCCGACGACGCGCTGGACCCGCAGCGGCGTACGGCGGCCGAGGATCGCTTCGAGCTGCTCCACACCGTGCTCGGGAAGGCGATCGGCGAGACGCTGGGCTACGCACTGACCGCCACGTTCACGGTGCTCGTCGTGGTCGCGCTGACCCGGCGCGGGCTGCCCCGCTGGCTCGGACTGGCCGGGCACGTCGCCGCCGGGCTGATCGCGACCGGTGTCGTCATCCCGCTGGTCGAGCCGGCGAGCCTGACCAACTTCGCCGGCTACGTGCTGTGGTGCGGCTGGCTCCTGGCCGTCGCCGGCTGGCTCGTCCGACGAACGACGGCTCAACGAGCGGCGTGAGCACCGACACCCTCGCCCCGGAGCCGGGCGTGCGACAGGATGGTCCGCATGCCTGCCGACCTCACCTCCGGCCTGCTCGGGCTGGCCGACCGGGTGACCCGACCGGTGCGCGGTGCGGTCGTCGGCGCGGTGGGGGCGCTCACCCCCCGCCTGCGCACCGGGGACCCTGACGACCGCGACCCCGACGCGATGCGCGAGATGCTGCCGGGGCTGTGGCTGCTCGTCAGCCTCTGGTTCCGGCCGGAGGTGCGCGGCCTCCACCACATCCCGGCGTCCGGGCCAGCCCTGATCGTGGGCAACCACTCCGGCGGCCTGCAGTCGCCGGAGGTCTTCATCTCCCAGCTGGCGATCTCGTCGTACTTCGGGGTGGAGCGGCCGTTCTTCCAGCTCGCCCACCGGATGGTGCTGAACTCGCCGGTCGCCCCGCTGCTGCGCCGCTTCGGCACCATCGAGGCCGACCACGGCAACGCCGAGCTGGCCCTGGACTCGGGCGCCCTGCTCCAGGTCTTCCCCGGCGGTGACTACGAGGTGTTCCGCCCCACCCGGGAGTCCGCGCTGGTGGACTTCAACGGGCGCAAGGGGTTCCTGCGGCTGGCGCTGGCCCACGACGTCCCGATCGTCCCGCAGGTCACCATCGGCGGGCAGGAGACGGCGCTGTTCCTCTCCCGCGGCGAGTGGCTCGCCCGACTCCTCGGGGTGGACCGGACGCTGCGCCTCAAGACGGTGCCGATCATGCTGGCCGCCCCGTTCGTGATCTCCCCGCCGTTCCTGCCGTTCCTGCCGCTGCCGTCGAAGATCGTCATCCAGTACCTGCCGCCGATCGACCTGCGCGCCGAGCTCGGCGACGACCCGGACCTCGACGCGGCCTACGACCTCGTGGTCGGGCGGATGCAGGACGTGCTGACCTCGCTCCAGCGCGAACGACGACTGCCGGTGATCGGATGAGGTTCGAGCAGCAGGTCACAGTGGCAGCGAGCCCGGCCACCGTCTGGGACGTCGTCCGGGACCCCTCGGCCCTGGGCCGCTACAGCGAGCGGCTACGGATCGACCGGGTCGACGGCACGGAGGCTCCCGGCCTCGGCGCCCGCTACCGCGTGATGATGGTGGTCGGCGCCGCGCCGGTCGGCGGCAGCATCGAGGTGATCGCCTTCGAGCCCGAGCGGGAGCTGCAGTGGACGACGCTGACCGGCGTCGACCACCGGATGCGGATCCGGCTGCGCGCCCGGCCCGACGGCGGTACGGCGCTGACGCTGCGGTTCGGCTACGACTCCCCCGGCATCTTCGGGACCCTGGCGGACCTGGCCTCGGTCCGGTCGGTCCGTCGCATCCTCGGCGACGTGCTCGACCGGATCGCCGCCGAGGTCGACGGGCACCCGCCCACCGCTCACCGTCCGAGCCCGGTCGCGTGGCTGGCGCACGAGGCCGGCAACGCGGCCGTGCTGGCCCGCGCCGGCATCATCGCCCCGATGCGCCCCGACAAGCTGCCCCGTCTGGGACTCGCTGCGCTCGCCTGGGGCCCGACGCTGGCGACCGGGGTCGCGGTCAACGCGATCCGCCACCCCGACCGGCCGATGGTCGTCGACGAGCAGGGCGAGCTGACCTGGGCCGACGTCGACCGGCGGACCGACGCGATGGCCGTCGGGCTGGCCGACCTCGGCATCCGCGAGGGCGACGCGGTCGGCCTGATGGCGCGCAACCACCGCGGCTTCGTGGAGGCCGCGGTCGCCGTCGCCAAGCTCGGCGCGGACGTGCTCCTGCTCAACACCGCCTTCGCCAAGCCGCAGCTCACCGACGTGTGCGCCCGCGAGGCGCCGGTCGCGCTGCTGTACGACGCCGAGTTCGCCGGCCTGCTCGCCGACGCCTCCCCCGGACGCCACCTGGTGCTGACCCACGGCGAGTCCGACGACGTCCCGACGCTGGAGGCGCTCGCCGCCCGCCACGCCGGCCAGAGGACCGGCAAGCCGCACCGGCACGGGCGGCTGACGATCCTCACCTCCGGGACGACCGGGACCCCGAAGGGCGCGCAGCGGGCCTCGGTCGGCCTGACCCTGGACGCCCCGGCCGGGTTCCTCGACGCGATCCCGATGCGGGCACGCTCGACGATGGTGATCGCCGCCCCGCTCTTCCACACCTGGGGCCTGGCCAACTTCGCCCTGGCCCTGGGCCTGGGCGCCACCGTGGTGCTGCGGGGCAGGTTCGACCCGGAGGCGACGCTGGCCGACGTCGCGGCCACCCGGGCCGACGTGCTCGCGGTCGTCCCGGTGATGCTGCAGCGGATCCTCGACCTCGAGCCCGGCCTCCGAGCGGCGTACGACGTCGACAGCCTGCGCGTGGTCGCGGCGTCCGGCTCCGCGGTCTCGGGGGAGCTGGCCCGGCGCTGGATGGACGCCTTCGGCGACAACCTCTACAACACCTACGGATCGACCGAGGTCGCCACCGCGACCATCGCGACCCCCGCCGACCTCCGGGCCGCCCCCGGCACCGCGGGGCGGCCGCCGCGCGGGGTCACCCTCAAGCTCCTCGACGAGGACGGCGCCGAGGTCCTGCAGGGCCGGGTGGGCCGCATCTTCGTCGGCAACGCGATGCTGTTCGAGGGCTACACCGGCGGCGGCGACAAGGAGCGCGTCGGCGGGCTCGCCGCGACCGGCGACCTGGGCCGGCTCGACGAGACCGGGCGGCTCTTCATCGAGGGCCGCGACGACGAGATGATCGTCAGCGGTGGCGAGAACGTCTTCCCGCGCGAGGTGGAGGACGCGCTGGGCCGGCACCCGGCCGTCGTCGAGGCGGCCGCGGTGGGGGTCGACGACGCCGACTTCGGGCAGCGTCTCAGGGCGTTCGTGGTGCTGCGGTCCCCGGCGACCGAGGACGAGCTCAAGGAGCACGTCCGCGACGAGCTGGCCCGGTTCAAGGTGCCGCGCGAGATCGTCGTCCTCGACGAGCTCCCCCGCAACGGCACCGGCAAGGTCCTCAAGCGCGAGCTGCCGACCGAGTCCTAGGGGCAGCCGCCGGTGGTCCCGGACTGGCGCAACGCCATCGGCGCGGTGTCGTAGGTCGCGAACGCGCCGGAGGCGTTCTCCACGCACAGCGCGAACTCCACGGCCTCGGCGTCGTAGGTGTACGAGCCCAGCGTGTTGCCCCGGCTGAGGCTCAGGCCTGCGTCCTGCAGCGAGGCGACGGCGCCCGCGAGGTCCGCGGGGTAGCCGTTGTTGCGGTAGAAGCCCTCCAGCGCCGGGGCGACCGCCTCGACGTCGTCGAGGGCGGACTGCAGCGCCGGACCGACCTGCGGGGTCCCGGTGACGGGCCCGGCCGGAGCCGTGACCGGGTCGGAGGAGCAGCCGGTCAGGGCGAGGGCGGCCGGGACCAGCACGGCCAGCATCAGGGCGGCCGGGGACGGCACGGGTCGCGTCACGGGTGCTCCTCGGTCGGGGACGTCGAGAGTCGTTCGCAGCCCGTGGCCCCCCGGACCGGTCCGAGCGACGTCTTGGGTCCGGCCGGTTCACTGGAGGGATGGAGCTGCAGCCGCGTCTGGTCCCGACCCGCACCCCGGACGCCCCCGAGGGGGTCGTGCTCGTGCTGCACGGAGGCGCCGCCCGGCAGGGGTCGGTCGCCGTCAGCCCCACCCAGCTGTCGGTCCTGCGGATGCTGCCGGTGGCCCGACGGGTCGCCTCCGCCGGCCGCGGCCGCCTGGCCGTCCTCCGCCTGCTCAACTCAGCGCGCGGGTGGGACAGCACGCACACCCCGGTCGACGACGTCGCCTGGGCGCTGCGTCACGTGCGCGAGACGTACGGCGACCTGCCGGTGTCGCTGGTCGGCCACTCCCTCGGCGGTCGGGCGGCCCTGTTCGCCGGGGACCAGTCCGGGGTGGTCAGCGTCTGCGCGCTGAACCCGTGGCTGTACGCCGACGACGACCCGCACCTCGACGGCCGCCGCGTGCTCGTGGTGCACGGCACCGAGGACCGGATCGCACCGCTCGCCCGCGCGGAGGCGGTGGCCCGCCGGCTGGCGCGTCGTACGGAGGTCGGCTTCATCAGGGTCGAGGGGGGCAAGCACGCGATGCTGCGCCACCACGGGTCGTTCGACGTCTACGCCGCGCAGTTCGCCGCGGCGACGCTGCTCGGCGTGCCGGCCGGCGGACCGGTGGGACAGGCGCTGGGCGGCGGTAGCGGCGACGAGCGCTGGGTCACCGCCTGACTGCCCCCGAGCAGGACGGACGAACGCCCCGTCACCGACCGGCGACGGGGCGTCCTTCCTGGGGCTTCAGCTCAGCTTGTCCTTGAGCTTGTCGGCGACGTCGCCGACCTTGTCCTTCACGTCCTCGACCTTGTCCTTCACGCCGGCCGACGCCTGGTCGGCCTGGCCCTCGGAGCGAAGACGGTCGTTGTCGGTCGCCGAACCCGCGGCCTCCTTGGCGCGACCCTTCAGGTCCTCGGCCTTGTTCTCGATGCGGTCATCGATACCCATCGTTCCTCCTGGAGCTGCTCGGTGAGTCTGTCCCTGATGACGTACCCCTGCACGCGGGCACTAACCCGATCCGGAGCGACGAGGACTGAGACCCTGTTCACACGGACGTGACATCCTGTCCCGATGGAGGACCAGGCCCCGGGGACCCTGCTGCAGCGCCAGGCGCGCGCTCTCGGGGACCCGACCCGTCACGCCATCTTCCGGATGGTCGGCGAGGCGGTCGACCCGATCGGGGTCCGTGAGCTCGCCGCCGCCCTCGACCTGCACCAGAGCGCGATCCGCCAGCACCTCGGCAAGCTCATCCGGGCCGAGCTGGTCGTGGAGTCCCGCCAGCAGCAGGGCGGGCCCGGTCGCCCGCGGTCGGTGTTCCGGCGTGCCCCCGGTCTGGTCGGGGCGTGGGGCACCGAGAACCCCTACGAGCGGCTGTCGGCGCTCCTGGTCGACGTGGTCCGGTCGGGCCGGTCCCCGCGGCACTCCGGGCACGACGCGGGGCTGGGCCTGGCCGAGTCGGGCCGGGTGGCCGCCGAGGGCCGGACCACGCTCGTGGTCCTGACCGAGGTCATCGAGGAGCAGGGCTTCGCCCCGACCGTCGCCGAGGACGGTTCGGCGCTGGTGCTGCACCACTGCCCCTACGCCCAGCTGGCGATGGCCGCTCCGGAGGTGGTCTGCCAGCTGCACCGCGGCCTCGCCGAGGGCCTCACCGACGCCCTGGCCGGCACCGGCTGCACCGACCCCCTCGAGGTGACCGGGCTCAGTGACGTCGACCCGGTCGGGGGCGGGTGCCGGATCGAGGTCCGCCCGCGAGGCGTTTCCTAAAGAAACAGTCAAGACTGGCAAAACCCCTGGTCACCAGGGCCTCCGCGTCCGATGAGCACGCTGAAGGCCCACATCCGGTGGGCGGCCCGGGAGGTTCCGCGTGCGACCGACGTCCATCCGACCCACGGGAGTCGAGAAGACCTTCCGCGATGACCAGATCATCGTCTCGAAGACCGACTCCCGCGGCGTACTCACCTACGTCAACGAGCTCTTCATCGAGCTCTCCGGCTACTCCGAGCCCGAGCTGCTCGGCCAGCCGCACAACATCATCCGGCACCCCGACATGCCGCGCTCGGTCTTCAAGCTGCTCTGGGACCGCATCAGCGGGGGCAACGAGATCTTCGCCTACGTCATCAACATGAGCGCCGACGGCGCCCACTACTGGGTGCTCGCCCACGTCACCCCGACGACGGACGCCTCGGGGCGCATCGTCGGCTACCACTCCAACCGGCGTACGGCGTCGCGCAGCGCGCTCGACCGGATCAAGCCCCTGTACGCAGCACTGCTCGCCGAGGAGCAGCGCCAGAGCAGCACCCCGGCGGCCATCGAGGCCTCCACCGCGCTGCTCACCCAGACCCTCACCGACCTCGGCCTCACCTACGACCAGTTCGTCTGGTCGCTCGACCTGGAGGTGGCAGCATGACGCTGCTCGACCAAGCACCGATGACCGGCGCGGAGCCCACGACCGCAACGGATCTCGCGTCTGCCGCCACCACCCGACTCGAGCACGAGCTCGCCGACGCCGTCGCCGAGGTGGCCCGCTACAAGGCCGCCCTCGCGGCGGTGACCTCGGTCTGCGGTGCCGCCGCCCGCGGGGACCTCGAGCCCCGGGTCGAGTTCCTCGGCGACGAGCCGGAGTTCCGCGACGCACGACGCGGCCTCAACAACCTGCTCGACCTCACCGACGCGTTCGTCCGGGAGTCCTCGGCCTCGCTGGAGTTCGCCAGCCAGGCCAAGTTCTTCCGCAAGTTCCTGGTGCGCGGCATGCTCGGCTCCTTCCGGACCAGCGCCGGCACGATCAACGACGCCACCGCTTCGATGGCCGACACCCACGGCCAGCTCGCCGCCCAGGAGGAGATGCGCGCCCAGCTCGCCAACGAGTTCGAGCGTGCCGTGCTGGGGCTGTCCGACCAGGTCGCGGCGGCAGCCAACGAGATGGAGGCGACGTCCCGCAGCCTCGCACAGACCGCCGAGGGCACTGCCGCCCGCGCCAGCGTGGTCGCCGAGAGCTCGGTGACCGCCTCCGACGCGGTGACGATGGCGGCTGCCGCCGTCGAGGAGCTGGCCAGCACGGTCGGCGTCATCGAGGAGCAGACCAACAACTCCAACCGGATGGGCGCCGAGGCGGCCCAGGAGGCCAACCAGGCCCAGGAGACCGTCGCCGGCCTGGCGAAGGCCTCGCACGAGATCGGCCAGATCGTGAACCTGATCAGCCAGGTCGCCAGCCAGACCCGCCTCCTCGCGCTCAACGCGACCATCGAGGCCGCGCGGGCCGGGGACTCCGGCAAGGGCTTCGCCGTCGTCGCCTCGGAGGTCAAGAACCTGGCCTCCCAGACCTCGGAGGCCACCGAGCGGATCGAGGCGCAGGTGGGCGAGATCCAGTCCGCCACCGACGCGGCGGTCAGCGCGATCGAGACCATCTTCGGAGCGGTCAAGGGGATGGGCCAGAACCTCGCGGCCATCGCCAGCTCCGTCGGCGAGCAGCGGCTGACCACCACCGAGCTCAGTGCCACCACGTCCCAGGCCGCGACCGCGGTCTCCGGAGTCAGCGGCGAGGTCGCGGCCATCGGTCTGGACACCGAGGCGACCAGCACCGGCGCGGTCCAGATGACCTCCGCGTCCCTGGAGCTCTCGCGGCTCTCCACCGAGCTCCGCACCCAGGTCGCGGAGTTCCTGGAGCAGATCCGCTGACCCTGCCCCCCGCAGTCCCCCCGCAGTTCCCCCCGCAGTAACCCCCCGCAGTAACCCCCGACCAGAAGGTCCCGGTCTCGACCGGGACCTTCTGGCTTTTCTGTGGCTTTCATTTGGTTTTTTCTTCGAATGTATTGACTCATGTGGCAGTCATCACGTTCTATGGACACACCACGCCGGGCAAACGTTTTCTCCGGCCACTGCGAAAGAGGAACCCATGAAGCTGGTAGCCGTGACGTCGTGCCCCACGGGCATCGCGCACACCTACATGGCCGCGGAGGCGCTCGAGCAGGCCGCCCGTGCCGGCGGCCACGAGATCGCCATCGAGCCCCAGGGCTCGGGCGGCTTCGAGAAGATCGACCCGGCTGTGATCGCCGCCGCCGACGCGGTCATCTTCGCGGCCGACGTCGAGGTCCGCGAGCGTGCCCGCTTCGACGGCAAGCCCACCGTCGTCGCCGGCGTGAAGGCCGCGATCAACGACCCGCAGGCCCTCATCGCCGAGGCCCAGGGCGCGGTCGCCGCGGCCGCCGCCGGCACCTACGTCGCCCCCGCTGCCTCGGCCGGCGGGCTGGCCACCAAGGTCGACATGAGCGCCCCGGTCGGCACCCGGGTCCGCCAGTGGCTGATGACCGGCGTGAGCTACATGATCCCGTTCGTCGCGGCAGGCGGCATCCTGATCGCGCTCGGCTTCATGCTGGCGCGGTTCGCGGGTGGCGACCAGGGCGCCATCGCCGTCACGAAGATCCCGGTCACCGACCTGATCCAGCACTTCGACCCGACCAGCGGCATGCAGTGGGCCGCGCTCCTCTTCCAGGTCGGCGTCGCCGCCTTCGGGTTCCTCGTCCCGGTCCTCGCCGGCTTCATCGCCTTCGGCATCGCCGACCGTCCGGGCATCGCCCCCGGCTTCGTCGGTGGCGCGCTCGCCGGCGTCGTCGGCGCGGGCTTCCTCGGCGGCATCATCGCCGGCTTCATCGGCGGCTTCGCGGCCCTGTGGATCAGCCGCTGGAAGGTCCCCAACGCGGTCCGCAGCATCATGCCGGTCGTGGTGATCCCGCTGCTGGCCACCTTCATCACCGGTCTGCTGATGCTGGTCGTGCTGGGCCGCCCGTTGGGCTCGCTGTCGACCCACCTCACCGACGGCCTCAACAACCTCTCCGGCGGCTCGATCGTCGTCCTCGGCCTGGTCCTCGGCCTGATGATGGCCTTCGACATGGGCGGACCGGTCAACAAGGTCGCCTACACCTTCGCCACCGCCGGGCTCACCGCCGAGGCGATCGCCAACCACACCACCCAGCTCACCGTGATGGCCGTGGTCATGGCCGCGGGCATGGTCCCGCCGCTGGGCCTGGCCCTGGCGACCGTGCTGCGCAAGAACCTCTTCACCGAGGCGGAGCGCGAGAACGGCAAGGCCGCCTGGCTGCTCGGCGCCTCGTTCATCACCGAGGGCGCCATCCCGTTCGCCGCGGCCGACCCGCTGCGGGTCATCCCGTCGATCATGGTCGGCTCCGGCATCACCGGCATGATGGTCGCCGGCTTCGGCAGCGAGCTCGCCGCCCCGCACGGCGGCATCTGGGTCACCCCGCTGATCAACGGCATCCCCGGCTACCTGCTGGCGATCGTGACCGGCACCCTGGTCACCGCCGGCCTGGTCATCGCCGCCAAGTCCGCGTCGCGCACCAGCGACGCCGAGCTCGAGGGCGAGGTGCCCGGTCAGCGTCAGGCCCCGGTCGGCGCACGTCGCAAGGCCGCGGTCTGAGCCCACGAGGCACGCACCGCGCACCCACCCGGGCCGCCCCCGTCACCGACGTGACGGAGGCGGCCCGGGTCCCTTGCGTCGTACGGGGCTGCTCAGGCGAAACCGAGGCGGGACAGCGCCGGGACGTCCTCGCCGGACATCCCCATGCCGGCCAGGTCGGAGTCGACCTGGGCGGTGAGGGTGGCGAGGCGGGCCTGCTCAGCCTCCCGGAGACGCTCGCGGCCGGTGAGGTCGACGAACTCGTCGCGCTCGGCGTGGTCGAGGCCGGGGATGGCCTCGGCGTCGGTCCAGTCGCGGTCGGTCCGGGCGAGGTAGACGCCGAACATCCCCTGGGCGAGCACGAAGACCGCGAGGGCGATGGCTTCGGTGATCATGTGGTTCTCCTTCTCCGGTGCCCTCCGGGTGCGTCGGGCCCTGGGTCCAGTGCGCCCGCCGGAGCCGTGTAAATCAAGCCGGATCGGCTCAGGACAAGGGAATTGTGGCCACCGACACCCGGTTTCGGTGACGGCGACCACGCGCGTGCGTCACATCGCGACCTGGGTCACACGCGGGGCACCTGCCTACAGTGGCTCGATGGACCAGCGACAGATCGGCACCCGCACCGTCAGCGCGATCGGCCTGGGCGCGATGCCCATGTCGGTCCGGCAGCACAACGACCACGACCGCGCGATCGCCACGATCGGGCGCGCCCTCGAGGTCGGGGTCACCCTGGTCGACACCGCCGACGCCTACTCCCCCGACGAGGCCACCTTCGGCCACAACGAGCTGCTCGTCGCCGAGGCGCTGCGCCGGTTCGGTCGCCACGACGTCCTGGTCGCCACCAAGGGCGGCCACACCCGCCGCGGCACCGACTGGCTCCTCGACGGCAGCCCGTCGTACCTCCGCTCTGCGTGCCTCGCCTCGCTCGAGCGGCTCGGGGTGGAGCAGATCGATCTCTACCAGCACCACCGGCCCGACCCCGCCGTGCCGTACGAGGAGACCCTCGGCGGCCTCAAGGCGCTGCTCGACGAGGGGCTGATCGCCGCCGCCGGCCTCTCCAACGCCGACCCCGACCAGATCCGCCTCGGCCGGGAGATCCTCGGCGACGGGCTGGTGTCGGTGCAGAACCAGCTCTCCCCGTCGTTCCTCAGCTCGCGTCCCGAGCTCGACCTGTGCGCCGAGCTCGGCCTCACCTTCCTGGCCTGGAGCCCGCTCGGCGGCATGTCCGACGCGGCCTCCCTCGGCGAGCGCTGGAGCGGCTTCGCCGAGGTCGCGTCCCGCCACGGCGTCACCCCCCAGCAGGTCTGCCTCGCCTGGGAGCTCGCCCTCTCGCCCGCCATGCTCCCCATCCCCGGCGCCAGCCGCCCCGAGTCCGTCGCCGACTCCGCCCAGGCGACCCACCTCCGGCTCACTGCGGAGGACCTCGCCCTGCTGCCGTAGGGGGTCCGGTTTCTCACGGGATGCAGGCACTCTGCCACTGCCCATGGCGTACGCCCCATGGGCAGTGGAGGTTTGCCATGGGCAGTCCGGGGGCGCCTTCGGGGCCGTCCGAGATGGGGGGAACATCCCTGCATCCCGTGGGAAACCGGCCGACCTGGGCCGACTGGCCCGACCCGACCTGGGCCGACCCGGCCTCCGCCGGCCTAGCGCTGACGCACCGACCTACGGCAGCGGGGCGTCGCTGGCCTGGTGGGTGGGGCACTCCGGGTTGGGGCAGAAGTCGACCGCGGCCATCTCCCCGGCGACGAACTCGGGCCGGTCCGCGTTGGTCTTGTCGAAGTCGATGACGGCCTGCTTCAGCTCGGTCCCGCAGGTCGGACAGTGCGTGGGCCAGGTGGGGTCGCTCATCCCGCCACCGTACGCCGGACTCAGCTCCCGATCGCGGTCCGGACGGCGTACAGCTCGGGGAAGAAGGTCAGGTCGAGGGCGCGGCGCAGGAAGGGCGCACCGCTGGACCCGCCGGTGCCGGTCTTCATGCCGATGATCCGCTCGACGGTCTTGAGATGGCGGAAGCGCCACAGCTGGAAGTTGTCCTCCAGGTCGACGAGCTCCTCGCAGGTCTCGTAGACCGCCCAGTTGTCCTCCGCCGCGGCGTACACCGCGGTGAACACGGGCACCAGCTCGGCCGAGAACGTCCACGCCTTGGTGACGTCGCGTTCGAGGACGGCGGCCGGGATGGCGTAGCCGCGGCGGGCGAGGTAGCGCAGGAACTCGTCGTACAGGGACGGCTCGCGCAGTGCGCGCCCGACCGTCTCGGCGGCGACCGGGTCGTTGGCGAAGACCGCCAGCATCCGCTCGTTCTTGTTGCCGAGCACGAACTCCACGGCCCGGTACTGCCAGGACTGGAAGCCGCTGCTGTTGCCGAGCACCCCGCGGAACTCCGCGTACTCGCTCGGCGTGAGCGTGGCCAGCACGGACCACTGCTCGGCCAGCGTCCGCTGCACGTGCTTGACCCGGGCGACCCGCTTGAGCGCCGGGGCGAGCTCGTCGGCGCGGATCAGGGCGCAGGCGCTCTCGAGCTCGTGCAGCACGAGCTTGAGCCACAGCTCAGTGGTCTGGTGCTGGACGATGAACAGCAGCTCGTCGTGGTGCTCGGGACTGCTGAGCGGTCGCTGGGCGGCGAGGAGGGTGTCGAGGTCCAGGTATCCGCCGTACGACATCCGGTCGGAGAAGTCGGTGACCACCCCGCCCTCGATCTCGCGTGTGTTGGCGCTGACCGGCGAGCCCGGCTCGGCCATCCTCGTCTCCCTCCGACGGCGTGCTGTCCCGGTCAGGCTAGACCTGCGGGAACCAGCCGCGCGTCCCGGCCGTTATGTCTATTACTTTGGTAGAGTTAATGCTGTTGGAGAGCCGAGAGGGAGTCACATGAGGAACCTCACCACCAGCGAGGTGCACCAGGCCCGCCCCCTGCGCGTCGCGGTGGTCGGTGGTGGGGCGAGCGCGGTGATCACGGCCGCCCACCTGCTCGGGACCGCGGACGCCGACCACCCCGTCGACGTGCGGATCATCGAGAAGGACCCGACGATCGGCCCCGGGCTGGCGTACCGCACCACCCATCCCGCGCACACGGTCAACAACTTCGCCGGACGGCTGTCCGCGATCGACGGGGACCCCGACCACCTGCTGCGCTGGAGTGCTCGCCGCGGTCGCCCGCTCGAGCCGACCGACTTCCCGCGCCGCTCGCACTACGGGCGCTACCTGCGGGACCTGCTCGACGACCTGGAGGTGCCCGAGGGCAGCGCCCTGCGGCGCACCCGCGGCCTGGTCACCGACGTGGTCCGGCAACCCGGGCACGGGGGCGCCACCCCGGTCGAGGTCCGGCTCTCCTGCGGCTGGTCCGTGCTGGCCGACCACGTCGTGCTCGCCCTGGGCAACCCGCCGCCGCGGCGGCAGCCGGCGTACGAGGGCCTCACCGAGCGGTACGTCGGCGACCCGTGGTCCGACCAGGACACCCGCGGTCTCACCGAGCGCGTCGGCGGGGGCCACGACGTCCTCCTGCTCGGCACCAGCCACACGATGGTCGACGTGGTCACCGCCCTGCACCAGAGCTCGCCGATGACCCGGTTCACCGCGGTGTCCCGGACCGGGTTGCTCCCGTCGGCCCACCGCGGGGGCAACACGCGGCTGCACGACCTCTTCCACCCCGGGCAGGCCTCGCTGGACGTGCTCCAGGAGCGGGTCGCGGCACGGATCAACGAGCTGACCGAGGTGGGCGGCGACTGGCGCGACGTGGTCGACTCCGTCCGGGCCGCGGCCAACGACCTGTGGGCCGGGCTGACCCCGGACGAGCAGGAGCGGTTCGCCCGCGAGGGCGCGCGCCCCTGGGAGATCGCCCGGCACCGGCTCGCCCCGGAGATGGCGGTCTTCGTCGCCGGGCTGCAGGCCTCGGGGAGGCTGCGGGTGACCACGGTCGACCAGGTCGACCCGCGCGCCTTCGACAGCATCGTGAACTGCACCGGCCCGGCGCCGGTCCCGACGCGGGGCTGGAACCGCCTGGTCGACAGCCTCCTGGACGCGGGCACCATCCGGGCGCACCGGCTCGGGCTGGGGCTCGACCTCGACCCGCGGGCACGGGTGATCGGCGCCGACGGCTCGGTCGACGATCAGATCTCCGTGGTGGGCCCGGCCCGCAAGGGCCTCGAGTGGGAGGTCACCGCGGTGCCCGACCTCCGGGTCCAGGCCGCCCGACTCTCCCGCGACCTGCTCGGCCTCGACGCCGTGGCCACCCCCGAGACCACACGCGCCCACCAGCTCGCCTGACGCGCCCCCCGTGCCTCTAGGGAGTTGCGTCCACCTGGGCGACGTTCCCGGCCCTCACGCGCCAGACCGCGCCGAGCTCCGTCCAGGTGGACGAAATTCGGCGCGGCCGGCGAGCAGGTCAGGCGAGCAGGTCAGGCGCTGACGCGCTCCGTGTCCGCGACGGGGGCACCGGCGGGGACGGCGACCTGGAGGGCGCCCTCGTGCGCGGAGGCCCACACCTTGGTGTCGACCTCGAGGCCGGCCCGACGCGCGTGCGTGCGGGTCAGGACGACGAGGAGCTCGGGGTTGGTCGCCGTCTCGACGGTGACCCGGACCTCGAAGCCGACCCGGACGACGCGGGTGATGGTCCCGGGGACGGCGCCCGGGACCTCATGGGTGACCAGGTCGATGTCGTGCGGACGGATCAGCTGCCCGTCGAGCGCGGTGACCTCGCCGAGGAAGCTCATCACGAAGTCGTTGGCAGGCTCGTCGTAGAGCGCGTCGGGGGTCCCGATCTGCTCGATGCGGCCGTCGTTGATCACGACGATCTCGTCGGAGACCTCGAGGGCCTCCTCCTGGTCGTGGGTCACGAAGACGGTCGTCACGTGCACCTCGTCGTGCAGTCGGCGCAGCCAGTCGCGCAGCTCCTTGCGCACCTTGGCGTCGAGCGCACCGAAGGGCTCGTCGAGCAGCAGCACGGACGGCTCGACCGCGAGCGCCCGGGCCAGGGCCATCCGCTGGCGCTGGCCACCGGAGAGCTGGGAGGGCAGCCGGTGCGAGAACTGCTGCAGGTGCACCAGGCGGAGCAGCTCGTCGACCCGGTGGCGGATCTCGTCCTTGGGCACCTTGCGGATCTCGAGGCCGAAGGCGACGTTCTTCTCCACGGTCATGTGCTTGAAGGCCGCGTAGTGCTGGAAGACGAAGCCCACGTTGCGCTTCTGCGCCGGCAGGTGGGTCGCCTCCTTGCCCTCGATGACGACCTCGCCGGAGTCCGCCGAGTCGAGACCGGCGATGATCCGCAGCAGGGTCGACTTGCCGCCGCCGCTGGGGCCGAGCAGTGCGGTCAGCTGTCCGGTCGGGATGGTCAGCGAGACGTCGTCGAGGGCGACGAAGTCGCCGAACTTCTTGCTGATGTTGGTGATCTCGATACTCACGCGTCCTCCTTGGGGCGCAGCAGCGACACCACGACGATGCACGCCACCGAGACGAAGGCCAGCATGAACGACACCGAGAAGGCCGTCTCCTGCTGGAAGTTCTGGTACTTCTGCTGCACGAGCAGCGTCGCGGTCTGGGTGTCCCCCACCACGTTGCCCGAGACGACCTTGACCGCGCCGAACTCGCCGAGCGAGCGGGCCAGCGACAGTACGACGCCGTACACGACGGCCCACTTGATGCTCGGCAGGGTGATCCGGCGGAAGGTCTGGATCGCGTTGGCCCCCAGGCTCCGGGCGGCCTGCTCCTGGTCCTGCCCGATCTCCTCGAGCACCGGCACCACCTCGCGGATCACCAGCGGCAGCGCCACGAAGCAGGTGGCCATGATCATGCCCGGCAGCGCGAAGATGATCCGGATGCCCTGGTCGTCCAGCGCCGGGCCGAAGAACCCGAAGCGCGGGTTGTAGACCAGCACCAGCGCCAGGCCCACGACGATCGGCGAGACCGAGAGGGGGACGTCGATCATCGCCGACAGCAGACGCTTGCCGGGGAACTCGTAGCGCACGAGCAGGAGCGAGACCCCCACGCCGAAGACGAGGTTGATCACCACGGCCGCGCCGGCGACGATCGCCGTCTGCTGCAGCGCGTGGGTGACGTCCGGGTCCGACAGCGCCACCTTGAGCCCCTGCAGGCCGTTGGCGAAGGTGTTCTTCACGACCAGCGAGGTGGGCCAGGCGATCAGGAAGAAGACATAGCCGCAGGTCACCAGCCGCAGCACCCAGCGGGTGGCCGGCTTGGTCGAGGTCACGGTGCTAGCCACGTCGGGCCACCTTCCGCTGGATGATGTCGAGCGCGACGATCACGAACAGCGCGACCGCGAGCATGATCGTGGCGACTGCTGCGGCCTGCTCGGGGTGCCCGCCCTCGAGGTAGCTGAGCACCCGCACCGAGACCACCTCGGTCCGGTTCGGCAGGTTGCCGCTGAGCAGCACCAGGGAGCCGTACTCGCTGATGCCCCGGGCGAAGGACAGCGCCGCACCGGCGAAGATCGCGGGCACCAGGGTCGGGAGCACGATCCGGCGCAGGGTGGTGAAGCGGCTCGCGCCGAGCGAGGCCGCGGCCTCCTCCACGTCGTGGTCCATCTCCTGCAGCACGGGCTGCACGGTCCGCACCACGAACGGCAGGGTCACGAAGGCCAGTGCCAGGAAGACCGCGCGCGGGGTGTTGGAGACGTCGATCCCGATCGGGGACTTCGGCCCGTACAGCGACAGCAGCACCAGGCCGGCGACGATCGTGGGCAGGGCGAACGGGATGTCGATGACGACGTCGAGGACCCGCTTGCCCCAGAAGCGGTCGCGCACCAGCACCCAGGCGATGAGCGTGCCCATCACCATGTTGATCGCGGTGACGAGCAGCGAGGTGCCGACGGTCAGCTTGAGCGCGTGCAGGGTCTGGGAGTTCGTCAGCGTGTCGAGGTAGGTCTGCCAACCGCCTTCGGACGCCTTCACGATCACCGCGGCCAGCGGGATCAGCACCAGGAGGCTGAACCAGATCATCGCGACGCCGAGACCGAGACCCGAGGCCTTGGTGAGGGCGCCCGGACGGGCCGCCCGGCGCTTGCGCACCGGACGGCCCACCGAGACGGTCGAGGAGACGGTCATCCCTACTTGGCCGCCTCGGCCTGGATCTTGGTCAGGATGCCGTCGTTCTCGTCGAAGAACTTCGTGTTCGCGTCGGCCCAGCCGCCGAAGTCACCGGCGATGGTCTGCAGCGTCTTCGGCGCCGGGAACGGGTTGGCCGGGTCGTTGGCGCCCTCGACGTTGAGGCCCTCGACCGCGGTCAGCGGGCGGTAGCCGGTCTGCGCGTACAGCTTCTGGCCGTCGGCGCTGGTCTGGAAGGCCAGGAAGTCCTTCGCCGCCTGCGGGGCGTCCTTGGTCACCGCGCACGGGTTCTCGATCAGCAGCGTGGTGTCCGGGACGACGTAGTCGAAGTCCGCGCCACCCTGGCGGGCCAGGATCGCCTCGTTCTCGTAGGACAGCAGGACGTCGCCGTTGCCGCTCTCGAAGGCGGTGGTGGCGTCGCGACCGGAGTCCGGCAGCGCCACGGTGTTCTTGAAGAAGTCGCTCATGTACGCCGCCGCGTCGGCGTCGCTGCCGCCGCCGGCGAGGACCTGACCGTACGCCGCCAGCAGGTTCCACTTGGCGGAGCCGGAGGAGGCCGGGTTGGGGGTGATGATGCCGACGCCCGGCTTGGTGAGGTCGTCCCAGCTGTCGATGCCCTTGGGGTTGCCCTTGCGGACGACCATGGAGACGACCGAGGTGGTGCAGATGCCCTTGGTGGCGCCCGCGTTCCAGTCGGAGGCGACCAGGCCGGAGTCGACCAGACGGGTCACGTCGGGCTCCAGCGAGAAGTGGATCAGGTCGGCGTCCTGGCCGGCGTCGACGGCGCGGCTCTGGTCGCCGGAGGCGCCGTACGACTCCTTGAAGGTGACGCCCTTGCCCTCGGGGGTCTTCTCGAAGGCGGCGATGACGTTCTTGTTCGCCTCCTGCAGGACCGAGTAGCCGACCACGTTGAGGGTCGTGCCACCGTCACCGCCGGAACCGGAGTCCGAGGAGCCGCCGCAGGCGGCGAGCGCCAGCAGGCCGAACGCGGTGACCGCGACGGAGGTGCGACGGAAGAGGCTCATGGTGATTCCTTTGCTGTTGAACCTGATAGGAAATCTCTTCTGGACTACGTCCAATACCCGAGTAAGTTACTTGGCTTTAGTAGATCAAGTCCAATACTCCGGGGTGTCGCCCGCCACACTTTCCGGCGAGGACCTCCGCGCAGGTCACAAAAGGGGCACCCTGCCCCACGCACAACAGGACTGCTGGGCTCCCGAGAGACCCAGCAGTCCTGGTTCGGCAGGTGGTGGCCTGCCGAGTCTTGTGTTGTCCGCCGCCGCAGCGTGCGGGTCGAGCCCGAGGGCCGCTCAGCGGCGGGTCAGGGCCTGCGAGCGCACCTTCCAGGCCGAGGCGTTGCCGAGGTTGTCGATCCCCTTGGCCCGGACGACGAGCGTGCCGCGGGCCAGCCGCTTGACCGGCAGGGTCCAGCCGGTGCCCACCGGACGGACCTGGGCGACGCCCGCCTTGCGCAGCGCGGCGGCCTTGGTGCCGGCCTTGGCCCAGACGCCACGGCCGGGCAGGTAGGCGTACCAGCGGGTGCCCCGCTTCTCGACGAGCTTGACCTTGACGACCTTGGCGCCGACGCCCGGGGCGTCGTTCACCGTGCCGCGGACCTTGGACCAGGCGCGGACCGAGGTGACCTTGGCCGGCGAGACGACCGTGGTCTGCGGACCGAAGGTGTCGGCCACGACCAGGACCGTGTCGGTGTGGACCGGCGTGGTGACGTTGCCGGCCTCGTCGGAGAAGGTGACCGACGGCGTGTAGCTGCCGGCCGCGGCGTAGACGTGGGTGGAGGCCGCAGTGGCCGAGGAGACCGTGACGGACCCGTCGCCCCAGTCGACCGAGCGGCTGACGTGGTCGGGGGTGCTCAGGTCGTCGCTGACCTCGGAGCTGACCGCGACCCGGGTCCACCGGGCGAAGGCGCTGCTCTGCGAGACCGCGGCGGTGCCGGTCGGCGCCCCGGTGTCGCCGAGCGCCACCGTGAACGGCACGACGGCGTTGTTGTCCTCGGGGTCGTGCACGCGGACGGAGCCGTAGTAGACGGCCGGTCCGGTCGGGTAGGTGTGGCTGCGCGAGCTGCTCGCCACCGGGAAGAGCTCGGGGTCCGACCCGTCGCCCCAGCTGATCGTCTCGGTCAGCTGCGAGGCGGTGTAGGTGTCGTCGCTGATCTGGTCGCGGCCCAGCAGGATCGTCCAGGAGTTCTTGCCCGGGTGCACCGAGTAGACGGCCGTCGGGGCGGTCACGTCGGGCAGCTGCTTGGTGATGCTCGTCGAGCGGCCGCGCCGCGTGCCGACGTACGGCGTGACCGTCACCTTGACGTTGGTGTGCGCCGGCAGGGTGGTCGTCCCGGCCCAGGCCGGGGAGGTGACGGTTCCCCCGGCGATCTTCGCGCCGGTCGGGTCGGTCATCACCACCGCGTACTTGGTCGCACCGGCGAGAGCCTGCCACGTCGCGGCGACCCGGTACTTCGCGGCCGGCTTGGTGATGCTCAGGGCCAGGCCGGCGACCTGGCCGGGCCGGCCGTGCGGCTTGGCGCTGAGCGGGGCACGCTCCGCCGGGGTCGCCGCGAAGGCGTCCGCGGGGAGCGTGGAGGAGAAGGCGACGGCGGCCGAGGCCGCCACGGCCGCGAGGCCGCGCAGATGACGAGCGTTCATGGGTCCCACCCTTGGTGTCCGTCGGTGCCCACCAGCACCGATCTGAAGCGTCAACGCGACGCGAACCCGGACGTTATGTCCTTAATACGACATTTTACTCACTCAACCGGCGCGCTCCGAGCAGGGCGACGTCGTCGTCCCGGGTGTGGTCCCGCACCCCGTCGGACAGCTTCTCGAGCGCCTCCGCCAGTCCGACCCCGCGCACGCAGGGGAGCGCCTCGAGCAACCGCGCCCGGCCGGCGTCGAGGTCCTCGGTCCGGCGCTCCACAAGACCGTCGGTGTAGAGGACCAGGGCCTGCCCGGTGCCGAACGGCACCGACACCTGGTCGCGCGGTGAGGTGCGCACCCCGAGGATGAGCCCCTGTGCCTCGTCCAGGAAGCGCCCGGTGCCGCTCGCGTCGACCACCAGCGGGGCGGGGTGGCCGGCCAGGCCGACGTCCAGGCGCCCACGCCCAGGGTCGGCGAGGACGTAGCAGGCCGTCACGAGCTGGTCGGTGGGGAACCGCTCGAAGAGCAGGTCCAGCCCGCCCAGCACGGCCGTGGGCGTGGGGTCGACCGCCACCAGCGTGCGCACGGCCGACCGGACCTGGGCCATCGCGGTCACCGCCCGGACGCCGCGGCCCATCACGTCGCCGATCACCAGCGCCAGCCGGCCGTCCCCGAGCGGGATGGCGTCGTAGAAGTCGCCGCCCACGTCGAGCCGACCGGCCGGGGAGTACACCGCGGCGAGCTCCCAGCCCTCCACCTGCGGGAGCGCGGGTGGGCTGACCACCTCGTGCAGACGGTCGGCGAAGTCGCGGACCTCACTGTGCAGCAGCGCGTTGTCGATGGCCGTGGCGGCACGCCGGCCGAGGTCCTCGCCGAAGGCCACGTCCTCGGCAGTGAACCGGCGACCATCCTCGCCGCTGACCCACGTCATCACGCCGAAGGTGCGCCCGCGCGCCTGCAGCGGCACCGACAGCGCGCTGCGGAAGCCGAGCTCCCGGACCAGCTCCAGGGCCTCGGGCCGGTCCGTGAGCGTCTCGGCGAGCACGGCGTCGGTGATCTCCGCGACGAGCTCGCTGCGGCCGCTGCGCAGGACCCGGTAGGACCCGCTCCCCGCGTCCGGGTCCGGCGGGAAGCGGCGCTGGTAGTCGAGCACGAGAGCACGCTTCTCGCGGTCCTGGTGGGCCACGGCCAGCGTTCGCAGCACGCCGTCCTGCTCGAGCGAGACCGAGCACCAGTCGGCGTACGCCGGCACCGCCAGCCAGGCGACGTTGCCCAGGGTCGCCTCGTAGTCGAGGCTGCTCGCCAGCTCCGCGCTCGCCTCGGCGAGGAAGCGCAGCCGGGTGGCCCGGTCCGCCGCGGTCTCCCGCGCCCGGATCCGGTCCACGGTCTGGGCGCAGACGTCGGCCAACAGCTGGTGGAACTCCAGCTCGCTCGGCTCCAGCTCCAGCCTCCCCGGGAAGGAGAGCCCGACGACGCCGAGGACCCGCTCCCCGACCCGCAGGGGGAGCGAGACCATCGAGCGCTCGCCCTCGGCGGCGAGCTCGAGGTCCGGGTAGCGGCGCAGGATCGCCTCACGGCCCCGCAGCACGATGGTGCGGCCCGTGCGGGCCGCCTCGCTGGCCGGGGTGGCGGCCGAGATGGGGAAGGTCGCCCACTTGGAGGCGGCCCCGGGGCGCGCGCCGCGCAGCCCCATCAGGGCCAGCGTGTCCTCGGCGACGACCAGGCTGAGGGAGGAGACGGTCGCACCCACCACGTCGGCCATGTGGTGCACGACGATGTCGGTCACCGCCTGCAGGTCCTGGGCGGCGGCCAGCTCCCCCAGCACCCGACCCAGCCCGGTCAGCCGAGCGGTCAACTGCTCGGAGAGCCGGGTCGCCCGTGACGCCTCGTCCACGCTCGTGCGCCCGCCTCTCGTTCCTGTGCCGGACACGATCCTCGCCCGCGGCCCGCCGGAGTGTCCATCACCCACGCGTGCTCCCCCGCACGTGCCGGTCGGGGGCGTGCGTCTGTGCGCTCCACCACACCACCCCGGCGGTGGGTGCAACCTGTTCTAGCCTCGGGGGATGGACGCCGCGCACTACACGCCCCCCGAGCTGCCCGTCGAGGAGCTCGCCGAGAGCGACCGCGTCTTCGGCGCCCTGACCGAGGCCACCCGGGCCTTCGCGCTGGCCCAGCTGCAGACCCGGGTGGACCGGGCGGAGGCCGAGGCCGTCACGGCTGAGCTCGAGCGGCTGACCGCCCGGCTGCGGGCGGTGTCCAAGCCCGGCTCGTTCGGCACCGAGCTGATGCCCGGCGACGACCGCCCGCGCAACCACGGGAACGCCGTCGTCGGCCTGCGCAACCCGATCGCCCGGCTGGCGCTGGCGGACCGGATCGTGTGGACCGAGAACGGCGCGACGGCGTCGTTCCACCTCAACGCCCTCTACGAGGGCCCGCCGGGGCTCGTCCACGGCGGGGTCAGCGCCCTGCTGCTCGACCAGCTGCTCGGGGAGGCGGCGGCCTCCGGCGGGAACCCGGGCATGACCGCCCGGTTCGAGCTGCAGTACCGCCGGCCCACGCCGCTCGGCGACCTGTCGATGGAGGGCTGGGTGATCTCGAGCGACGACACCAAGACGGTGGCGCGTGGACACCTCCAGGACCCCGACGGCAACGTCACCGTGGAGGCCGAGGCCCTTTTCGTGGTCCCCCGCTGGGCTCGCGGACGTGAGGGCTGGGCGGGCGCCAAGCGCGTCTTCGAGTGACGCCCGTCCGGCACCCTCACGCGTTCGCGGTCTCCTTCTTCGAGCCGCGCTCGCGCGCGTCGGTGAGGCGTGCCTCCTCCTCGGCCCGCGCCTCGAGCTCCTCGCGCACGGTGTTCCACTCCTCAGGGGAGGACGCCAGCGACGTGGTGCCGCCCGCGATGCGCTGCAGGGCCCGGCGGCCGAAGATCTGCTGCTCGGTGGTCGCCCGCTCCTGACGGCCGCGTCCCACGAAGCTGACCGCCCAGTGGATCAGGGCGGTGAACCGGTTCTTGAAGCCGGTCAGGTAGACGAGGTGGACGCCGAGCCACATCAGCCACCCGATGAAGCCGGTCACCCGGATCTTGCCGACCAGCGCGACGGCCTGGAACCGGGAGATCGTCGCCATGCTGCCCTTGTCGAAGTACTTGAAGGGCTTCTGCGGCGGCTTGTTCTCGATCCGGCGACGGATCTCCTTCGCGGCGTACTTGGCGCCCTGGATCGCGACCTGGGCGACGCCGGGGAGGTTGTCCAGCGCGATCATGTCGCCCACCACGAAGACCTCCGGGTGACCCGGCAGGGTGAGGTCGGGGTTGACCGCGATCCGGCCCGCCCGGTCCAGCGGGGCACCGGTCTGCTCGGACAGGGTCCGCCCGAGCGGGTTGGCCTGGACGCCGGCGGCCCACACCTTGGTGGCAGCCTCGAGGCGCTGGGTGGTGCCGTCCTTGAACTGGACGACCAGGCCGCGCGAGTCGAGCTGGGTCACCATGGCGCCGAGCATGACCTCGACCCCACGCTTCTCCAGCGACTTCTTGGTGGCCGCACCGAGCTTGGCGCCGAACGGCGGTAGCACCTGCGGGGCGGCGTCGAGCAGGATGATGCGGGCGTCGCTGGTCTTCACGCGGCGGAAGTCGCGGCTCAGCGTCCGGTGGGCGAGCTCGGCGATCTGACCGGCCATCTCCACGCCGGTGGGGCCGGCGCCGACGACCACGAAGGTCAGGAACCGCTCGACCTCCTCCTGGGTCTCGGCCAGCTCGGCCAGCTCGAAGGCACCGAAGATCCGGCCACGGAGCTCCAGGGCGTCGTCGATGCTCTTCATGCCGGGGGCGAACTCGGCGAAGTGGTCGTTGCCGAAGTAGGACTGTCCCGCACCGGCCGCCACGATCAGCGAGTCGTACGGCGTGACCGTGACCTTGTTCTGGATGTGGGAGGTGACCAGCCGGCGGTCGAGGTCGATCGAGGTGACGTCGCCGAGGATCACTCGGGCGTTGTCCTGGTCGGCGAGGATCTCGCGGGTGGGCGGGGCGATCTCGCCCTGCGACAGGATGCCGGTCGCCACCTGGTACAGCAGCGGCTGGAACAGGTGGTGGGTGGTCTTGGAGATCATCGTGACGTCGACGTCGGCGCGCTTGAGCGCCTTCGTGCCGAACAGACCACCGAAACCGGAGCCGATGACCACCACCTGGTGGCGCTTGCTGCCGGAGTTCTCCGTGATCGCCATGCTTCACCTCTTCGAGACTGCCCCGGGGAGGGCTGTTGATCGTTCCAATCCGGGTCCGGACGGGATACCGGGACCATTGTCGTGGTTCCACAGGGAAGAACGCATCTGGTGTCCAGCCCCTTACCCCGCCGAGGCGTTGCCTCCCTCACACGCGGCGGCCGGTCCCCGCTCAGCCGCACCCCGCGACCCACGACCCGCTGCGACCGACCTCACAGCCCAGCGGCACCGCTCCGTAGGCTGAGCCGGTGACCCCGACCACCCCGGCGCCCGCTCCGCAGCGGGGGTGGCCCCCGGCCCGCCTGGTCGCGGCTGTGGCGCTCGGTGGGGCCGTCGGCGCCTCGGTGCGCTACCTCCTCGAGCGCGCGCACCCTGCGACGGCGGGGGCGTTTCCGTGGACCACCTTCGCGATCAACCTCTCCGGCGCACTGCTGCTGGCCCTGCTGCCCGCGTTGCCCGTCGTACGACGGCGGCCGCTGCTGCCGCCCGCGCTGGGCACCGGCGTCCTGGGCGGCTACACCACGCTCTCGACGTACTCCGAGGAGAGCCGGGCCCTGCTCGCTGGCGACCACCCCGGCGTGGCGGCCGCGTACCTGCTGGGCACGCTGGGCGCCTGCCTCCTCGCGGTCGCCCTGGCCGACCGGCTGACCTCGCGGCGGGCGCGCGTCGAGTTCGAGGCCGAGGAGGGCGACCTGTGAGCACCTGGGCCGGCCTGGTGCTGGTGTCCCTCGGGGCCGCGGTCGGCGCGCCCCTCCGGTACGTCGTGGGGCATCGCTTCGACCGGCACCTGCTCGAGGACCGCGACGGGCTGGCCTCGCTGCCGTGGGGCACGCTGGCCGTCAACCTCGTCGGCTCCTTCGCCCTCGGGGTGCTGACCGGGCTCGCGCTGTCCGAGGAGGCCACCACCCTGCTGGGCGCGGGCTTCTGCGGCGGCCTCACGACGTACTCGGCCTTCGCCGTGCACTCCCACGACCTGGGCCCCTCCCGCGGCACCCTCAACGTCCTGCTGACCGTCCCGCTCGCCCTCGCCGCCTGCGCCCTCGGCTACGCCCTCACCCCCCATTGAACGGCCCCCGTTCCCCGTTGAGTGGGCGCGCGTTCCGGGTTGAGTGGGCCCCCGTTCCGGGTTGAGTGGGCGCGCGTTTTGCCGGGGCGGGGACACCGACATGATCGGGGAGGATCCGAGTCACCTGGTGGCTCGGATCCGCCCCGATCTCGGCAGTTTGCCTGCATACCTTGAGGAACCGGACCGCGGCGCCCCTCAGGCTGCTTCGGCCGCCTCCAGCGGGGTCGGTTCGGGCCGGAGGCTGGGCAGGTGCACCCGTCCCGGCAGGAACAGCAGGGCTCCGACCGCCCCGACCAGGCAGACCAGGCCGATCAGGATGCAGGAGACCTGGAGCCCCGCAAGGAACGCGTCGTGCATCGCCGCGACGAGCTGGGGCGAGGTGGCCATCGCCTGCGCGGCCCCGACCGAGTCCTGGGCCTGGGCGAGCGCGGCGCCGGGCAGCTTGCCGAAGAGGCCGTCGGCGAGGTGGGCGGCGTAGACCGAGGAGAAGACGGACCCGACCACGGCCACCCCGAGCGTGCCACCCAGCTCGCGGGTCGCGTCGTTCACCGCCGAGCCCACCCCGGCCCGGGCCGGCGGAAGGACCAGCAGGATCGACTCGGTCGCCGGGGTGGAGATCAGCCCCATGCCGAGGCCCATCATCACCATCTGCGGCACGATCACCTGTGCGTAGGAGACGTCGACGGTGACGGTGGAGATCCAGAGGAACGCGGCCCCGAACAGGGTGAGCCCGGTGGTGACGACCACCTTGGTGCCGATCCGCGGGGCCAGGATCGCGCCGACCACGGAAGCCACCGCGATGCTGGTGGCGACCGGCAGGATCCGGGCACCGGTCGAGAGGGTGCCGTAGCCGCGCACGAACTGGAAGTACTGCGTGATCAGGAAGATGAAGCCGAACAGCGAGAAGAAGGTCAGCGTGACCGCCCCGCTCGCCGCACTGAACCGGCGGTCCTGGAACAGGGTGACGTCGAGCATCGGGTGGTCCGAGCGGCGTTCGACGACGACGAAGGTCACCAGGAGCGCCACGGCCAGCGCGAAGCCGCCGAGGGTCGCCGCCGAGCCCCAGCCCTGCTCGGGCGCCTCGATGATCGTGTAGGTCAGGGCGCTGAGCATCCCGACCGAGAGGACCAGCCCGGGCCGGTCCAGGCGCGGCACCGCGAGGTCGCGCGACTCGGGGACGACCGCGAAGGCCACGGCGGCCGCGACCAGGGCGAGCGGGACGAGGGCCCAGAAGACGCTGCCCCAGTAGAAGTGGGTGAGCAGCCAGCCTCCGGTGACCGGGCCGGCGGCGACCCCGATGCCGACGACGGCTCCCCAGACCCCGAGGGCGGCCGCGCGCTCCTTCCGCTCGGCGAAGGTGTTGCTGATGATCGAGAGCGTGGTCGGGAAGATCAGGGCTGCGAACACGCCCATCACCACGCGCATCGCGACCAGCGCCCCGGCCGAGGTGACGAGGGCTCCGGCGGCGCTCGCAGCGGCGAACCCGAGGAGCCCGAGGATCAGGGCGGGGCGGCGACCGTACTTGTCCGACAGGCTGCCCGCCGCGAGGACGAGCGCAGCGAAGGCCAGGTTGTAGCCGTCGACGATCCACTGCAGCGCCCGGGTGCCGGCGTCGAGCTCGACCGAGAGGCTCGGCAGCGCCACGTTGACGATCGTGGTGTCGAGGTTGATGGCCAGCACGGCGGCGCAGACCGCGCCGAGCACGGCGAGCTTGCGACGACTAGTGAGCTCCGGGCGGACGGACGGGGTGCTGGAGGACATGGGCCACGCTCCAAAGTTGACAGCGACAACATGATGAGTGAAGCAGCAGATGTGGCCGCTGTCAACATCGGGGTACGATCGACGGCGTGAGCAGGGCCTACCACCACGGCAACCTCCGCGTCGCGCTGATCGAGGCCGGCGTGGGACTGGCGCGCACCGGCGGCCCCGACGCCGTCGTGCTCCGCGAGGTCGCCCGGCTCACCGGGGTGTCGCACAACGCGGCGTACCGGCACTTCTCCGACCGCCAGGAGCTGCTCGCGGAGGTCGCCGCCGTCGGCATGGGAGAGCTCGAGCAGGCCATGCTCACCGGCATCGCCGCGGTCCGGACCCGCGACCCGCGGCTGCGCGCCCGCCGCCGGCTGCGCGAGGTCGGGCGGGCGTACGTCGAGTTCGCGCTGGGCAACCCCGGCCTCTTCGAGGTCGCCTTCTCCACCGAGCCGCTCGAGGGCGCCGGCCCCGGGCCGTACGGCGTGCTCAACGACGTGCTCGACGAGCTCGCCGCGGTGGGGGCGATGCCTCGTGCCCGTCGTACGGGGGCCGAGGTGACGTGCTGGGCCGCCGTCCACGGGTTCGCGGTGCTGCACCTGCACGGTCCGCTGCGCGAGGCCTCCCCTGAGGAGCGGGCCGCCGCGCTCGACCCGGTGCTCGACACCGTCGACCGGGGCCTCACCGCAGCGTGACACCCGTCGGACGTGGCACCCTGGAACCTCAAGTCCACGTGAGCTCGAGGTACGACGATGACGCTGCTGACCATCGGTCACCTCGCCGAGCGGTCGGGTCTGACGACCTCGGCGATCAGGTTCTACGAGGAGCGCGGCCTCGTCGCCTCCACCCGCACCGCCGGGAACCAGCGCCGCTACGAGCAGGCCACGCTGCGTCGGCTCGGATTCATCCGGGCAGCGCAGCGGGTCGGGCTCTCCCTGGACGAGATCGCCGAGGCGCTGGCCTCGCTGCCCGAGGGGCGCACCCCCACCAAGCGGGACTGGCACCGGCTCAGCCAGCAGTGGCGGCGACGCCTCGACGAGCAGATCGAGCGGATCGAGCGTCTCCGGGACCGGCTGGACGGCTGCATCGGCTGCGGCTGCCTCAGCCTGCGCTCGTGCGCTCTGTACAACCCCGGCGACGACCTCGCCCGTCAGGGCACCGGCGCCGTACGGCTCGAGCCGGGCACCTGAGCCTCAGCCCCAGCCGAGCTCGTGGAGCCGCTCCTCCTCGATCCCGAAATGGTGGGCGATCTCGTGGACGACGGTGATGCCGACCTCCTCGACCACGTCGGCCTCGGTGTCGCAGATCGCCAGGGTCGGGTTGCGGTACAGCGTGATCCGGTCGGGGGCGACCATCGTGTAGCCGCTGTCCCGCTCGGTCAGCGGCGTGCCGTCGTACAGGCCGAGCAGGTCGGGGTCGTCGGCCGGCGCGTCGTCCTCCACCAGCACCACGACGTTGTCCACCAGGGCCATCAGACCCGGGGGCACCGTGTCGAGAGCCTCGGAGACGAGCTCCTCGAAACGCTCCCGGGACATCGCGATCACAGTTCGACCCTAACCGGGACCCCTGCCTCCACCCGGCGGGGCACCGGAGGCGCAAGGATGCAGGCATGAAGCGTCTCCACCTGGCCGACGTGGTCCGGCTGCTGGTGACCTGGGTGCTCTCCACCCTGGCGCTGGCGATCACGGCCTGGCTCCTGCCGGGCTTCTCGATCGACACCTGGTACGCCGCGTTCGCCGCTGCCGCGGTCACCGGCGTCGCGGGGCTGCTGGTCCGCCCCCTGCTCATCACGGTCACCGCCGCGATCGGCTGGGTCGCCCTTGCGCTCGGGGCGGTCGTCGGGCAGGCGGTCGTGATGCAGATCGCCCTCTCCCAGCTCTCCCACGTCCACCTGGCCAGCTTCGGCACCGCAGTGGCGGCGGCCTGGATCGCGGCGATCCTGGGCACGATCCTGGTCTGGCTCTCCTCGGCGGGCACGACCGAGGCGTTCGACGCCAAGCTGCAGGCGATCTCCAAGCCGGGCTCGGTGGAGGATGACCACGTCGACGGCGTGGTCTTCATCCAGTGCGACGGGGTCGCCTATCCGGTCATGAACTGGGCCTTGAGCTCGGGCACGATGCCCACGTTGCGGCGGTGGATCGACGAGGGCAGCCACACGTTGCACGAGTGGCTGGTGCAGATGCCCTGCACCACCCCGGCGAGCCAGCAGGCGATCCTGCACGGCCACGCCGAGGGTGTGCCCGCGTTCCGCTGGTACGACCGCGAGCTCGGCCGGGTGCTGGTCGCGAACCGCCCCGCCGACGCGGCGATCATCGAGGCCCGGGCCAGCGACGGCCTGGGCCTTCTGGCCGACGGCGGCATCTCGGTGTCCAACCTGTTCTCGGGGGATGCCGAGCGCTCCGCGATGACGATGAGCCACCTGCGGGAGGTCTCGCGCGGGCAGCGCCAGACCCGTGAGGCGTTCGGCCGGTTCCTGCTCCGCCCGGACGGCTTCGCGCGGAGCATCGCGCGGACCTTCGCCGAGGTCAGTCGCGAGCGGTTCCAGGCCAAGCGCCAGCGCAAGCTCGACATCCGGCCGCGGGTCGCCCGGAGCTGGACCTTCGCCGGTCTCCGGGCCGCCACGAACGGCCTGCTGCGGGACGTCAACTCGGCGATCGTGGCGCAGGAGATGGCGCGCGGGACCCGCAGCATCTACGTCAACTACGTCGACTACGACGAGATCGCGCACCACGCGGGCTTCAACCGCATCGAGGCGCTCGCGTGCCTCACGGGTGTGGACCAGGCCATCGCCGGGCTCGCCAAGGTGGCGGCGCGGGCCCCCCGGACGTACCACTTCGTGCTGCTCTCGGACCACGGCCAGTCCCAGGGCGCCTCCTTCGAGGACCGCTGGGGCATCGACCTGGCCGGCCTGTGCGCCCAGCTCTCGAGCGCGGACGTGACGGCGGTCGAGGACTCGGTGGAGGGCTGGGGCCGGGTCGGCGCCCTGGCCTACGACCTGTCGGGGTCCGGTGGTCCCGCGCGGGGCGTGGCCAAGTCGGTCACCGACCGGGTCGAGGAGCACACGGACGCCGGCACGGACGCGCGGGGCGAGGACTTCGTGGTCCTGGGCAGCGGCAACCTCGGCCTGGTCTACGTGCCGGGCAAGGAGCGCCTGCTCCGCTCCGACCTCGACGCCCGGTGGCCGACCCTGGTCAGCGGGCTGGCGCACCACCCCGGCATCGGGTTCGTGGCCGTGATGACCGAGACCGGCCCGGTCGCCTTCGGCACCGGGGGCTCCCACCACCTGGTCACCCACGAGGTCACCGGGACCGACCCGCTGGAGCCGTTCGGCGACCATGCGCCGGAGTTCCTGCGGCGGGCCGCGCTGATGAAGGAGGCGCCGGACATCTACGTGAACAGCGCCGTCGACCCCGGAACCGACGAGATCGCGGCGTTCGAGCACCTGGTCGGCGCCCACGGGGGGCTCGGCGGCCCCCAGGACCGGGCGTTCCTGCTCGCGCCGACAGCCGTACTGAACCCCGAGGGCCCGATCCGCGGGGGCGACGAGCTGCACCGCCTGCTCGTCTCGGCGCTGGAGGCGGCCGGACAGCGGCGGCACCTCCAGCCGGCGGGGACCGACGTACCGACGTCGGAGGGCGACCTGCCGCGCTAGGATCGGACGGTCCCGCAGGGGACACGCCCTCATCGTCTAGTGGCCTAGGACGTCGCCCTTTCACGGCGGTAGCACGGGTTCGAATCCCGTTGGGGGTACGAGTCCGATCGGTGCCTCGACGCCGATTCGGACCTGACGCGGAAGACTGTTAGAGTTTCGCCCGCTGACGACGTACGTGATGTCAGCATGCAGTGCAGCACCACAACCTGGCCCCGTAGCGCAGTTGGTTAGCGCGCCGCCCTGTCACGGCGGAGGCCGCGGGTTCGAGTCCCGTCGGGGTCGCCGACGAAGCGCTCCGGACATCATGTCCGGAGCGCTTCTGCTTTCTGTGGCCCACGCCACAGTCGCTCCGGGATGATTGAGATTTCAACCTTTGTTCCTTCAACCATGAGCCACCTCATCCTCTCCCCCGAAGCCCAGGACCTCCTCTTCCGCGAGGCCCGCACCGCCAACGCCTTCTCCGACGAGCCGGTGAGCGACGAGCAGATCGCCGCCATCTACGACCTCGTCAAGTACGGCCCGACCGCGATGAACGCGCAGCCCCTGCGGGTCCTGCTGGTCCGCGACGACAGCCGCGAGCGCCTGCTCAAGCACATGGCCGACGGCAACCGCGACAAGACCGCCGGCGCGCCGCTGGTCGCCGTCCTGGCCGCCGACACCGACTTCCACGACCACCTCGACGTCACCTTCCCGCACTTCCCGGGCGCGAAGGCCGTCTTCGCCGACGACGCCGCCCGCGAGCAGGCCGCCCGCTTCAACGCGGCACTCCAGGCCGGCTACTTCCTGCTCGGCGTCCGCGCCGCCGGTCTCGCCGCCGGTCCGATGGGCGGGTTCGACGCCGCCGGCATCGACGAGGAGTTCTTCGCCGGCACGAACTGGAAGTCCTTCCTCGTCGTCAACCTCGGCAAGCCCGCCGAGAACGCCTGGTTCGACCGCCTCCCCCGCCTCGAGCACGACCAGGTCGTCCGCACCGCCTGAGCCGATTGGGCCCGGTCCAGGACTGTCCGGTAGAGTCCTGCCCGGCCCGGCCAGGTAGCTCAGTTGGTACGAGCGACCGACTGAAAATCGGTAGGTCGGCGGTTCGACCCCGCCCCTGGCCACCGGCAAAACCGCAGGTCACACCCCGTGTGTGGCCTGCGGTTGTCGTTTCCGCCCCCCGCCGAGACGACACCTACGCACGCTTCCCACCGGCCGAGAGGACACGTGCGCGCTCTTCCTCCTGCCGAGAGGACACGTGCGCGCGCCTCCTCCTCGCCGAGAGGACATGGAGGGGCGGCCGGGCTGGGCGAGATCCGGGCTCTCTGCCTCGCCGGGCTACATGCCTTCCAACACCTCGTGTGGGGCAGGATGGTCAAGGCGATCGTGCATTCGTGTCCTTACGTGAGTCTCCGTCGCAAGAGCTCGCTGACCTTTGCGCGGTGGCCGTCTACGTCGTCGCCAACCCGACGCCCAACCACCAAAGTCGAGCGCGCATTCGTGTCCTCTCGGCGGGGAGGAACCGCGCGCACGTGTCGTCTCGGCAGAGGGGAAGGGTGCGTAGGTGTCCTCTCGGCGGGGGGGTCAGGTGAGGGTGCGGAGGGCGACGAGGCCGAGGCCGCCGAGGGCGAGCAGCCAGCTGGCGAGCGAGCCGATCAGGAAGTACTCCGACAGGTCGCTGGGGCCGGCGCGGGCGCCGCGTTGCAGCTCGGGGAAGCGGAGGAGGCCCTTGGCGGCGACCACGATGCCGGCCGCGGTGAGCTGACCGGCGAGCCCGAGGCCGACGATGAAGAGGCGCTCCATCGGGCCGAGGAGACGCCCACCCTTGAGCTGCTTCTCGTTCGTCGACGCCGGCACGCCGACGGCGTCGAGCAGGATCCGGATCGCCACGTTGGCGGTCGCGAGCTGGACCAGCGCGACCCCCACGACGAGCACCAGGAGGTCGAGCTCGACGGCGCCGAGGGCACCGGGGGCGTGACGGCTGACCTCGGGGTCGTCCAGGACGAGCCCGGCCAGCACGCCCGCACCCAGGCCGACGAAGGCCACCGCCCGCGCGACCGTACGACGCCCCACGAGCGCCGCGGAGGAGCCGAGCAGCCAGAGCAGGAACGGGACCGACCACACGACCACCAGGAGGAGTCCCTGACGCGCGGTCTCGGCGAGGAGCACGGCGGCGAGGACGTAGAGCGCGAGCCCCACACCGGCCAGCACGACCCGGCGCCCCAGCGGCACCACGTCGCGCACCGCGCGGAGCAGGTCGCAGAGCCCGACGACCCCGAGCCACACCCCCAGCACGATCACGTGCCGTCCCCCTCTTCCCCGTCGTCGGTCCGGTCGAGCGACTCCAGGAGTCGCTGTGCGTCGCGCACCGCCGAGATGCCTCCGGCGAACTGCTGCGAGACGGCCGACTCGCTGATGCCCTCGGCGGCGGCGATCTGCTTCTGCGTCTCGCCCCGCAGAGCCAGTCCTAGCATCCGCCACCCCCGTTCGCTGAGCCGGTCGACCAGCGCGTCCCGGCAGAGCAGGTGCGCGTTGACCAGCGCCACCCGTCCCGACGGCTGACCCGGCCCCTCCCACCAGGTACGGCGACCGGCGTGACGCGGCCTGCCCAGGCTCTCGATCGCGGCGCGGGCGGCCCACCACGCCGACCCGTCCTGCAGCATCGGGCTGCGCTCCGCGTCGAAGACGGTGGCCTCCCCCTGGCCGATCCCGCAGCGGACATCGATCTCGGGCAGGAGCGTGAGCCGGACCAGCAGGGTCGCACGGAGCGCGTCGGCGAGCCCTGCCCAGGCGCCCTGGAACTCGTCGGCGACGGTGGGCTCGAGCGGCTGGACCCCCGGCACGAGGCGCGCGACGTCGTCGAGGACCTCGAGGAGGCGGCGCTGGGCTCGGGCCCGGTCGGGCAGGTTGCGGGATCCGACGATGTCCCCGATCACGGCGTACATCTGACCAGGGTAGCTGAACTTCCCTGAAGTTCAGTCTCAGACTTAACTTCTGCCTAGTTCAGTGCCACAAAACGATGCGCCACTCAATGTGCCATTGACAACTGGCACAGTTGGAGAGGATGTTTCTCGAGCCGGTACCCCTCCCGAGAGGACTCCTCGTGACCGACGTCCATCGTGTCCCGTCCCGCGCCTCCACCCGAGCCCGGACGAGCGCCACCGCCGCCTCCCTGACCTTGCGTCCGGTCACCGAGCTCATCCGGATCGAGCACGCCTGGGGAGTCTGGCTCTCCCGCCAGATCGTGGCCCGCTCGATGGCCACCTTCGGCCCGCCCCCGCGCTCGGTCCGCGTCGAGCCCGTCGACGAACGGCTCCCCGACGGCCGCCGCGTGGTCGGCGAGTGGGTCCGCGCCCGAGGCGTCACCCGCACCGACGCCGCTCTCTACTACGTGCACGGCAGCGGCTACGTGCTGTGCTCGACCCGGACGCACCGGGGCCTGACCGCGCGGCTCTCGGCCCTGACCGGGCTCCCCGTCTTCAGCGTCGACTACCGGCTCGCCCCCCGGCACCGGTTCCCCGCCGCGGCCGACGACGTCCGCGCCGGGTGGGACTGGCTGCTCGCCCAGGGCCACCCGGCCGACCGTCTCGTCGTCGCCGGTGACTCCGCCGGCGGCCACCTCGCCGTCGACCTGGCGCTCCAGCTGCGCCGTGACGGCGCGCCGGCCGCGGCCGCGCAGGCGCTCTTCTCCCCGCTCTACGACCTGACCCTGGGCCTGGCCCGGCGACGCGAACGACTCCGGCGGGACCCGCTGATCTCCGCGGCGAGGGCCGAGCGCATGGTCCGCCTGTACGTCGGGCAGGAGGACCCCGCCCACCCGCGACTCGCCCTCACCGTGGCCGGTGGTCCCGCACTGCCTCCGACCCTGGTGCAGGCCGGCGGCGCCGAGATGCTGCTGGCCGACGCCCACCGCCTCGCCCGCGACCTGCGCAGCGCCGGCGGCCCCTGCGAGCTCGACGTCTGGCCCGACCAGGTCCACGTCTTCCAGGCCCTTCCCCGGCTGGCGCCCGAGGCGTCCATGGCGCTGCGCCGCGCCGCCGCCTTCCTCACCGAGGAGCTGGCCCGCGCCGGCTCCTCCGACGTACCCGAGCTCGACCGACTGGAGGCCACCGCATGACCGGACTGTCCCTGGGGCTGCTGCGCACCGGACGCCGACGCAGCGACAATGCCCGGGCGGTGGTGACCGGCGCCGGCAGCGGCATCGGCCGCGCCTTCGCCGTGGAGCTCGCCAAGCGCGGCGGCCGGGTGGTCTGCGCCGACCTCCGGCTCGACCGCGCCGAGGAGACCGCCGCCGACATCAACGCCCACGGCGGGGAGGCGATCGCCGTGCACTGCGACGTCTCCTCCGAGGCGGACGTGCTGGCGCTCGCCCAGGCCGCGCAGATGTGGTTCGCACGGCCGCCGAGCCTGGTCGTCAACAACGCCGGGGTCGGGATCGGGGGGCAGCCGATCGGCAGCACCGCGCTGCAGGACTGGCGCTGGGCACTCGGGGTGAACCTCTGGGGGCCCGTCCACGGCTGCCACGTCTTCGCCCCCCTGCTGCGCGAGACCGGCCACGGCGGGATCATCAACGTCGCCTCGGCGGCGAGCTTCGCGGCGGCCCCCAACATGGGGCCGTACAACGTCAGCAAGGCGGCCGTCCTGGCGCTGAGCGAGACGCTGGCCGCCGAGCTCAGCGGCACCGGAGTCAACGTCACCGTGCTGTGCCCGACCTTCGTGAAGACCAACATCGTCGCCGACGGCAGGATCACCACCGACTCGGCCAGGCTCGCCGGCCAGCTGATGCGGTGGACCGGCTACAGCCCCGGCCGCATCGCCCGGATGACGCTGGACGCCAACGACCGCGGCCAGCTTCACGTGGTCCCCCAGCTCGACGCGCGCGCCGTCTGGGCCGCCAAGCGGCTCGCCCCCGGGGCCTACACCCGGGGCGCCGGGCTGCTCAACCGCTTCGTCCCCAGCGACACCCGGCCCGCACCGTCGCTGGTCCCGGCCGGCTCCAGCACGACCCCGACCCATCCGCACACCGACGCAGGAGAGCGAGACTGACATGGCGATCGACCTGACCGAGATGCTCCAGAGGATCAAGGACCGCCAGTGGGCGCTGGCCGACATCGACTGGGAGGCGCCCGGCGCCGACCTGATCACCCCCGAGCAGTGGCCGGGGCTCAAGGAGTTCATGGCCGACCTGGTCTGGATCGAGAACGTCGGTGCGCGCGGCTTCGCCGCGATGGCCAAGAAGGCGCCCGACGACACCCTCAAGCAGATCTACACCTACTTCCACGCCGAGGAGCAGAAGCACGCCAACGCCGAGCTGGCGCTGATGAAGCGCTGGGGCATGATCGACGGCGACCGGATGCCCGAGCCCAACGTCAACATCCGGCTGGCGATCGAGTGGCTCGACAAGTACTCCGACGACATGAGCCTGGCCGTGCTGGGCACGGTGATCCCGATGCTCGAGGTGGCCCTCGACGGGGCGCTGCTGAAGTTCCTGCTCGACGAGGTGCACGACCCGGTGTGCCACCAGGTCTTCGAGAAGATCAACGCCGACGAGTCCCGCCACCTCGCCGTCGACTTCCAGGTCCTCGACATGCTCGGGCACGCCAAGCTGCGCAAGCTGCTCATCGACAGCGTCGGCAACGTGATGAGCCCCGGGCTGATCATCGGCGCGATCATGTACGTCCCGCTGCTGTCCCGGATGCGCAACAACATCGTGGACATGGGCCTGGACGAGAAGCGCCTGTACGCCGCGATGGCGCGCTTCAGGAACGTCGGCGACCGCAGCCCCGCGATCCGCCGCGTCCCGCTCTACCAGGTGCTGAAGGTGCACTCCAGCATGGTGATCAACCGCAAGCACCCCTACCACCGCTTCGTCGGCGACCCGCTGGTGTGGGCCTCGGCGCGCTACCCGCGGGTGCTGCTCAAGCCGATCCCCTCCTGGTTCAAGGAGCTCACCCACGAGCCGGCCGCATGAGCGCGCCCGCCCGGACCCGTGCCCGCGCACGGGCCGCGACCCCCCGGGAACACGTCCACGACACCCTCGTCGTCGGCGCCGGGTTCGCCGGGCTCGGCGCGGCCCTGCGCCTGCACCAGGCGGGCGTCGACGACGTGGTCATCCTGGAGCGCGCCGACGACGTCGGCGGCACCTGGCGGGACAGCACCTACCCGGGTGCGGCCTGCGACATCCCCTCGGTGCTCTACTCCTACTCGTTCGCCCAGAACCCCACCTGGTCACGGGTGTACTCACCGAGCGAGGAGATCCTGCGCTACATCCACCACCTCGTCGACGAGTTCGACCTGCGCCGTCTGATCCGCTTCGGGGTCGAGGTGACCGGGCTGCGCTTCGACGAGGCCGAGGGGCGCTGGGAGGTCAGCACCCGGGACGCGAGCGGCACGACGTACCTGGCCCGCACAGTGGTGCTGGCCAGCGGCCCGCTGTCCAACGCCAGCCTGCCCCGCATCCCCGGGATCGAGACCTACGAGGGCCACAAGATCCACAGCGCCCGGTGGGACCACGACTTCGACGTCGCTGGCAAGCGGGTCGCCGTGGTCGGCACCGGTGCCAGCGCGATCCAGATCATCCCCGAGCTGGTGAAGAGGGCCGAGCACGTGACGGTCTTCCAGCGCACCCCGGGCTGGGTCATCCCCCGGCTCGACGCGGGCACCCCGGCGCCGGTCCGCGCGCTCTTCGCCCACGTCCCCGGTACCCAGACCCTCACCCGCCAGGGCGTCTACCTGCTGCACGAGACGATGGCGACCGGGATGGTCTGGTCGAGCCCGGTCACCCGGGTCATCGAGGAGCTGGCGAAGGCGCACCTGCGGCACCAGGTGAAGGACCCGTGGATGCGCCGCCAGCTCACCCCCGACTTCCGGGCCGGCTGCAAGCGGATGCTCGTCTCCAACGACTACTACCCGGCCCTCCAGGCGGACAACTGCAAGCTCATCACCTGGCCCATCGCGCGGATGAGCCCGGCGGGCATCCGGACGGCGGCCGGCATCGAGCACCACCTCGACGCCGTCGTCTTCGCCACCGGGTACGACGTGTCGACGACCGGCTCCCCGATCCCGGTCACCGGTCTCGACGGCCGCGACCTGGGCACCGAGTGGTCACGCGGCGCCTTCGCCTACCGCAGCGTCAACGTGGCCGGCTACCCCAACCTGTTCCTCACCTTCGGGCCCAACTCGGGGCCCGGCCACAACTCGGCGCTGGTCTACATGGAGGGGCAGATCCGCTACCTGGTCGACGGGATCACCCACATCCTCGGACGCGACCTGCGCTACCTCGACGTCAAGGACGACGCGCAGCGCGCCTACAACGAGCGGATGCAGCGCCGGCTGCGTCGGACGACGTGGAACTCGGGCTGCTCGAGCTGGTACCTGACGCCCGACGGCTTCAACCCCTCGATGTACCCGGGCTTCGCCACCCAGTACCTGCGCCAGCTCTCGCACCTGCGCACCGAGGACTACGTGGCGGTGCCGCGGACGGCGGGCGCCACCGCGCGCCCCCGGGTCGTCGCGGCGGCGGGCGCCTGAGCATGGCCGCCCGGCTCGGCCCGATCGCGCTGCCCCGGTCGCTCCCGGCGGGCCTGCCCGGTGGGCTCCCGGCCGGGCTGCCGGGGCTGCCGGTGGCGGCGCTGCTGGCGCAGGTGCTGCGTGTAGGTTCAGCCCTGCACGGGGAGCACGGCTCCGACCCGCCACACCGTCACCTCCGGGAGGGGCCGATGACGGACTACCGCATCGACGACCTCGCGCAGGCCGCCGGGATGACCACCCGCAACGTCCGCGCCTACCAGGGACTCGGCCTCCTGCCGCCACCACGGCGGGAGGGACGCGTCGCCTGGTACAGCGACGTGCACCTGGCCCGGCTGCGGCTGCTCGGCAACCTGCTGGAGAAGGGGTACACCTCGGCGCAGATCGCCGAGCTGATCGGCGCCTGGGAGCAGGGGCGCGACCTGTCCGACGTGCTCGGCATCGAGGAGGCCCTCAACACGCCGTGGTCGGACGAGGTGCCGACGTACGTGACCCGGGCGGAGGCCGAGGCGCACTTCACCGACGACTCCGGCAGCCGGCTCGACCGCGCGGTCGAGCTCGGCCTGGTCACCCTCGAGGGCGACCGGGCGCTGCTGCGGCGACCGCAGCTGGTCCACGCGCTCGGCGAGATGCGGCAGTACGGCTTCGACGTCGACACGATCCTCGACGTCCACGAGCGCCTCGTCCCGCTGCTCGACCAGGTCGCCGACCTGCTGGTCGGCACGGCCCTGGACGGGCTCACCCAGCACCTCGGCACGGCGTGGGTGCCCGACAACGAGACCCTGGGCGAGCTCGGTCCGGCCCTGCAGCGGATGCGGCAGCTCTCGATGCAGAACGTGCAGCAGACCCTCGCCGGCTCCATGGAGCGCTCGATCGAGCGGGTGCTGCAGGACTTCTTCGCCCAGATCCCGACCGGCCAGGCGACGGGCCGGACGGCGAGCGACCCGGGGGCCTAGACCCCGGCCGGGTCCTCCAGGGCGGTCCACGGCTCGTCCAGGTCGTCGAAGACGGACTCGTCGCGGCGGGACAGCTCGCTGGGCCACCACATCCGCCGGCCCACGTCGAGCGTGATCGCGGTGACCAGCACCGCCCGCACGATGATCGTGTCGAGCAGGACGCCGAGGGCGACGGCCAGGCCGATCTCGGCGAAGGCCACCACGGGCAGGGTGCCCAGGGCCAGGAACGTGCCGGCCAGCACGAGCCCCGCGCTGGTGATGACCCCACCGGTGGCCGACAGCCCCACCAGGGCACCGCGCCGGGTCCCGACCTGCTTGGTCTCCTCGTGCACCCGGGTCATCAGGAAGATGTTGTAGTCGATGCCGAGGGCGACGAGGAACACGAAGACGAACAGCGGCAGGCTGGGGTCCGCACCGGCGAAGCCGAGCACGTGCTTGAACAGCAGGGCGCTGAGCCCCAGTGCCGCGAAGAAGGACAGCACGACGGTGCCGACCAGGATCAGCGGGGCCAGGACCGAGCGCAGCAGCAGCGACAGGATCAGGAAGACCACCAGCAGCACCACCGGGATGATCACCTTGTTGTCGCGCGCCGAGGCCCGGAGGATGTCGTCGTAGATCGCCGTCCCGCCCCCGGCCTGGGCGTCGGCCCCGTCCACGGCGTGCACGGCCGTGCGAACCCGGTCGACGGTGTCCCGCGCGGCTTGGGTGTCCGGCCCGTCGCCCAGCGTCGCGGCGATCCACGCGGTGTCCCCGACCACGACCGGGTCGGCGACGGCGACGATGCCGGGCACCTTGGCGACCACCGCCGAGACCTCGGCCGCCGAGGCCGCGTTGGCGACCACGTCGACCGGCTGGCCGGAGCCGGCCGGGAAGTGCCGGGCCAGCGCCTCCTCGCCCAGGACCGGCTCGGGCTTGCCGTAGTACTGCTCGGAGTTCTTCAGCCCGGTCGCGTCGAGCTGGACCACCGCCGTGGCGGCCAGCCCGAGGGCCACCGCGGTGAGCACCCAGACCTTGCGGGGACGGGGCGCGATGAAGCGACCGACGCGGGCCCACAGCCCGGACTCGGTGTGGTCGACCGAGCCGTACGTCGGGTGCACGGGCCAGAAGAACCAGCGCCCGAAGATGACCAGCAGGGCCGGCAGCAGGGTCAGCATGACGGCGAGCCCGACCACGATGCCGACGGCGGCGACGGGGCCCATCCCGGCGGTCGAGTTCATGGTGGCGAGCAGCAGGCACAGCATGCCCGCGATCACGGTGGAGCCGGACGCGAAGATCGCGGGCCCGGCCCGGTGCAGGGCGAACGCCATCGCCTCGTGCCGGTCCTCGTGGCGGCGGAGCTCCTACCGGTAGCGCGCCACCAGCAACAGGGCGTAGTCCGTCCCGGCACCGAACACGAGCACCGTCAGGATGCTCTGCGACTGTCCGTTGACGGTGAGGTCGGCGTGCTTGGCCAGCAGGTAGACGACGGCCTGGGCTGAGATCAGCGCTACCAGTGCGGAGAGCACCGGGAGGATCCAGAGCAGGGGTGAGCGGTAGGTGAAGAGCAGGATCACGATGACGACCAGGCCGGCGATCAGCAGCAGCCGGCCGTCGATCCCGGCGAATGCCTCGGCGGACTCCGCGGCGTACCCGCCGGGACCGGTGACGTAGGCCTTCAGCCCGTCCGGGCTGGTGGCCGTGATCTCCCGCATGCCCTTCACCGCGTCCCCGATGGCCTCCCAGCCTCCCGACCCGCCGTCGATCGGGACGACCACCTGGAGGGCCTGGCCGTCCTGCGAGGGGACCGGTCCGAACGAGTCGCGCTTCACGGCCTCCAGCGCGTCGAACTTCGCGACCTGGGCGGTCACGGCCTCGGTGTCCGCTGGGGTCACGCCGCCGGAGCGGGTGTAGACGACGACCGCGGGGATCTCGTTCTGGGACTGGAAGGGCTCCATCCGCTGGAGGACCTGGGTGGACTCCGCGGTGGTCGGGAGCCAGGAGATGCTGTCGTTCTTCAGCACGCTGCTGAGCTTGCCGGCCGGCACGAGCGCCGCCCCGAACACCAGGATCCAGAACCCCGCGACGAACCACTTCGTGGCCCTGCCGCTGGGGAACCAGGCGAGCCGTCCCACGTCACCGATCCGGTCCTTCATCGCGAATGCCCCTTCGCTCCGTGTCGCCCTCCGCGACGCGTGTCGATCGAGCGTCATCCTCTCGCAGGCCTCGGGTCAAGCCATGACAGGGCCGGCCCGGGTCCTCCCAGGGTCGGTCCGGGGTCGGCTCGGGGCTGACCCCGGGCCGGCCTGAGCACGACTACTCAGGCGCGACTTGAGTCGCTCGGCCCTGACCGGCCCCCGGCGCGGCATGGGTTCATGGAGACATGACGCACTACGCGGACCCGACCCGCTGCCCCGACTGCCGTTCCGGCCTGACGCCGGGCAGCACCGCCTGCCCCACCTGTGGGCTGGTGCTCGCCGGCGACCTGGGCCGCCGGCTCTTCGCGACCCTCACCGAGGCGGACGCACTGCTCGTGCAGATGCGCCACCAGACCCCCGTGCTGGTCACCGCCGGCACGGGCACGCCGGGTGGGACGGGGGCCCTCGGGGGAGCTCCCGTCCCGCCGCCACCGCCGCTCGGTCCGCCGCTCGTCCCCCCGCTCCGCCCACCCGGCCCCGGCCAGGTCCGGGGCAGCTCGGTCCCGCGGATCCTGCTCGGGCTCGGAGCGCTGTGCCTGCTGGTGGCCGGCCTGGTGTTCCTCGCCGTGACGTGGTCGGTGCTGGGCGTGGGCGGGCGCACCGTGACCCTGGTCGCCTTCACCCTGGCCGCCGGCGCCGCGGCGGCCGCCGCCGCCCGGGCGAACCTGCGGGCAGCCACGGAGTCGCTCGGGCTCGTCGCGCTGGGGCTCACCGCCCTCGACGTGGTCGGCGCGCGCCACGCCGGCTGGCTCGGACAGCCCTCGGACGCGGCGTTCGCGACCGGCCTGGGCCTCGCCCTGGTCGTGGCCTCGCTGGCCGCCGTCCGGTCCGCCGCCGGCACGCCGGTCGGTGCCTTCGTGGCCGGTGAGGTGGTCGCGTCGGTGGCCGGGCTGGTCGCCTGCGTGGGCCTCGCCTCCCAGTCCTGGGCGGACGCGCCCACCCGGAGCACGGCTGCCGTGCTGCTCGCCGCCGGCCTGACGGCCGGTGCCCACTGGGTCCGTACGGCCGTCCGGCCCGCAACGCTGTCGGTGGCCGAGGTCGGGCTCGGCGGCGTCACGGTGCTCGCCTGGCTCGGACTGGTCGCGACCGGTGTGGACCTCCTCGACCAGGTCGACCTGACCGTCGACGGCGTGTGGCTCTCGGGCCAGGTCTGGCCACTGCTCGTCGCCTCCGGCCTGGCGGTGGTCGCGACACTCGCCGCCGCCCACCTGCCCGCCCAGCTCGCCGGCCCGGTCCGAGGGCTGCTGGCCACCCTGGCGATCGCGCCGGTGGTCGGGGCGCTCGTCGCACCGGCCCTCGACGAGTCCGCCACCCGGCTCAGCGTCGTGCTGCTGCTGGTCGCGCTGCTGCTCGCCGTCGTGGTCGAGCTCGCACCCGCCCCCTGGTCGTACGGCGCCGTGGCACCGCTCGCGGCGACGCTGGTCTTCCCGGTCGTCCAGGCCCTCCGGCTCGCGGCCGAGGCGGCCGCCCGGTACCTGGACGTGGCCACCAGCGACTGGGCGGGCACCCCCGGCGGACGGCTGCCCGCGCTCGACCAGAACGCAGACCTGGCCGCTCCGTGGCTGCTGGTCGCCGTCGTCGCCGTCGGGTGTCTCGCCCTCGGGGCACTGACCCGGTCGACCCCGGCCGGGCGGACCCTGTCCTGGGAGCTGCCGCTCGTGGCTGCCGCGGCCCTGACCGCCGCCGCGGGCACGGGCACCCTGCTCCTGCTCACGGTCCCGGTCTGGGTCGTGCTGGCCGTCCTGCTGGCCGCCGGAACCGCCTTCGCCGTCGCAGCGCTGGTCCGCGACGACCCGGTCGCCGCCGCCGTCGGCGCTGCGACCCTGACGCTGGCCGTGGCCTTCTCGACGTACGACGAGGTGCTGGCGCTGGTCGCCCTCGGGCTGAGCACCGTCCTGGTGACCACGTTCCACCTGCGCACGCGCCAGCCGGTCGCCGCCGAGGTCGCGGGCGCCCTGCTGCCGGCGCTGGTCGGCGGGCTGGTGTGGACCGGCGGCGTGCTGAGCGTGGCGCCCGAGCACTGGCGCGACAACGAGTGGATCGCGCTGTGGGCGATGCTGCCCGCAGCGGTCCTGGTGCTGCTCCGTCCTGCCCTCCCGTCCGTGGTGGCCCGGGTGGAGGCGCGGATCGGCCTCGAGCTCGGAGCCGCGCTGACCTGGGTCGTGCTGCTGCTCACCGGGGTCGAGGCGGCCCCGTCCGGGCACGAGGCGAGCTGGGCCGCGGTCTACCTGACCGTGGCCGGCACCACCGCCTGCCTGCTGGCCCTGCTGCACCCCGACCGCCGCCAGGTCGGCTGGCTGGGCGGGGCACTATTGGTGCTCGCCACCTGGTGCCGCCTCGCCGCCCTCGGCGTGGACGCCCCGGAGCCCTACACGCTGCCCGCAGCCGTCGCCCTGCTGGTGGTCGGCGGCTGGCACCTGTACCGCCACCCCGGCGCCTCGACGCTGCGGGCCCTGGGAGCCGGCCTGGGACTGGCGCTGGTGCCGTCGCTGCTGTGGGTGCTGGAGGAGCCGGTCTCCCTGCGCGGGCTGCTGCTCGGGCTCGCCTGCGTGGCGCTGGTGCTGGGCGGGCTGGGCGCACGCTGGTCCGCACCGCTGCTGTACGGCGCGACCGTCGGGGCGCTGGTCGTCCTACGCGAGGCGGCGCCGTACGTCGGAGCGGCGGTGCCGCGCTGGGCCCTGATCGGGGTTGCCGGCGCGGTGATGATCGCCCTCGGCGTCACCTGGGAGCGGCGGGTCCGGGACGCGCGAGCAGCGTTGACCTACGTCCAGCACCTGCGCTGAACCGCCGACTGGGCCGTTGGTGCCGCCATTCGGTGCCGCCGGCGGACGTGGCCGAGGGGCGGGTCGTCGGAAGACGACCCGCGAACCTCCGACTCGCGGTAGCGACGGTGTCCACCGAGCGTGCGGATCGAGCTGAGCTTGCCCGCCTTCGCCCATCGCGTGACCGTCTTCGGGTCGACACGGAACATCGACGCGACCTCGGCCGGCGTCAACAGCGCTTCAGAATCAGGCTGTCGTGTGGTCATGACAAGCCTCCCCACTTTGATCTCGTTTTCCCCAATGTGCACGGCCCCCGACGTACCCCTACACCCGGCACCGCGTAAGCCATAGTAGGACAGATCGAAAATCTAAGACAATGGGTGAATAGGACCAGAACTGGATTCCGGGTCTAAATCCTTTACTTTCAGGATCAAAGTCCCGAATCTGCTCAAAGGCGACACGCCTGAGCGCCGTCCGTGCACGGCTTACGATGTGACTAACGTCGCACATCCCGCGACGGCACACCAGCCCACACCACCCCCGTGGGCCAGACCAGGAGTGTCACCACCGTGACCGACGAAGTATTCACCGGCATGTCCGGACATGAGCAGGTCGTCTTCTGCCACGACGAGCCGACCGGACTGCGCGCCATCATCGCCCTCCACTCGACCGCCCTCGGGCCGGCTCTGGGCGGGACGCGCTTCTACCCCTACGCCTCCGAGCAGGCTGCACTGGCCGACGTGCTCGCGCTCTCGCGCGGCATGTCGTACAAGGCCGCCGCCGCGGGGCTCGACCTGGGCGGCGGGAAGGCCGTCATCATCGGCAACCCCGCCACCGACAAGTCCGAGGCCCTGCTGCGTGCCTACGGCCGCTTCGTGGAGTCCCTCAACGGGCGCTACTACACCGCCTGCGACGTCGGCACGGTCAGCGCCGACATGGACACCATCGCCCGCGAGTGCCACTTCGTGACCGGGCGGACCGTCGCCCACGGCGGCGCCGGCGACTCCGCGGTGCTGACCGCGTACGGCGTGTTCCAGGGCATGCGCGCCTCCGCCGAGGCGGTCTGGGGCGCGCCCACCCTCGACGGCCGCACGGTCGGCGTGGCCGGGGTCGGGAAGGTCGGTCGGCACCTCGTCCGTCACCTCGTCGAGGACGGCGCGGAGGTGGTCGTCACCGACGTCGACCCCGCCGCCGTCGACGCGGCCGTGCGCGAGCACCCCTCGGTGCGGAGCGCAACGACGACCGCCGAGCTGCTCCGCCACCGCCTGGACGTCTACGCCCCGTGCGCGCTCGGGGGCGCCATCGACGACCGGGTCGCCGAGTCGCTCGAGGTCCGCATCGTCTGCGGTGCGGCGAACAACCAGCTGGCCCACCCGGGGCTCGACAAGACACTGGCCGACAAGGGTGTGCTCTACGCGCCGGACTACCTGGTCAACGCCGGCGGGCTCATCCAGGTCGCCGACGAGCTCGAGGGATTCTCGTTCGAGCGGGCGCAGCAGCGGGCCGCCCACATCTTCGACTCCACCCGCGAGGTCTTCCGGATCGCCGAGCAGGACGGGGTGCCCCCGGCCGTCGCCGCCGACCGGCTGGCCGAGCGACGGATGAGCGAGGTCGGCCGGCTGCGCGGCCTCTGGCTGCGCTGAGCCGGACGTCGCCTCGCGGCGCCCTCCGTCCCGACCGGGGCGGGGGGTGCTGCGACCGTCCGGCGGGCGCACGACATCACGACCGTCCCCGACAGGACGGCAGCGGGGTCAGGACTCAGTCGTCCTCGTCGTCGGTGTAGCCCGACCAGTCGTCCGCGTCGTCGTCATCCACGTCGAGGTCTGCGGATCGGGGCGGACTGTCAGCCCCTCCGTGCAGCTCCTTGGCCAGCGCCCCGAAGTCCGTCTCGTGAGTGCGGTACTTCAGGTCGCGGGCGACCTTCGTCTGCTTTGCCTTAGCTCGGCCGCGCCCCATAGGGTCCGACCCCCTCGCACACTTGGCCGGAGCCACGGAAAACCTCGCCCACAAGCACTTTTCAGTGGTGTAGCCGAGGAGGTCGTGCGTCCGGTCTGACTGGTGAATGTCTCGTGGGACTAAGGCTACCTGCCCGCCGGTCACCTTCGCACGTCGACGCCACGATGCGGCGCCTCGGGCACCCCCGGGAGGGTCACCAGCCGGGGTGGGAGCCCTCCAGCACGACCTCGCCCGGTGCGCGCTCGCCGCTCTCGTCGCGCAGGCGCACCTCGCCGCAGACCCAGCCCCGCACGTCGTGCTCGGCCAAGGTGGCCAGCACCCGGTCGGCGTCGTCGGCGTCGACCACCGCGACCATGCCCACGCCTTGGTTCAGCGTCTTCTCCAGGTCCGCCTGGGCCACCCGACCCACCTGCTGGACCAGCTGGAAGACCGGCTGCGGAGTCCAGGTCGACCGGTCGATCGTCACCGACACCTCGGCCGGGAGCACCCGCTCGAGGTTGGCGGCCAGGCCGCCGCCGGTGATGTGGGACATCGCGTGCGTGCGGGTGTGCCGGGCCAGGTCCAGGCACGCCTTGGCGTAGATCCGGGTGGGCTCCAGCAGCTCCTCGCCCAGGGTGCGGCCGAGCTCGGCGACGTCGCGGTCCAGCGACCAGCCGGCCCCGCCGTCCTCGCCGTTGAGCAGCACGTGGCGGACCAGGGAGTAGCCGTTGGAGTGCAGGCCCGAGCTGGCCATCGCGACGACCAGGTCGCCGGGGCGGACCCGGCCGGGGCCGAGCAGGTGCTCGGCCTCCACGACCCCGGTGGTCGAGCCGGCCACGTCGTACTCGTCGGGGCCGAGCAGGCCGGGGTGCTCGGCGGTCTCCCCGCCGAGCAGCGCGCAGCCGGCCTGGACGCAGGCCTCCGCGATCCCCTGGACGATCGCCGCGATCCGCTCGGGCACGACCCGGCCGGTGGCGATGTAGTCGGTCAGGAAGAGCGGCTCCGCGCCGCACACGACCAGGTCGTCGACGAGCATGCCGACCAGGTCGAAGCCGATCGTGTGGTGGGTGTCCATCGCCTGCGCGATCGCGACCTTGGTGCCGACCCCGTCGGCGCTGGAGGCCAGCAGCGGGCGGTCGTAGGCCTTCAGGGCGCTGGCGTCGAAGAGCCCGGCGAACCCGCCGATGCCCCCGAGGACCTCGGGGCGGCGGGCCTTGTCGACCCAGACCTTCATCAGCTCGACGGCACGGTCGCCGGCGTCGATGGAGACGCCGGCCGCCTCGTACGTCGCCCCGGTCGGCTGGTCGTTCGTCACTCGTCGTCCTTCGGTCCAGGGTGGCTGCGGCGTGGGCGGGTCAGGTCGGGATCGGATCAGGGGCGGGTCAGCGCGTCGGCCGCGCCGCCGGAGAGCCCGACGGTGACGCCCTCCACGTCGCGGTGCCGGTGCGGCACCTCGCTGAGCGGGATCGACCGCTCGAGCAGGTGCTTGCCGAGGAGCTCCTCCTCCGGCAGCGGGATCGGGTACGACCCGTCGAAGCAGGCCAGGCAGAGCCGCTCGCGCGGCTGGTCGGTGGCCGCGACCATGTCGTCCTCGCTGATGTAGGCGAGGCTGTCGGCGCCGATGCTGGCGCGGATCTCCTCGACCCCGAGGCCGTTGGCGATCAGCTCGGCGCGGGTCGCGAAGTCGATGCCGTAGAAGCAGGGCCACTTCACCGGCGGGCTCGAGATCCGGACGTGGACCTCCTTGGCCCCGGCCTCCTTGAGCATCCGGATCTGGGCGCGCTGGGTGTTGCCGCGCACGATCGAGTCGTCCACCACGACCAGCCGCTTGCCGCGGATCACCGACTCCAGGGCGTTGAGCTTGAGCCGGATGCCGAGCTGGCGGAGCGTCTGCGACGGCTGGATGAAGGTGCGGCCGACGTACGCGTTCTTCACGAAGCCCTGGCCGTAGGGGATGCCGCTGGCGTCGGCGTACCCGATCGCCGCGGGCGTGCCGGACTCGGGCACCGGGATCACCAGGTCGGCCTCGACGGGGCTGCTCAGCGCGAGGTTGCGGCCCATCTGCACCCGCGCCTCGTGCACGCTGCGCCCGGCGATGGTCGCGTCCGGACGGGCCAGGTAGACGTACTCGAAGACGCAGCCCTTGGGCTGGGAGCGGGCGAAGGTGTGGCTGCGCAGGCCGTTGTCGTCGATGACGATCAGCTCGCCCGGCTCGACCTCGCGGACCACCCGCGCGCCGACCGTGGCCAGGGCGGCGTCCTCCGACGCGACCACCCAGCCGTTCTCGAGACGGCCCAGGACCAGCGGCCGGATGCCCTGCGGGTCGCGGGCGGCGTACAGGCTGTGCTCGTCCATGAAGACGAAGGAGAAGGCGCCACGGACGGTCGGCAGGATCGCCAGCGCCGAGTCCTCCAGGGTGCGGTCCGGGTCGGCCGCCAGCAGGGTGGTGACCAGGTAGGTGTCGTTGGTGGCGACCTGGTTGTTGCTCTGCCGCGACGCGTGGATCTCCAGCTCGCCGGCGATCGTCGGGAGGTCGTCGACGCGCTGGGCGAGCTCGCGGGTGTTGGTCAGGTTGCCGTTGTGCGCCAACGCCACCGAGCCCGTCGCGGTGGGCCGGAAGGTCGGCTGCGCGTTGTGCCAGGTGCTGGCCCCGGTCGTGGAGTAGCGGGTGTGACCGATCGCGATGCTGCCCTTGAGCGACTCCAGGGTGGACTCGTCGAAGGCCTGGGAGACCAGGCCCATGTCCTTGTAGACCAGGATCTGGCGGCCGTTGCTGACCGCGATGCCGGCCGACTCCTGGCCGCGGTGCTGCAGCGCGTAGAGGCCGAAGTAGGTCAGCTTGGCGACGTCCTCACCCGGGGCCCAGACGCCGAAGACGCCGCAGGCGTCCTGGGGTCCCCGCTCCTGGGGGTCGAGGTCGTGGGTCAGACGGCCGTCTCCAGGACGCATGTGAGGCACCCGTCGAGTGTAGGCGGGGTCGTCGGTCAGACCGAATCCGTCCCAGATCGAGGCCCCCGCGCCCTCAGAGGTCGGCGAGACGCTCCAGCAGCAGCGCCTCGGCCAGGCAGACCCGGGCGAACTCGGCCAGGTGGAGCCCCTCGTTGGCCCCGTGGGCGCGGGTGTCCGGGTCCTCCACGCCGGTGACGAGGACGGATGCCTGCGGGAACGCCTCCCGGAAGGACGCGATGAACGGGATCGAGCCGCCCATCCCCATGTCGACCGGGTCCACGCCGTCCCAGGCCTCCCGGAACGCCGCGCGCGCCGCGTCGTACGCCGGTCCGGTGGCGTCGATGCGGGTCGGGCTGCCGAGCTGGCCGTCGGTGACGGTCACCCGGGCGCCCCACGGCGCGTGCGTCTCCAGGTGGCGGCGCAGGCACTCCAGGGCGTGGGCGGCGTCGTCCTCGGGGGAGACGCGGACCGAGACCTTGGCCCGGACGACCGGCAGCAGGGTGTTGCTGGCGTCGGCCACGGCCGTCGCGTCGAGGCCGATCACCGAGATCGCGGGTCGGGTCCAGAGCCGCTCGACGACCGACCCGGTGCCGACCAGCTCGACGCCCTCGGCGATGCCGGACTCCGCGCGCAGCCGCTCCAGCGGGTAGTCCACGTCGGCGGCCGGGCCGGACCGGAGCCCCTCGACGGCGACGTCGCCGGCCTCGTCGTGCAGGGTGGCGAGCAGCCGCGCCATCGTGGTCAGGGCGTCGGGGACCACGCCGCCCCACATGCCGGAGTGGACGGCGTGCTCGAGCGTGCGCACCTCCACCACGCAGTCGGCGAGGCCGCGCAGGCTAGTGGTCAGGGCGGGCACCCCGATGTCCCAGTTGGCGCTGTCGGCGATCACGATCACGTCGGCGGCGAGCAGGTCGCGGTGGGCGTCCAGGAACGCCTCGAGGGTCGGCGACCCGATCTCCTCCTCGCCCTCCACGAAGACCGTCACCCCGACCCGGAGGTCGTCCTTCAGCGCGCGGACGGCGGCCAGGTGGGCGGCGATCCCGGCCTTGTCGTCCGCCGCTCCGCGGCCGTAGAGGCGCGGTCCGCGCTCGGTCGGCTCGAAGGGCTCGCTGCGCCAGGCCGCCGGGTCGCCCACGGGCTGCACGTCGTGGTGGGCGTAGAGCATCACCGTGGGGGCGCCCTCGGGTGCAGGACGGCGGGCCACGACCGCCGGGGCGCCGCCCTCGACGGCCAGGATCCGCACTTCGAAGCCCTCGGCCTCGAACAGGTCGGCGGTCGCCTGCGCGCTGCGTCGTACGTCGTCGGCGTGGGCGGGGAGCGCGCTGACCGACGGGATCCGGACCAGCGCCTCCAGGTCGGCGCGGACGGAGGGCAGGACGGCGTCGACACGGGCACGGAGATCCATGCCCCTCACCTTAGGCAGGGGCCTCCCGAGCGGCGCGGCCACTCGGACAGGCAACTCGACTGCTCTCCGGTGCCTCGAGGGCGGTTGTGCCGGGAGTCGCCTGTCCGACTGGCCCCCCGTCAGGCGAGAGGCAGGTACGGCGTGAGGTCGGAGCGCTCGCCGGAGGCCAGGACGCGACCGGCGTCGACCGCCTCGGTCCAGGTCAGGTCCGCGAGCGCCAACGCGATCCAGGTGGCCGCGTCGAGCTCGACGACCGCCGGCGGGGTCCCGCGCTTGTGCGTGGTGCCGCCGATGGCCTGCACGGCGGAGTACGGCGGGACGCGCACCTCCACCGCGCCCCCGGGGGCCCGGTCGGCGAGGACGGCCAGGAAGTGCTTGGTGAGCAGCCGCAGGTCCGCGGTGGTCGCCTCGCCGGCCCGGAACCGTGTCAGGGCGGGGGCGACCGCAGTGGGGTCGGCGGGGCGGAGACGAGCAGGCACGGGACCAGAATCCCAGGGCCTCTCCTCGGTCGCCGTACCCCTCGCCGCTCGCCCTCGCCTCGCCGGTCGCCCTCCCCTCGTCGGTCGAGCAGGAGCGAGGAACGAGCGACGTGTCGAGACCTCCTGCGCCGCTCCCGGGGTCTCGACACGCGGGCTCGTTCCTCGCCCGCTACTCGACCAGCGAGGGGGCCGGGGTCTCGACACGCGGGCAGCGAATCGTTCTCGGTGGTCGAGTAGGGAGCGACGAAGGAGCGACCGTGTCGAGACCACCTGCGCCACTCCCGGGGTCTCGACACGCGGGCTCGTTCCTCGCCCGCTACTCGACCAGCGAGGGGGCCGGGTCTCGACCAGCGAGGGGGCCGGGGTCTCGACCAACGGGGGGGCCGGGCTACTCGACCAGCGGGGTGGGGAGGCGGTCGTACTGGTCGACGAGGGCGCGGAGGCGGGCGGCGACGGCGGGGTCGAAGAGGGCGTCGTCGGCCTGCCAGGTCCAGTTGCCGGTCGGGACGCCGGGGGTGTTCATGCGGGCCTCCGCGCCGAGGGCCAGCAGATCCTGGGCCGGGACGACGGCGAGGCGGGCCACCGAGGCCAGCGTCGCCCGGACCAGGGCCCACGGCATCGGCTCGTCGGGGTCGGGGACCTGCTCGAGCACCGCCCGGCGCAGCCCCTCGTCCAGCCCCTCCCACCAGCCCATCGTGGTGTCGTTGTCGTGAGTGCCGGTGTAGACGACGCTGAGCTCCTCGTGGTGCGCCGGGAGGTACGGGTTGTCCGGGCTGCCGTCGAAGGCGAACTGCAGGATCTTCATGCCCGGCAGCCGGAACTCGCGTCGCAGCGCGTCGACGGCCGGGGTGATGATGCCGAGGTCCTCGGCGACCAGGGTGCCCTCACCGCTCTCCTCCACCAAGGCGGTCAGGATCTCGCGGCCCGGGCTCGGCTCCCAGTGGCCGTTCTTGGCCGTGTCCTCGTCGGGGTCGACGTACCAGGCCGACTCGAAGCCGCGGAAGTGGTCGATGCGGACCAGGTCGAGCAGCTCGCGCTGGGAGGCGAGCCGCGCCCGCCACCAGGCGAAGCCGTCGGCCTCCATCGCCTTCCAGTCGTAGTGCGGGTTGTTCCACAGCTGCCCGTCGGCCGAGAAGTAGTCCGGCGGCACGCCGGTGACCGTCGTCGGGCGGCCGTCGGCGTCGAGGCGGAACAGGTCGCGGTGCGCCCACACGTCGGCGGAGTCGAGCGACACGAAGATCGGCAGGTCCCCGAAGACCAGCACGCCGTGCTCGTGGGCGTAGGCCCGCAGGTCGGCCCACTGCCGGGCGAAGACGTACTGCTCGAAGCGCAGCACCAGCACCCGGTGCGCCAGGTCGACCAGCGCCTCCTCGACGGCGTCGGGGTCACGGTCCCGCAGCGGCTGGTCCCAGGTCGTCCACGCGGTCACCCCGAGCGACTCCCGCAGCGCCACGAAGGTCACGAAGTCGTCGAGCCACCCGGCGTGGTCGCGGCACCAGGCGGCGAAGTCGTCGCCCTGCGCGGGGTCGGCCATCAGCCGCTCACGCCAGACCCGGGCCGCCCGGATGCGCGCGGCGACGTGGCCCAGGCTCCCCTCACGGACGGCGGCCAGGTCGGCGGGGGTGAGCAGACCGTCCTCGGCCAGCCGGTCCAGGCTGATCAGGTCCGGGTTGCCGGCCATCGCCGAGACCGCGTTGTACGGCGAGCGGTCGCCCTCGTGGGTGGGCACGAGCGGCAGCACCTGCCAGACGGTGGCGCCCGCCGCCTCGAGCTGGTCGACGAAGCGGTACGCCGCCGGTCCGAGGTCGCCGCCGCCGTACGGCGAGGGCAGCGAGGTGATGTGCAGCAGCACCCCGGCCCGGCGGTCGGCGAGCGGATGGGACGTGGAGGTCGCGGGCGGCATGGGGACAAGCCTGCACCCGCGCGTGACCGAGCGCACGACGCACCCCGCCGGGCGGTGCGGTGTCGTTCCCGCCGGGACCGGGCACCTCGGCAAATGTCCCCTCAATCCGGGACGTTCTCTCCGGGCGGGGAAGCGTGTCCGGACATAGCCTCGAACCATGTTCGAGGTGCGCATCCACGGCCGCGGTGGCCAGGGCGTCGTGACTGCGGCGGAGCTCCTCGCAGCAGCGGCGTTCGAGGAGGGCCGGCACGCCCAGGCGTTCCCCAGCTTCGGGTCGGAGCGGACCGGCGCGCCGGTGGTGGCCTTCTGCCGGATCGGCGACATCCCGATCCGCGTCCGCGAGCCGGTGATGACCCCCGACGCCGTGGTCGTCCAGGACGCCACCCTGGTGCACCAGGTCGACCTGTTCGCCGGGCTCCGCCCGCACGGCTACGTGCTGGTCAACTCCTCGGCCACGGTCGCCGAGCTGGGCCTGGAGGACCTGCTCGCCGGCCGCGAGGCCCGCGTGGTCACCGTGCCCGCGACCGACCTGGCCCGCACCCACATCGGCCGCCCGCTGCCCAACGCGGTGCTGCTCGGTGCGCTGGCCGCGCTCACCGGCCTGGTCCGGCTCGCCTCGGTCACCGGAGCCGTCGCGGCCCGGTTCCCGGCCGCCGTGGCCGACGCGAACATCGCCGCGGCCACCGCGGCGTACGACCTGGTCGGGAGGGACGAGCGTGCTGGAACAGGTTGAGGGCTCCCAAGCGGTCGCACGGGCGGTCGCGGCCTGCCGTCCGCAGGTGATCTGCGCCTACCCGATCTCGCCGCAGACCCACATCGTCGAGACGCTGTCGCGGCTGGTGAAGGGCGGGGAGGTGCCCGGCTGCGAGTACCTCAACGTGGAGTCGGAGTTCGCCGCGATGTCGGTGGCGATCGGGGCCTCCGCGGTCGGCGCCCGCGCCTACACCGCGACCGCCAGCCAGGGGCTGCTCTTCATGGTCGAGGCGGTCTACAACGCCAGCGGCCTCGGGCTGCCGATCGTGATGACCGTGGCGAACCGCGCGATCGGGGCGCCGATCAACATCTGGAACGACCACTCCGACGCGATGAGCCAGCGCGACTCCGGCTGGATCCAGCTCTACGCCGAGACCAACCAGGAGGCCGCGGACCTGCACGTGATCGCGTTCCGCCTGGCCGAGGAGCTGTCCCTGCCGGTGATGGTCTGCATGGACGGCTTCATCCTGACCCACGCCGTCGAGGAGGTGGACGTGCCGACGCGCGAGCAGGTCGACGGGTGGCTGCCGCCGTACTCCCCGCGCCAGGTGCTCGACCCGGACGACCCGGTCTCGATCGGGGCGATGGTCGGGCCCGAGGCCTTCACCGAGGTGCGCTACCTGGCGCACGCGCGCCAGCTGCAGGCCCTCGAGCGGATCCCCCAGCTGGCGGAGTCGTTCGCCCAGCACTTCGGCCGGGAGGCCGGAGGGCTGGCCCGGCCCTACCGGCTCGACGAGGACGGCGAGCGGGCCTCGACCGTCGTCGTGGCGCTCGGGTCCGTGCTCGGCACCGTGAAGGACGTGGTCGACGAGCGGCGCGAGCGCGGTGAGTCGGTCGGGGTGCTCGGGATCGGGTCGTTCCGGCCGTTCCCGATGGCCGCCGTCCGCTGGGCGCTGGAGGGCGTGACCCGGGTGATCGTGCTGGAGAAGGCCTTCTCGGTCGGCATCGGCGGGATCGTCACCTCCAACCTGCGCGACGCACTGGAGGGCGTCCCGGTCCAGGTCCGCACGGTCGTCGCGGGCCTGGGCGGCAGGCCGATCACCAAGGCCTCTCTGCACGCGCTGCTCGACCGGGCCGACACCCTGCCGGCGCTGGAGTTCCTCGACCTGGACCGGGCCCTGGTCGACCGCGAGCTGGCCCGGGCCCGCACCCACCAGCGGACCGGGCCCGCGGCCGAGAACATGCTCAAGGACCTCGGCGCCGTCCGCGCCACCCCGCACTGAGGAGACGGTGATGGACAGGGAACCAGGTCTCGTGGCTCGCTCCGCTCGCACCTCGACCTCCGGCGGCGCGCGATGACCGAGACGGTGAAGTTCTTCCAGGTCGGCTCGTTCGCGGTCGGCAACCGGCTGCTGCCACTGGAGGTGCGCAGCGGGCAGGCCGACCCCGAGCGCGCCAACGCGATCACCTCGGGCCACCGGGCGTGCCAGGGCTGCGGCGAGGCCCTCGGCGCCCGGTACGCCGTCGACGCGGCCATGCGGGCCACCCAGGGGAGGCTGGTCGCGGTCAACGCGACCGGCTGCCTGGAGGTCTTCTCCACCCCCTACCCGGAGACGTCGTGGCGGATCGCCTGGCTGCACTCGCTGTTCGGCAACGCCCCGGCCGTCGCCGCGGGGGTCGCGGCCGGGCTGCGGGCCCAGGGCCGCGACGACGTCCGGGTGCTCGGCCAGGGCGGCGACGGCGGCACCGTCGACATCGGGTTCGGGGCGCTGTCGGGGATGTTCGAGCGCAACGACGACGTGCTCTACGTCTGCTACGACAACGAGGGCTACATGAACACCGGGGTGCAGCGCTCCGGGGCGACCCCGCCCGCCGCCCGCACCCAGACGACCCAGACCGTCGGGGAGCAGCCGGGCAACCCGTTCGGGACCGGCAAGGACGTGCCCCGGATCGCGATGGCGCACGAGATCCCGTACGTCGCCACCGCGACCGTGGCCGACCTGCACGACCTGGAGGCCAAGGTGGAGAAGGCGATGGGGCTGCGCGGCGCGCGCTACCTGCACGTGCTGGTGCCCTGCCCCCTGGGCTGGGGGTCGGCGTCCTCGGACACCCTGAAGGTCGCCCGGGCAGCCACCCAGAGCGGGCTGTTCCCGGTCTTCGAGGCCGAGCACGGCGAGGTCACCGCGGTCACCCGGATCCGCCGGCCGGTGCCGGTCGAGGAGTACCTGCGGCTCCAGCAGCGGTTCGCGCACCTGTTCCAGCCGGGGCAGGAGCACGTCGTCGCGCGGCTGCAGGCGCGGGCGGACCGGAACATCGCGCGGTACGGCCTGCTGGAGGACGGGGGTCTCGTGGCTCGCTCCGCTCGCACCTCGACCTCCGGTGACGAGAAGGACGGGGGTCTCGTGACCTCGACCTCCGGTGACGAGGAGGGGTCATGAGGAGCAAGCCGTTCGCGATCACGCTGGACGTCGGGTCGTCGCTGGCCAACCACACCGGGAGCTGGCGCACCGAGCGCCCGGAGTACGTGCACCTGATGCCGCCGTGCAACAACGCCTGCCCGGCTGGGGAGGACATCCAGGGCTGGCTCTACCAGGCCGAGGACGGGTCCTACGAGCAGGCGTGGCGCCACCTGACCGAGGAGAACCCGTTCCCCGCCGTGATGGGGCGGGTCTGCTACGCGCCGTGCCAGACCGCCTGCAACCGCGGGCAGCTCGACGAGGCGGTGGGCATCAACGCGGTCGAGCGGTTCCTGGGCGACCACGCGATCGAGCAGGGCTGGTCGTTCCCCGCCCCCGAGCAGGAGACCGGCCGGCACGTGCTGGTCGTCGGCGCCGGACCCTCCGGGCTGTCCGCGGCCTACCACCTGCGTCGGCTCGGCCACACCGTCACCGTCCGCGACGGCGAGGAGCGGGCCGGCGGGATGATGCGCTACGGCATCCCGTCGTACCGGCTGCCGCGTGGGGTGCTCGACGTGGAGATCGCCCGCATCGAGCGTCTGGGCGTCCGCTTCGAGCTGGGCGCCCGGGTCGACTCGCTGACCGACCTGCTGCCGTCGTACGACGCGGTCTTCCTCGCCGTCGGCGCGACCCGCGGCAAGCGCGCCTACGTCCCGGCCGGCGAGGCCGCGCGGGTGGTCGACGCGGTCGAGCTGCTGCACGACCTCGAGGCGCTGGAGGCGCCGCGGCTCGGCCGTCGGGTGGCGGTGTACGGCGGCGGCAACACCGCACTCGACGCGGCCCGCACGTCGCTGCGGCTCGGGGCGGAGGAGGCCGTCGTGGTCTATCGGCGCACCCGGGACCGGATGCCGGCCCACGACTCGGAGGTGCGCGAGGCGCTGGAGGAGGGCATCCAGGTCAGCTGGCTCTCCACCGTCCAGCACGTCGATGCCGGATCGGTCGTCGTGGAGCGGATGGAGCTCGACGCGGACGGCTTCCCGCAGCCCACCGGCGAGACCGAGGTGCTCGCGGCCGACACCCTTGTGCTCGCGCTGGGCCAGGAGAGCGACCTCGAGCTGCTCACCGGCGTCGAGGGCGTCGTGCTGCGCGACGGGGTGGTCGAGGTCGACGGCCGGATGCGGACCGGACGGGTCGGGTTGTTCGCGGGCGGCGACATGGTGCCCGACGACCGCACGGTCACCACCGCCGTCGGGCACGGCAAGCTCGCCGCCCGCAACATCGACGCCTGGCTGCGCAGCGAGGAGTGGGTGCATCCTGCGCGGCCCGAGCTGGCGTCGTACGAGCGGCTGACGACCTGGTACTACTCCGACGCCCCGCACCGGATGCGCGCACTGCTCGAGCCCTCGCGCCGGCGGGGCACCTTCGACGAGGTCGTCACCGGCCTGGACGAGGAGTCGGCCCAGTTCGAGGCACGCCGGTGTCTGTCCTGCGGGAACTGCTTCGGCTGCGACAACTGCTTCGGCGTCTGCCCGGACAACGCGGTCCGAAAGCTCGGGACGGGGGCCTACCAGTACGAGGTCGACTACGACTTCTGCAAGGGCTGCGGGCTGTGCGTCGAGGAGTGCCCGTCCGGGTCGATCGTGATGGTGCCGGAGGAGATCTGACGCTTGCCCTTGAGTCCTGCCTGCAAGCGAGTAATCATGATTACATGATTACTGATGAGAACCTGGAGAGGCTGCGCGGCTGGTTCACCGGTCGCCTGCCCGCGGAGTGGCGGACGACTCCGCCCGAGGTGGTCGCCGATCGCGAGGAGATCACCGTGCTGCTGCACCTGCCCGACGTCGAGCTGGCCGAGGACGCCTCGGCCGCCGAGCGCGGCGAGGCCCGCGCCGGGCGCGCCAAGGCCTTCCGCGAGGACACCCGCGACAAGCGCATCGAGATCGCCCGCGAGGCCGAGCACCGCTACGAGCGGAAGGTCTCCTGGGGTGTCGTCCTCGGCGACGGCGAGGACGCCCACCGCGAGCTCTGGACCCACGTCGCCGCACCGGTGATGACCCGGCTGCGCCAGCCGCAGCGGCTCGTCCTCGACACCCTGGTCGACGCCGGGGTGGCCCGGTCCCGCGCCGACGCGCTGGCCTGGTGCGTGCGCCTGGTCGGGCAGCACGAGGAGGACTGGCTCGGCGAGCTCCGCTCCGCGATGGGCAAGGTCGCCGACGTCCGCGCCAAGGGGCCGGCCGCCTGAGCCCACGTGGTTGGCTGGTCGGGTGGACCTCACCCCCTGGTGGCCGCTGCCCGGCTCGACCCCGCTGCGCGACGAGCTCGTCGCGGCGTACGGCGACCCGGCCCGCGGCTACCACGACCGGCTCCACCTGGCCGAGGTGCTGACCCGGCTCGACGAGCTCGCGGAGGGGGGCGAGCGCTTCGACCGCGTGGCCGTCGGGCTGGCCGCCTGGTTCCACGACGCGGTGTACGACGGGCAGCCCGGCGACGAGGAGCGCTCGGCCCAGTGGGCCGAGCGCTCACTGGCCGGGACCGGGCTCACCGGCCCGCAGGTGGCCGAGGTCGCCCGGCTGGTGCGCCTCACCCAGCACCACCGCCCCGCGGGCGACGACCTCGACGGGTGCGCCCTCAGCGATGCCGACCTGGCGATCCTGGCGGCCCCCGCGGAGCGCTACGCGTCGTACGTGGCCGCCGTCCGGCGGGAGTACGCCCACGTGCCCGACGAGGCTTTCCGGCGTGGCCGCGCCGCCGTGCTGGCCGACCTCGCCGCCAAGGAGACGCTCTTCCACACGGCGTACGCCCGGACCCACTGGGAGCCGGCCGCCCGCGCCAACCTCACCCGGGAGCTCGCCCACCTGCAGCGCTGATCCCCGGTCGCCCCGGCGGAGGTCGAGGTGCGAGCCGATCGGCGAGCCCCGAGACCCCAGGACGGCCGCCCGCGCGGAGGTCGAGGTGCGAGCCGATAGGCGAGTCACGAGACCCGCGGGACGCTGCAGGGGTCTCGTGGCTCAGGCTTCGCCTTCGCACCTCGACCTCCGCTGACCCCAGGACGTGCCCGGGGGTCTCGTGGCTCAGGCTTCGCCTTCGCACCTCGACCTCCGACAGACGGGTCAGCGGAGGGGGCGGTCGACGGCGAGGGTGCCGGCGGTGAGGTCGATCCGGGAGCGGACGCCGAGCGGGACGGGCAGGTTGGACGGCACGTGGCCGACCGAGAGGCCGTGCAGCACGGGCACTCCCAGCGGTGAGAGCCGGTCCTCGAGCAGCGCGACGACGTGCGCCTCGTCGCCACAGTCGGTGAACGCGCCCAACGCGACCCCCCGCACGCCCTCGAACCACCCGGTGCGGAGCAGCTGGGTCACCGCCCGGTCGAGCCGGTACGGCGACTCGCCGACGTCCTCCAGCAGGGCGATCCCGCCGGCCGCCGGGCGGACGTCCGCGGTGCCGGCGGACGCGGCCAGCACGGTCAGGTTGCCCCCGACCAGGACGCCCTCGGCGGTGCCGCCACGGGGGTCCGGCACCCCCTCGAGCTCCACCAGCTCGGCCTCGGTCACGAGCCGGCGGACCGCCTCCACCGAGGGGGCGTCGCCGTCGCCCAGGCCGCCGACGCCCGGTCCGTGCACGGTGACGGACCCGAGCCGGGAGGCCACCGCCTGGTGCAGGGCGGTCACGTCGGAGAAGCCGACGAGCAGCCGCGGCGTCGCCGCCCGCAGCCGGTCCCAGTCGAGCAGGTCGAGCAGGCGGTGGGTGCCGAAGCCGCCCCGCGCCATCCACACCGCGCGGACGTCGGGGTCGGTGAACGCGTCGGTCAGCTCCTCGGCGCGCTCCTGATCCGACCCCGCCAGCCACGGCAGCGGCCCGACCCGCGGACCGGCGTACCGGACCCGCAGCCCCCAGCTCCGCAGCACCTCGACCCCGGCTGCCAGCCGCGGCTCCTCGACCGGGCCGGCGGGCGAGACGACCACCACCTGGTCGCCGGGCCGCAGCCGGGTGGGCTTGAGCAGGGCGCGCCCGGGTCGGCGCGGCGCCAACGTCCAGGCCTTGGGCCGCCGCAGCCCGGCGGCGTACAGGCGGTCGAGGAGCTCGCGTGAGCTGACCGGGGTCGCGCCGGCCTCGACGACCCGGTCGTACCACTCCTCCGGGACGTCGTAGTGGTCCCGGTCGAAGCCGCGCTCGGGCACGCCCAGCCCGCGCGCGAAGGCGTGCAGCTCGTCGTAGGAGGAGTCGCTGGCGAGGTGCGACCACAGCCGCCCGTGGCCGGGGCTGTTCGGCGGGTCGATCAACAGCACGCGGGGAGAACCTCCATGCTGCAAGTGTCCCACCGGGACGGGTGGGTACGACGACGCGAGGCCGGCCGCCGCCCCTCCCCTGGCACCGCCCTCAGGATCCCCGGTGCCCCTTGCCCCTGGGGACGGCGCGCGGCGGTCGGTCAAACCACATCGACGACGGAGGTGGCCATGAGGCGATCGGTCCTGGGCTGGCTTCTGGGAGGGGTCCTGGGCGCGCTGCTGCTGGCGCTCGTCCCCAGCACCTCGGTGTCCGCCTCCCAGCGCGGCGTCCCCGGTGACTTCACCGGCTACGCGTTCGACACCTGCGACGCCCCCTCGCAGCGCGCGATGGACCGGTGGCGGACGCACTCGCGCTACTTCGGCATCGGCGTCTACGTGGCCGGGATGAACCGTGCGTGCTCCACCCAGCGGCACCTCACCCCCGCTTGGGTCAGCGAGCAGCGCCGCAAGGGCTGGCGGCTGCTGCCGCTGGTGGTCGGCCGGCAGGCGTCGTGTGCTCCCTCCGGCCGGTACGCCGGCAAGCGGATCTCGCCCAAGCCCGCCGGCGACTACGCGAAGGCCCGTCGTCAGGGGCGGGTCGACGCTCGCACCGGGATCGCGGCGGCACACCGGCTCGGCATCGGGCGGGGCAGCACGCTGTGGTTCGACCTCGAGGGCTTCGACCTCTCCCGCACCCACTGCCGCCGCTCGGCGCTGGCCTTCGTCTCCGGGTGGACCCGCGCGCTGCACGCCCACCGGTACCGCTCGGGCCTCTACTCCAGCGCCTCCTCGGGCATCGTGGCCGTGGAGCGGGCCCGCGTGCTGGCGCCCGGCGCGTACGCGCTGCCGGACCGGCTCTGGATCGCGGAGTGGAACGGCCGGGCGTCACTGCGCTCGGCGTACATCGGCGAGGGGGGTTGGTGGCCGAACCGTCGGGTGCACCAGTTCCGCGGCGACCACGACGAACGCCACGGCGGGGTCCGGCTCCGGGTCGACAGCAACATCCTCTCGCTCGGCCGGGGCACCGTCGCCGGGCGACCGGCGCCGCACTGCGGGGTGCGGGTGAGCTTCGCGTCGTACCCGGTGCTGCGGCGCGGGGACCACGGCGCGAAGGTGCGCGCGGCTCAGTGCCTGCTCAAGCAGCAGCACCGGTACCGCGGGCGGGTCGACGGCCGCTACGACCGCGGTGTGGCGCGTGCGGTCCGCTCCTTCCAGCGGCGCCACCGCCCGGTCCCGGTGAACGGCGTGCTGACCCGGCGGACCTGGACCGCCCTGCTCAGCGCGGGGGCGACCCCGCTGCTCAAGCACGGCTCGGGCGGAGACGCCGTACGACGTGTCCAGCGCTCGCTCAACGCCACCGGCGTCGCCCGGCTCCGGGTCGACGGCGTGTTCGACCGGCGCGACGCGAAGGCCGTGAAGCGCTACCAGCGCCGGCACCACCTGGCCGCCACCGGCGTCGTCCTCGAATCCGTGTGGCGTCGGCTGCACGACGGGCGGCGCTGAGCAGCGCACTGGACCGGATCGGTCAGAGAACCGCTCGTTCTCCGGACGTGCTGTGACGCGTGTGACTAAAGTGGCGGACCGCCCGAACCGCCGAGGAGCCCCCATGCGTCACCTGCGTCCCCGACCCCGGCTGCTCCGTCTGGTCGCGCCGCTCGCCCTGGCCGCCGCCGCGTGCGCGTCCCTGGTCGCCGTCACCACCGGACCTGCCGAGGCCGCCGCGTCGCCCACCCGCGCGGCCGCCCCCGCGGCCAACGTCGCCACGCCCGGCAACTTCACCGGCTACGGGTTCGACCAGTGCCTCGCCCCCTCCCAGGCGGCGATGGACGCGTGGCTGACCGACTCGCCGTTCTGGGCGGTCGGGATCTACATCTCCGGCGCCTCGCGCGCCTGCCGCAACCAGCCGAACCTGACCCCGACCTGGGTCAGCACCCAGCTGGCCAACGGGTGGCGGCTGCTCCCGATCACCCTGGGGCCCCAGGCCTCGTGCAGCACCCGGTTCCCGCGGTACGGCAACGACCCGACCATCAACCCCAGCGCCACCAACACCTACGCCGCCGCCCGGAAGATGGGGCGCGTCGAGGCGCAGCGGGCGGTGGACGCCGCGACCGCGCTGGGCCTGGCCCCCACCAGCACGCTCTGGTACGACATCGAGGCCTTCAGCACCAGCAACAAGGCCTGCCGCGAGTCGGCCCTGTGGTTCCTGAGCTCGTGGACCAAACAGCTGCACAAGCTCGACTTCGTCTCCGGCGTCTACTCCAGCGCCGCCTCCGGCATCAAGCTCCTCGACGACGCCCGCCTCGCGCCCAAGCCGGGCTACGCCTCCCCGGACCGGATCTGGGTCGCGGACTGGAACGGCCACGCCGACACCGCCTCGACGTACTTCAGCGCCGACGGGTGGCTGCCGGGTGGACGGATGCACCAGTACCAGGGCGGGCACAACGAGACGTGGGGTGGCGTGACGATCAACATCGACCGCAACTGGCTCGACCTGGGCACAGGCTCGCTGGCCAAGGCGGCGCCGAAGCGGTGCGGCGGGGTCCAGGTGGACTTCGCGTCGTACCCGCGGCTCGCGGTCGGCGCGACGGGCGACCGGGTGACCGCCCTGCAGTGCCTGCTGACCGAGCGGAAGTACTACGCCGGCAAGCTGGACGGTGTGATGGCCGGGGGTACCGTGGACGCCGTACGAGCCTTCCGCGCGGACCACGGCCTGCCGGCCGGCCGGGCCGCCTCCAAGGCGGTCTGGGTCTCCCTGCACACGCAGGGCCGGACCAAGCTGGTCAAGTTCGGTGCGGCGGGCGAGGTCGTGCGACGCCTGCAGCGGGCGCTGAACTCCGCAGCGGACGAGAAGCTGGCCGTCACGGGGGTCTTCGAGAAGACGACCACCGCCGCGGTGCAGCGGTACCAGGCACGACGTGGACTGAAGCAGACCGGGGTCGTGACCCCTTCCCTCTGGAGTCTGCTCCAGAGCGGGAAGCTCTGAGTCCCCTCCCAGGCAGAGCTTCCCGGTCGGCCCGCACGGACACCCCCCGGTCCGAGCGGGCCGACACCCCAGCGACGGGGTTAGGGTCGAGGCTTTCCGCTCCACAGCTCACGGGGGATCCATGCACCGCCTCGCTCGCCGGCTCGCCGGCGCCCTGCTCGTCGTCCCGCTCACGGTCGGGGTCCTCCCGGCGCAGGCGGCGCCCGCCTCGCCCGGGTCGTTCACCGGCCTCGCGTTCGACACCTGCGCGGCGCCCGGCCAGGCGACGATGGACGCGTGGCGGCTGGGCTCGCCGTACCAGGGCGTCGGGATCTACGTCGGCGGCGCCAACCGCGCGTGCCCGCAACCGAACCTGACCGCGGACTGGGTGAAGGCCCAGCGGGCCGGCGGCTGGAGGCTGATGCCGCTCTGGGTCGGGCCGCAGGCCGCCTGCTCGGGCTACAGCACCGTCATCGACGCCGCCCCCGCGTCGGCGTACGCGGCCGCGCGCCGCCAGGGCAAGGCTGCCGCCAACCAGGCCGCCTCGGCGTCGAGCGTGCTCGGCGTGCCGGCCGGCAGCACGCTGTGGTACGACCTCGAGGAGTTCGACACCCTCGCCTCCACCGACTGCCGGCGCTCCGCGCTGGCGTTCCTCTCCGCGTGGACCACGCGGCTGCACGCCCTGGGCTGGAAGGCCGGTCTCTACGGCAACGCCGCCTCCGTCGTCGCGGCGGTCGACTACGCCGACCAGGTCTCGCCGTCGGCGTACGTCGAGACCGACCAGGTCTGGTACGCCTGGGCCAACGGCAAGGCCGACACCGCGATCAAGAAGGCCTGGGTGCGGTCGGGGTCGTGGGCGCGCGGGCGCGTCCACCAGTACGTCCTCGACACGACCCGGACCTACGGCGGGTTGGGGCTGAGCGTCGACGAGAGCTTCCTCGACGTCGGGAAGGGGTCGGTCGCCCCCAAGGCCGGTCCGCACTGCGCCGTCCGGCTCGACTTCGCGACGTACGGGGCCCTGCAGCGCGGGTCGACCGGGCCGCGGGTGAAGGCGGCGCAGTGCCTGCTGACCCAGCGGAAGGTCTACCGCGGCAAGGTCAACGGCACCTTCACCGCCGCCACCGTCCGCGCCACCCGGGCCTGGCAACGGCAGACCGGGCTGCCCGTGACCGGTCGGTTCGACCGGACGACCTGGACCGCCTTGCACGCGGCCGGGTCGCATCCCCTGGTCAAGCGGGGGTCGGTCGGGGATCCCGTACGGCGGCTGCAGCGGGCCCTCGACGCGGCCGGCACGCCGAAGCTCGGCATCAGCGGCGTCCTGGGTGCCTCGACGGCCAGTGCCCTGGCGGCGTACCAGACTCGGGTCGGCCTCACTCCCACCGGCGTCGCCGCCCCCGACACCTGGGCCGCCCTCCGCTCCGGCCTCCACTGACCCCCCCGTCGTCCCCGTTGAGTGGGCGCGCGTTTCGTGTTGAGTGGGCGCGCGTTCCGGGTTGAGTGGGCGCGCGTTTGTTGAGTGGGCCCGCGTTCCGGGTTGAGTGGGCGCGCGTTTCGGCGCGTGAGAAATCCGCGCCCACTCAACCGAGAATGCGCGCCATCTCAACCGGGAATGCGCGCCCACTCAACCTGAAATGCGCGCCATCTCAACGGGGAGGGGGTCAGGCGAGGGCGGCGGGGAGGGTGGAGGACCAGGCCTGGCGGAGCTCGGCAAGGGTGACGGAGAACTGGCCCTGGACGTCGAGGACGGCCTCGTCCCCGTCGCCGTCGACCACGCCTATCCGGGCGTGCGGGTAGCCCCGCGCGGTGCACATGTCGGTGAAGCGGACCTCCTCCGAGCGCGGCACCGCGACGACGGCCCGGCCGGCCGACTCGGCGAAGAGCGCCACGAACGGGTCCACGTCGTCGTCGAACCAGACCCGGGCGCCGACCCCGCGGCGCAGGCAGGCCTCCACCAGCGTCTGGGCGACGCCACCGTCCGAGACGTCGTGGGCGGCGTCGATCAGCCCGTCCCGCGAGGCGTTGATCAGGATGTCGGCCAGCTCGCGCTCGGCGTCCAGGTCCACGACCGGGGGGAGCCCGCCGAGGTGGCCGTGCACCACGTGGGCCCACTCCGAGCCGGAGAGCTCCTCGCGGGTCGCGCCGAGCAGGTAGATCTGCTGACCCTGCTCGAGGAACCCGACCGGCGTACGACGGTCGACGTCATCGATCACGCCGAGGACGGCCACCACCGGGGTCGGCAGGATCGCGGTCTCCCCGGTCTGGTTGTAGAGCGACACGTTGCCGCCGGTCACCGGGATGCCGAGCTGCTGGCACCCGTCGGCCAGGCCGCGGACGGCCTCGGCGAACTGCCACATCACGTCCGGGTCCTCGGGCGAGCCGAAGTTGAGGCAGTCGCTGATCGCCAGCGGACGGGCCCCGGTGGCCGCCACGTTGCGGTAGGACTCGGCCAGGGCGAGCTGCGCACCCGTGTAGGGGTCGAGCTTGGCGAACCGGCCGTTGCAGTCGGTGGCCAGCGCGACCCCGAGCCCGGTCTCCTCGTCGACGCGGACCATGCCGGCGTCCTCGGGCTGGGCGAGCACGGTGTTGCCGAGGACGTAGCGGTCGTACTGGTCGGTGATCCACGACTTGTCGCACAGGTTCGGGCTGGCGACCAGCCGCAGCAGCGTCGCGCGGAGCTCCTCGCCGGTCGTGGGACGCGGCAGCTTCTCGGCGGGGTCGCCCTGCAGTGCGTCCTGCCAGTCGGGCCGCGCGAACGGGCGCTGGTAGACCGGCCCGTCGTGGGCGACGGTCCGCGGCGGGACGTCGACGACGGTCTCGCCGTGCCAGTCGATGACGAGCCGACCGGTGTCGGTGACCTCGCCGACGACGTGCGCCTCGACCTCCCACTTGCGGCAGATCTCCAGGAACCGCTCGACCTTCTCGGGGACGACGACGGCCATCATCCGCTCCTGCGACTCGCTCATGAGGATCTCCTCGGGAGCCAGCGTGGAGTCGCGCAGCGGCACCCGGTCCAGCCACACGTGCATGCCGCCGTCGCCGGCCGACGCCAGCTCGGAGGTGGCGCAGGAGAGGCCGGCGCCGCCGAGGTCCTGGATGCCGTCGACGAGGTGCTCGGCGAAGATCTCCAGGGTGCACTCGATGAGGAGCTTCTCCATGAACGGGTCGCCGACCTGGACGCTCGGTCGCTTGGCCGGCCCGTCGGCGTCGAACGTCTCGCTCGCCAGCACCGAGACCCCGCCGATGCCGTCGCCGCCGGTGCGGGCGCCGTACAGGATGACGGCGTTGCCGACCCCGGTCGCCTTGGCCAGGTGGATCTCCTCGTGCCGCATCACGCCCACGCACAGCGCGTTGACCAGCGGGTTGCCCAGGTACGTCGCGTCGAAGACGGCCTCGCCGCCGATGTTGGGCAGGCCCAGGCAGTTGCCGTAGCCGCCCACGCCGGCCACGATCCCGGGCAGCACGCGCTTGGTGTCCTCGGCGTCCAGCGGCCCGAACCGCAGCGGGTCCATCACCGCGACCGGACGGGCGCCCATCGAGAGGATGTCGCGGACGATGCCGCCCACGCCGGTGGCCGCACCCTGGTAGGGCTCCACGTACGACGGGTGGTTGTGCGACTCGACCTTGAAGGTCACGGCGTACCCCTGGCCGATGTCGACGACGCCGGCGTTCTCGCCCATGCCGACCATCAGGTGCTCGCGCATCTGGTCGGTGACCTTCTCGCCGAACTGCCGCAGGTGCACCTTGGAGGACTTGTAGGAGCAGTGCTCGCTCCACATCACCGAGTACATCGCCAGCTCGCTGCTGGTCGGACGCCGCCCGAGGATCTCGCGGATGTTGGCGTACTCGTCGGGCTTGAGCCCCAGATCGGCCCAGGGCTGCTCCTTGTCGGGGTCGGTCTGGGCCTGGGCGACGGTGTCGAGGGGGGTTGCCACGGGCCAAATCTACTGGCCCGGCGACGCCTCCCCGGCCACGGGACCAGCCTCTGGTCCGTCGTCGGGCTCCGCCTCCGGCCCGGCCTCGACCAGCGTGAGGACGAACGACGAGCCGCCACCGACGAGCGGACGGTGCTCGATCTCGCCCCCGTTGGCGCGGGCCAGCTCGCGGACGACGTACAGCCCGAGGCCGGTGCCGGGCACGCCGTGCACGTCGCCGCGGCTGAAGCGCTCGAACAGGTGCTCACGGACGTGGTCGGGGATCCCGGGGCCGGCGTCCTCGACGGCGACCTCGACGGTCCCCACCGCGGTCCGGGTGGCGACCACCCGGGTGGCGCCGCCGGCGTACTTGGTGGCGTTGCTCAGCAGGTTGGCCAGCACCTGGGCGAGGTGCCCGGGCTGGACGAGGACGACGAGGTCCTCGGCGCACTCGACCCGGGGCCGGTGCGGCTGGAGCTCGATGGCGGAGACGAGCTGGGGGCGGAGCGGCAGCCTCTGCGGCCGGGCCGAGAGTCGTCCGGCGTCCGCGGTCACCATCGTCATGATCTCGCGGACCACCTCCCCCAGCGCCAGCGCGTGCCGGCCGACGATGGCGAGCGCGTCACGGGCGCCCGAGCCGGTGGGGTCGCGGTCCAGTGCCGTCCGGGCCAGGTCGGCGAACCCGCTGATCGCCGTCAGCGGCGTCCCGATCTCGTGACCGAGCATGCCGATCATGTCCGCCTTGAACGCGTTCGCGGCCTGGAGCTCTGCGTTGCGTGTCGCGAGCTCGGTGGCGGCCGCGTCCCGGGCGCGCTCGGCGGCGAGCCGGTCGCTGATGTCCTGCACCACGGTGATCACGGTGGCGGGAAGGCCGTCCGCGTCCCGGATGAGGGAGGAGGTCTTGGACACCTCGGCCCAGGAGCCGTCGCGACGCCGCAGCCGCGCCTCCATCACGACCGCCTCCCGGCCCCCCGACATCAGGTCGGCGAGCTGGTGGCGGGCCAGCGCGTCGTCGTCGGGGTGGACGATGTCGTGCCAGCTCGCGCCGACCAGGTCATCGGGCTCGTAGCCGAGCATCGCCGCGAAGGCCGGGTTGACGTCGAGCAGCTCCCCGTCGAGGGCGCGGACGGCCTGACCGGCGGCCGAGTGGGTGAACTGGGCCCGGAACCGCTGCTCGGACTCGGCCAGCGCACGCTCGGCGGCCCACGAGGAGGTGATGTCGGCGTTGATCTCCAGGATCGTCGCGGCACCGTGCTCGTCGACCTGGGCCACCATCCGGCTGAGCACCCGGACGGTGCGCCCGTCGGCGGTCAGGTGGAGCAGCGGTCCGGACCAGAAGCCCTGGGTCGCCAGGGCCCGCTCCATCCCGGCCAGGGTGACGCCCTCCGGGAAACGGGTCGAGAGCAGCCGGTGGGTGTTCTTGCCCGTGGCGATCTCCACCGGCCATCCGTAGAGCTCCGCCGCGGTCGCGTTCCACCAGCGGATCCGCCCGTCGGCCTCGCGGACGATCACCGCGGCCGGGATCAGGTCGATCATCCGGGCGGCACGCTCCAGGCGGGCCTGGGCGGCGTACTGCTCGGTGACGTCCTCCACCTGGGCGACCATGTAGCGGGCGGCGCCCGACGCGTCCCGGGCCACCGCGCCCCGGACCCGCACCCGCACCGGGTGCCCGTCGGCGTGCCGGTACCGGGTCTCCGCCGTCCAGGTGCCGTCCTTGCTCTCCGCGACCAGGCGCCCGACCCGCCCCGGGTCGTCGTCCTCGCCCGGCATCTTCAGGTCGGCGAAGCTGCGACCCTCGAGCTCCTCGACGGTGTAGCCGACAATCGCGGCGAAGGCACTGTTGACCTGGCGCAGGGTGCCGAAGCCCTGCTCGACCACGCCGACCAGGCAGATCCCCATCGGCGAGCTGTCGAACGCCAGCCGGAACAGCTCCTCGCTCGCCTCCCGGGCCACGAGCGCCTCGGTCCGCTCGGCGAGGAGCCGCTGGGAGCGCGCGTAGGTGTCGGCGTGCTGGACGCCGGCCCGCAGGCTCTCGCCCAGCACCTCGAGCCCGACGGTGTCCTCCTCGTCGAAGGTCCCGGGGCGCCCGCTGGCGACCTTGAGCACCCCGAACGGAACGTCACCGGCGAACAGCGGGACCAGCATCATCGACCGGATCCCCGTACGGCGGCACGCCTCCGCGTCGACCCGGGGGTCGGTCTCAGCGTCGTCGCACCGCAGGGGGCTCCGCTCCCGCAGCGAGAGCCCGGACAGCGACCCCTGCACCGCGACGGTCAGCCCGAGGTGCGCGACCAGCGCACCGGTGGCGGCGGCGTACCGCAGCCGGTCGCCCTCGACGAGCTCGACCACGGCCGAGTCGGCGTGCGGGAAGACCTGGAGGGCGTGGTCCGCCACGATCCGGATGACGTCGTCGCGGTCCCGGGCGCCGTGGACCACCCGCTGCGCCTCCACGATGCGGAGCAGCGCACGAGTGCGGCGGTCGTCCGAGCCCGTCTCCGAGCCCAGGTCGAGCGACTGGGTCACCGCTCGACCCTACGGCGGTTCCGGGGCGGGAGCAGGGGAATCGGCCAGGGCGTCCGATTTGTCTCAGGGCTTCGGGTAGAGGATGGGAAGGACCCCGACCCTGGAGGCGACCCATGCTCGACCCCGTGCTCGACCCCGTGCTCGACCGCCGTACGTTCCTGACCGGGGCCGCCGCGGCCGCGGTGGCCGTCCCGCTCCTGGAGGCCGCACCGGCCGAGGCCCGGCTGCGCACCCACGTGCTGGCCCGCGGGCTCGAGGTGCCGTGGGGGTTGGCGTTCCTGCCGGACGGCGACGCGCTGGTCGCGGAGCGGATGAGCGGGCAGGTCTTCCGCGTCCACCACGAGGGCGGTCGGCACCTGGTCGGCCGCATCGCAGGGGTCAACGCGTTCGGCGAGGGCGGGCTGCTCGGGGTCGCGGTCGCGCCGACCTTCGCCGACGACCGGTGGGTGTACTTCTACCTGACCACGTCGGCCGACAACCGGGTCGTCCGGTTGCGCTACGAGGGCGGGCGGCTGAGCGGCCGCGATACGGTGCTCTCCGGCATCCCGTTCGGGTCCAACCACAACGGCGGCCGGTTGGCCTTCGGGCCCGACGGGCGGCTCTACGTCAGCACGGGCGACGCCGGCCATGATCTGGGCCGGCCGCTCTCGGAGTCGTGGGCGCAGGACACCTCCAGCCTGGCCGGCAAGATCCTGCGGCTCGAGCCGGACGGCAGCATCCCGAGCACGAACCCGTTCGGCAACGCGGTCTGGAGCTACGGCCACCGCAACGTGCAGGGGCTGGCCTGGTCGGGCGAGGGCCGGATGTGGGCCACCGAGCTCGGCCAGAACACCCGCGACGAACTGAACCGGATCCGCAAGGGTCACGACTACGGGTGGCCGGCCGTCGAGGGTGGGGACGGCTCCGGCCCCTACACAGACCCGCTGGTGGTGTGGAGGCCCACCAGCAGCTGCTCCCCCAGCGGCCTGGCGATCGCCCGCGGCCGGGCCTGGGTCGGCGCCCTTGCCGGCCACGCCCTGTTCTCGGTCGTGCTCCGCGGCCCGCACCGCGGCCGGAAGGTCCGCCACCTGCACGACCGGTTCGGACGGATCCGCACTGTCGAGAAGGCCCCCGACGGCTCCCTGTGGATCACCACCTCCAACCGCGACGGCCGCGGGAGGCCCGGCCGGACCGACGATCGGGTCATCCGCGTCCGCCTCTGACCCGATCGCCCCCCGCGCCCGGCTGTAACGCGGGGTTACGGACGCATCACAAGGCGCCGGCCCCCTGCAAAGCGTCCGAGCGCCCTGCGAAGGCAGGGGCCGTCTCAGGCCAGGAACGACGCGATCTCGTCGTGGTAGCCGGGCGGCTCCAGCAGGAACGAGTCGTGCCCCCACGGCGAGGACAGCTCCCGCTGCAGCACCCGTACGCCGGCACGGGCCAGCGTGTTCGCGATGAGCAGCGAGTGCGCGGTGCTGAAGCGCCAGTCGCTGTCGAAGGAGAGCACCAGCGACTGCACGCCCGCGTCGGCGGCCCGGTCCAGAGCACCCGGGTCGGCGAACGGGTCGAAGGGGTCCATCACCCGGGTGAGCGTCAGGTAGGACAGCGCGTCGAAGCGGCGGACGAACGAGTCGCCCTGGTGGCGCAGGTAGCTCTCCACGGCGAACGCGCTCGGGTCACCGGGGTCCCGACGCCGGCCGAACTTCTGCTCCAGCCCCTGCTCGGACAGGTAGGTGATGTGCGCGGCCATGCGGGCCACCGCAAGCCCCCGAGCCGGGACCCGGCCGTGCTCGGCGTACCGGCCGTCGAGGAAGTCGGGGTCGCGCAGGATGGCCTCGCGCGCGACGGCGGAGAACGCCAGGTTCTGCGCGTTGAGGCGGGCGCTGGCGGCGACGATGACCGCACGCTCCACCTCCTCCGGTTGCTCGACCAGCCACTGGAGCACCTGCATCCCACCCAGGGAGCCGCCCACGGCGGCGTACAGCCGCTCGATGCCGAGATGCTGGACGAGCGCGCGCTGGACCGCGACGAGGTCGGTCATCTCCAGGTCGGGGAAGTCCAGCCCGTACAGGCGGCCGGTGGCCGGGTCGAGCGAGGAGGGTCCGGTCGTGCCCTGGCAGCCACCGAGCAGGTTGGCGCAGACCACGAACAGCCGATCGGTGTCCAGCGCCCGGCCCGGACCGATCAGGTTGTCCCACCAGCCCAGCCGGCCGGTGCCGGTCTCGCGACCGGCGGCGTGCGCGTCACCGGTCAGCGCGTGGCACACCACCACCGCGTTGTCGCGGGCCGGGCTGAGCCGCCCGTAGGTCTCGTAGGCCACCTCGACCGGCCCGAGCGTCGCCCCCGAGGCGAGCCGGAGCGGGTCGTCCTGGGTGAACAGGACGACCCGCCGGGTCGAGGTCTCCAGAGCGGTCAGGCTCACTTGGCCAGGGCGAGGGCCTGGTCGAGGTCGGCCAGGATGTCCTCGATGTGCTCGATGCCGACCGAGAGCCGGACCATGTCCTCGGGCACGCCGGCCGCCGCGAGCTCGTCGGGGGTGAGCTGGGAGTGCGTGGTGGTCGCGTTGTGGATGGCCAGCGACTTCGCGTCCCCGATGTTGGCCAGGTGGCTGAAGAGCTCGAGGCCCTCGATGAACCGCCTGCCGCCGTCGCGGCCGGACTTCAGACCGAAGCTGACCAGGCCGCCAAACCCGCGACGGCCGTTGAGCGTCCGGTCGGCGACGGCTTTGTAGGGGCTGGAGTCCAGGCCGGGGTAGGAGACCCAGGAGACGCCCTCGTGCTGCTCGAGGTACTGCGCCACCGCGAGCGCGTTCTCGCTGTGCCGCTCGATCCGCAGCGGCAGCGTCTCCAGACCCTGCAGGAAGAGCCAGGAGTTCAGGGGCGCGATCGCCGCGCCCGTGTTGCGGAGAAGCACGGTCCGCGCACGGATGATGTAGGCCAGGTTGCCGACGGCCTCGGTCCACACCACCCCGTGGTACGCCGCGTCCGGGCCGGTCAGGCCTGGGAACCGGTCGGCGTGGGCCGTCCAGTCGAAGTTGCCGGAGTCGACGATGACGCCGCCGATGGAGGTGCCGTGACCACCGATGTACTTGGTGGCCGAGTGCACGACCACGTCGACTCCGAGCTCGAACGGCCGGGACAGGATCGGAGTCGGGGCGGTGTTGTCCACGATGAACGGCAGGCCCAGCGCGTGCGAGGCCTTCGACCACGCCTCGAGGTCGATCACGTTGATCTTCGGGTTGCCGATGGTCTCGCCGAACACGAGCCGGGTGCGCGAGTCGACCGCGGCGCCGAGCTCCTCGGGACGCTCGGGGTCGACGAAGCGGACCTCGATGCCGAACTGCGGGAGGGTGTGCGCGAAGAGCGCGTAGGTGCCGCCGTACAGGGTGGAGAGGGCGACGATGTTGTCGCCGGTGCCGGCGAGGTTCAGTACGGCGTACGTCACGGCGGCGGAGCCGCTCGCGGTGGCCAGCGCCCCGACGCCGCCCTCGAGGCGGGTGATCCGCTCCTCGAACACCGACTGGGTCGGGTTCATGATCCGGGTGTAGATGTTGCCCGGCTCGGCCAGGGCGAACAGGTTGGCGGCGTGCTCGGTGTCGTTGAAGACGTACGACGTCGTCTGGTAGATCGGCACCGCGCGCGCGTTGGTCGCGGGGTCGGGCTGCTCCTGCCCGGCGTGCACGGCCAGGGTCTCGGGGCGGAAGGTCATGGCTCCTCCTGGGTCGGGTTGGCCAAACCGTAGCAGATCGATTGACTTTATCCAGATAGCCTGCGGGTGGACGTCGCAGCCGCCGCTCGGCCCGCGGGAACTAGACTCGGGCGCGTCTGCACGCCCCCCAGCAAGGAGCCGCACGTGGCCCGCGTCATCGTCTCTGTCATGCCGAAGCCGGAGATCCTCGACCCCCAGGGCAAGGCCGTCCACGGCGCCCTCCCGCGGCTCGGCTTCGAGGGCATCACCGACGTCCGCCAGGGCAAGCGGTTCGAGCTCGAGGTCGAGGGCGAGCTCACCGAGGCCAAGCTCGCCGAGATCGACGACCTGGCCCACCGGCTGCTCTCGAACCCGGTCATCGAGGACTACTCCGTGACGGTCGCCCCGTGAGGATCGGCGTCGTCACCTTCCCCGGCTCCCTCGACGACACCGACGCCGCTCGTGCGGTCCGGATCGCCGGCGGCGAGGCCGTCCGGCTCTGGCACGGCGACCACTCGCTGAACGGTGTCGACGCGGTCGTCCTGCCCGGCGGCTTCTCGTACGGCGACTACCTGCGCTGCGGCGCGATCGCCCGCTTCGCCCCCGTCATGACCGAGGTCATCGAGGCCGCCGGCCGCGGGATGCCGGTCCTCGGCATCTGCAACGGCTTCCAGATCCTCTGCGAGTCGCACCTGCTCCCGGGCGCCCTGATCCGCAACGACCACCGCAAGTTCGTCTGCCGCGACCAGCGCCTGCGCATCGAGAACAACCGGACCGCTTGGACGAACCAGTACGACGAGAACGCGGAGGTCACCATCGTCCTCAAGAACGGCGAGGGCGGCTTCATCGCCGACGAGGCGACGCTGGACCTGCTCGAGGGCGAGGGCCGCGTGGTCGCCCGCTACCTCGACGACAACCCCAACGGCTCGGCCCGGGCGATCGCCGGCATCACCAACGAGCGCGGCAACGTGGTGGGCCTGATGCCGCACCCCGAGCACGCCGTCGAGGACCTCTGCGGCCCCGGCACCGACGGGCTCCCCTTCTTCACCTCCGCCCTGGCCAGCCTCACCTCCTCCTGACCCGCCGAGACGACATCAACGCGCGGTTCCCACCCGCCGAGACGACATCAACGCGCGCTTGCCGCCCGGCGAGAGGACGCGAATGCGCGCTCCCCACTCAGCGAGACGACGCGAGCGCACGGCGTCGTGGGCACGCGTTGGCGTCTCCTCGCCGGTGACCAACCGCGTGTTGGTGTCTCCTCGCCGGGCGGCAACCGCGCGTTGATGTCGTCTCGCCGGGGGGGAAGCGCGCGTTGGTGTGCTCTCGCCGGGGGGGGAAGCGCTCGTTCGTGTCCTCTCGGCGGGGGCGAACCGCGCGTTGGTGTCCTCTCGGCGGGGTCAGGGGAGGGTGGTCTCGGGGCCGAGGGAGAGGTCGGAGGTGATCGGGGCGGCCTCGAGCAGGTGCGGCGGGAGGCGTGGGTCGGCCTCGGAGTCGGTGTAGAGCGGGTCGACGAGCGCGGGGGTGACAATCCGGATGGCCACCGACTCCACCCGGTTGAACTTGTCGTCGTCCTGGGCGCCGATGATCCACAGCGTCCCGGGACGGTCGTCGGTGGCCAGCGTCCAGGTGATCGCGGTGTCGGCGTCGAGGGAGAAGCAGGAGTCGCGGGCCGCCGTCCGCGAGCGCTGCACCGGGCACGGCAACGGGTCGATCTGCTGCGCCCGCCCGACCGCGGTCAGGATGTCGACCGTGAACGCGTCGTACCGCCGGGTCCCGGGGTACTCCAGGTGCACGCCGACGGCGTCCGGCCCGAGGTCGGTCAGCCGGGAAGGGCGGATCGAGGACGGCTGCAGCACCAGGTAGTCCTGCCAGCGCTGCGCGAGCTCCTCGGGCGTGGTCGGCACGATCTCGGGCCTGACCGGCTTGCGCTCCATGCCGTGGTAGTCGTCGAGCCCGGCGCCTGCCTGCCACGCGGCGGCGGTGGTCCGCAGGCTCATCGCCGGGTCGAGGGCCGCCGCGCGCAGGTCGTCCGGGTCGAGCGGCAGGTCGAGCCCGCGCGGGTCCTCGTCGAGGAGCCCGCTGCCCTCGTAGGAGACGACCACGACCTCGTCCTCGCGCACGACCGTCCAGGAGTAGCCGCCCGCCTCCTCCTCCTCGACGCCCCGGGACCAGCGGTAGAGCAGCCGCCCGCCGTCCACCGCCTCCTCCTGGCAGGTGCCGGGCACCTCGTCGTCGCGGCAGCGCAGCCACCGCCGGTCCGTCGAGGTGTACGCCGCGAGGTCGGCGACCCGGGTCCGCACGGTCCTGGTCTCCCCGTCCTCGGAGCCCTCGGGGTCCACGCCGTAGTCGACCTGCCCCTCGATCTCGAGCGGGTCGTTCCAGTCCGACCAGCGTCCCGTCGTACGGCGCGCGGCGCCCTCGACGTGGTCCTCCACGACCGCGGCCAGCGCCCGTGGCGTGGCCTCGACCAGCCCGTCGTCGCCGGTCGCTGGCGCCTGGTCGCCGCAGCCCCCCAGCAGCACCGCCGGTACGGCGGCCGCCAGCAGGGCCACGCTCCCCCGTCGCCCGGTCACGGCCCGGCCGCCACCTGCCGCTCCAGCTCGGCCAGGCCTCCGGCGGCGTAGCGCCGCCAGAAGAACCCGATCACCTGCAGCAGCGGTGCGACCAGCACCGACCGCGGCGTGATCGACCACGACCAGGTCACGTCGGTGCCCGCGCCCGAGGGGGCGAAGGAGAACCGGCCCTCGACGGCGCCGACCAGCAGGTTCAGCGGCCCGGTGATGTCGCTGAGCGCGTAGGTCCAGCCGGTCGGCCGGTCCAGCGAGGTCAGCGTCTCCACGGTGGAGTTCCCGTCGGCCAGGTCGATCTGCCGCCGGTCGCCGACCGCCGACCAGCTGCCCTGCAGGTCGCGGGTGGCGCGGATGCCGGGGATCGGACCCGCCCCCTTCGCGTACATGACGGCGAGGTCGATCGCCAGCGTCCGGTCGAAGGCCTCCTCCGGTGGCAGCGCGACGACGCGCGAGGCGGAGAGGTCCATCTCAGACCAGCTCCCGCTTGAGGATCTTGCCGGTCGCGGTCATCGGCAGGCTGTCGCGGAACTCGACGAGCCGCGGGTACTTGTAGGAGGCCATCTGCTCCTTGCCCCACGCCACCAGCTCCTCCTCGGTGACGGTGGCGCCCGGCGCCTTGATGACGTACGCCTTGATCTCCTCGCCGTGCGACTCGTGCGGCACGCCGACCACCGCGACCAGGGAGACGCCCTCGTGGGTGAGCAGGACCTCCTCGATCTCGCGTGGGTACACGTTGAAGCCGCCGCGGATGATCATGTCCTTGGCCCGGTCGACGATGTAGTAGAAGCCGTCCTCGTCACGGCGGGCGAGGTCCCCGGAACGGAACCAGCCGTCGTTCATGACCTCCGCGGTCGCCTCGGGCCGGTTGTAGTAGCCCTTCATGATGTTGTGGCCGCGGATCGCGATCTCGCCGACGGCGTCGTCCCCGGTGACCTCGTTCCAGTCGGCGTCGATGAGCTTCACCTCGACGCCCCAGATCGGGTACCCGATCGACCCGGGCTTGGCGGGCCGGTCCTTCTGGTTGAAGGTCGCCACCGGCGAGGTCTCCGAGAGGCCGTAGCCCTCGTAGATGTCGACGTGGAAGCGGGCCTTGAACTCCTTGATGATCTCGACCGGGAGCGAGGCGCCGCCGGAGACGGCGATCCGCATGTTCGCCGCGATCCGGTCGACGTCGACGTCGCCCTCGAGCGCGCCGAGCAGCCCCCAGTACATCGTCGGCACCCCGGCGAAGAAGGTGATGTCCTCCTGCTGGAGCAGCTGGACCACGGCGTGGGGCTCGAAGCGCGGCACCAGGAAGAGCGTGGAGGCCGAGGCGAAGCCGGCGTTCATCTGCACCGTCGAGCCGAACGAGTGGAACAGCGGCAGCGTCAGCAGATGCCGCTCGCCCTCCGGGTGCGCTCCGAGCATGCGGTTGGACTCCAGCGCGTTGAGGACGAGGTTGGCGTGCGAGAGCTCCGCGCCCTTGGGCTGTCCGGTCGTGCCGGAGGTGTAGAGGATCACCGCGGAGTCGGTCGGGTCGGTCAGCGCCGAGGAGAAGGTCGCGGGCTGTCCGGCGAGGGCCTGCATGGCCGTCTCGGTGCCCTCGATCGGGGAGTCGGCGCCCATGTCGCCGGTGATGACGAAGAAGTCGGTGCACCCCTCGGCGCCCTGGAAGCCGGCGTGGCCCTCGGTGGCCATCGGCAGCTCCGGGGTGCCCTCGAAGCAGAAGTAGGCCTTCGCCTCGGAGTCGTTGAGGTGGTAGGCGATCTCACGGCCCTTGAGCAGCACGTTGAGCGGGACCACCACGGCGCCGGTCTTGAGGATGCCGTAGTAGAGAGGAGGGAAGTACGGCAGGTTCGGGCAGCTCAGCGCGACCTTGTCGCCCTTCCGGATGCCGCGGGAGACCAGCAGGTTCGCCACCTGGTTGGCGAACGCGTCGACCTGGGCGTAGGTCAGCCGCAGGTCGCCGAGGACCACCGCGTCTCGCGTGGGGTGCTTGCGGGCGCTGTCTTCGAGCAGCACGGACAGGTTGAGCACGGCGGCCTCCGAGGGGGTGACGGTGGTCTGGGTCGGGTCTGGCGCAAACCTAGCCGCCCGGCGTACGGCGAGGAAGGACGCGTTCCCCCGCGGCGAGGGCTCCGGTCAGCGACCCTCGAGGATCCGGGCGACGCGGGGCAGGTCCACGCGGACCAGGCCGGCCATCACCGCCGTGGCCGCCCAGCCGAGCGGCTTGGCGGCCCGCCGGCCGCGCACCCGGGCCAGGATCCGCACCTCGGTGCCGGCCCGGCCGTCGCGGACGGCGTCGGCGAAGAGCAGGGTCACCTCGGCGTCGACCGGACCGGTCCGCCCCTGCTCGGCCCAGACCTCGTCGGGGACGAGCTCGGTGATGCGCAGCTCGAACGACGCCCCGCCGCGGAGGTGGTCGACCCAGCGCTGTCCGACGTGGGGCGGCCCGGGGTCGAGCAGGTCGACCCGCTTGAGGCTGGCCTGCCACTCCGGCCGGTGGGCCGGGTCGGCCAGGTAGGCGAAGACGGCCGGCCGCGGCGCGGCCACGAAGAGGGTGGCGTCCCAGCGGGTGGGCTGCGGCGTCGTCCCCGGCATCAGAAGACCTCGCCGGTGAGCCGCTCGTAGGCCTCGACGTACTTGTCGCGGGTGCGGGCGACGACCTCGTCGGGCAGCGGCGGCGGCGCCTCCCCGGAGTGGCGGTCCCAGCCGCTGGCCGGTGTGGTGAGCCAGTCCCGCACGAACTGCTTGTCGTACGACGCCTGCGGGCGGCCCGGCTGCCACTGGTCGGCCGGCCAGAAGCGGGAGGAGTCGGGGGTGAGCACCTCGTCGCCCAGCACGGCGGTGCCGTCGGCCCTGGCGCCGAACTCGAGCTTGGTGTCGGCCAGGATGATGCCCCGCTCCCGCGCGATGCCCTCGGCGCGCGCGTAGACGGCCAGGGTCAGGTCGCGCAGCTCGGCGGCCCGTGCCTCGCCGATCTCGGCGGCCACCGCGGCGTAGGAGACGTTCTCGTCGTGGTCGCCGACAGCGGCCTTGCTGGCCGGGGTGAACAGCGGTGTCTCCAGCCTGCTCCCGTCCTCGAGGCCGTCGGGCAGCGCGATCCCGCACACCTCGCCGGTGGCCCGGTAGTCCAGCAGTCCCGAGCCGGTCAGATAGCCGCGGGCGACGCACTCGACGGGGAACATGGCCAGCTCCTCGCAGATCACCGCGCGCCCCCGGACCGCCTCGGGCACGTCGGTGGAGAGCACGTGGTGGGGCACCAGGTCGGTGAGGCGGTCGAACCACCACAGCGACATCCGGGTGAGGATCTCGCCCTTGTCCGGGATCGGGGTGGACAGCACGAAGTCGTAGGCGGAGATGCGGTCGCTGGCGACCATGAGCAGGGTCCCGTCCGCGAGCCGGTAGAGGTCGCGGACCTTGCCCGAGTGCAGGTGCTCGGCGCCCTCGATCACGGGGGCGGCCGGGATGTTCAGGTCGGAGGCGCTCATGGCGTGCAGCCTACGGGCGCCGGCGCGGCGTGCCCCGTCCGGACCAGCACCCAGGTGACCCGGACGGACGGGGTGCGGGTCGGCGATTCGGCGTTTGGATCGAACCAATCCTTGAAACTGCAAGAAAAGTCCACGTGGCCACTGCCGTGGACGCTTCACTGCTACTAGATTCCGTCGGGCTTACCCGATGTTCATTCGGGTTTTCCCTTCAGGAGGTGGCTCGATGATCGAGCACCGCGTGGGCACGAGCCGCCGGTCAGGCGCCGTGCACGCCGCAGCGAGGCTGGTCGCCCGACCGCTGCTGCGCTACATGCCCATGGGTTTCCCGACCACGGTGATCGCGCCGTACCTGGACCGCGGCGTGGCCCGGCTGCCCCGGCTCTCGCACACCGTGCACCGCCCGATCCTGGGCCGGCACTGGCGCGGCGAGCTGGTGACGCCGCTGGACGGCCCGACCAGCGACGGCGCGATCCTCTACCTGCACGGCGGCGCGTTCCTCTTCTGCGGTCTCGGCACGCACCGGCGGATCGTGGAGCGCCTCGCCCACCGGACCGGGATGTCCGTGCTCTCCGTGGAGTACCGCCAGCTGCCCCGGCACCGCCTCGAGGACAGCATCAGCGACGCGGTCGACGCCTACGCCTGGATGGTCCGCAACGGGTTCGCCGACCACCGCATCGTGATCGCAGGCGACTCCGCGGGCGGCTTCCTGAGCTTCGCAGCCGCGCTGCGGATCCGGGACAGCCGGCTGGGCCGTCCGGCGGGCATCGTCGGCATCTCGCCGCTGCTCGACCTCGACCACACCGCCAAGGCCGCCCACCGCAACGCCCGCCGGGACGCCTACATCCCTGCACGCCGGATCAAGCAGCTGGGCCACAAGGTCGTGGGCTCCGCGCCGGAGCTGCACCACTCCCCGGTCAACGCCGACCTCGCCGGGCTCCCGCCGGTGCTGCTGATCGCGGCCGAGTCGGAGGTCCTCCGGGTCGACGCCGAGGTGATGGCGCACCGCCTCGACGAGGCCGGCGTGCCGTGCTCGCTGCAGATCTGGGAGGGCCAGGTGCACGCGTTCCCGGTGCTGGCGCACCTGACGCCGGAGAGCCGGGCGGCGGTCAAGGAGATCGCCGGCTTCGCCACCGACGCCGTCGCCGCGGCCGCCCAGGGCGGGCGTTGGGGTGTCGGCCGCGGCGCCCGTCGTACGGCGCGCCGGAGCACGGGCGTCGCCTGACCGGCGTGCCGCAGCCCTAGGGGTTGAGCTCGCGCACGGTCAGGGTGCGGGTGACCTGCACCCGGGCGACCGGGACGTCGAAGCCCCAGAGCTCGTCGGCCTCGACCATGCCGATGCTCGCGGTGCCGTGCTCGCGGTCGTGGACCTCCACGACGACCCGGTGCGGTAGGACCGCGACGACCACCGCGTGCCGCAGCACGCCGTCCAGGGCGACGGTGAGCGTGTCACCGGCGAGCAGGTGGCTGGTCGGGGAGGGGGCGGACGGGCGGCGGGTGCGCTCGCCCACGGAGACGGTGTCGTGCCGGTCGACCAGCCGGAGGTGGTCGACCGGCACGGCTGCTGGGGAGGATTTCTTCCCTTTGCCGGACGTGACCCTGGCCACGCCCGCTCAGGCAGCGTCGGCGAGCGGCTCCTCGACGGTGGTCCGGCGGAAGATCCAGGACCGCATCGCGACGAACCGGGTGACCGTCACCACGAGGTTGGCCAGCGTCAGCACGCTGACCTCGAGCAGCCGGGCCCAGGTCGGGTGCAGGCCGCCGAGCAGGGGCTCGACCAGCCGCAGCGACCCGCTGGTGACCGCCAGGCCGAAGCCGAAGACGGCGAGCCCCTGCAGCTGGTGCCGTACGGCGGAGTCGCTGCCGCGGACCCCGAAGGTCCACCGGCGGTTGGCGGCGGTGTTGGCCACGGCCGTGCACACCAGCGCGGCGGCGTTGGCCACCTGGGCGTCCATCCACTGCCGGAACACCAGGAAGAGCACCCCGTACGCGAGGGTGGAGAGCACTCCGACGACCGCGAAGATGCCGACCTGGCTGCCCAGCCGACCCGTGCCCGCGGCCAGCGAGGTCCGGCCGAGCTGGGCGCGGACCGTCTCCAGCGGGACGGTGCCGCGCAGGAGCGAGACGCCGAGGCGCCAGATGCCGCGCAGGTCGTCGGTGATCGTGCGGGCCAGGTCCACCCGGCTGTCCGGGTCGTCGACCCAGTCGACCGGCACCTCGTGGATGCGCAGCCGGGCCCGCTCGGCCAGCACCAGCAGCTCGGTGTCGAAGAACCAGGCGTCGTCCTCGACCAGCGGCAGCAGCTCCTCGGCCACGTCGGCGCGGATCGCCTTGAACCCGCACTGGGCGTCGGAGAACCGGGCCCGCAGCGTGCCGCGGAGCAGCAGGTTGTAGCCCCGCGAGATGACCTCGCGCTTGGGCCCGCGGACCGTCCGGGAGCCCCGGGCCAGCCGCGTCCCGATGGCCAGGTCGGAGTGGCCCGACAGCAGCGGCGCCACCAGGGGCAGCAGCGCAGCGAGGTCGGTGGAGAGGTCGACGTCCATGTAGACCAGGACCTCGGCGTCGCTGCCGGACCACGCCTCCTTGAGTGCCCGGCCGCGGCCCTTGAGCTCGAGCCGCCGGTAGGTGACCTCCGGGTGGACCTCCTCCAGCCGCCGCGCCACCGCGGGGGTGGCGTCGGTGCTGGCGTTGTCCGCGATGGTCACCCGGAACGAGTAGGGCAGCGCGTCCAGGTGGCCGAGCAGCCGCTCGACGCAGGGGCCGAGCGCCGCCTCCTCGTTGAAGACCGGGATGACGACGTCCAGGGCGAGGCCGGTGTCGTGGCGCCGACCCTGCCGCACCGGCAGCTCGTCGAGGTCCTGGGTCGGGACCGGTCCGAGGGTGGCCGTCACGACGCACCGCCGTCGGTGGAGCTGCTGCTGAGCGGAGAGGTCAGGTCGTAGACCGTGACCCCGTCGACCGTGGTAGAGGAGAACGTGGCCGCCACCCAGGTGCTGATCGAGCTGCTGGTCGAGGTGGTGCTGTTCGGTCCGGGTCCGCCACCGAAGCCTCCGCCGAAGCCTCCGCCGGCGATGAAGTAGTGGATCTCACCGGCGTCGACGTAGGCCTGGAACTCGGCGAGCGTCGGGCTGGGGTCGGTGCCGTTGAAGCCGCCGATCGGCATCACCGAGCGCTCGGTGGCCAGCTGGTAGCCCGACGCGGTGTTGGCGCCGACGGTGGCCGCGACCCAGGTGTACTGGTCGGCGTCCTGCATCAGCAGCGCGACCATCTCGTCGGAGGGCGTGCTGCCGTTGAGCAGGCCGCCCGCGGCGCCACCGCCCATCATCGCGCCGGGGCCCGTGCCGTTCTGGGTCGTGCCCGTGCCGTTCTGGGTCGTGCCCGTGCCGTTCTGGGTGACGCCGGGCGGCGGGCCGCCGAAGCCTCCGCCGGGGCCGCCGAACCCGGTGCCCGTGCTCGGACCCGCGGTCGGGATCGAGCCGGTGTGCGGGGTGGTGACGGTGTCGAGGGTGTACGCCGTGGGGCCGGCGAGCACGGCCACCAGGGCGGCGCCGACGGCGACCCGGGTGGCGACCTGGGGCAGGAAGGACGCGAGCGCCAGCGCCAGGGCGGAGCCGAGGCCGACCACGAGGACCGCCCAGCGCAGCCACGGGACGAAGTCGGCCGAGCGGGTCAGCAGCGTGAACGCCCACGCGGTGCTGGCCGCGACGGTCAGGGACAGGACGAGACCGGCGACCACCTCGTGCCGGCGCTGCCAGAGCAGGTGCCCGCCGATGCCGACCACCGCGCCGACGGCCGGCGCGAGGGCGACGGTGTAGTAGGCGTGGAAGATGCCGGCCATCAGGCTGAAGGTGAGACCGGTGACGAGCAGCCACCCGCCCCACACGATCAGACCCGCGCGGACGCGGTCGCCGCGGGGGCGGCGGGCGGTGAGGACGACGCCGGCGCCCAGGAGCAGCAGGGCAGCGGGGAGCAGCCAGGAGATCTGGCCGCCGATCTCGCTGTCGAACATCCGCAGCAGACCGGTCTCGCCCCACATGCCGGTGCCGTTCTGGCCACCGCCGCCGACCGAGCCGGTCTCGTTGCCGGTGAGCCGGCCGAAGCCGTTGTAGCCCAGCGTCAGCTCGAGGATCGAGTTGGTCTGCGAGCCGCCGATGTAGGGGCGGGTGCCGGGCCAGAACTCGACCAGCGCGATCCACCAGCCGGCGGCGACGACCATCGCGGCGAAGGCGGCGAGCAGGTGGCCCAGCTTGCGACCCCAGCCCAGGCGCGCCTCGACGGCGTACACCAGGACGTAGACGGGGAGCACCAGGAAGGCCTGCAGCATCTTGGTGAGGAACGCGAACCCGACCAGCGCACCGGCCAGGACCAGCCAGCGCAGCGCGCGCTTCGAGGTCTCCGGGGTGGCCAGCTCGACGCCGCGCAGGGTGGCGGCGGCCGAGCCGACGAGCAGGAGCACCAGCAGCGCGTCGGGGTTGTCGAAGCGGAACATCAGCGCGGCGACCGGGGTGGTGGCCAGGACGACGCCCGCGAGCAGGCCGGCCCCGTGGGAGCCGGTGGCCCGGCGGACGGTGTGGGCGAGCAGACCGACCGAGGCGACCCCCATCAGGGCCTGCGGCACCAGCATGCTCCAGGAGGAGAGGCCGAAGACGCGCACCGAGAGGGCCATCACCCACAGCGACATCGGGGTCTTGTCGACCGTGATGGACGCGGCGGCGTCGGAGGCCCCGAAGAAGAAGGCCTTCCAGGAGTCCGAGCCGGCCTGGACGGCGGCGGCGTAGAAGGAGTTGCCCCAGCCGGAGGCGGAGAGGTCCCACAGGTAGAGGCCGGCCGTGGCGAGGAGGAGCACGGCCAGCGCGGGACGGGCCCAGCGGGGCCGCTCGGCCTCGCCGAGCGGGACCGGGCCCGGCGGCGGCTCGGGCAGGCGGTTCGGGGCGGCGGAGGGTGCGTCGGGAAGCGTCGTACTGGTCATGGCTCCACGGTCGGGCGGGCACGTGGGCGGGGACTCGGCTGCGGCTGTGCCGTACCTGTGAGGCCTGGATCACGGGCGCGATCCGTGGGAATCTGACAGTGGCGCCTGCCACATGCTGAGAACCCTTGCCGCGAGCGGCTCCAACGGGCACTCTGACATGCACACTGACAGTCACACTGTCACTGTCATCGTCAGTGTTCCGCGGGACGCCACGTCCCCCAGGTCCCGTCCCAGGAGGTCGGATGAGTCAGGTCGACACCGAGCAGGTCCCCGCCGAGACGACGGTCCTCTCGGGCGTCCCCGGCGTGGCCGACGTGCTGGCCCGCCTGCGGGCGACGTACGCCTCCGGGGTCACCCGGGACGCGGCGTGGCGCGAGGCCCAGCTCGACGGGCTCGCCCGGCTGCTGACCGAGCGCGAGACCGAGCTCACCGAGGCGCTGGCCGCCGACCTGGGCAAGCCGTTCTTCGAGGCGTGGGCGGGCGACCTGGCCGCCACCCGGCGCGAGGTGGAGGACTGCCGCAAGCACGTGCGGGCGTGGATGCGACCCGAGGGCGCCGGCGTGCCGTGGATCCTCAAGCCCGGCAAGGCCTCGATCGTGCGGGAGCCGCTGGGCACCGTGCTGATCATCTCGCCCTGGAACTACCCGGTGCACCTGCTCCTCACCCCGCTCGCCGCCGCCCTGGCCGCCGGCAACACCGTGGTCTGCAAGCCGTCGGAGGTCGCGCCGGCCACGTCCACGGCGATCGCCCGGCTCCTCCCGCTGTACGTCGACCCCGACGCGGTCGCCGTCGTCGAGGGCGGCGTCGCGGAGACCACGGCCCTGCTCGAGCTGCGCTGGGACCACATCCTCTACACCGGCAACGGCACGGTCGGGCGCATCGTGGCTGCGGCCGCCGCGAAGCACCTCACCCCGGTCACCCTGGAGCTGGGCGGCAAGTCGCCGGTGATCATCGCCGAGGACGCCAACCTCAAGCTCGCGGCCAGCCGGATCGCCTTCGCCAAGTGGTCCAACGCCGGCCAGACCTGCATCGCCGCCGACCACGTCTGGGTGCACCGCAGCGTCGAGGAGCGCTTCGTCGCCCTGCTGGAGAAGGAGATCCGCAGCCGGTACGGCGCGGACCCCCGGACCAGCCCCGACTACGGCCGGGTCGTCAACTCCCGCCACACCGCCCGGATCGGGACCCTGCTGGACGCCGGCGGCTACGACCTGGTCTGCGGCGGGCAGGTCGACGTGGAGGGCCGGTACGTCGCCCCGACCGTGCTGCGCAACGTGAAGCCGGAGTCGGCGGTGATGGGCGAGGAGATCTTCGGCCCGGTGCTGCCCGTGCTCGCCTTCGACGACGTCGACGAGCCGATCGCCGCCATCAACGCCGGCGACAAGCCGCTCGCGCTGTACGTCTTCACCGCCTCGAACGCCACCGCGGACAAGGTGCTCGCCGAGACCTCGTCGGGCGGTGCCTGCGTCAACGAGGCGCTGGCGCACATCTTCGTCTCCTCGCTGCCCTTCGGCGGCGTCGGCGAGTCCGGCTACGGCGCCTACCACGGGCGCTGGGGCTTCGAGACCTTCAGCCACCGCAAGGCCGTGCTCCGGCGGCCGTCATACCTGGTCGACGCCCCGGTGATGAAGGCGCCGTACAAGTCCTGGAAGCTCGGCCTGACCCGGAAGATGCTCTGATGAGCGGAGTGACCGGGCTGCTCGAGTCGGCCCGGAGGCACCGGCCCACGATGGGCTCCTACCCCGGCGACGCCGTGGTCGAGCGGGCGATGGCGCAGGTGCACGGCAAGGCCGGCCCGCTCGCCGAGCCGCCCGCGGGCTCCGGCCTCAAGCCGGTGCTCGGCGAGCCCGGTCCGCCCCTGGTCGGCAAGACGCTGCTGTTCATGCGTCAGGGACCGGCGCTGGCTCTGGACCACTACCGCCGCTTCGGCCCGGTGTCGTGGACCAACATGTTCGGGATGCCGATGGTCACCGTGATCGGGCCCGAGGCCACCCAGGCGGTGCTGACCAACAAGGACAAGGCGTTCAGCCAGGACGGCTGGGCCTGGTTCATCGGGCCGTTCTTCAAGCGCGGCCTGATGCTGCTCGACGGCGAGGAGCACCTGCTGCACCGGCGGATCATGCAGGAGGCCTTCACCCGGCCCCGGCTGGAGTCCTACCTCGACCTGCTCGTGCAGACGATCGACGCCCGGGTGCCGACCTGGGAGACCGACCGCCCCTTCGAGCTCTACCCGCGCGTCAAGGACCTCTCCCTCGACATCGCCACCGCCGTCTTCATGGGGGCACCCCACGACGAGGAGACCGCGGTGGTCCGCGACGCGTTCGAGGACTGCGTCCGGGCCGGGCTGTCCCTGGTCCGGTTCCCGGTGCCCGGCCTGCGCTGGAGCCGGGGGCTGAGGAGCCGTGCCCTGCTCGAGGACTACTTCCGCCGCCGGATCCCGGCCAAGCGGGCCTCGGACGACCAGGACCTCTTCGCGGTGATGTGCCGGGTGCAGACCGACGAGGGCCAGCGCTTCAGCGACGAGGACATCGTCAGCCACATGATCTTCCTGATGATGGCCGCGCACGACACCTCGACGATCACCGCCACGGCCACGGCGTACTTCCTGGCCAAGCACCCGGAGTGGCAGGAGCGCTGCCGCGAGGAGTCGCAGGCGTACGGCGACGGCGTGATGGACCTGGCCGGCACCGAGAAGCTCGAGACCCTCGACGCCTGCTTCCACGAGGCGATGCGCCTGGTCACCCCGGTGCCCGGGATGGCACGGCGGACCGTCAAGGACACCGACGTGGCGGGCCACTTCGTGCCGAAGGGCACCATGGTCAGCGTCTCGGGGTGGGCCTCCCACCTCAACGCCGACATCTGGGCCGCCGCGGACACCTTCGACCCCGAGCGCTTCCTGGTCCGTCACGAGGAGAAGCAGCACCGCTTCGCCTCGGTCCCCTTCGGCGGCGGCGTGCACAAGTGCATCGGGATGAACTTCGGCCGGGCCGAGGTCAAGGCCCTGCTGCACCGGCTCCTGCTCACCTACCGCCTCGAGGTCCCCGAGGGCTACGAGGTGCGCTGGGACATGACCAGCCTCCCCACCCCCAGCGACGGACTGCCCGTCGTGCTCCGACGCCTCCCCTCCTGAAAGGAACCCGCATGACTCTCACCGGCAAGGTCGTCGCCATCACCGGAGGCGGCCGCGGCATCGGCGCCGCCACCGCCACCGAGCTCGTCCGCCGCGGCGCGAAGGTCGCCATCGGCGACCTCGACCTCGACGTGGCCGAGGCCACCGCGACCCGGATCGGCGGCGGCACCCTCGCCGTGGCGCTCGACGTCACCGACCCGAAGAGCTTCGCCTCGTTCCTCGACGAGGTCACCGACAAGCTCGGCGGGCTCGACGTGGTCGTCAACAACGCCGGCATCATGCCGCTGGCCACCCTGCTGGAGGAGGACGACGCGATGACCGCGAAGATCCTCGAGATCAACGTGCGCGCCGTCATCACCGGCACCCGCGAGGCGGCCCGCCGGATGGTCGCCCAGGGCCACGGCCACATCGTCAACCTGGCCTCGACGGCCGGCTGGGCCGGCATCGCCGGCGGCTCGACGTACTGCGCCTCCAAGAGCGCGGTGATCGGGTTCTCCGAGGCGGTCGAGCAGGAGCTCGCACCTCACGGGGTGCACGTGTCGATGGTGATGCCCGGGATCGTCCGCACCGAGCTCTCCGTCGGGGTTCCCGACCTGCCCGGCTTCAAGTCGATCACGCCCGAGGAGGTGGCGGCCGGGATCGCCGACGCGCTGGAGAAGCCGCGGCTCAGCGTCTTCGTGCCCAAGTCGGCCGGCCCGCTGCTCAAGACCACCAAGATCCTGCCGCGCCGGCTCGGACTGGCCATGAGCAAGGCGATGAAGGCCGACAAGGTCTTCGTGGACGCCTCGCACAACCCCGTCCGCAAGGAGTACGACGCCCGTGCCGCCCGCGCCGTGAAGGACGCCCCCTCCGTCTGACCCCCGTTCAGTGGGCGCGCGTTTCACGCCGGTCTCGCGCTCCGCGTCGAGAGGGCGCGCGTTTCACGTCGAATGGGCGCGCGTTTCACGTTCAGTGGGCGCGCGTTTCACGCCGGTCTCGCGCTCCGCGTTGAGTGGGCGCGCGTTTCACGTTCAGTGGGCGCGCGTTCTGAACGCGCGCCCACTCGACCCGGAACGGGTGGCAACTCAACCTGAAACGCGCGCCCACTCAACGGGGTGTGTCAGGCGGGGAGGGTGACGGTGAAGCGGGTCGAGCCCGGGTGGGACTCCAGGCCGACGGTGCCGTCGTGGGCGGCCACGATCGCCTGCACGAGCGCCAGGCCCAGACCGGCGCCGCCGGAGTCGCGGGTCCGCGAGGAGTCGCCCCGGGTGAACCGCTCGAAGATCGTGGCCTGCAGCTCCTCGGGTACGCCGGGACCGTCGTCGGACACGGTGACCTCGGCGCCGGACGCGGTGGGCCGCAGCCCGATCGTCACCGTCGTCCCGGCAGGGGTGTGCCGACCGGCGTTGGCCAGCAGGTTGGTCAGCACCTGGTGGAGGCGCTGCTCGTCGCCGCGGACGCTGACCGGCTCGTCGGGCAGGTCGAGCAGCCAGCGGTGGTCGCGGGAGACCACCCGGGCGGCCTCGACCGCTTCGAGGGCGAGCTTGGTCAGGTCCACCTCGTCCTCGGCCAGAGGGCGCCCGGAGTCGAGCCGGGCCAGCAGGAGCAGGTCCTCGACGAGCGCCGACATCCGGACGCCCTCCTCCTCGACCTTCGTCAGCGCCTGCCCCGCGTCGTACGACGGGGACCGGCGGGCCAGCTCGGCGTACCCCATGATCGTGGCGAGCGGCGTGCGCAGCTCGTGCGAGGCGTCCGCGACGAACTGGCGCACCTGCAGCTCGCTCTGGTGCCGGGCGTCGAGCGCGGACTCGACGTGGCCGAGCATCTTGTTGAGCGCCGCCCCGACCTGGCCGACCTCGGTCGCCGGGTCGGTCAGCTCCTCCGGCACCCGCGCGGTCTCACCGACCGAGCCCTGGTCGAGCGGCAGCTCGGTGACGTCGTGGGCGGTGGCGGCGACCTGGCGCAACGGGGTCAGCGTGCGCCGGACGAGCCGCTCCCCCACCAGGGCGGCGATGCCGACGCCGGCCAGGGTGAGCAGCAGCTGCCACCACATGATGCTGGTGACCGCCGAGTCGACGGCGTCGGTGGGCAGCCCGGAGACCAGGGTGACCTTCTGTCCGTTGACGGTGTAGTCCCGGGCGATCAGCCGATAGCGGCCCTCGGCGCCGAGGTCGACGGACCGCACCTGGTTCCCGGGCGTCAGGGAGGCGAGCTCCTTCTTGGCGCCGGTGGAGAGCGCGCTGAGGCTGGCCGGCCCGTCCTGGGTGGGGGTCAGCAGGCCTCCGGTGGTGGCGCCACTGGCCGTGACCACGGCGGTGAGCGCGTCGACCTGGTCGCCCAGACCGAACTGGGGAGAGGGGCCGTCGTCGCCGTCGCGGTCGTCGTGCCCGGGACCGAGCAGCATCCGGGTCGCGCGCTCGGCGCCCTGCCGGACCTGGCCGTCGAGCTGGCCGGTCAGGTAGTGCCGCATCGCCAGGGTCGTGGTCACCGAGACCAGGAAGCCGATCACCGCGACCAGGCCGACCGCGGTCAGCACCAGCCGCCCGGTCAGGGTGGCGGGGACGATCCGACGGGGGCGCCCGCTCATTCGGCGGGCTTCAGCACGTAGCCGGCGCCGCGCATCGTGTGGATCATCGGCTCGCGCCCGGCGTCGATCTTCTTGCGCAGGTAGGAGATGTAGAGCTCGACGACGTTGGCCTGGCCGCCGAAGTCGTAGTTCCAGACCCGGTCGAGGATCTGCGCCTTGGAGAGCACCCGGCGGGGGTTGCGCATCATGAACCGGAGCAGCTCGAACTCGGTCGCGGTCAGGCTGATCTCCTGGCCGGCCCGGGTGACCTCGTGGCTGTCCTCGTCCAGGGTCAGGTCGCCGACGGTGAGCACCGCGCTCGTGGCGCGCGCGGTCGCCCCGGCCCGGCGCATCAGGGCGCGCAACCGGGCGACGACCTCCTCCAGGGAGAACGGCTTGGTGACGTAGTCGTCCCCTCCGGCGGTCAGCCCGGCCACCCGGTCCTCGACGGAGTCCCGTGCGGTGAGGAAGAGCACCGGTACGTCGGGGGCGTGCTCGCGGAGCCGCTTCAGGACCGCCATCCCGTCGATGTCGGGCAGCATCATGTCGAGCACGACCGCGTCGGGCCGGACGTCCTTGGCCGCCGCGACCGCCTTGGTGCCGGTGAACGCCAGCGTGGTCTGCCAGCCCTCGTAGCGCAGCGCCATGCCGAGCAGCTCGGCGATGTTCTGCTCGTCGTCCACGACGAGGACGTGGACGGGGGTGCCGTCGGGGCGGGTCAGCTCGGCGGTCGCGGAGGTTGCCATGGGACCAGAGTGCCCGGTCGGCCCCGGTGCAGTCTGTTGGTTCCCTGTGAGCCTGCTGTGCGTGTCACGGGCCCGAACGCGCTCAGCCCCGGCCGAAGCCCGCCTCCCGGGCCTTGACGATCGCCTCGGCCCGCCCCGAGGCGTGCAGCTTGGCGTAGATGCCGGAGACCGTGTTGCGGACCGTCTTGTTGGAGACGAACAGGGCTCGCGCGATCTGGTCGTTGCTGGCCCCGGAGGCGAGCCGTTCGAGGACGTCGCGCTCGCGCTCGGTGAGGTCCGCGAAGGTCGCCGAGGACGGTCCGCGCTCGGCGGCGGCGCTGAACAGCTGGGCGACCCGGCCGGCCAGCCGGGCCCCGAACACCATCCCGCCGGCGTGCGCGGAGCGGATCGCACTGACCACCTCCTCGGCCCCCGACCCCTTCAGCAGGTAGCCGGAGGCGCCCGCGCGGATCGCGCTCAGCACGGTCTCGTCGTCCTCGCTCATCGTCAGCATGACCACCCGCACCTGCTCGCCGGTGGCGGTCAGCCGTCGGGTGACCTCGATCCCGTCCGGACCGCCGGGCATCTGGATGTCCATCAGCACGACGTCGGGGCGGAGCCGGGCGACCACGGCCAGCGCCTCGGTGCCGTCGGCGGCAGCGCCGACCACCTCGGTGGCCTCCATCGCCCCGAGCAGGGCGACCAGCCCGTCGCGCACGATCGCGTGGTCGTCCACGACCACGACCCTGATCGGTCCGTTCTCGGTCATCGCGCCTCCTGGGGCGTCGTCGGGTCCGCCACGGGCAGGACGGCGCGGAGGACGGTGCCACCGGACGCGGGGCACTCGGTCTCGGTGTACCCACCCAGCTCGGCTGCGCGCTCGCGCACCGACAGCAGGCCCACCCCGACCTCCGCGTCGTCGGGGATCCCGGCGCCGTCGTCGGTGACCCGCACGGTCAGGACCTGCGCGGTGCGCTCCAGGCGCACGGTGGCGCTCGACGCCCCGGCGTGGCGGACCACGTTGGTCAGCGACTCGGCCACGATCCGGTACGCCGCCACCTCGACCGCCGCGGGCAGCGGTCCCAGGTCGGCCGCCTCCAGCCGCACCGCCACCGGCAGCGACTCGGCCAGCTGCCTGAGGGCCCCGACCAGCCCACGGTCGTCGAGGGCGGGCGGGCGCAGCTCGTGCACCAGCCGGCGGACGTCGCCGACCGCCTCCTGCACCTGGCGGCCGACGGTGGTGAGCAGCTCCTCGGCCCGGTCGGGGTCGGTGCCGACGAGCAGGCGCGCGGTCTCGACCTGGAAGACGATGCCGGCCATCGCCGGGCCCAGCCCGTCGTGGAGGTCGCGACGGATCCGGCGGCGCTCCTCCTCCCGCGCCGTGACGAGGCGCTCGCGGCTGGCCTGGAGCTCCTCGGCGAGGCGGGTCGACCGGGCCGCGGTGGCGGCCTGCCGGACCAGGTCCCCCAGCAGCCGGTCGTCCTGCGGCGAGAGCCGGCTGCGCATCCCCCGGGCCGGGAGCACCACCCGGCCGACCTCGTCCTGGCGGTAGCGGATCGGGTGGGTGCGCACCTCGCGGGGGCGCGTGCCGTACGCCGCGGTGAGGCGTTCGCCCCCGGGTCGGTCCACCTCCACGGCGACGAACCCGACCCCGAAGGCGTCGGCGACCGCACGTGCCACGGTCGCGAGCTGGGCAGGCCCCTCCTCGGCCGACTCCAGCCCGGCGGCGAGGCCGGCGACCACGTCGTACCGCTGCCCGCGGGTGCCGAGGAACCAGCCGCGGACGACCTGCGCGAGGCGGCCGCGGACCGGGCCGTAGGCGAGCACGGTGAGCAGCAGCACCACCGTGACGAGGCGACGGTCGTCCAGGGAGCCGCCCAGCACTGCGCTCAGGACGGCCACGACGGCCAGGTCGACGACCAGGAGGCTCAGCGCGACCGCGCCGAGGACGGCGGTGCGCACGATCAGGTCCTCGACCGGGACGACCTCGGGGCGCACGACGCCGACGGTCATCGCCACCACCGGCAGGACCGCGACGCCGGTGACCAGGACGTCGGCAGCCGGGCCGATGTCGGCGAACGCGGCGAGCACCAGGACCAGCGCCATCACCAGCACCGCCCAGACCAGCCAGCGCATCCGGGCGCGCTCGACCCCGGTCGCGCGCCGGTGACGGACGATGGCGGTGGCCATCGCGACCAGGACGCCACCGACGTTGAGGACGCCGTTGAGCGGGAGCAGCCGGTCGACCGTGGCGGCCGGGACGGGGAGCGTCCACTGGTCGAGGTCGATGCCGGGCGGGAGGGCCACGGCGACGTGGTCGGCGGGCACCGGGAGCAGCAGGGCCAGCAGGGTCCCGACCCCCATCGCGAGCGCGGCGACGAGCCCCAGGCGGCCGAGCCAGCCGTCGAGGAGGCGTCCGGTGGGGAAGATCAGCAGCAGCGCGGCGATGGAGAGCGGCAGGACCGCGCCGAAGCGGTTGAGGTACCACAGCGCCAGGTTCGCCCCGGCCCGCACCTCGTCCGACCCGACCGCGAGGCGGACGTAGGACTCGGCGAAGCCGTCGAACGCCCAGACCAGGCTGATCGCCACCAACGCCCAGCCGAAGCGCTGGCCGGCGTCGTGCCGGAGGACCACGACGGCGCAGGCCGCGATCACCACGCCGGCCAGGCAGTACGGCGAGCCGTAGCCGCCGGCCAGCTCGGGCCCGGGACCGTCGACGGGACCGGCCAGGTCGATGCCCAGCGCGAGGACGGTCAGGGCGACGCCCAGGGCGAGGGTCGCCCAGCCGGCGACCGCCGTACGACGGGCAGGACGCCGGCCCGGCATCGTCGATGCCGGGCCGACGCTGGTGGAGGTCGTCATGCCGTGTCCTCGTCGGGATGCTCAGCCGTTCGTGGAACGGTACGCCCGGTCGCCGAGGAGCAGGCCCAGCGACGAGCCGACCAGCCAGAGCACCCCGGGCACGGCCGCCATGTACTGCAGGGGCGAGACGCCCAGGACGACGGTGAGCCCGCCGAGGACCAGGCCGTAGCGCCCGAGCCAGCGCGGGACCGCCCCCTGGCGGCTGACCGAGTAGACGGCGAGGCCCGCGAGACCCGCGAGCACCCAGACCCAGGGGATGGTGCCGACCCAGGTGTTGTAGAAGGACGCGGTCGAGTCGGGGACGACGGGACCGTCCTGCGCGGCCAGCGGCATCATCAGCTCGGTGTCGAGCCCGGAGGCGAGCACCGAGACGACCGCCGTACCGAGGAGGCCACCGAAGGCCACGAGGGGAGCGACCGAGTCCCCCGCGCCGACGCGGAGCCGGCGGTGGAGCCCGGCTGCGAAGACGACGAGCAGGACCGCGCCGAGCACGGTGATGCTGTGGAACGCGAAGAGGACGCCGGCCTTGTCGCGGAGCGCCTCGGCGACGCCGTCGGTGGTGCCGTCGAACTCGGCGCGGTAGACGACGTCGACCATCGAGGAGGTGACGACCGTGCCGGCGCCGAGGAGTCCGGCGCCGAGGCCGCTGAGGGCCCACAGCCGCCTCGCGCGGGCCGGGGGGATCACCTCCTCCCGGTCAGGACGGTCGAGGTCCGAGCGGACGAGGTTGGTGGTGGTGATCGAGCTGGTCATGGTGGTGGCCTTCCGGTCTGGGGCCGGAGCGTCTGCTCCGGCGATGACCAGACGGTGCCGGGCCCCGTGTCCCGGCGACCAGGGACAACGGGGCAGAGGCGTGTCCCGCCTCGGCAGGGCGCGTCCCGACTCGGTCAGCGGTCGAGGCGCGGCGTCGTCAGCGGGCGAGGCGCTGGGCCGGGATCGAGGCGCCGGCCATCAGGGCCCGGGCCTCGCCGAGCAGGTCGAGCAGCTCCTGGATCTCGGTGTCGGCGGTGACGGCCTCGGCGAGCTGGGCACGGGTCTCGGCGTTCGCGGCGGCGCTGAGCCGGCGGACGGCGTACTCCTCGGGGAGGCGGACGCCGACGTTGACCAGGAAGCGGGGGTCGTCGGACTCGTCCATCCGGTCGATGACGGTGCCGGCGTAGTACTCGCCCTCCTCGTCGCGGAGGACGACCTTCTCCCCGGGGACGAGGTCCCGCCGGCCGGCGATCTCCGAGCGGTGCACGAAGGCGGCTCGGTTGCGTCGCTGCAGCCGGGTGAGCGTGATGTCGAGCAGTTCCATGATGCGAGTCCCCGTCCAGGTCCGTGGTGTCGGTGCGCGGCTTCCGTGCCCCTCGATGCCGCTTCAACGACCTTCCGAACGTCCAGTAACGCTTCCAGGCTAGGACACCGAAATCGGTCTGAACCGGACCAAACTCATTCGGGCGTTTCTCTCAGGAGCCCGCGTTCGAGGCCGATCAGAGAGGTTTCGCCGGACCCGTCCCGGGCGCCTCGGAAACCGTACTGGCATGCTCTCCGGCATGGACCAGAACGCTGAATCGGCGTCCCCTTTGGTGCGAATCAGGACCTTTGGTCAGGACGATGTGCCCAGGGCCTTGGCCCTCAACGAGGCCAACGTCGAGCTGCTCGCCCCGCTGGACGAGGAGCGCCTGCTGGTCTTGCGTGGTCTGGCCCACCGAGCCGGGGTCATCGAGGTGGACGGCGCGTTCGGCGGCTTCGTCCTCACCTTCGCACCCGGGTCGTCGTACGACTCGGAGAACTACCGCTGGTTCGGCGAGCGGTACGACGACTTCTACTACCTGGACCGCATCGTCCTCGAGCCGTCGGTGCGCCGCCGGGGCGTCGGCAGCCAGGTGTACGACGAGATCGAACGCGTCGCCGCCCCCTTCGGCCGGATGGCCCTCGAGGTCAACCTGGAGCCGCCGAACCCGGGCTCGCTCGCCTTCCACGCCGCCCGCGGCTACACCGAGGTCGGCCGGCTCGGCGACCCCTCCCACCGCGTCACCCTCCTCACCAAGGACCTTCACCCCCGTTGAGTGGGCCCCCGTTTCACGTTGAGTGGGCGCCCGTTTCACGTTGAGTGGGCGCCGGTTTCACGTTGAGTGGGCGCTCGTTCCGGGTTGAGTGGGCGCTCGTTTCCGTGACGCGGACTGACATCGGTCGTTGGCAGATGCATGCATCCACGTCGTACGGTCCTCGGCCTGGTCGCGGCAGCCGCTCTCGCCCTGGCCGCCCTCCCCGCCACGGCGGCCGGGCTCGTCGTCCCGATCCCGCCGGGCCCGGCTGACCTGACCGTCCCCTCGTTCGCGGGGTCGGCCGTGGTCGACCGGCCCATCGCGTCCCCGACCGTCCCACGGCACCCGTTCCTCGCCCCGCCGGGGACCAACTCCATGCACAACGACGCCTACGCCACCGACGCGTACGCCGGCGGCGGGCCGCGCGGAGTCGACCTCCGCGTCAGCAGCGCGACGTACGGCGTGGAGGAGTGCGCGACCCTGACCTTCGCCGCCGACGGGCGGATCGTGGCGCTGTGCGGCAACCTGCAGGGGCCGAACCTGCGGCTCATCGACCCGGACACGCTGGAGAGCCTGGCCTCGTTCGCCCTCCCGGGCCGCAAGGCGTCGAGCACGAGCCCGTTGCAGGACCTCTGCGGCGGGGCGTACTTCTACCTCGACCAGCGCGGCCGCGCCGTCGTCGAGACCACGGACGGGCACATCTGGGTGGTCGCCCGGACCGGGGATGCCTTCCGGCTGGTCAAGGACTACGACGTCACCTCCGCCCTGCCGACCGGCGACTGCCTGATCGCGCTGCTGCCCGACTGGTCGGGCCGGATCTGGTTCGTCACCCAGGAGGGCGGCGTCGGCACGGTCGACCGGACCAGCGGGCGGGTCCGGAGCCGGCGGCTGCCCGGCGAGCGGATCGTGAACTCGTTCGCCACCGACGAGACCGGCGGGGTGTTCGTGGTCTCCGACCACGCCCTGTACCGGTTCGACGCCGGCCGGACCGGAGCACCGCGGGTGACCTGGCGGCGGGCCTACGACCGAGGCTCGGTCCAGAAGCCCGGCCAGCTCTCGCAGGGCTCGGGCACCACACCGACGCTGGTCGGCTCGGACCTGGTCGTGATCACCGACAACGCCGACCCGCGGATGCGCGTGGTCTCCTACCGGCGCGACACCGGGCGCCGGGTCTGCTCGGTGCCGGTGTTCGCGCCCGGGGCCAGCGCCACCGAGAACAGCATCATCGCGGTGGGCGGCAGCGTGATCGCCGAGAACAACTACGGGTACGGCGGTCCGCAGCAGACCGTGCTCGGCGCCAGCTCGACGCCGGGGCTGGCACGGGTCGGGGTGACCCGGCGCAACTGCGGACCGCTGTGGACCTCGCAGGAGACGGCACCGTCGTCGGTCGCCAAGGTGTCGCTGCGGACCGGGCTGCTCTACGCCTACACCAAGCCGCCGGGGGTCACCCAGGACCCGTGGTACCTCACCGCGGTCGACGTCCGCACCGGCCGCACCGCCTGGCGCCGCCTCACCGGCACGGGTCCCGCCTGGAACAACCACTACGCCGCGATCTACCTCGGCCCCGACCGCGCGCTCTACGTCGCCACCCTCGTCGGCCTGGTCAGGATCGCCGACGCCCCCTGACCCGTTGAGTGGGCGCGCGTTCCCCGTTGAGTGGGCGCGCGTTCCCCGTTGAGTGGGCGCGCGTTCTGCACAGCCCACAACGCGCGCCCACTCGACCCGAAACGGGCGCCCACTCGACCGGGTCAGGTGAGCGGGGTGAGGAGGATGCGGGAGGTCATCCCGACGGTCCGGTCGAGCGCCTCGAGGTGCGCGGCGCGGAGGACCTCGAGGTGCCGCAGCGAGTACAGCGTCTCGGCCGTGACCCAGGCGATGTCGCGGGCACGCTCGATGTTCCAGCAGCTGGCGAGGTGCACCACCGGCCCGACGAGCTCGTCGGCCTCGCGGGCCAGGTCGTCGAGCAGCGAGCGTCGTACGTCGGCCTCGACCTGGGCGAGCACGGCGTTCACGGCCAGGAAGTCGGCGTGCACCGCCGGGTCCTCGACCGAGCGACGATGTGCGCGGCACGTGTCCACGACGGCCAGCGGCAGGTCGTGCTCGATGTGGGCGTTCATGCCCGCCAGCGCGTACTGCAGGGGCTGGCGTCCGTCGTACCGGGCCTCGAAGAGGGGTCGCCAGCAGCGTGCGCGACGGCCCGCGGGGGCGTCGTACGCCGCGAGCCAGAGGCCGGCGAAGCGCACGTCGAGGTCAGCCATCAGTCCGGGGTCGTGGAACGCCGGTCCGCCGGAGCGCAGGAGCCCGTCGATGGTCTCGGTGACGGTCAGGTACATCCGGTTGAAGACGGCCACGCCGTCGGTGGCGGGGAGCGTCGCGTCGATCGCGCGCATCCGGTCCACGACGCCGGCCACGGTCTTGGGGAGGGTCACGGGCCCGAGCATCGCAGCGCGGTCGCCGCTCGACTAGGCTTCCTAGAACACGTTCTCGTTTTGGAGGTCCGATGGGCACCTACGTCGTCACCGGCTCGGCCTCGGGCATCGGGCGGGCCACCGCGGCGCTGCTCGCCGAGCGCGGCCACCGGGTCATCGGCGTCGACCGGGCCGGCGCGGACGTCACTGCCGACCTGTCCACGGCACAGGGCCGGCGCGACGCCGTCGCCCAGGTCACCGCGCTGGCCGGGGACCGCCTCAACGGCGTCGTCCCGTGTGCCGGCATCGCCGGGCTGACCGGCGTCGACCCGGCCCTGGTCGTCTCGGTCAACTACTTCGGCACCGTCGAGCTGCTCGAGGGACTGCGCCCGCTGCTCGCCGCCGCCGCCACGGCCGGTGAGCCGGCAGCCGTCGTGCTGATCTCCTCCAACTCGGTGACCTCGCAGCCCGGCTGGGCGGTCGACGTCACCCGGGCCTGCCTGGACGACGGCGAGGAGGCGGCCCGCGCCAAGGCCGCCCGGCGGCACTCGGTGCTCGTCTACCCCGCGACCAAGGCCGCGCTGATGTGGTGGGCGCGCAGCCGCGGTACGTCGGCGGACTGGGTCGGCGCCGGCATCCGCGTCAACGGGGTCGCCCCCGGGCTCATCGCCACACCGATGACCGACGGGCTCCGCCGCGACCCGGTCTTCGGCGGGTTCGCCGACTCCTACCCGACCGCGCTGCGGCGGCCGGGGCAGCCCGAGGAGGTCGCCCGGCTGGTCGCATTCCTGCTGTCGGAGGAGGCCAGCCTGCTGGTGGGCTCGCTGGTCTTCGTCGACGGCGGCACCGACGCCCTGCTGCACCGGCGCCGGCCGACGACGCGGTTCGTGCCCGCGCCGGTCATGGCGCTGGCGATGCGCTCGGTCCCGCTGGTGGCGAAGCTCCAGGCGCGCCGCGCCCGTTGAGTGGGCGCGCGTTCCACGTCGAGTGGGCGCGCGTTTCGGCGGTGCGGAACGAGCGCCCACTCAACCGCGAACGCGCGCCATCTCAACCCGAAACCCGCGCCCACTCAACGAGGAGGGCGGGGCTAGCTCGAGGTCAGAAGAGCAGGGCGGAGGCGGGGTCCTCGAGGATGGCGGCGACGTCGGCGAGGAACTGCGAGCCCTTGGCGCCGTCGATGAACCGGTGGTCGAAGGACAGCGCCAGGGTCGTGACGTCCCGGACCCTGACCTTGCCCTTGTGCACCCACGGCGTCGGCCGGACCGCACCGAACGCGATGATCGCGGACTCGCCCGGGTTGATGATCGGCGTGCCCGCGTCGACCCCGAAGACGCCCACGTTGGTGATCGTGAACGTCCCCCCGGCCATCTCGGCCGGCTGGGTGCGGCCCTCCCGGGCCGTCCCGGCGAGCTCGGTCAGCGCGGCGGCGAGGTCGTGCAGGGACAGCGCGTCGGCGCCCTTCACGTTCGGCACCACCAGGCCGCGCGGGGTAGCCGCGGCGATGCCGAGGTTCACCGACCCGGAGAAGACGATCTCCTGCGCCTGCTCGTCCCAGCGCGCGTTGACCTCCGGCGTACGACGCATCGCCAGGGTGACCGCCCGGGCCATCACCAGCAGCGGCGAGACCTTGACGTCGGCGAACGCCCGGTCGGCCTTGAGCCGCTCGACGAACCGCATCGTGCGGGTGACGTCGACGGTGATCCACTCGGTGACGTGGGGGATGGTGAACGCGGAGTCCACCATCGCCTGGCCCATCATCTTGCGGACGCCCTTGATCGGCTCGCGACGGTCCTCGAGGGTGCCGACGACGGAGGTCGACGGGGGCCTCGACCCGGCGGCCCCTCCGTCGCCCGCCACGGCAACCGCCCCGGAGGCGTGCGCGTCGACGTCGGCCAGCGTGACCACGTTGCCGGGGCCCGACGGGGTGACCTCCCGCAGGTCGACGCCGAGCTCCTTGGCCCGACGGCGTACGGGCGGCTTGGCGAGCACCCCGCCGACCGACCAGGAGTTGGTCGGCCGGGCCGGCGCGTCGGCCAGCTTGCGGGCGGACACCGACGGCACGGGAGCCTCGTCGGCCTCCACGACCTCCGTGGTCGTCGTACCGCCCGGCTGCTCGAAGACGCCCTGCACCTGCATCTGGGCGGCGGACCCGGCCAGCGTCGGCGCGGTCGCCGGGCCGCGGCGGGCACGGCGCAGCGCCGCCCCCGACTTCGGACCGTAGCCGACCAGCGTCGCGTTCTCGCTGCCGGCCGACGGGTTGGACAGGTCGATCTCCGCCGGGGCAGCTGCGGCCGGGGCGGCCGTGCCGTCGTCGACGGCGATGATCGGCGTGCCGACCGGGATCGTCTCGCCCTCCGGCACCAGCACGCCGGTGACGGTGCCGGCGTACGGCGACGGCAGCTCGACGATCGACTTCGCGGTCTCGATCTCGACGACGACGTCGTTCACCTTGATGACGTCGCCCTCCTTGACCCGCCAGGTGACGATCTCGGCCTCGGTCAGGCCCTCGCCCACGTCGGGCAGCTTGTACTCCTGCACAGCCATGTCAGAACCCCAGCGATCGGTCGACGGCGTCCAGCACCCGGTCGAGGTCGGGCAGCCACTCCTCCTCCACCCGCGCAGGCGGGTAGGGGGTGTCGAAGCCGCCGACGCGCAGCACCGGCGCCTCCAGCGAGTAGAAGCACTCCTCGGTGATCCGGGCGGCGATCTCGGCACCCATACCGAGGTTGGTGTGCGCCTCGTGGGCGACCACGGCCCGCCCGGTCCGGCGGACCGAGTCGAAGACCGGAGCCAGGTCGAGCGGCGAGAGGGTGCGCAGGTCGATGACCTCCACGCTCTTGCCCTCGCCGGCGGCGGCCTCCGCGGAGGCGAGTGCGACCTTCACCATGGGGCCGTAGGCCAGCAGGGTCAGGTCGGTGCCGGCCCGGACGATCCGCGAGGAGAAGAGCGGGTCCGGGGTGGCGTCGAGGTCGATCTCGGCCTTGTCGGCGTGGTACTGCCGCTTGGGTTCCAGGAAGATCACCGGGTCGTCGTGGGCGATGGCCTGCTGCAGCATCCAGTAGCCGTCGACCGGGTTGGAGCAGGCCACGACCTTGAGCCCCGGCGTGTGCGCGAACTGCGCCTCGGGGGACTCCGAGTGGTGCTCGACCGCGCCGATGCCGCCACCGAACGGGATCCGGATGACCATCGGCATCGGCACCTTGCCCTGGCTGCGGAAGTGCAGCTTGGCGACCTGGCTGACGATCTGGTCGTAGGCGGGGTAGACGAAGCCGTCGAACTGGATCTCGCAGACCGGCCGGAAGCCGCGCATCGCGAGCCCGACGGCGGTGCCGATGATGCCGGACTCGGCCAGCGGGGAGTCGATCACCCGGTCCTCGCCGAAGTCCTTCTGCAGACCGTCGGTGATGCGGAAGACGCCGCCGAGCTTGCCGACGTCCTCGCCCATGACGAGCACCTTCGCGTCGGCCTCCATGGCCTTGCGCAGGCCGGCGTTGAGGGCCTTGGCCAGGGTCAGCTTGGGGTGGCTCATGCCGTCGCCCCCTCGAAGGTGTCGAGGTAGCCGGCGTACTCGGCCTTCTGGGCGGCGAGCTCGGGGGTCTGCTCGGCGTACACCCGGTCGAAGACGTCCAGGATGTGCGGCTCGGGCATCGCCCGGCAGCCGTCGCGCAGGGTGGCGCCCAGCGCCTCGGCCTCCGCCTCGACCTCCTCGAAGAAGGCCTGGTCGGCGAGGCCGTTGCGGCCCAGGTAGACCCGGACCCGCTGGATCGGGTCCTTGAGCTTCCAGTGCTCGAGGTCCTCGCTGAGCCGGTAGCGGGTGGGGTCGTCGGTGGTGGTGTGCGCGCCCATCCGGTAGGTGTAGGCCTCGACGAACATCGGCCCCTGGCCCTCGCGGGCTCGCTGCAGCGCTGCGCGCGTCACGGCGTACGTCGCGAGGACGTCGTTGCCGTCGACGCGGACGCCGGGGAAGCCGAAGCCGAGGGCCCGCTGGTAGAGCGGGATGCGGCTCTGGCGCTCGATCGGCTCGGAGATCGCCCACTGGTTGTTCTGGCAGAAGAACACCACCGGGGCGTTGTACGACGCGGCGAAGATGAAGGCCTCGTTGACGTCGCCCTGGCTGCTGGCACCGTCCCCGAAGTAGGCGACCACGGCGGCGTCGCGGTCGTCGTCGCCGGTGCCGACGGCCCCGTCGCGCTGGACGCCCATCGCGTAGCCGACGGCGTGCAGGGTCTGCGCGCCGATCACGATCGTGTAGAGCCCGAAGTTGTTGGCGTTCGGGTCCCAGGAGCCCTGGTCGACGCCGCGGAAGAGGCCGAGCAGCTTGAGCGGGTCGACCCCGCGGCACCAGGCGACGCCGTGCTCGCGGTAGGTCGGGAAGACGAAGTCCTGCGTGCGCAGGGCCCGGCCGGAGCCGATCTGGGCGGCCTCCTGGCCGAGCAGCTGGGCCCAGATGCCGAGCTCACCGTGGCGCTGCAGCGCGGTCGCCTCGACGTCGATGCGCCGGGTCAGGACCATGTCGCGGTAGAAGCCCTTGATGGTCTCGGTCTCCTCCTCGGCTGACAGGCCGTCCCCGAAGGAGAAGGAGGGATGCTCGACGCGCTCGCCCTCGGGTGTCAGCAGCTGCACGAGCTCCGCTGGGTCGTGCTGGGGTCCGCCCACGTCGTGGGTCGGTAGGAAAGGTGACGTCACCTGCACTCCTCGTGATGGTCGGGTCGCGGGGTCTCCGCTTCCGGCGTGGTTGGAGCTCCTCCGGCTCGGTCGGGTGCGGTGGTGGTGCACCCGGGCGGACCGGAGTGTGACCGGCGCCACAGCGACGGCTGACCCCACGGTACCGGCCCACCCGGTCCTGCGCGAAAACGACCGCCCCCGCCGCTGGCGCTGTAACGCGGGGTTACGGACGCATCACAAGGCCCGTGCCCCGTGCGAAGCGTCCGCATGCCCTGCGAAGTCTCGGGCGCGGCCGGCCCTCGGGCCGTTGGCGGGATCGCCCCGCTGCCCTGTCCGAAACCCGCGCGACTCCTGTCGGTGGCCCCGGCTAGCGTGCAGGGGTGACCCGCACCGACCCCGCCGCCCCTGTCACCAGGGCGGCACCGGCGTTCGGGATCGTCGTCCTCGCCCTCGGGATCGTGTACGTCGTCTGGGGCTCGACGTACCTCGGCATCCGGATCGTCGTCGAGCAGGCGGACCCGCTCGTCGCGATGGGCCAGCGGTACTTCGTGGCCGGGATCCTGCTGGGCGCCGTCCTGACGCTGCGCAGCGGTCCGCGCCGGCTCCGGGTGACCCGCCGCCAGCTGCTCGGCTGCGGGTTGCTCGGGCTGCTGCTGCCCCTGATGGGCAACGGCATGGTCGCGCTCGCGGAGTCGCGCGGCGCCACGTCGGGGTACGTCGCGCTGCTCATCGCGGTCGCCCCGCTGGCGATCGTCCTGTTCCGCATCCTCGACCGGGACGTGCCGCGGGCACGCACGCTGGTGGGGGTGCTCACCGGGTTCGGGGGGCTCGCCCTGCTGGTGGCGCTCGGCCGCGGCGGCAACGCGATCCCGCTCGGTCCGGCCCTGCTGGCGCTCTTCGCCTCGGTCTGCTGGGCGTTCGGGTCCTGGGTGCAGCCACGGCTCTGGCTCCCGCAGGACGCGTTCGTGATCACGGTCTACGAGATGCTCCTCGGCGGGGTGCTGTTGCTGACCGTGGGCGCCGCCTCCGGCGAGCACCTGACCGTGGACTACTCGCCGCGGACCTGGTGGGCGCTGGGCTACCTGGTCGTGTTCGGGTCGGTGGTGGCCTTCTCGGCGTACGTCTGGCTGGTGGCCAACGCTCCGATCTCACTGGTCGCGACGTACGCCTATGTCAACCCGGTGATCGCGGTGCTGCTCGGCTGGCTGGTGCTCGACGAGCACGTCGGGCTGGTCACGCTGCTCGGCGGCGCCGTCGTCGTGGGCTCGGTCGCCCTCGTCATCTCCTCCGAACGCCGGCGCTGACCGGTCCAGACGCCGTATCAGCCGCCGGGAGGGCACCTCCTCCTGGCCATGACCTCACGCCTGCTCGCCGCCCTCGCCGTCGCCGCCCTCGGCCTCCCGGTCGGGCTGCTGCCCGCCTCCGCCGACGAGCCCGACGTCGTGCCCCCGACCCTGTTGCTGCCGAACCTCACGGTCGCCGAGGGTCTGCGCGGCAACGCCGCGATCGTCGTCAACGTGGGCCTGAGCGCGCCCAACCCCTACGACCACGCCGTCACCGTGGGGGTCACCGACTTCAGCGCCGTCCCCCTCCCCGACGGCAGCGGTACCTACGGGACGGCCACCCCGGGCGCCGACTACGTGGCGTTCGCGCCGTTCCACCTCAGCTTCGCGCCCGGCCAGCAGGTCGCCCGGTTCACGGTCAGGGTGATCGGGGACGCCGTGGTCGAGCCGTCCGAGGAGGTCGACGTCCGCTTCGACGACACGGTCTTCACCGTCGGCGACAACGACATCGACCTCGTGATCGGCAACGACGACGGGGCCGGGCGCACGAAGCGGCCGCTGCTGCTGCCGCCCAACCAGACCATGCCGGAGCCGGACAGCGGCTGCTTCGCCTACCGGGTGAGCGTCCCGGTCAGCAAGCCGGTCCGGGTGCCCTCGACCGTCGACGCCGTCGACTTCACCACGGTGCCGGTGCCCCCGCCGGGCAGCGGCCTCTACGGCACGGCGACGCCCGGCCTCGACTACGTGTCTTTCGGCTCCCGCACCCTGCGCTACAAGGTCGGCAGCCGTACGGCGCAGCTGCCGGTCACGCTGTGCGGCGACACCGACCCCGAGCCGTCCGAGCAGGTCGACGTCCGGTTCGACAACACGACCACCATCGCGGTCCAGGACAACGACATCGACCTCTGGCTCTCCGACAACGACTGAGCCACGGCCTCCGTCAGGTGGCTCGACTTCCCAGGGGGTTCGGACGCTTCGCAGGGGGCGTGCGCCTTGTGATGCGTCCGTAACCCCGCGTTACAGCCAAGGCGGGGGCGTTACAGCCGAGGCGGGGGCCGTTACAGCGGGCGCGGGGCGGCGTCACGGCAGCCCGCGGGGGCGGGGGAGGTCAGGCGAGGGAGGCGAGCCAGGCGTCGTGGAGGTCGGAGAACCGGCCGGAGCCACCGGCGACGAGGTCGGCGGGGGCGCCGTCCTCGACGATCCGGCCGTGCTCGAGCACGAGCACCCGGTCGGCGATCTCGACGGTGGAGAGCCGGTGCGCGATGATCACCGCGGTCCGCTCGGCCAGGATCGTCCGCAGCGCCCGCTGCACCAGGCGCTCCGAGGGCACGTCGAGCGAGCTGGTCGCCTCGTCGAGGATCAGCACGGCGGGGTCGGCCAGGAACGCCCGTGCGAAGGCGACGAGCTGCCGCTGACCGGCCGAGAGCCGTCCGCCCTTGTTGGCCACGTCGGTGTCGTAGCCGAGCGGGAGCCGCTCGATGAACTCGTGCGCCCCGATCGCCTGCGCCGCCGCCTCGACCTCCTGCCGCGTCGCGGTGGGCCGGCCGAAGCGGATGTTGTCGGCCACCGTGCCGGAGAAGAGGTAGTTCTCCTGGGTGACCATCACGACCGCGCGGCGCAGGTCGTCCGACGACAGCGTCCGTACGTCGTGCCCGTCGAGCAGCACCCGCCCGGCGGTCGGGTCGTAGAACCGGCTGAGCAGCTTGGCGATCGTGGTCTTGCCCGCCCCGGTGGTGCCGACCAGGGCGACGGTCTGCCCGGCCGGGACGGTCAGGTCGAACCCGGGCAGCACCGGCACGCCGTCGACGTACTCGAAGCGGACGTCGTCGAAGCGCAGCTCGCCGCGGGCGGCCGGGAGCGGCACCGGGTCGGTCGGCTCGACGACGGTCGGCTCCTCCTCCAGCACCCCGGAGATCTTCTCCAGCGCCGCCGAGGCGGACTGGAAGGTGTTGTAGAACTGCGAGATCTCCTGCATCGGCTCGAAGAACTGCCGCAGGTAGAGCAGGAACGCCGCGAGCACGCCGACGGTGATCTCACCGTCGAAGGTCAGGTAGGCGCCGTACACGAGCACCACCGCGATGGTGATGTTGCCGATCAGCTTGATGCCGGGCATGAACCACGCCACCAGGCGGAAGGCCCGCAGGTTGGCGGCGCGGTACTGGTCGTTGACGTCGTCGAAGATCTCCTGGTTGCGCGGCTCGCGGCGGAAGGCCTGCACCGCACGGATGCCGAGCATCGACTCCACGAAGTGCACGATGACCAGCGCGACCTTCTCGCGGGTGAGCCGGTAGGTGCTCGCGGACTCGCGCCGGAACCAGGCGGTCAGCCACAGCAGGAACGGGAAGCACAGGAGTGCCACCAGGCCGAGCTTGACGTCGAGGAACAGCAGCAGCCCGGCGGTGCCGACCAGCGTCAGCACCGCGGTCACCAGGCCGTCGAAGCCGCCCTCGAGCATCTCGTAGATGGCGTCCATGTCGGAGGTCTGCCGGCTGATCACCCGACCGGAGGTGTAGTCGTCGTGGAAGGCGGGGCTGAGCGCCTGGAAGTGCCGGAAGGTGCGCCGGCGCACCTCGAAAAGGATGTCCTGGCCGATCCGCCCCGACAGCACCAGGAAGAGCTGCCGGGAGACCGCCTGGAGCAGCGTGGCGCCGAGCATGATGGCGACGATCGTCATCAGCGTCGAGGTGTCGTTGCTCTGCTGGATCGGCGGGATCCCGCTGTCGATGCCCTCCTTGACCAGGTAGGGGATCGAGAGCCGGCTCGCGTTCTCCACCAGGACGACCGCGACCACGATCCACAGGATCCGGCGGTGCGGGCGCAGCAGGTCGGCCAGGAGCCGCCGCGACCGGTCGCGCAGGGCGATGGTGGTGCCGGTGGTCAGGTCCTCGTGGTCGATCCCGTCGGCGGCGACGCCGCGCCAGCGCTGCTCCGGCGGCGGCTCGGCCGCCGGCGTCACGGGGGTGGTGTCGGTGCTCATGCCGCCACCTCCGCCTCGGCCGCCAGCAGGTTCCGGTACGCCGGGACCTGGTCGAGCAGGTCGGTGTGGCGACCGACGTGGGTGATGGTGCCGTCCTGCACCAGGGCGACCTTGTCGGCCAGCAGCACCGTGCTGGCGCGGTGGGCGACGACGATGCCGGTGGCCTCGCGCAGGATGGTGCGCAGGGCGTCCTCGACCAGCTTCTCGGTGTGCACGTCGAGGGCGGACAGGGTGTCGTCGAGGACCAGGATGCGCGGCCGCGCCAGCACCGCCCGGGCGAGCGCGAGCCGTTGCCGCTGTCCACCCGAGAGGGAGAGCCCCTGCTCGCCGATCCGGGTCTCCAGGCCCCAGGGCAGGTCGTGCACGAACTGCGCCTGGGCCACCTCGACGGCGGCATGGATCTCCTCGTCGGTGGCTCCGGGCCGCCCGAGCAGGAGGTTCTCCCGGGCGCTCATCGAGAAGAGGGTGGGCTCCTCGAACGCGGTGGCGACCACCTCGCGCAGCGAGCGCAGGGTCAGGTCGCGGACGTCGACGCCGTCGATGGTGACCCGGCCGCCGGTCACGTCGTAGAGCCGCGGGACCAGGGCGGTCAGCAGGGTCTTGCCGGAGCCGGTCGCCCCGACCACGGCGACGGTCTCGCCGGGGGCGACGTCGAGGTGGACGTCGCGCAGCACGAGCTCGTCGGGGGCGTCGGCGAAGGCGAACGAGACGCCCTCCAGCCGCAGGTGGCCGCGCGGCTCGGCGAGCTCCACGGTGCCCGGCACGATGTCGGAGGCGGTGTCGAAGAGCTCCAGGATGCGCGCGGCGGCGGTCATCGCCTCCTGGGCCATCGCGAGGATGACACCGAGTGCGGCGACCGGCCAGACCAGCGACAGCATCAGGGTGATGAAGGCGACCAGCGTGCCCAGGGTGAGGTCGCCGTTGCCGACGCCGCGGGCGCCGAGCAGCAGCACCACGGCCACGGCGAGGTTGGGGATGACCTCGAGGAAGGTCCAGAACCGCGCCGAGAGCCTGACCTTGTCCATGCTCGTCCCGTAGAGGGTGCGGGCGGCGGCCTCGTAGGCGCCCGAGACGTAGCCGGCGCGCCCGAAGGACTTGATCACCCGGATGCCGACGGCGCCCTCCTCGGCCAGGGTGGCGAGGTCGCCCTGCTGGTCCTGGACCCGCCGCGAGACCACCACGTAGCGGCGCTCGAAGCGCATCGAGAGCCAGATGATCGGCACCGCGGTGGCCGCGACGACCAGCCCCAGGGGCAGGTACATGTGGAGCAGCAGCGCGGTGACCACGGTCAGCTGGGTGACGTTGATGATCAGGAAGACCAGCCCGAACCCGCTGAAGCGCCGGATGCTGGAGAGGTCGGTGGTGACCCGGGACAGCAGCTGCCCGGACTGCCACCGGCTGTGGAACGACATCGGCAGCCGCTGCAGGTGGGCGTACAGGTCGCGCCGCAGCTCGGTCTCCAGGTTGAGCACCGCCCCGGACTGGACCCACCGGCGCCACCAGATGAGCACCGCCTCCAGGATCCCGAGCGCCAGGGCGAGCAGGCCGAGCGGGAGGATGGCCGAGCGGTCGCCGTCGGCGATCGGCCCGTCGATGATCCGCCGGGTGACCAACGGGATCGCGATGCTCAGACCGACTCCGGCCAGGGCGCTGCCGAGCATGATGGCCATCGCCACCCGGTACGGGCGCAGGTAGGCGCGCAGCCGCCAGAGCGAGCGGACCCCGGCGCGGACCGGGGGGTTGGTGGGGTCGGGGTACGAGGCAGGTGGAGCCATCGGGTGGGCGGTCTCCCGTCGGACGCACGCCGGCGACCCGGATCCACGGGTGGCGGACCGAGGTGCGGCGAGAGGGTGGTTGTACTTCGCAGGTTACCTACCCACGCCGACAGATCCCCACGCGTTTTCCCCGGCCCCTCCGGGCACCCCCGCCCGGGTCAGACGCGGTGCGGGAACGCCGCGGCGACCCGCAGGAAGACGTCGTTGCCGGCGGGCTCGCCCAGGGTGACGCGGACGCCGTCCAGCCCGTAGGGCCGCACCATGATGCCGGCCTGCTCCGCCGCCGCGGCGAACGCGGGTGTGTGCTCGCCCAGGCCCAGCCAGACGAAGTTGCCCTGCGCGTCGGGGACGGTCCAGCCCTGCTCGGCCAGCGCGGCGACGACCCGCTCGCGCTCGGCGACGATGCCGGCGACCCGCTCCAGCAGGGCGGGCTCGCAGCCCAGCGCGGCGACCGCGCCGGCCTGCGCCACCGAGGAGACACCGAAGGGCAGGGCGCAGGCGCGCACCGCGGCGGCGACCGGCTCGGGTGCCACCAGGTAGCCGACCCGCAGGCCGGCCAGGCCGTAGGCCTTGGCGAACGTCCGCATCACCACGACGTTGGGACGGGTCCGGTAGAGCGCGAGCGCGTCGACCTGGTCCTCGCGCCGGACGAACTCGACGTACGCCTCGTCCACGACCACCACGACATGCGGGGGGACCGCGGCGAGGAACTCGACCATCGCCTGGTGGCCGACCGCGGGGCCGGTCGGGTTGTTGGGGGTGCAGACGAGGACGATCCGGGTGCGGTCGGTGACGGCCGCCGCCATCGCGGGCAGGTCGTGCTCCCCCGACGGTGTCAACGGCACCTGCACCGAGCGGGCCCCGCCGACCGCGGCGGCGATCGGGTAGGCCTCGAAGGAGCGCCAGGCGAAGACGACCTCGTCGCCGGGCTCGCAGAACGCCTGCACCAGGTGGTAGAGCAGGGCGACCGAGCCGGTGGCGGCGGCCAGGTGGCCGACCGGCACGTCCCACCGCTCGGCGAGGGCGGCGTAGAGCGCCGTCGACCCCATGTCGGGGTAGCGGTTCATCGTCGCGGCCGCCTGCTCCACCGCGGCGAGGACCTCGGGCAGCGGCGGGTGCGGGTTCTCGTTCGAGGAGAGCTTGTACGTCGGCAGGCCCTCGCGCGCCGTCGGCGGCCGTCCGGCGACGTACGCCGGGACGTCGGCGAGCGCAGCGCGCGGCACCGGCCCGGACGAGGCTGAGGGACGGTCGGAAGGAGGGTCGGCGGTCGGTGCGGTCACGACCGACAGGCTATGTCGACAACGGGCCCGAGGGCGGAGCCGGGCGGCTTGTGCCGGACGGCCCGTGCCCCCCACGGGCCATCCGGCGAAAGCCTGTCCTGGTGTCCCCTCCGTCTCCCGGTCTCATCAGGACCCCGTCCAACGTAGGCGTTGCCGGCCGGCTTTCCATCGCGCCCTCAGCCGGAAGGCGGTAGTCGAAGCTGACTAGCCGTGCCCATGACTTTTGTCATGATGTCGACATTTCGTTGGAACGTTCAGGCCCGTGCAAGCTTCCGGCCATTCACCCCAAGTGGGGAGGTTCCGGGAACGGATGGGGGGCTCGCCCGGTCTGCGCGGCCACGATCCCGCACACCACCAGCACGCAGCCCAGCGACGGCACCAGACCCAGGTCCTCCCCGAACCAGAACCAGCCCAGCGCGGCCACCCCGACCGGCTCGAGCATGGCGACCATGGTGACGGTCGAGGCGGGCAGGTGCCCCAGCGCGACGATCTCCACCCCGAACGGCACCAGCGTGCCCAGCACCACCACCCAGGCGACCAGGGCCGCCCCGGGCACCGTCACCTCGGCGAACCGACCGAGCAGGGACGCCTGCTCGGTCAGCACCGACCCGGGGAACCGCCAGACCGGGGAGGCCACGTTGATCGCCACGGAGGCCACCAGGAAGGACCACAGCACCACCCGCAGCGGCGGCAGGGACGCCACCCCGTGCTCGCCGATGACGAAGTACGTCGCGAAGCAGACCGCTGCGCCGAGACCGGCCAGCACCCCCAGCGCGTCCAGCTCGAGCCCGCCGCCCAGCAGACCCGTCGCCGCCGCGAGCCCGACCAGGGCCACGCCGAGGCCGACCCAGACCCGGCGGCGCACCTGCTCCCCCTGCACGAACCGGACCCACAGCACCACCAGCAGCGGAGCCTGGTACTCCAGCAGCAGCGCCAGGCCGACCGGCAGCCGGTCGATGGCGACGAAGTAGGTCCACTGCAGCGCGGCCACCCCGACGAGGCCGTGGGCGAGCAGCAGCCAGGCCAGCCGTCCCCGGGGAGGACGCAGCGCGCTCCGGTCGGCCACCGCGGCGACGAGGAGCAGCACGGCCGCGGTGCCGGTGATCCGCACCGTGGTCAGCTCCACCGGACTCACCCCGGCCCGCAGCACGACCCGGGAGACGCCCGCGTTCACGATGAACAGCAGGGCGCCGAGCCCCACCAGGGCGAAGCCGAGCGCGGGTCGGCGGTGCTGCGTCGGCGGGCTCGTCACCGGGTGAGTATGCCGTGGCGTGCCGAGACCCCCGGCGGGGACCTGAGAGGGTGGGCACCATGAAGCTCTTGCTCAAGGTCGTCGTGAACGCCCTGGCCCTCGGGGCGGCCGCCTGGCTGGTCAGCGGCATCACCGTCGAGGACGGCACCACCACCGACCAGATCGTCACCCTGCTCGTCGTCGGTCTGGTCTTCGGCCTGGTCAACGCGATCGTCTCGCCGGTGGTCAAGCTGCTGTCGCTGCCCTTCATCATCCTCACGCTGGGCCTGCTGCTGATCGTGATCAACGCCCTGATGCTGATGCTGACCAGCAGCATCACCGAGGCCTTCGACGTCGGCTTCCACGTCGACGGGTTCTGGTCGGCGGTCTGGGGGTCGATCATCATCTCGATCGTCTCGGCCGTGCTCTCCTCGGTCGTCGACGACGACTGAGCCCGGACCGGCCCCCGCGTGACCGACCGCCCCGCGCTCCCCGCACCCCGCACCCCGCCGCCCCGGCCGCTACCGGGTCGCGGTGGTCTGCCTGGGCAACATCTGTCGCTCACCGATGGCGCACGTCGTCCTGGAGGCCGAGCTCGACGCGGCCCGCACCGACCACGCGCCGCTGGGCAGGGTGGAGGTCGTCAGCGCCGGCACCGCCGGCTGGCACGAGGGCGGCCCGATGGACCGCCGTGCGGCGGCGACCCTGACCGGTCACGGGTACGACGCGAGCCGGCACCGTGCCCAGCAGTTCGCCCCGGGCTGGTTCGACGACCTCGACCTGGTCCTGGCCATGGACGAGGCGAACCTGGCCGACCTGGCCGGGCTGGCCGAGGACGTCGGGCTCGAGGAGCCCGGACGGGTGCAGCTCTTCCGCGCCTTCGACCCGCTCGCGACCGACGGCGACCGGGAGGTCCCGGACCCCTACTACGGCGACGACGCCGGCTTCGAGCACGTGCTGCGGATGGTGCAGCGCACCGCGGAGCACCTGGTGGCCGCCCTCGCCGAGGAGCTCGACCGGTCGTCAGCCGGCTGAGGGGTCAGGGGCGCGCTGCCAGCCCGGTCGCCGCGCCGTACCGTCCCGAGCCGGCCTTCGACCGGGCCTTGACCCGGCAGTCGTAGGCCACCCCGGACCGCAGGCTGCCGACCTTCGTCCGGGTGGTCACCCCGGTGGTCACCTGGACCGCGCCGGAGCCGCGGCGCGGCACGCACCTGACGACGTACCCGGTCACCTTGGCGCCGCGGGCGCGGGCCGGAGCCCAGGTCACGCGACCGGTGCGGGCGGCGGTGCGGGTGGCGCCGGTCGCCTTCGGGGCGGTCGGGGTGACCACCCCGCGCCGCACCTTGAGCAGGCGCATCGAGGACGCCGCGGCCCGACCGGCCGCGGCACGGGCCACGGGGGCGCTGGTGAAGCGGACGCCGGACAGGTCGACCAGCATCGCGCCCCCGCCCGGCTCCTGGCTGACCTCGACGGTGCCGGCGCCGGCGGTGCCTCCGCTGACGGTGGTGGCCAGCCCGCTGCCGCCGAGCGTCGCCGGGTCGGGGATGCCGTAGACCTCGCGCAGGAAGGCGTTGGGGATCCGCAGCTCCGAGTGGCCCTGCACCAGGGTGCTGCCGTCCTCGCGGAAGCGCCGGTTGGCCATCCGGATCAGCAGGTAGCCGTTGCCGTCGGCGTCGTTGGCGATCTCCGGCGGCAGGCTGGTGGCGGCGATGTTGGTGAAGTAGTCCATCCCGTAGAAGGCGGCCCGCTGGGCCGGGTCCTCCCAGATGGCGTAGTCGGTGACGTCGAAGCCGTAGAGCGCCGACCACTCGGTGTCGAGGTCGGGCGCCGGGTTGGCGGCGTGCTCGGGGCACACCCACGGGTAGACCGACTGGTCGCACTGCCCCGAGACGGTGACCGGGGTGCCGGTCACGGTGAGGTCGTAGGTGCCGTCGCCGTTGCGGGTGCGGACCACGTCGGTGTCCCGGCCGTTGCCGGAGACCACCGAGGGCTTGGAGGTGCCCAGGTGCAGCGAGACCACGACGACGTCGTCCAGCGCGGAGGAGCCGAGGTCGAAGCCGCCGCCGCGGGTGACGTCGACCGACAGGTGCGTGGACGGGTCGTCGGGGAAGGTGGCCGAGAAGGCGTCCACTCCCCAGTTGGGGATGGTGCGCAGGTCGACGCCGTCCTTCGTGGCCGACACCACGCACGGGCGGGCCGACGGGGAGTCGGAGCAGAACGGGATCGGGTCCGGGACGACCACGACGGCGTCGGCGGCCGGGGTGGTGAGACCCACGGCGGACAGAGCGGTGGCCAGCAGGCCGGCCACGGCGAGGAGGGCTCGGGTGCGCATGCGCCACATCCTGCTGGCCCGCGGCGGACCCTGTACGACGTTCGGCCGAACTGACCTTCTCGGCGCCACCCCAGCGCCCTGTCAGGACGATCTCAGGTGGCGGTGGCACCCTTGAGGTCGTGAGCCACGTCCCCGACCCCGCCGGCCAGCCCCGCCCCCGCATCCTCGTCGTGGACGACGACCGCTCCGTGCGGGAGTCGCTGCGCCGCTCGCTGGAGTTCAACGGGTACGACGTGTCGCTGGCCTCCGACGGGGCCGAGGCGCTGGCCGGGATCGGCTCGCTCGCCCCGGACGCGGTCGTGATGGACGTGATGATGCCCCGGCTCGACGGCATCGAGACCACCCGGGCGCTGCGCACGGCCGGCAACGACCTGCCGATCCTGGTGCTCACCGCCCGCGACTCCGTGGGCGACCGGGTCGAGGGCCTCGACGCCGGCGCGGACGACTACCTCACCAAGCCGTTCGCCCTCGAGGAGCTGCTGGCGCGGCTGCGGGCGCTGCTGCGGCGCACGCACACCGAGGGCGTCGCACCCGACGAGCTCGACGCCGAGGAGCTCTCCTTCTCCGACCTGCGGCTCAACCCCGCCACCCGCGAGGTGCGGCGCGGCACCCGGCTGATCGAGCTGACCCGCACCGAGTTCACCCTGCTCGAGATGTTCCTGCGCCGGCCCCGCCGGGTGCTGGACCGGTCCTTCATCCTCGAGGAGGTCTGGGGCTACGACTTCCCCACCACCGCGAACTCCCTCGAGGTCTACGTCGGCTACCTGCGCCGCAAGACCGAGGCCGAGGGCGAGCCCCGGCTCATCCACACGGTCCGCGGGGTCGGCTACGTGCTCAAGGAGAGCTGAGCCGTGCGCTTCCGCGCGAGCCTGGCCAGCCGGGTCGCCCTGCTCGCCACGGTGGCCGTCGGCCTCTCCGTCGCGTCGGTGGCGGCAGCGGCGTACCTGACCGTGCGGCACCAGCTGATGGCCTCGCTCGACTCCTCCCTGCTCGACCGCGCCGGCGCCGCGGCGCAGACGCCGGCGCTGAGCAACCTCACCCTGCGCAACGTGCCGTCGTGGGTGCTCGGTGCGGCCGACGTGCAGATCTTCGTGCTGTCCGCCGACGCGACCGCGGTCAGCAACACCAGCGGCACCGATCCGGTCGTCCGCCTCTCCCAGACCGAGCTGGCGGTGGCCCGCGGCGAGGCCAAGCAGTCGACGCGGACGGCGTACACCAACGGGTACGCCTTCCGGGTGGCCGCCGTCCCGGGCAACGAGGACGACACCGCACTGGTGCTGGCCCAGTCGTTGGAGCCGACCCGCGACGCGCTCTCCAAGCTGGGCTTCGTGCTCGCGCTCTTCGGGGTCCTCGGGGTGACCTCGGCGGCGTTCGCCGGCTGGGCGGTGGCCCGCAACGGGCTGCGCCCGGTGCGCCAGCTGACCGAGGCCGCCGAGGAGATCGCCCGCACCGAGAAGCTCGACCCGATCGACGTCTCCGGCAGCGACGAGATCGCCCGGCTCGCCTCGGCGTTCAACACGATGCTGGCCTCGCTGTCGGCCTCCCGGGACCGGCAGCGCCAGCTCGTCGCCGACGCCGGCCACGAGCTCCGCACCCCGCTCACCTCGCTGCGCACCAACCTGGAGCTGCTCACCCAGGCGGACGCGCGCGGCGGGCTGTCCGAGGCGTCCCGCGCGGAGCTGATGGACGACGTGCGGTTCCAGATCGAGGAGCTGACCACGCTGATCGGCGACCTGACCGAGCTGGCCCGCGAGGAGCCGGTGCCCGGGCAGGTCGAGCCGGTCGACCTCGTCGACGTGGCCGGACGTGCCCTGGAGCGGGTCCGTCGCCGCGCCCCCGGCCTGACCTACGACGTGGTGCTCACGCCGTGGTGGTGCACCGGCGAGGCCGCCTCCCTGGAGCGGGCGATCACCAACCTGCTCGACAACGCCGCGAAGTGGAGCCCGCCGCACGGCACCATCACCGTCAGACTGGGCAACGGCACCCTCTACGTCGCCGACCAGGGACCGGGGATCGCCGCCGACGACCTGCCGCACGTGTTCGAGCGGTTCTACCGGTCCAAGGAGTCCCGGACGCTGCCCGGGTCCGGGCTCGGTCTGTCGATCGTCGCGCGGGTCGCCGAGCGGCACGGGGGCGCGGTGTGCGCCGGGGCCGCCGCCGACGGCGGGGCCGCCTTCTGGTTCTGGCTGCCCGGCCAGCCCGTCCGACCCGGCGACCAGTCCTCCAGCGCTGCCGGTGCGCCCCCCGCCCCGACCGGCTCGACGCCCCTGCCCCCACGCCCCGCACAACACCTAGAGGCTTCCGAGACACCTCTCAGCGGGGGTTCAGTTACGACCGAGATGCTGGAGCCATGACCGAGAACAACCAGAACGACGGCGCGCACGAGGGCCAGAACGACGACACCGCGGCCGTCCCGCCGTACTCCCCGGAGGGCTCCCCCGAGCCCCCGGCTCCTGCCTCGGGCTCGGGCGACACCGAGCCGACCACCGCGATCCCGACCGGTGCCGGCCAGGACCCGGCCGCGCCGTACGGCCAGCCCGGCGGCGGCGCCTCGCCGTACGGTCAGACGCCGTACGACCAGCCCTACGGCCAGCCCGGCCCCTACGGCCCGGCCTACGGTCAGCAGTACGGCCAGGGCTACGGCCAGCAGTACGACCAGTACGGCCAGCCCTACGGGCAGCAGCCGTACGCCGGCCAGCAGTACGGCCAGCCGACCGGCGAGCAGCCGGCCAGCCCCTTCTTCTTCGACGACACCACGCCGGTCGACGCCCCGGCGGCCCGCTCGAAGGGCCGGAGCCGGACCGCGCTCGTGCTCGCCGGCGCGCTGCTGCTCGGCGGTGCCGGCGGCGTCGCAGGTGCCGCCGGCTACTCCGCGCTCAACGACGACGGGACGTCCCCGCCGAACTCGAGCGTCGTCACGAGCAGCAAGGTCTCCGACAGCAAGGACACCCCCGCGGCCGCGGGCACCCCGCAGGCCGTGGCCGAGCAGGTGCTGCCGTCGGTGGTGAAGATCAACGTCTCCGGCTCGCAGGGCCAGGGCTCCGGCTCGGGCATCATCCTGTCCTCGGACGGCGAGATCCTCACCAACAACCACGTCGTCGAGGTCATCTCCGGCGGCGGCAAGATGACGGTCAACTTCAACGACGGCTCGTCGGCCCCGGCCACGGTCGTCGGCACCGACCCGGTCACCGACCTCGCGGTCATCAAGGCCACCGGCGTCAGCGGCCTGACCCCGGCCACCCTGGGTGACTCCGACAACCTCGACGTCGGCGAGGGCGTCGTCGCGATCGGGTCGCCGTTCGGCCTGCAGGCCACGGTCACCAGTGGCATCGTGTCCGCCCTCAACCGCCCGGTCTCGGTCGGCGAGGGCAGCTCGGGCACCGACACCACCTACCCCGCGATCCAGACCGACGCCGCGATCAACCCCGGCAACAGCGGCGGCCCGCTGGTCAACCTCAGCGGCGAGGTCGTCGGCATCAACTCCTCGATCCGGACCTCGTCGTCGAGCGGGCTCTCCAGCGACCAGGGCGGCTCGATCGGCCTCGGCTTCGCCATCCCGATCAGCAAGGTGCTGCCCGTCGTCGACCAGCTCCGCAAGGGCGAGACCCCGACGCACGCGCGTCTGGGCGTGACCGTCTCCGACAAGGCCTCCAGCGACGGCCTCGTCACCGGGGCGACCATCCAGTCGGTGACCAACGGTTCCTCGGGCGAGAAGGCCGGCCTGCAGTCCGGCGACGTGGTGACCCGGGTCAACAACGACGCGATCAGCTCCACCGAGGGCCTGGTGGCCACCATCCGCGGCTACCGGCCCGGCGACAAGGTGACGCTCACGGTCGTCCGCAACGGCGACACCAAGACGCTCACCGCCACGCTCGACAGCGACGCGGACACCTCCAAGTCCTGACACCTCGCTGGTCGCACGATCGACGCGAGGGACGGCCTTCACCCCCGGGGACCGTCCCTCGCGTCCTGCGCGTCCGCCCTCGGTGCTGCCGCCCGCCGGCCCGCGTGCTCAGGGGAGGAGGGCGGCGCGGAGGCGCTCGGCCTTCCAGCGGGTCTCGGCGTACTCCTCCTCGACCGTCGAGCGGACCGTGATGCCGCCGCCGGTGCCGAGCTCGTAGCACCACCCCGCACCGGCCCGGGTGGCGACCAGGGTCCGGATCACGACGCTGAGGTCGGCCCGTCCGTCGGCGGAGACCCAGCCGAACGCGCCGGCGTACACCCCGCGCGGCGTCGCCTCGACGGCGTCGATGATCTCCATCGTGCGGCGCTTGGGCGCCCCGGTCATCGAGCCGGCCGGGAACAGCGCCCGCAGCGCCCCGATCGTCGTGACGCCGTCGGCGAGCTGTCCGCGCACGGTCGACACGAGCTGGTGCACCGAGCGGTAGGACTCCACCTGCATCAGCGACGGCACGCTGACCGTGCCCGGGCGGCACACCAGCGACAGGTCGTTGCGGAGCAGGTCCACGATCATCAGGTTCTCGGCGCGGAAGCGCGGGTCGGTGGTGAGCTGGTCGCGCAGGCGGACGTCGTCGGCCTCGGTCGCACCCCTCGGGGTGGTGCCCTTGATGGGCTTGGCCTCCAGCCAGCGGTGCCGGTCGACCGTCGCGAAGCGCTCCGGGCTGGAGGAGAGCAGGTGCACGCCGCGGTGCTGCAGGTAGCCGGAGTACGGCGCCGCGTTGAGCTCGCGCAGCCGCAGGTACGTCGTGACCGGGTCGACGGGGGAGGTCTCCGACTCGCGGTAGGTCAGGTTCACCTCGTAGGAGTTGCCCAGCCGCAGCTGGCGCTGCACCTCCGCGAAGGCCGCCTCGTAGGACGGGCGGTCGTGCGGCTCGCCCCCGGACGCCGGCAACGCGGGCGGGGCCGGGAGCGGCGGGTGCTCGACGACCAGCGGGGAACGCACCCGCAGCCAGACCGCGTCCGGTACGCCGACCGCCGGGCGGCCGGGCAGGTCGGGCCGGCAGGCGTAGCCGAGGTAGCCGACCCAGCTGACGTCGGGGTCGCCGTCGTCGCGGGCGACGTGCTCCTCCAGGGCGGCGAAGACGTCGTCGCCGACCACCGTGCTGCCCCCGCCGTCGTGGCGCAGCACCTGGCGTCGGGTGGCGTCGAAGGTCAGCGAGGCGTCGTCGGGCCCCAGCGCACCGAGGATGGAGCGGCGCCCCGACCAGGGCAGCGACCCTCCCCCGTCGAGCCAGAACATCCGGTCCGACGCCGCCGCTGCCCGGCGGAACTCGTCGACCTCCCGGCTCACGACGCCCCCAGGAAGTTCGCGACCAGGCGGGCGCCGTGCTCGGTGAGGATCGACTCCGGGTGGAACTGCACCCCGTGCAGGGGCAGCGTGCGGTGCTGCACCCCCATCACCACGCCGGCGCTGGTGGCGGTGACCCGCAGGTCCGGGGGCACGCGCACGGCCGCGAGCGAGTGGTAGCGCACCGCGTCGAAGGGCGACGGGAGGCCGGCGAACACGCCGGTCCCGTCGTGGCTGACCCGGGCGACCTCGCCGTGGGCCGGCTCCACCACGCGGACCTCACCGCCGTACGCCGCGACGAGGCCCTGCATGCCCAGGCACACCCCGAGCACGGGGACCTCGGCGCGGCGCAGCACCTCGCGCCCCACCCCGAAGTCCGCCTCCACGTCGGGATGCCCGGGCCCCGGTGAGAGGACCACGTGGGTGAAGCCGGCCAGCTCGTCGGCCGTCACCACGTCGTGCTCCACCACCGCCGGCAGCTCCCCGGTCACCTCGGCGACCAGGTGCACCAGGTTCCAGGTGTAGGAGTCGTAGTGGTCGACGACGACCACCCGAGGGGCCGGTTTCCCACGGGATGCAGGGGAACTGTCACTGCCCATGGCGTACGCCCCATGGGCAGAGGAGGTTTGCCGACATCCCGTGGGAAACCGTCACCGCACCAGCAGATCGAGGACCAGGTCGCGCAGCAGGGTGAAGCCGTCCTCGGTGAGGATCGACTCGGCGTGGAACTGGACGCCCCGGAAGTGGGGGCCGGCCAGGGCGTGGATGTCTCCGGTGGCGGGGTCGGTCGAGGCGGTGACGCCGTCGGGGAGGGCACCCTCGGGCCGGCCGACGAAGGTGTTGTAGAAGCCGACGACCTCCTCGCGCCCGTCGAGGGTGACCCGGGACTGGGTGCCCTGGAAGACGATGTCCTTGAAGGCGAGCGGGATGCCGAGCCGGTCGCAGAGCACCTGGTGGCCCAGGCACACCGAGAGGAAGGGCTGACCGGCCGCGAGGAGCTCCTCGGTGGCCGCCCGGAACGCGGCGATCTTGGGGTGCGCGCCGTCGCGGGGGTCCCCGGGGCCGGGGCCGACGATCACGAGGTCGACGCCGTCGAAGGCGCCGGCGGCGTACTCGTCCCAGGGCAGCACGGTGGCGGACATGCCGAGCACGGTGAGCGCGTGGCGCAGCATGTTCACGAAGTCGTCCTCGCCCTCGAGGATCACCGCGGTGCGGCCCTTCAGCTCCGGCGAGGGGGCCGCGCCGCCCTGGTCGGTCAGCCAGAACTTGGAGAGCCGCTGGTTGCGGGAGCCGAGCGCGATCAGCACGTCCTCGTCGCTGGTGAGCTCGGCGACGCCCTCGGCCGGCGCGGCCGGGGCGTCGGCCAGGCCGAACGCGGTGAGGATGCCGCCGGCCTTGGCGAGGGTCTCGGCGACCTCGCTGAGCGGGTCGGAGTCGCGGACCAGGGTGGCCCCCGCGGTGACCTTGAGCGCCCCGTCGGGGGTGATGTCGGCGGTGCGGATCACGATCGGGCTGTCCGCGGTCGGAGCGCCGGCGGCGTCGCGTCCGAGGAGGGCGAGGGCGGCGCCGTAGTAGCCGCGCCCCTCGGTCTCGTACTTCCTGATCAGCCGACAGGCGTTCTCCACCGGTGCCCCGGTCACGGTGGCGGCGTACATGGTGTCGCGCAGCACGGCGCGCACGTCGCGGGTCGTGCGGCCGGCGAGGAGGTACTCGGTGTGCACCAGGTGGGTCATCGGCTTGAGGAACGGGCCGAGCACCTGGCCGCCCTCGTTGCAGATGTCGCACATCATCTTCAGCTCCTCGTCGACGACCATGAAGAGCTCGTAGATCTCCTTCTCGTCGGCCAGGAAGTCCAGCAGCCGGGGCTTGCGCTCCTCCAGGGGTACGCCGCGGAGCCGGAAGGTGCCGCTGATCGGGTTCATCCGGACGTCGCCGCCGTGGACCGACACGTGCCGCTCCGGGGACGCTCCGACCAGGAAGCGCTCGCCGGTCCAGAAGCAGTAGGTCCAGTAGGCCCCCCGCTCGCGCTCGAGCAGGCGGCGCAGCACGGTCAGCGCCTTGGCCGGTCCCCAGTCGGCCAGCTGGGCGCGGTAGTGCCGGCCGACGACGAGGTTGGCGCCCTCGCCGTTGCCGATCTCGTCCTCGATGATCCGCCGGACGACGGCGGCGTACTCCTCGTCGGAGGTCTCGAAGCCCCCGCGGTCGGTGAACTCGACGGCCTCGTCGGGGAGGACCGCGACGAGGTCGGCGAGCGGGACCTCGTGCTCGACCTCGAGATCCACCACGGTCAGCGGGGCGCCATCGTCGTGCGCCTCGAACCCGCGCTCGGCGACCTGGCGGAAGGGGATCGCGAGCAGCCGGTCGAAGCGACGACCGGCTGCCGGCGCACCCGTCTCGAGGGGGACGTCGAGGAGCGAGGCCGTCTCGGAGCGCGCCCCGGCGACGAGCGTCACCGTCGGGGAGTCCTTCAACCGGATGACCGCCCAGGCCTCGTGACCCAGGACCTGCTCGAGAGCGGCGCGCGGGTCCACGGGGGTGCTGGTCATGCGGGGAACGCTACCAACGTCCACACCGCCCGCAGAGCCGGTTTCCCGGAGGTGGACCGAAGGCGCTTTCGCAATAAATCCGGTCGCGTGTGACCCCGATCACGACGGGATCCGTAGCGACTCACTGACCGAACGGGTGGAATGAGGACTAGGCCATTCGGGACCTTTGGCCCGCCCGAAGGGCAGAAGAGGCCTACGAGAAACGGACATTCATCCCTTACCGCCTGAACTTCTCTTGAGCCAGACTTGAGGTACCGAGAAGGGCGGGGGCCCTGACCGGAGCCGGACGCCGCGGGGGCGGCGCACGGCGAGTGGACCGGGGGGTCCAGAACACACCGGGACCCGGTGCGGCCGTGGGGGCCCGCACCGGGACCCCGGGGCGACAAACAGCGGCGGGGGCCGCTGGACGGGGGCGACAGCGGGGGCTGTCGACCGGGGGCACGGGGGAAACACGGGGGACGCAGTCGGGGGACTGCACGGGGGAAGGGCCGGGGGGCCTGAAGCAACACCGGGAAACGACGAGGACGGCCGGCCGGCTCTGAGGGGCGCCGGCGGCCGCCCCTCCCGATCCGAGGCTCGTGTCGCGTGGAGGCGGCACGGGCCTCGTCCTGTTGGTGGGCCGTCAGGTGCTGAGCGTGACGAGGCGCTGGGTCGCCCGGGTCAGCACGACGTACAGGGTGGCGCGGCCGGTGCCGGACTCGTCCTCGATCTCCTGGGGCTCGACCACGGCGATGCCGTCGAACTCCAGCCCCTTGGTGTCCAGGCCGGTCAGCACGACCACCCGGGCGCTGTCCCCGCCGGCGAGCGCGTCGGACAGCTCGGGCCAGGAGGCCAGCCAGCCCGCCACCTCGGCCCGACGAGCGGCGGGCACGACCACGCCGACGGTCCCCTCGACGGCCGCGAGGAGGTCGGAGACGGTCGCGCGCAGCTCGTCGGGGAGCACGTCGACGGTGCGCTCGACCGGGTCGACGCCGGTGGAGCGGACCGCGTCGGGCAGGTCGGCTGCCAGCCCGACCCGCTCGGCGTACGCCGCCGCGAACCGGTAGATCTCCGCGCTGTTGCGGTAGTTGGTGCCCATGTGGAAGGCGTGCCGCGGTCGCTGCATCATCGAGGAGCCGCTGCCGTAGAGCGCGGCCTCGCGCGCCTCGAGGGCCTCCTCGGGGTGCGGCCAGGACGACTGGGCCGGGTCCCCGACGACGGTCCAGGTCGCCGTGGGGCCGCGGCGGCCGACCATCCGCCACTGCATCGGGGTCAGGTCCTGGGCCTCGTCGACCAGCACGTGGGCGTAGTGGTCGTCCTCGGTGCGGTTGGCGGTCCGCGGGCCGGTGGCGAACTCGCGGTCGGTGATGGTGGTCAGCTCGGGCATGTTCGCGTCGACGAGGTGGGCGAGCGGGTCGATCTCCTCGTCGGGCGACTTCTCCGGGAGGTCGCCGAGCTGGTAGCGCAGCTCGTCGAGCAGCGGCACGTCCTGGATGGAGAACGGCTCCCCCCAGGCGTCGGGCCGGGACAGCACGTCGACGTCGGCGGGGCTGAGCACGCCCTCGCCGACCCGGGTGAGGAAGTCGCGGTCCGCCAACCAGCGCAGCGCCTCGGTGGCGTCCAGCGCCGGCCACCAGTCGCGGACGAAGACGAGGAACCGGTCGTCGCCGAGCATCTCGTCGACGAAGTCCTCCCGGCTGCGGGCCAGCGCCCGCTCGCCGCGGACCTGGCGCCACAGCGCGTCGGTCAGCGCACTGGCCACCCGGCCGATCTGGCGGTTCCGCTTGCCCTGGGCGAGCAGCTGGCGGCGGATCGCGCCGAGCTCGCGGGAGCCGAGCACGAGGGTGTCGTCGCGGTAGAAGACGCGGAACTCGCGGGGCGCCCCGGGCACCGCCTGCCGCGCCGTACGACGCATCAGCTCGGCCATCCGGGCCGAGCCCTTGACGTCGGCCACGGCGGGCGGGTCGTGCCGCGTCGCGGTGATCCCGTCGACGACCTCGCCCAGCGAGCGCAGCGCCACCGCGGTCTCGCCCAGCGAGGGCAGGACCCGCTCGATGTAGCGCATGAAGACGCCGCTGGGGCCGACCACGAGCACGCCGCCGCGCTCGTAGCGGGCCCGGTCGGTGTAGAGCAGGTACGCCGCGCGGTGCAGCGCGACGACGGTCTTGCCGGTCCCGGGGCCGCCGGAGATCTCCACCACGCCCTTGGCGGGAGCCCGGATCGCCTGGTCCTGCTCGGCCTGGATGGTCGCCACGATCGAGTGCATCGAGCGGTCGCGGGCCCGCGACAGCTGGGCCATCAGCGCGCCCTCGCCGACGATCGGCAGGTCGCTGTCGGCGTCCGCGTCGAGCAGGTCGTCCTCCACCCCGACGACGTGGCGCCCCGAGCAGCGCAGCACCCGCCGGCGCACGACGCCCTGCGGCGCGGTCGGCGTGGCCTGGTAGAAGGTCGCGGCGGCGGGGGCCCGCCAGTCGATCAGCAGGGTGTCGCGGTGCTCGTCGCGCAGGCCGATCCGGCCGATGTAGCGCGGCGCCTCGGCGGTGTCGCGCAGGTCGAGCCGGCCGAAGACCAGCCCCTCGTGGGCGGCGTTGAGGGTCGCGATCCGCTTGGCCGCCTGGAAGACCATCGCGTCGCGCTCGACGAGACCGCCCTCGTGCCCGAGCCGGCCGCGGTCGTGGCCCTCGGTGGCGAGTGCCTGGGCGTTGCGGGTCGACTGCTCGAGCTGGCGGTAGACACGGTCCACGAACGCCTGCTCGTGCGCGATCTCGCGGGTGACGAGGTCGGCGCCCTCCTCGGGCTCGACCTCGGGCATCACCTGTTCGGACACGGGTGCCGCTCTCCTGGGTGCGTCCGGGATGCTCCCCCCCGGAATCGGAACGCCCAACTCTACCGAGGGCAGGGGACCACCTCGGACCCGCGGTCCTGGAAGCGGACTGCGGGCGCGCGTCAGTCCGTCCGGCGGGGCCGCCGCGCGTCGCCGGGCAAGCCGAACTCGGTGCGCACGCCGGGGCTGAACGCGACGTGGTCGGGGGTGCGGCCGACCAGGTCGGGCAGGCCGACGCCGGCGAGCACGTCGGTGCGCAGGTCGAGCAGGGTGGCGTCGTGCAGGGGCCAGGGCGGGTGCTCGTTGGGGATGTAGAGGGTGCGGCCGAGCAGGCGGGAGTGCAGGCCCCAGCGCGCGGACACGAAGTGGTCGACGTCGTCGGGCTCGCGGACGCCGCCGACCCGGACCACTGCCCGCGCCGCCCCGCCGCGGACGCCGCGCACGACCGAGTCGTAGGTGTGCTCGAGCCGCCCGTCGACGCGGCGCACCTGGTGGCGCATCCGGGCCCAGCGGTAGGGGACGCCGAACCCGAGCCGGGCCGCGGCGACGACCAGCAGCCGGTCGCAGTCCAGGCTCAGGAAGACCACCCCGCGACGACCGGTGGCGTCCACGGAGTAGAGCCGGACGTTGGTCTCCAGGAAGGTGCCCAGCCACGGCACGCCCGGCCCGCGTCCGACGCCGGCGTCGACCATCCGGAACGGGACCAGCCCGACGTAGGTCCGTCCGTCCAGCTCGTCGGGGCGGACCCCGGGCGGCATCAGGGAGGCCACGCGGGCCGGGTCGACGGCCCAGTGCACGAAGGTCAGGTCGCGCCAGTCCTGGCCCATCAGGACCGGGCCGCGCAGCGGGGGAGCGACGGGGGACACCGGCTCGGGGGTCGTCATGCCTCGAGCCTCCTCCGTGCGGGGCCCGGACCCCAGCCGCCGAGGTGTGACCTCGGCGACGGGGACGGGACCGGTGGTCGGGCGGTCAGCCGCCCAGCCGGTAGGTCGCGATCGCGACCCGGGCCCGGCTGTTGTCCGGCGCGGCCCCGGACTCCGAGGCGTTGAGCCGGGTGGTGACCGTGTGCGGGCCACCGGCCGGCAGGACCACGTCGGTGGTCAGCATGCCGCTGCCGCGGCCCGACCCGGTGAAGCCGGTGACGGCCCTTCCGTCGACGAGCACGTCGACCGTCCCCTGCACGTCCATGCTCGCGACGGAGACGGTGCGGTCGACGTCGGAGGCGGGCAGCCGGGTGGTGACCGGGACCTGCCCGGTGGCGCCCTCCACGACCCCCTCGTAGGCGAAGATCCGCCCGCCCGTGCTGATCCGCTCGGCCAGGTTCCAGCCGGCAACGCGGGCCGCGGGCGTGAGCACTCGGTAGACCGCGGCGCCCAGGACGACCTCCGAGAGGTCCGCGCCGGAGCCCGGCTTGGCGCGGGCCTCCAGCTGCAGGGTCACGTTGGCGGGGTCGTCCTTCACGGTCGGGTAGGTGGCGAAGTTCCCGCCCGCCGGCAACGGCTGCGGCTCGTCCTGGCAGTCGTTCCACGGCCCGCCCGACTGGCCGTCCAGGTGCAGGCGGTACTGCACGCCGCGGGCGGCCGAGGAGCACAGGTCGTGCACCTGGTAGGACCCGGCGGGTCGGGGGACCTCCAGGGCGAGGGTGCGGGTGCCCGGTGCGGTCACCCGTCCCTCGACCAGCTCGGCCTCGGGGCGGTGCTGGCGGAACCAGAAGCCGTAGCCGCCCACGCCGTCGGGGCGGAAGTCCGGCGCGGCGTCGTACACGACGACGGCGAGCCGGCCGGCGTCGGAGCCGCCGACGTCGCGCAGCGTGAGCTTGTCGCGCGGCCCGGCCTGCACCTGCAGGTAGGTGGTCAGGGCGCCGGACGCGCTGCCGGCGACCTGGCCCTCGGTGCTGTCGGTCAGCCGCAGGAGCCCGCCGGCCCGGGTGCTGGTGAACGCCACCAGCCGCGGCGTGGACCCGACCTTCAGGTTGAGCCGGAGCGAGTCGGCGCCGACCGCGGAGACCGCGGTCACTGTCGGGTGGTACTCGTAGCCGTCGGCGACCAGCGTCTGCGGGACGGCCTGGCCCAGCACCGTGCGGGGGGTGTTCGCCGGCTCCGGCGAGGTGTCGCGCTGCGGCAGCACGGCGAGAGCGGCACCGGCGACGACGACGGCCGCGAGCCCGGCCACGGTCGCCGTACGACGACGCCGGACCACGCGGACCCGGTGGTGGACGGCGGCGGCCCGGTCGACGAGGCCCTCGTCGTGCAGGCCGTCGGCGTGCTGGTGCAGGGTGGAGCGGAGCTCGTCGATCCTCATCGCGGGTCCTCCTCGCGGGTCTGGTGGGGCTGGTCGACCAGGGCGGGGTCGATGCGGAGCTTGGCGAAGGCCTTGGAGGTCTGGCTCTTCACGGTGCCGACCGAGCACTCCAGGAGCCGGGCGGTCTCGGCCTCGGTGAGGTCCTCGAAGTAGCGGAGCACGACGACGGCCCGCTGGCGGCGGGGCAGCCGGCCCAACGCGTCCCACAGGTCGTGGCTGGTCGCGGTGGTGTCGGCGTGGCCGGCCAGGCCGGACTCGGGCAGCTCGTCGGTGGCGTGCTCGCCGTTCCACTTGCGCCGCCACCAGGAGGAGTAGGTGTTGACGAGCACCTTGCGGACGTAGGGCTCGGGCTCCCCCTCGATCCGGCTCCAGGCGAACCAGGCCTTGGTGAGCGCGGTCTGGAGGAGGTCCTCCGCGAGCTGCTGGTCACGCGTGAGCAGGTACGCCGTCCGGAGCAGGTGACCGGAGCGGGCGCCCACGAACGTGTCGAAGTCAGCGGCCACGAGCGCTCCCCCTCTCCTGCCGGACCGGCTGTCGCCCTCGGGTCGGTCGGACGTGACCGCAGTCTCGCCCACCTTCGCAGAGCCTGGGTGCATGGCTCCTCCTCGTCGTCCCCCGCCGGCCCACGTGCCGGTCGTACAGGGAGGGACCGGACGGTGGCGCGGGATGGTTGCCCCGGGGACGACGGTTTCTACCGTCGGCGACCTCCACAAGCGTTTTCGGGACACGCTCCGCCGCGGCTGCAACGCTGGGAGGCATGGCTCCCGCCTCCGGTCCTGGGACCGGCGCCGCCGCCACGACGCCCGCGGGTCTCGTGGCGGTCCTCGACGCGCTCCCCACGCGGGTGGAGGTCTGGGGTCGCGACCGGCGGCTGCTGCACGCCAACGCCACCGCGCTGGACCGGCTCGGGGTGAGCCGGCGGGCGGCGCTGGGACGCCTTCTCCAGGAGCTCGTGCCCGCCGAGGAGCTGCTCAACGAGGAGCCGTTCCTCAGCGCCGTGATGGACGGCGCCCCCCAGCACCACGACCGTCTCGTCCGCGGCCCCGACGGCCGGAGCTGCTTCGAGGAGGTCTGGCTGCTGCCCTGGCGGGCGGGCGAACGGGCCGGCGAACAAGCTGGGGACGAGCACGGCGAGGTGGCCGGCGTCGTGCTGGTCGCGGTGGACGCCACCGAGCGGGTCCACGCCCAGCGGGCCACGCGGGTCGACGGCGGGGCGGTCGCCCTGCTGGCCGACCGGCAGCGGCTGGCCGCGGACCTCGACACGGCCGTGCTGGCCGGGCTCGACCTCGCCGTGGAGGACCTCGGACGTGCCGACCGCGAGCCCACCGAGGGGCGCGACCCGCTGGTGACCTCCGCAGCCCGGCGCGTCGACCTGGTGATCACCTCGCTGCGCTCGACCGTCGCGCACCTGCGCAACGGCGAGCACCCCGCGCCCACCGGGACCACGCCGCCGATGCCCACCACCCAGCCGGCACCGGGAGCGGACGGGGACCCGGGGCCGAGCGACCTGACCGAGGATGACCTCGCCGAGGTGCTGGACCTGCTGCCCCTGGAGGTCACGGTCGTCGACGCCGCGTTCCTGGCCACCTGGGCGAACCTCCCCGCGCTGAGGTCCTACGCGCTGGCGGACCGGGCGGACGTCGTGGGCCGCGACGCGACGACCCTCCTGGGCCGAGCCGCGACCCGCGCCCTGGTATCCGCGGGGCCGCCGCTGCCCGACCGCGAGGTCCGGCTCCAGCGCGCCCGGGTCACCGCCGACGGCCGGACCCGCCACGACCTGGTCAGCTATGGACCGTGGGCCGCCGGAGGCGTGGTCGAGGTCCGCGACCTGACGCCCGAGGTGGAGACCCAGGAGCAGCGACGGGCGGTCGCCGCCCGGATCGCGGTCCTCGAGGACCGGGTCCACGACGCCGAGGACCTGCACGACCTGGTCATCCAGCACCTGTACGGCGCGGTGCTGGTGCTCACCGGGCCGCGCGGCGGCACCCCCGACGGTGTGGCCCAGGCGGTCCGGAGCATCGAGGCCGGGCGCGAGGCGCTGCGGCTGGCCATCCACGGGCTCAACGGGGCCGAGGCGGGGTTCGACCTCGCCCGGACCGTCGACCTGGTCGTCGGCGGCGCGGCCGACGAGCTCGGGTTCGCCCCGGTGCTGCGCTGGGGCGGTCGGCCCGCCGAGGCCCCCTTCGAGCTGTGTGCGGACGTCGTCGCCGTCCTGGAGGAGGCCCTGGCCAACGTGGCCCGCCATGCCGCTGCGACCCGGGTCTACGTCGACGTCACCGCCGACGCCGACGGCGTCCGGCTGCGCGTCGAGGACGACGGCCGCGGGCCCGGAGGCACCGGTCCCGGCAGCGGGCTGGCCAACCTGCAGACACGCGCTGTCCGCCGCGGCGGCGGCCTCACCTGCGAGCCGGGCCGCGACGGGGGCACCGTGCTGCGGTGGTGGACGGCCGACCCTGCTTCCGGGAGCGCACCCGTGCCGGACGGCTCAGGTCCGGCCGCGCGCCCGGAGCAGCAGCCAGAGCGGCGCCGCCACGTCCGGGTCGTCGAGGTCGAGACCGACGAGGTCGCGGCACCGGGCCAGCCGTAGCCGCAGCGTGTTGCGGTGGATCCCGAGCGCGCGGGCGGTCGGGTCGACCTGGCCCCGGTGACGCAGGTAGGCCACCAGGGTGCCCACCAGGTCCGGGCGGGCCACCGCGGCCAGCCGGTCCAGGGCGCCGGCGAGCAGCTCGTCGTTCCCGTCCGGTCCTGTCCCCATGCCACGCCGGGCGGCGGGCACCTCGACCAGGGGCACCGGCGCGGACACGATGACCGTCGCCGCCGGCGTACGACGAGCGAGGGACCGACGCAGGTCCTCGACCGCGGGGACGTCCGCGGGCAGCACCGCCCACCACCGCTCGCCGCCGACGGGCACCACCTGGGCGGTGGGGCACCAGGACCGCAGCTCCTCGTCGCCGCCGTCCCCGTCCAGAGCGGCGAGCCGGACGCGCTCGCCCAGCGGCACCCCGAGCCCCGACGCCAGCGCGACCGCCGCGTCGGGGTGGCCGAGGTCGAGCAGGAGCGCCACCGGGCTGGCCTCGGGAGCCGGGTCGGCCGCGCCGGCCAGGGCGAGGCTGAGCACGGCGCAGGCCGTCTGCAGGACCCGCCGGTCGCTGCCGGCCAGGGGGTGCTCGGCGCCGAAGGCCAGGAAGCCGAGCACGCGCTCCCCGACCGCGAGCGGGTGGACCGCGACCTGGCTGCGGCGGACGGACAGGCTGGCCGCCGACCGGACGCCGGAGAGGTGCAGCCGGTCGAGCTCGGCGCGGACGACGGCCGCGTCCGGCCCTCGCTCGGGTGGCCAGACCGCCTCGACGCCGTGGCCGTCGAGCAGGGCCGCCCAGCCGTCCAGCGCCCGGGCCAGGGAGGCGACGACCGCCGCGGGCCCCGCAGGGACCGCGTCGACCAGGCGCTGCTGGGCGGTCAGGGCGTCGGTGAGCCGGCGCTCGGCCGACGCGCCCAGCCCGCTCCAGTAGGCGCTGGTGACGACCAGGAACGGCGTCGGGGCCGGGACGACCAGCAGGCACAGGCCGGCCTCCCGGCACGCGGCGACCAGAGGTGCGGGTACCTCGGCGTACACCGGGCCAAGGCCGAACCCCAGGGCTGCGATGCCGGCGTCGACCAGGCGGCGGACGTAGCGCTGGCAGCCCAGCCGGCTCCGCGGCAGCCCCAGCCCGGTGGTGAGCAGCAGCTCCCCACCGGAGAGGAACTCGGTGGGGTCGGCGAGGTCGCTGATGTGCACCGCCGCGACCGGGGTCGGCGGCGCGACGAACCCGGGGGCGGGCACCAGCTGCGGGTCGAGCCGCACGCAGAGCCCGGCCACCGTCGGCGTCGCCATGACCCACCCTCCTGTGCAGATCGCCCTACTCTGCTGACTCTAGCTGTGCAGATACGTGAGAGCCGGTCGCGCCGGCGGCCTAGCATCAGGGACGTGAGCCATCCCGCCGACCGCTTCCCGCTGCCGTCGATCCCGCCGCTGCCGTCGCTGCCGCTGCCGGGGCGGCTGCGGGACCGGGTCGCCCGCCGCGACCCACACGGCTCCGAGACCAGCTACGACCCGCGGACCGGGCAGCCCCAGGGGGAGGTCCCGGTCACCTCCGCCGCCGAGCTCCGGGGCGCCCTGCTCCGCGCCGTCAGCGCTGCGCCGGACGTCGCGGCCGCCTCCCCCGACGTACGCCGGGGCTGGCTGGAGGCGGTCGCGACCGCCCTCGACGAGCACGCCGAGGAGCTCGCCGCCCTGGCCGACCGGGAGACCGCCCTGGGGCTGGACCGGCTCCGCGGCGAGGTCGCCCGCACCGCGGCCCAGCTCCGGTTCTACGGCGACGTCGCGGTGGAGGGCTCCTACCTCGGCGCCGCCCTCGACGCGGCCACCGCCACGACCGGACCGCTCGCGCGGGTCAACGTGCCGCTGGGCCCGGTCGCCGTCTTCGGGGCCAGCAACTTCCCCTTCGCCTTCAGCGTGCTCGGCAACGACACCGCCTCCGCGCTGGCCGCGGGGTGCCCCGTCCTGGTCAAGGCGCACCCCGCGCATCCCCTGCTGAGCGCCCGGTGCGGCGAGCTGGCCGTGGCCGCGCTGGCCGCGGCGGGAGCCCCGGACGGCATCTTCACGCTGGTCGTCGGCGTGCCCGCGGCGACCGAGCTGGTGCTGGCCGACGAGGTCTGTGCGGTCGCGTTCACCGGCTCGGAGACGATCGGGATGAGCCTGTGGCGCAAGGCGGCGACCCGGGAGGTCCCCGTCCCGGTGTACGCCGAGATGGGCACCGTCAACCCGGTCGTGGTCACCCCGGCCGCCGCCACCGGCGACCCCACCGCCCTCGCCGAGGGGTTCGTCGCGTCGTACCTGCTCGGCGCCGGCCAGTTCTGCACCAAGCCGGGGCTGCTGCTGGTCCCGGCCGGCAGCGGCCTGACCGACGCCGTGGCGGCCGCCGTGGTGGCCGCGGAGCCCTCGCCGACCCTGCTGACCCGGTCGATCGCGACGAACGCCGAGCGCGGCGTCGGCGAGCTGCTGCGCGCCGGGGCGTCCCTGGTCGCCCAGGTCCGCGGCCCGGGCCAGGGCTGGTCGGCCGACGCCGCCCTGCTCTCCGCTCCGCTCTCCGCCCTCACCGAGGGCTCCCGGCTGCTCGCCGAGTGCTTCGGCCCGGTCGCCCTCGTCGTGGAGTACGACGACGTCGCCGCGCTGCAGGGCACGATCGGCCATCTGCAGGGGGCGTTGGCAGCCGCGGTCTTCGCCGCCGACGACGACCCCGACCTCGGGCCCCTGCTGGCCGCCCTGGCGCGCAAGGCCGGGCGGGTGACCGTCGGCAACTGGCCGACCGGGGTCCCCGCGACCTGGGCGCAGCAGCACGGCGGCCCCTGGCCGGCGACGACCCAGCCGACGGCGACCTCGGTCGGCGCGGCGGCCCTGGACCGCTTCGTCCGGCCGGTGGCGTTCCAGAACGTGCCCGACGCCCACCTGCCGCCGCCGCTGCAGCGGGCCAACCCGTGGGGCGTGCCGCGTCGCGTGGACGGGCACCCGTCGTGAGGCCGCTGGACGGGCTGCTCGTCGCCGACTTCAGCCGGGTGCTCGCCGGACCGCTGGCGACCGCGACCCTGGCCGACCTGGGAGCCCGCGTCGTCAAGGTCGAGCGTCCCGGCACCGGCGACGACACCCGGCAGTGGGGTCCGCCCTGGACGGAGAACAGCAGCGCCTACTTCGAGGCCGCCAACCGCTCGAAGGAGTCGGTCACCCTCGACCTGACCGACCCGGGCGACCTGGCCCTCGCGCAGCGGCTCGCGGCGGAGGCCGACGTGGTGGTGGAGAACTTCAAGGACGGCGCGCTGGCCCGGCACGGCCTGGACCACGCGAGCGTCGCGGCCGCCAACCCCGGTGTCGTCTACTGCTCGATCACCGGGTTCGGCAGCCGCGAGGGCGCCCACCTGCCCGGCTACGACTTCCTCGTCCAGGCCGTCGGCGGGCTGATGAGCATCACCGGCGAGCCCGACGGCGACCCGACCAAGGTCGGTGTCGCCCTGGTCGACGTGCTCACCTCCAAGGACGCGGTCGTCGCGATCCTCGCGGCGCTGCGCGCCCGGTCGCTGACCGGGACGGGCCAGCGGGTCGAGGTGAACCTGCTCTCATCGCTGCTGGGCTCGCTGGTCAACCAGGCCTCGTCGTACCTGACCACCGGGGTGGTCCCGACCCGGCTCGGCAACCAGCACCCCTCGATCGCGCCGTACGAGACGCTGCGGTGCCGCGACGGCCTGGTCGCGGTGGCCTGCGGCAACGACGGCCAGTTCGCCCGGCTGGCCACCGCCCTGGGCCACTCGGCCCTGGCCGTCGACCCGCGCTTCGCGGGCAACGCCGACCGGGTCGCCCACCGGGCCGACCTGGTGGCGGCCCTGGAGGAGGCGCTGGCCGTCGAGAACGTCGCCCACTGGGTCCGGGTGCTGACCGCGGCCGGCGTCCCCGCCGGACGGGTCGGCGACGTCGCCACCGCCCTGGACCTGGCCGGCGCGCTCGGCCTGGACCCGCTGGTCGACGTCGGCGCCGGGCGGCCCGCGCAGGTGCGCCACCCCGCGACGTACTCCGCGACGCCCGTCGCCCCCACCGACTACACCGCACCGCCCACCCTGGGCCAGCACGACACCGCCGTACGCCGGTGGCTGCAGGCCCTTCCCGCCAAGGAGATGTCCCGATGAGCTCGTCGTCCGCCCTGCCCCCCTTCGACCGGCACGACCCGGCCGCGATCGACTCGCTGCTCACCGCCGACGAGATCGCGGTGCGCTCCTCGGTCCGGCAGATGGCCCAGACCCGGATCGCCCCGCACGTCGCCGACTGGTTCGAGCGCGGCGAGCTCGACGACGTCCGGGGGCTGACCAAGGAGCTCGGTGCCCTCGGCGTGCTCGGCATGCACCTGGAGGGCTACGGCTGCGCGGGAATGTCGTCGGTGGAGTACGGCCTGGCCTGCCTGGAGATGGAGGCCGTCGACTCCGGCGTCCGCTCGCTGGTCTCGGTGCAGGGGTCGCTGGCCATGTTCGCGATCTGGCGCCACGGCTCGGAGGAGCAGAAGCAGGAGTGGCTCCCCCGGATGGCCGAGGGGACCGCGATCGGGTGCTTCGGGCTGACCGAGCCCGACGCCGGGTCGGACCCCGGGTCGATGCGCACCCGGGCCCGCCAGGACGCCTCGGGCGACTGGATCCTGGACGGCCGCAAGATGTGGATCACCAACGGCTCGGTCGCCGACGTCGCCGTGGTCTGGGCGCAGACCGAGGAGGGCGTGCGCGGGTTCGTCGTCCCCACCGACACCCCCGGGTTCTCCGCGCCGCTGATCAAGCACAAGCTGTCGCTGCGGGCCTCCATCACCTCCGAGCTCGTGCTCGACGGCGTCCGGCTGCCGGCCTCCGCGGTCTTCCCCGAGGTCCGCGGCCTCAAGGGCCCGCTGTCCTGCCTCAGCGAGGCCCGGTTCGGGATCATCTGGGGCTCGATGGGAGCCGCCCGGTCGGCCTTCGAGTGCGCCCTGGACTACGCGAGCACCCGGGAGCAGTTCGGCAAGCCGATCGGCGCCTTCCAGCTGACCCAGCAGAAGCTGGCCGACATGGCGCTGGAGCTCGCCAAGGGCACCCTGCTCGCCGTCCACCTCGGCCGCCTCAAGGACGCCGGCCGGCTGCGACCCGAGCAGGTCAGCCTCGGCAAGCTCAACAACGTCCGGGAGGCCCTGGAGATCTGCCGCACCGCCCGCACGATCCTCGGCGCCAACGGGATCTCGCTGGAGTACCCGGTGATCCGGCACATGAACAACCTCGAGTCGGTGCTGACCTACGAGGGCACCGTGGAGATGCACACGCTCGTGGTCGGGCAGGCCCTCACCGGTCACGCCGCCTACCGCTGAGCCCGCCTCGCCGCTCTCACGATCGGGGGCGGCGCCAGTGCAACCTTTCGCCCCGGGCGCGCGTCTTCCCTGCAGAAGATCCGACCAGGGGGAAGAACGATGCGCAGGACAGGACTGGTGGCGGCGTGGGTCGCCACCGCAGTGGTGGTGACCGGAGGCGTGGCCTCGGCGGCCCACCTGCTCGACAGCGGTGGCGGTGCTGCGACCGGGCTCACGCCGGTCACCTCACCGACACCGACACGGACGCCGCAACCGACCGCGGAGACGCCGGTCGTGAAGCCGGTGAAGGCCCGGCCGCCCGCCGGCGGACCGGTGCTGCTCAGGCCGGGGGACGATGGACCCGAGGTCCGCGCCCTGCAGGCGCGGCTGCGCCAGATCGCCTGGTTCAGCGGCGACGTCACCGACCACTACGGCTCGGTGACCGAGCAGGCCGTGGCCGGCTTCCAGGCCAAGCGCGGGTTCCCCGCGACCGGCGTGGTGGACCGCCGCACCCAGCAGCGGCTGGAGGAGATGACCCACCAGCCGACCGCGGACGAGCTGGCCAACGTCAAGCCCGACCCCGCGGACGGTCGGCCGCTCGACGACCGCTGCCTGACCGGCCGGGTGCTCTGCGTCGACAAGACCAGCCGCAGCCTGCGCTGGGTGGTCGACGGTCAGGTGCAGGTGACGCTGGACGCCCGCTTCGGCGGGGTCGGCCACGAGACCCGCGAGGGGCAGTTCTCGGTCCTGCGGAAGGACGCCGACCACGTGTCGACCCTGTACGACACCTCGATGCCGTACGCGATGTTCTTCTCCGGAGGGCAGGCCGTGCACTACTCGCCCGACTTCGCCGCGCACGGGTACGACGGCGCCTCGCACGGGTGCGTCAACATCCGTGACTACGACGCGATCGTCCGGCTGTTCGGCCAGGTGAACGTGGGCGACAGGGTCGTCGTCTACCGCTCCTGAGCGGTCCCCCCAGGCCCCGCACCGTCGAGCTCGCGTCGTACGAGCAGGCGGTGCGGGGCTGGTTCTGCGACCACGGTGAACCCCGCGCGTGCGAACGTGCCGGCCCCGCCCTGGAACCCCTCACCCTTCAGCAGCGGGTCCCGCACCGGCCACCCCTCGACCGCGGTCGCGCCGGCGCTGCGCGCGAGGTCGACGGCGGCCTCCAGCAGCGTGCCGGTGAGCCCGCGGCCGCGGTGGTCCTCGCGCACGACGAAGCAGGCCACCAGCCACACCTCGCCGTCCTCGGCCGGGTCGCGGTCGGAGAGCAGCCCGCCCCGCCAGCCGTCGGCGCGCACGTAGCGGGCGCGCGGGCCGCACGCGGACCAGCCGACCGGCTCCCCGTCGTACGAGGCCAGCACGCCCACCGGCGCGGACGAGGCCCTGGCGCGCCCGGTGAAGCGGCGTCGTGCTCCGCCGGTCAGCCAGTCGAGCGCGAACTCGGTGCGGCCCGAGCAGACGGCCGTGCACCAGCAGCGGCGGGTGTTGCGGCGGCTGTCGAACAGCGGGGCCAGGGCGTCCTCGTCGCCCGCGCCGAGCGGGCGGACGTCGTACCCGGCGGCACTCATGCGGGCACCGTACCGCTGGCGCGGAGGGCCCGAAAATTTTCCTTGCGGATTCGCGTCATGACTGGATCACGCCCGCGTCTCATCGGTGCAAGACCTTCCGCGGGCCTCGGGGAGAGGGACCGCCGGTGTGAGGGCACCGGCGGCTGAGGGACGAGGCCCGCGGAGTCCCACTCGACCGACGGAGAAGCAGATGAGCCAGGACCAGCCGCTGAGGGGCACTGCTGGACTCGCGTCTGCCGGCACCCACGACTCCGTCTGTCGATGCGGCCAGGAGCTCGACCTGTGTCACGGCGAGCACTGTCCACGATGCGGGAGCACGATCCGCCCGGCGCACTCGGGCGGGCTGTTCCTCCTGGGGCACGATCTCCGGCGCTGACAGCGCACTGGGAGCGAGATCGTCCCTGACGCGGGTCGCCCCCCCGCCCACGGGTGGGGGGGGCCGGAACCCCCGGGGAGTCGCACCGGGACGGCCCGGTGGCCCCGGGGGCCCGGCCCCCCCCCCCCGGGGAACCCCGGCCGTTCACGTGGCCCCCCCCGGGGGGTCCCGCCCCCCCCCAGCGGGGGGCGGGGGGGGGCCCCGCGTCAGGGACGATCTCGCTCCCAGTGCGCTGTCAGCGCCGGAGGGGGTGGCCCTTGCCGAGGTCGGTCAGGACCTTCGCGACGGCGCCGTCGAGCTCGTCGGCCGGGACGGACTCGCTGACCAGGCCCATCCCGACGGCCGCGGCCGCCCCGAACGTCTCGCCGGTCAGGAAGGTCCGGGCCGCCGCGCGGCTGGTCATCCGCGGGATCACCGTCAGCGAGATGACGGCTGCCGCGAGCCCGAGCCGCACCTCGGTCAGCGCGAAGGTCGCCGCCTCGCTCGCCACCGCGATGTCCGCTGCCGCCACGATGCCGATCCCACCGGCCCGCACCGGGCCGTCGAGGCGGACGACGTAGGGCTTGGCGGAGCCGACGATGCGCCGCTGCAGCTCCACGATCCTGCGAGCACCCTCCTCCATGCCGTCGGCCGCCGCCTCGGTCAGGTCCGCGCCCGAGCAGAACACCGGGATCGCCGAGCGCAGCAGCACGACCTTCGCCGCCTCGTCGCCCTCGGCCCGCTCGACCCCCGCGAACAGCTCGGTGACGAGCTGCCGGCTCAGGGCGTTGCGGTTGTGCGGGCTGTCCAGCGTGATCGTGGCGACGCCGTCGGCGACGTCGTAGTGCACCAGCTCGGTCATGGGTTCCTCTCGGATCGACGGGCCAGTTTCCCAAGGTATGTCGGCAAACTTCCACTGCCCATGGGGCGTACGCCATGGGCAGTGGCAGGTTGCCTGCATCCCGTGGGGAACCGTCCAGGGCTCAGTACGACTTCGGGAGCCCCAGGGAGTGCATGGCCACGAAGTTGAGGATCATCTCCCGGGAGACGGGGGCGATCCGGCCGAGGCGGGCGGCGAGGAGCATGGTGCCCAGGCCGTACTCGGTGGCCAGGCCGTTGCCGCCGTGGGTGTGGACGGCGACGTCGGTGGCGTTGCAGGCGACCTCGCCGGCGGCGTACTTGGCCATGTTGGCGAACTCGCCGGCCCCGAAGTCGTCGCCGGCGTCGTAGAGGGCGGCGGCCTTCTGCATCAGCAGCCGGGCCTGCTCCAGCTCGATCTTGGTCTTGGCGAGCGGGTGCGCGATGCCCTGGTGGGTGCCGATCGGCTGGTCCTTCCAGACCGACCGGGTCTTGGCGTACTCGACGGCCTTCTCCAGGGCGTACTGCGCCATCCCCAGGGAGAAGGCCGCCCCCATGATCCGCTCCGGGTTGAGGCCGGCGAAGAGCTGCATCAGCCCGCCGTCCTCGTCACCGACGAGTGCGTCACGCGGCACGCGGACGTCGTCGAGGAAGAGCGTGAACTGCTTCTCCGGGGCCGTGAAGGTCATCGGGATGTGCTGCATCTCGAAGCCGGGGGCGTCGGTCGGCACGACCACCAGCGCGGGCTTGAGCTTGCCGGTCCGCGCGTCCGCCATCCGCGAGACGACCAGCACGTACTGCGCCTCGTCGACTCCGGAGATGTAGGTCTTGCGGCCGTTGAGGACGTAGCCGTCGCCGTCCTCGGTGGCCGTGGTGATGATCTTGTGCGAGTTCGACCCCGCGTCGGGCTCGGTGATGCCGAAGGCCATCGTGATCGAGCCGTCCGCGATGCCCGGCAGCCAGCGACGCTTCTGCTCGTCGGTGCCGTAGCGGGCGATGATCGTGCCGCAGATCGCGGGCGAGACGACCATCATGAGCAGCGGCGCCCCGGCGGCTGCCGCCTCCTCGAGCACCGCAGCCAGGTCGGCGATGCCGCCACCGCCGCCGCCGTACTCCTCGGGGATGGAGACGCCGAGGTAGCCGTGCTTGCCCATGTCCTGCCACAGCTCGGTGGTCTTCTCACCGGCGGCTGCCTGACGCTCGATGTACTCCCGGCCGTACGACGCGGCCAGCTTGCGGACCGCCTCGCGCAGGGCGGTGCGCTCCTCGGGCTCGGTGAACATGGTGGCGGTCATGCGTCTGCTCCAGTCTGCTCGTTCTCTGCGGGGGTGGGTGGGGTGACGACGGCGAGCACGTCGCCGGCGGTGACCTGGTCGCCGACCTTGACTGCGACCTCGCTGACGAGGCCGTCGTACGGCGCGGCGATGGTGTGCTGCATCTTCATCGCCTCCATCACGAGCACCGGCTGCCCGCCGGTGACGTGGTCGCCCTCGGCGGCGTGGACGGCGATGACCGAGCCGGGCATGGGCGCCAGCAAGGAGCCCTCGGCGACCTGGGTGGAGGGGTCGGTGAACCGCGGCAGCCGTCGCAGCGCGAGGTGCCCGGCGGCGGAGTCCACGTCGACCCGGTCCCCGACGACGGCGACCCGGAACGAGCACACCAGGCCGTCGTGCAGCGTCTCGACCCGCCACCGGCCGTCGGCCTCCCGGACGACGGTGGTCGTGACCGCGCCGTGGACCTGGTCGTAGGCGTCGACGAACGCGTACCCGTCGCGGCCGCACAGCCAGCCGACCTCCACCTCGGCGCCGAAGGCCTCGAAGCGGACCCGCTGCGGCGCGGAGACCACGTTGCGCCACCCGCGGGGCAGGGTGGACTGCACGCTCCGGCCGGCGGCGGCCTCCTCGGTCACCGCGACGGCGGCGGCGAAGAAGGCCAGGCCCTGCTCGACGAGGGTGCCCGGAGGCCCGCCGGCGTCGGTCACCGACGCCAGGTCCTCCTCGGCCAGGAACGCGGTGCTGACGTCGCCGGCCAGGAAGGTCGGGTGGCCGAGGACCTCGACCAGCAGGTCCCGGTTGGTGCCGAGGCCGTGCAGCTCGGCGCGCCGCAGCGAGGCGGCGAGCCGACGGGCGGCCTCGTCGCGGGACGGCGCCCACGCGACGACCTTGGCGACCATCGCGTCGTAGAACGTGCCGATCTCGTCACCGGCGGCGACGCCGCTGTCCAGCCGGATCCCGTACGACGCCGGGGTCGCGAACTCCGCGACGACGCCGGGCACCACGAAGCGGGTGAGGCGCCCGGACTGCGGCTGGTAGTCGGCGCTCGGGTCCTCGGCGTAGAGCCGGACCTCGATCGCGTGGCCGCGCGGGGCGGGCGCCTCGGTGGGCACCCGGCCGCCCTCGGCCACGGCCACCTGCAGCGCGACCAGGTCGATCCCGGTCACGCACTCGGTGACCGGGTGCTCCACCTGGAGGCGGGTGTTCATCTCCAGGAAGAAGAACCGGTCGCCGTCGGCGAGGAACTCGACCGTGCCGGCGCCGACGTAGGAGATGGCCCGGGCCGCGGTGCGGGCGGCGTCGTGCAGGGCGGTCCGCAGGTCGTCGCTGATCCCGGGGGCCGGGGTCTCCTCGACGACCTTCTGGTGACGGCGCTGCACCGAGCAGTCGCGTTCGCCGAGGACCAGCACGTTGCCGTGGGTGTCGCCGACGACCTGGACCTCGAGGTGACGACCCCGCTCGACGTACGGCTCGCAGAAGACCGTCGGGTCGCCGAAGGCCGACGCCGCCTCGTTGCGCGCCAGCTCGACGACCGCGGCCGCCTGCTCCAGGTCCCGGATGACGCGCATGCCGCGACCCCCGCCACCGGAGGAGGCCTTGACCAGCACCGGCAGGTCGGCCGCGGTCAGGGCGGTGGGGTCGAGCTCGGTCAGCACGGGCACACCCGCCGCGGCCATCAGCGCCTTCGCCTCGACCTTGGTGGCCATTGCGTCCATCGACTCCGGCGTGGGCCCCACCCAGGTCAGCCCGGCGGCCAGCACGGCGCGCGCGAACTCGGCGTTCTCCGACAGGAAGCCGTACCCGGGGTGGACCGCGTCGGCGCCGGCCCGGCGCGCCGCCTCGATGACGAGGTCACCGCGCAGGTAGGTCTCCGCCGGGGTGTTGCCGGGCAGCCGGACGGCGTAGTCGGCCTCGCCCACGAAGAGCATCGCCGCGTCGGCGTCGGAGTGCACCGCCACGGTCTCGATGCCCAGGTCGCGGCAGGTCCGGAAGACCCGGCGGGCGATCTCGCCCCGGTTCGCGACGAGCAGTCGTCGGATGGTCACGATGCCTCCTAGGGCCGGAACACGCCGAAGCGGTCGGTGCCCTCGACGGGCTGGTTGGCGATCACGGACAGGCAGATGCCCAGCACGGTGCGGGTGTCGCGGGGGTCGATGACCCCGTCGTCGTAGACCAGGCCGGAGAGGAAGAACGGCAGGCTCTGCTCCTCGACACTGGCCTCGATGAAGGCGCGCATGCCGGCGTCGGCCTCCTCGTCGTACGGCTTCCCGCGCCCCTCGGCGGCCGCCCGGGCCACGATCGAGAGCACCCCGGCGAGCTGCTGGGGCCCCATCACCGCCGACTTGGCGCTGGGCCAGGTGAACAGGAAGCGGGGGTCGTAGGCCCGCCCGTTCATGCCGTAGTTGCCCGCGCCGTACGACGCCCCCATCACCACGGTGAGGTGCGGGACGGTCGAGTTGCTGACCGCGTTGATCATCATCGCGCCGTGCTTGATGATGCCGCCCTGCTCGTACTCGCGCCCGACCATGTAGCCGGTGGTGTTGTGCAGGAACAGCAGCGGGGTGTTGCTCTGGTTGGCCAGCTGGATGAACTGGGTCGCCTTCTGGGCCTCCTCGGAGAAGAGGATCCCCTGCGCGTTGGCCAGGATGCCGATCGGGTGGCCGTGCAGGCGGGCCCAGCCGGTCACCAGCGAGCTGCCGTAGAGCGGCTTGAACTCGTCGAAGACGACCTCGTTGCCGGGGCCGGCGCCGTCGCAGAGCCGGAGGATGACCTCGCGCGGGTCGAACGGCTCCTTGAGGTCGGCGGGGATCAGGTCGAGCAGGTCGTCGGCGTCGAGGTCCGGCTCGGCATACGGCGCGGTGGGGACCCGGCCCTTCTTCTCCCAGTTGAGCCGGGCCACGATGCGACGGCCGATCCGGATCGCGTCCTGCTCGTCGGCGGCGAGGTAGTCGGCCAGGCCGGAGGTGCGGGCGTGCATCTCGGCACCGCCCAGCGACTCGTCGTCGGACTCCTCGCCGGTCGCCATCTTGACCAGCGGCGGACCGCCGAGGAACACCTTCGCACCCTCCTTGACCATGACGACGTAGTCGCTCATGCCCGGCACGTAGGCGCCGCCGGCGGTGGAGTTGCCGAACACCAGCGCGATGGTGGGCCGCTTGTCGGCCGAGGCGCGGGTCAGGTCCCGGAAGAGCCGGCCGCCAGGGATGAAGATCTCCTTCTGGGTGGGCAGGTCGGCGCCGCCGGACTCGACCAGGTTGATGGTCGGCAGGTGGTTCTCCGCGGCGATCTGCGCGGAGCGGAAGGCCTTCTTCAGCGTCCAGGGGTTGCTGGCGCCGCCCTTCACGGTCGGGTCGTTGGCGACGATCATGCACTCGACGCCCTCGACCACCCCGATCCCGCAGACCATGCTGGCGCCGACGGTGAAGTCCGACCCCCAGCCGGCGAGCGGCATCAGCTCCAGGAACGCCGACCCCTCGTCGACGAGCAGCTCGATGCGCTCGCGGGCCAGCAGCTTGCCGCGGCGCCGGTGGCGCTCGTTGTACTTCTCGCCGCCGCCGTCGACCGCCTTGGCGTGCTCGGCGTCGAGGGCGGCCAGCTTCTCGAGCATGACCTCGCGCCGCGTGGGGGCGGCCTCGGCGGTCATGCGGCGTACCCCAGCAGCTTGGCGAGGAGGTCGTCGAGGACCTCGTCGGCTCCGCCGCCGATGCCGAGGATCCGGCTGTCGCGGTAGTGCATCTCGACCTCCGTGCCGTTCATGTAGCCGGTGCCGCCGTGCAGCTGGACAGCCTGGTCCACGCAGTACTTGGCGGCGTCGACGCCCAGCTTCTTGGCGTGCAGCGCCTCGACCAGCGGCTGCTCGCCGGCGTCGTACCGGCGGGCGACCTCGCGGGTGTAGACCCGGGCCGCCTCGACCATCCGGTGCATCTGCACGAGCTTGTGGCGCACGGCCTGGTTGGCCACCAGCGGGTCACCGAAGGCCTCGCGTTGCTTGACGTACTCGACGGTCAGGTCGAGGCAGCGCTGGGCGGTGCCGTAGCCCTGCACGGCCAGGCCGACCCGCTCGGTGACGAAGGCCATCGCGATCTGGACGAACCCGGAGTGCTCCTCGCCGACGAGGTTCTCGACCGGCACCCGGACGTCGACGTAGCCGAGCTCGGCGGTGTCGGAGCAGTGCCAGCCCATCTTCTCCAGCTTGCGGGTGACGGTGAACCCGGGCGTGCCCTTCTCGACCACCAGCAGGCTGATGCCCTTGTAGCCGGGGCCTCCGGTGCGGACCGCGGTGGTCACGAAGTCCGCGCGCACGCCGGAGGTGATGAACGTCTTGGACCCGTTCACCACGTAGTGGTCGCCGTCGCGGACCGCGGTGGTCCTGATGTTCGCGACGTCGGAGCCGCCGCCGGGCTCGGTGATCGCCAGCGACCCGATCAGCTCCCCGGCCAGGGTCGGCCGGACGAACCAGTCGACCAGGTCCTGGTTGCCCGAGTGCACGATGTGGGGCAGCGCGATGCCGTGCGTGAACAGGCTGGCGATGAGGCCGCCCGAGGCACCCGCCTCGAGGAACGCCTCGGTCTGGCTGACCGAGTCCAGCAGCCCCCCGCCGGAGCCGCCGACCTCCTCGGGGAACGAGACCCCGAGGAAGCCCTGCTTGGCGGCCGCCCGGTGAAGCTCGCGCGGCAGGAGCCGGTCGGCCTCCCACTGCTCCAGGTGCGGCAGGACCTCCCGCTGCACGAAGGTGCGCGCGCTCGCCCGCAGCGCCTCCTGCTCGTCGGACCAGTAGCTCACAGCAGCTCCTCGGGGATCTCGATGGAACGGGAGCGGGCCCACTCGCCCAGTCCCTTCGCCTGCGGGTCGAAGCGGCTGCTCGCGGCCACACCGAGCCCGAGCAGGCCGTGAATCAGGACGTTCACGCCGCCCAGGTTGGGCAGCGGGTGCACCTCGATGTCGAGCTCGTCAGCCTCCGGGAGCAGGCGTCGTACGACGTCGGGCGTGATGGTGGCCAGGAGCCAGTCCCGCCGGGCCTCGAACCGCTCGTCGGTCGGCGAGACCCACAGGCCGAGGTTCGCGTCGCCGCCCTTGTCCCCCGAGCGTGCGTGCACGAAGGTCCCCAGCGGCACCCGCCGCCCCCCGCCCCCCTCGCTGGTCGAGTAGGAGCCGCCCCCCTCGCTGGTCGAGTAGGAGCGAGGAACGAGCGACGTGTCGAGACCCGCTGCACCCTCCCGGGGTCTCGACACGCTCCCTCCTTCGTCGGTCGCTGCTCGACCGGCGAGAGCGTCGGGGGCGGGAGGTGGGATCTCCTCGGTGGTGCCGTCGGCGTGGTGGACGGTGTGGGGGACGGCGTCGTTCGGGACGTACGCCGCGCGGTAGACGCCGTACGGCGTCGCGGGCAGCGGTGGGGTGGTCAGGGTGAAGCCCGGGTACGACGCCAGGGCGAGCTCGACGACGGGTCCGGTGAACCCCTTGCCGGCCTTGTCCGCCGACGGGTCGCGAACCACCACGCGCAGCCGGGCGCTGGCCGCCTCCTCGGTGTCGGCGTCGGCGTGCTCGGTGCGGGCCAGCGCCCAGTCGACGACCTCGGGCCGCTGGCCGCCGAACCCGGCCTCGACCTGCATCCGGACCCAGTCGGCCTTGGCGTCGATGTCCAGCCCGGTCAGCACCAGCTCGAGCTGGTTGCGGAAGCCGCCGAGCTCGTTCACGCAGACCTTGGTGGTGGCGGGCGGCTCCTCGCCGCGGACACCGGTGATGCGCACCCGGTCGGGGCCCTCCTGGGTCAGCTCGACGGTGTCGAGCCGGGTGGTCACGTCGGGACCGAGGTAGCGGGTCGACTGGATCTCGTAGACCAGCTGAGCGGTCACGGTGTCGACGCTGACCAGGCCCCCGGTGCCGGGGTGCTTGGTGATGACCGAGGAGCCGTCCTCGGCGATCTCGGCGATCGGGAAGCCGATCGGGGTGAGGTCCATCCCCTGCCGGAACAGGCCACGGAACCCGGAGAAGTTCCCGCCGCACGCCTGGGTGCCGCACTCGATCACGTGCCCGGCGACCACCGCCCCGGCCAGCGCGTCGAGGTCGTCGCGCTTCCAGCCGAAGTGGGCCACCGCGGGGCCGACCACCACCGATGCGTCGGTCACCCGGCCGGTCACCACGATGTCCGCACCGCGCTCGAGGGCGGCGGCGATGCCGAAGGCGCCGAGGTAGGCGTTCGCGGTCAGCGGGGAGCCCCCGAGGCCGAGCTCACCGGCGCGCGCGATCAGGTTGTCGCCGTCGACGTACGCGATCCTCGGCGCGAGCCCGAGCCCGGTGGCGACCTCGCCCAGCCGCGCGGCCAGCCCCGCCGGGTTGAGCCCGCCGGCGTTGGCGACGAGCGCCACCTGGCGGGAGAGCGCCAGGTCGAGGCTCTCGGCGACCTGCTTCACGAAGGTGCGGGCGTAGCCGAGGGAGGGGTCCTTCAGCTGGTCGCGGCCGAGGATGAGCATGGTCAGCTCGGCGAGGTAGTCACCGGTCAGCACGTCGAGCTCGCCGCCCTCGAGCATCTCGCGCATCGCCGAGAGGCGGTCGCCGTAGAAGCCGGAGCAGTTGCCGACCCTGAGGACGGTCACTGCGCACCTCCCGGCGTCTCGACACGCTCGCTCGTTCCTCGCTCGCTACTCGACGAGCGAGGGGAAGACGTCGACGAGCGAGGGGAAGACGGCTCGCTACTCGACGAGCGAGAGGAGGACGGGTCGCTACTCGACGAGCGAGGGGAAGACGGGTCGCTGCTCGACGAGCGAGCGGACGCAGCGGAGGCTTCGCGGCCGTGGCCGGTGGGGCCGGCGAAGGCCTGGGCGAGGTCCAGCCAGGCGTCGGCCCCGGGGCCGGTCGCGTGCACGTCGAGGTCGGCGCGGTGGCGGCGCTGGGTCACCAGCAGGGCGAAGTCCCACGCCGACCCGGTCACCGACTCCGGGGAGTCGGCCGGACCGGACTCCCACAGCTCGCCACTGGGGGCAGTGAGAGCGACCCGCGGCTCGATCGGGGGCACCTCCTGGCCGTTGTTGACGAAGGAGAAGCCGCGGGTGCGCACCCCCAGGTGGACCACGTGGCGGACGCGGTCGTGGGGGGCCACGGTCACGCCGAGCGCCTCGGCGACGTCGAGGGCGTGCGCCCAGGTCTCCATGAACCGGGCGGTGGCCATCGAGGTGGGGCTCATCGGCGGTCCGAACCAGGGCAGCCGCTCGTCGCCCGGATGATCGGTCAGGGCCTCGACCAGCGCGACCCGGGCGGAGCGCCAGCGCGCCAGCAGCCGCGCCGACGGCACCGCGCCCCCGGTGAGGGCGGCCTCGTCCACGAAGCCGGCCGGGTCCTCGATCGCCTGCAGCACCACCGCGTCCCACGCCTCCTTGCCCTCGGGCGTCCGGGCGCCGGCCGCGAGGACGGCGACCTCGTCGGTCCAGGCCAGGTGGGCCACCGAGGTGGCCACGTCCCACCCCTCGGCGGGGGTGGGCAGGCGCCAGCCGTCCTCGGGGAGGTCGGCCACGAGGGCCTCCAGGGCGTCCCCCTCGGCGGTGAGGTCGGCCAACACGGCGAGCAGGCGGGGGTCCGGCGAAGAGGTCACGTCGTGGTTCTCCTGGGGTGGGGGCGGACGCGGACGAGCTCGGCGTCGAGGGTGTCGGCCCAGCGGTCGAGGATCCGGCCGCGCCGGGCGGTGTCGTCGGTCAGGGTGTTGGCCAGTCCGAGACCGCGGACCAGGTCGAGGGTGGCCTGGACGAGCTCGCGGTTGCCGGGGACGGACTCGTCGACCCCGAGGGCCTCGACGGTCTGGCGGTGGGCGGCGCGTCCCACCCGGCTCTCCAGGGCGGTCACGGCGTCACGGAGCGCGGGGTCGGTCCGGGCGGCGACCCAGAGCTCCATCGCGGCCATGAAGACCGGGCCGGTGAAGAGCTCGTCGAGCACCGCCAGCACCGCCCGGGTCCGCTCGGGGCCCTCGGGCAGCACCCGGCCCTCCAGCAGCTCCTGGTGCTGCAGGCCGGCGATGTGGTCGATCGCGGCCAGCACCAGGTCGTTCTTGGTCGGGAAGTGGTGCAGCTGGGCCCCCCGGCTGACCCCGGCGCGCTGCGAGACCAGGGTGGTCGACGTCCCGCTCCAGCCGACCTCGACCAGGCACTCGACGGTGGCCTCCATGAGCCGCTGGCGCATCGCCCGGGTGCGCTCCCCCTGGGTCGCCCGGGTGGAGGTGTCGGCCGGGCTCATGGACGCCATCGTGCTCCCGACAGCAACAAACAGTCAAGACTGATTGTAAATCTCCTAAGCAGTCCGACACCCCTTCACGTTCGGGACCAAGGGCCCGCTAGTGGTCGAAACTGTGTCATTCCTCCTCCCCCGTCACTAGCGTCACAACGAGGCGGCGGCATCGAAGGGCGTCTCGGGCGGCCGTGCCGCGTCCCGAAGGAGGCGTGCATGGCCTGGACCGGGAGCCCCGCTGCCCGTCGTACGGCATCCCGCCGGCTGCGCTCGGTGCTCGCGCTCGCCCTCTCCTCGTTCACGCTCGTCGTGCTCACCGGGGTCGCCGACCCCGCGGCCGCCGCCCCCGGCATCACCCTGGACAAACAGGCCCCCGCTCAGTCGCTCGTCGGCGGCGACCTCGCCTACTCGCTGACCGCGCGGAACCCGACGTCCAACCCGGACGCGGTGCCGGAGTACAACCTCTCCTTCCGCGACGTGCTCCCGCTCGGCGTCACCTACAACGCCGGGAGCACCACCCCCGCCACGTTCGGCGAGCCGACGGTGATCACCGACCCGGGCACGGGCCAGCAGACGCTGCTGTGGCGCAACGTGGCCGACCTCAGCCCGGGCTCGACCACCTCGCTGGGCTTCACCGCGGCGAGCGACCCGGCGGTCAACCCGGTCAGCCGCTGGTCACCAACACCGGCAGCGTCTACGCCAACAGCAACCCGCGCACGGTGCCGAAGTTCGACGCGACCGGCGCCGCGACCGGCGGCTTCACCCAGAGCGCCGCGGACTCCGCCACCACCACGATCACGGCGATCACGGTCGAGAAGTCCGAGCCCAGCCCCGAGGGCGAGCTGCTGCGCGGGGTGCACGACCACACCACCGTCTACACCCTCCAGGTCACCAACAACGACGCCCGCGCGACCAACGGCGTCACCGCCGTGGACTACCTCCCGGCCGCCCTGGAGTTCCTGGGCTGCGGCGGGGTCGACCACACCACCACCGGCCCCGAGTACGCCGGCGCCCCGTCGCTGAGCGCCACTCCCGCCGTCACCCCGTGCGTCTCCCCCGCGTCGGTGACCACCGTCGTCAACCCCTCCGGCCTGCCAGCGGGCACCTACACCCGCGTGCAGTGGGCGCTGGGCAACCTGCCCGCCGGCGCCACCCGGACGGTGCGCTACGCCGCCGGCATCCCGCAACGGGCGAACACCGCCACCTGGCCCGGCGCGACGCCGACCGGGGCGAGCCTCGCCCAGGGCGCCAACCTGGACAACAACACCGGCGCGTCGACCCGGGAGGGCGCCGGCGAGGCCAGCGCCACCAACCACGCCGCGGTCTCCGGCACCTACACCGGCCCGGTGTACCTCGGCGGCAGCCCCGTCGTCGGCGACAGCGACACCACCACCGTCACCGTCGAGGACGTCCGGCTCCGCAAGAGCACAGACGCGTCCACCTTCACCCAGGGCGGCGAGGTCCGCTACACGCTGACCGTCGACTCCAGCGAGTACGCCGACGGCACCGACCTGGTCCTCGTCGACCACCTGCCCAACGGGCTGTGCCCGTTGAGCGCGACCACCAACTACGTCACCGGCGCGCCCGCCGACTGTGACCCCGACCCCGGGTTCGCCCCCACCAACGCCACCATCACCGGCGTCGTCCAGAACGCCGACGGCTCCTTCGACGTCACGTTCTCGCCGCTGACGATCGCCGCGAACGGGACCGTCTCCGTCGAGTACTCGGCGCGGATGCGGACGACCTACACCGGCGGCGCGGTGGCCGGGGACCCGACGTCGGCCGGCGACACCTTCACCAACACCGTCCGGCTGGCCGGCGACACCACCCCGCCCGCCGAGGTGGAGGCACCGGCCCCCAGCGGGACCGTCGGCGTCGGCGACGACTCCAGCGCCACCATCACCGCCGGCGGCCCCTCGCTCAGCAAGACGATCCTGCCCGACACCACGCCGATCGACTGCTCGGCGGGCGGCTACCTGCCGAACCCGCCGTTGCCGCTGGTGACCTTCAGCGAGGGCAGCCGGGTCTGCTTCCGGATCCGGGTCGACTTCCCGACCGACGTGGCCACCCGCAACGTCGTGCTCACCGACTTCCTGCCCGACTCCCTGGTCTACGACACCGGCTCGGCCGTGCCCACGCCCGCCAACGACGTCACCATCGCGGTCGACGCCAGCGGGCCCGACCCGGTCGTCACCCTCGGCGACCCGGGCGGCTCGGGCACCTTCGTGCCCAAGGGCAGCACCTTCGAGGTGACGCTGTCCGGCACGGTCGGCACGCCGGCGGCCGGGCCGGCCCCGGACCTCACCGCCAACCTCGCCAAGCTCCGCTACAGCGACGGGTTCGGCGCCACCGTCTCCCTGCGCGACTCCGTCGACTTCGCCGTCGCGGCACCGCCGCCGGTCTCGATCCTCAAGGGCGTCGCCGCGGTCAACGGCGCGCCCGGCGGAGGCAACCCGCCAGACACCGACGGGCTGAGCGTGACCGGCGGGGACGTGGTCACCTTCCGGGTCGACTACACCAACGACGGCACGGTCGCCAACCGCAACGCCCTCGACGTGCTCGCCCCCGACCTGTGGGACGTGCTGCCCGCCGGGATCACCTGCGCCGACGTCTCCATTCTCTCCTTCGGCGGTGTCTGCACCGACCCGGGCGACCTGACCCACCCGACGTTCGCCGGCCGGAACACGCTCAGCGCCATCCGGTGGGACCGCACGGGCGCGCCGCCGCTCGCCCCCGGTGACACCGCGACCCTCACCTACGACGTGACCATCCCGACCGAGGTCAGCGTCAGCACCGTCTTCACCAACACGGCGTACGTCGCGTCGTACGAGACGGGCACCAATGTCGGGACCACCGTCGAGCACCTCCCGGCCGACAACGTCGACACCACCACCGACAGCGCCGACTGGGACGTCCCGGCCGCGACCGACCCCTCGAACGTGCGGGTGCCGGACGCGACCGTCACGAAGGCCAACACCACCGACATCACCGAGACCAACAACGGCCTGCACCAGGCCGTGGTCGGCGAGCTCGTCACCTACACCGTCGGCGTCGTCGTACCGGCACGCACCACGACCTACCAGGGCGTGCTGAGCGACCCGCTGCCGACCGGCCTGACCTTCGTCTCGGCCTCCGCCGGGTTCTCCGCCACCGGGACCTCGCCGGCCACCGACCCGCTGCCGGCGGGCTTCACCCTGGACGCGGCGACCGGGACCGTGACCTTCCCGAGCACCTACACCAACGACGACGCCACGGGACACCTCGTCGAGGTCACGCTCCGGGCCCGGGTCAGCACGCTGTCCAGCAACAACAACGGGGTCAACCGCGTCAACACCGCCCGGTTCGACAGCGACACCGCTGCGACCGGCGGGAGCCCCCTGCCCGGTCGGACGGCGCAGTCGACGGTCACCGTCGTCGCCCCGCAGGGGTCACTGGCCAAGCTCGACGACGACTCCGACGGCGTCGTCTTCGCCGGCCAGACGGTCACCTACACGCTGCGGGCGACCGGGTCCTCCGGACGCCCGCCGGGCCACGACGCCTGGGTGGTCGACTGCGTCCCGGCCGGACTGACGTTCGGCGCGTTCCTCGACCCGCACCCGGGCACCGCGAGCACGACGCCGGGCACCGGCACCAACGGCTGCGCGGCCGGCACCACCCGGGTCGCGTGGAACGTGCCCACCGTCGTCGTGGGCCAGCAGGCGCTGTCGTACAGCGTCGTGGTCGACCCGGCCGCCGCGGGCGGCCAGACCTACACCAACACCGCCACGCTGAGCTGGAGCTCGCTGGACGACGGGAAGGCGGATCCGCTCGCCCCCGACAACCCGCTCGAGCGGATCGGGAGCTCCTCGGCCAGTGACACCGTCACCGTCGCGGGCGGCACCGTGCTCAAGTCCGCCGACCCGACCTCGTTGACGGTCGGCGAGCGTGGCACCTGGACCATCCGGGTGGCTGTCCCGCCCAACGTCAACTTCTACAACTCCGCGATCATCGACCAGCTGCCCGCCGCCATCGACCCGGCCTCGGTCGTCACCGAGGACGTGTCGTGCACGATCGTCACCGTCGGCGACTGCGTCCTCCAGATCGGCGACCCGCTCACCCCGGCCCCCGGGCCCGGTGGGTCCACCCTGGTCGGCTGGCACGTCGGCGACGCCCTGGCCAACCCCAGCATCCGGGTCGCCGAGATCACCTACTCCGCCGTCCTGCGCGACCTGCCCTCGGTGGACCGCGGCGACGTGGTGACCAACACCGCCCACGGCGCCTGGGACCTCGTCGACGGCCCCGAGCACACCTCGGCCGGCGACACGTTCGACCGGACGACGGGCAACGCGACCGCCGACATCCGCGTGCTCGAGCCCGTGCTCTCGGTCGACAAGACCGTCAGCGACACCACGCCGGCGCCCGGGGAGACCTTCACCTACGCGATCGACGTCACCAACCTGGTCGGCCCGCACACCTCCCCCGCCCACCACGTCACGGTCGTCGACACCGTGCCCGCGGGCGTCGTGGTCGACCCGGCCACGATCAGCGACGGCGGCGTCCTGACCGGCGCCGGGCCGAACGGTGGCGGCACCGTCACCTGGACCGACGCCGGCCCGGTCCCGGTCGGCAGCACCATCTCGTTCGCCTACGACGCGACGCTGGCGCCGAGCGCGAGCCTGGGCACCGCCGGCCTGGTCAACACCGCCGACATCACCCGCTACGAGAGCCTGCCCAGCGGCGGCCGGACCTACGACGGGCCGTCGGACCCCGCGACCGTGACCCCGGCCTTCCCGCACGTCTCGGTCGACAAGGCCGTCGTCGGCGGGTCAGTCGCCTACCTCGGGGAGTCCAAGCCGTGGAGCGTCACGGCCACCAGCAACGGCGCCACCACGGCGTACGACGTGGACGTGGTCGACACGCTTCCGCCGAGCTGGACCTACGACGCCGACAGCGCCCGGGTCAGCGTGGCCGGCGGGGCCGCCGTGGCGGTCGAGCCGACGCTGTCCGTGGTCGGCGGACGCCAGGTGCTCACCTGGACCAACCTGGGCGACATCGCGCCCACCAAGACGATCGTGGTCACCTTCACCGCGACCCCGGGACCCGACGCGGTGACCACCCCCGGCGTGGGCGCGAGCGTGGCCCACACCAACAGCGCTGCGGTCTCCGCCGACGACCGCACCGGCGCGAGCGGCAACGCGTCCGGGTCGTACGCCGGGCCGCCGGACACGGCGAACGCGTTCGTCCACTCCGCCGACGTGACGCTGACCAAGACCCACACCGGGACCGCGACCGCCGGCCAGAACCTGGTGTGGACCCTGACCGTCCACAACGACGGCCCGGACACCGCCGTCGGCCCCTTCCGGGTCGTCGACACGCTGCCGTCGGGGATCGGCGCGACGAGCGCGAGCGGGAGCGGCTGGACCTGCAGCACCAGCCTGACCGAGGTGGACTGCGCCCGGACCAACGCCGCGAACACGCTCGCGTCGGGGGCGTCGTTCGCGGTCATCACGGTCACCACGGCGATCCCGCCCGACACCCCGAGCGGCACCACGTTCACCAACGGGGCGACGGTCAGCGACCGCACCTACGACCCGGACCTGTCCAACAACACCGACACCGACTCCTCGACCGCCGTACGGTCGGTCGACCTGGCGATCGACAAGGCGCTGAGCGGCCCGATAACGGCCGGGCAGGACGCGACGTACACGCTGGTCGTCACCAACCACGGCCCCAGCGACAGCTCCGGGCCGATCGTCGTCACCGACACCGTCCCCGCCGGCACGAGCTATGTCAGTGCGGGCGGTCCGGGCTGGTCCTGCGACGAGGCCGGCGGCGCGGTCACCTGCACCCGCGTCACGGGCCTGGACCTCGGCCAGACCGCCCCTGCCGTCACGCTGGTCGTCACCGTCGACGCGGGCCGGACCGCGCCCGTGGTGAACACCGGCCACGTCACCGGCCCCTCCCCCGACCCGGCCCCGGGCAACAACACCGACACCGTCACCACCACGCCGGGGACCTCGGCCGACCTCGCGCTCGAGAAGTCCTCGACCACCGACTTCGTCGCGGGCACCGACGGCACCTACCGGTTCACCGTGGAGAACTTCGGTCCCTCGGACGCGGCCTCCCCGGTCCGGGTCACCGACACCCTCCCGGCCGCGCTGACCTTCGACGGCTTCACCTCGGTCACCGGGAGCTGGTCCTGCTCGGCGAGCGGGCAGGACCTCACCTGCACCCTGGCCGGGTCGCTGGCCGCCGGCGACGAGGCCGTCGTCGACGTGACCGTGGCGATCGCCCCCGGCACCACCGGCAACCTGCACAACGTCGCGACCGTCGGCTCGCCGACCACCGACCCCAACCCGTCGAACAACACCGACGACGACGACACCGCCTCCGACGTGCGGGCCGACCTGCAGATCACCAAGACCCACACCGGCACGGTGGTCGCCGGCCAGGACGTCGCGTTCACCCTCGCCGTGCGCAACAACGGCCCGTCGGACGCCGACGGACCGGTCGTCGTCACCGACGTGCTCCCGGCCGGGCTGGCCTACGTGTCCGGGAGCGGGCCCGGCTGGTCGTGCACCAGCGGCACTCCCCGTGTCGTGGTCTGCACGCACGCCGCCGGCCTCCTCGCCGGCACCGCGGCCGGGGACCTCACCGTGGTCGCCGCGGTGGCGCCCGACGCCGGCCCGGCCACCCTGCGCAACATCGCCAGCGTGGACGGCCCGGACACCGACCCGGTCCCCGACAACAACACCGACACCGACGACGTCGCCGTCACCGACCAGGCGAACGTGTCGGTCACCAAGACCACCACCGGCGCCAACCCGGTCCGCGCCGGTGAGGAGGTCGAGTTCACGATCGCCGTGCACAACGACGGCCCCTCGGACGCCGACGACGTCTCCCTGGCCGACACGCTGCCCGCCGGGCTGACGCTGGTCTCGGTGGACACCGCCGGGTGGACCTGTACGCCGACCTCGCCGCTGCTCTGCTCGCTGCCCACCCTCGGCGCCGGCAGCGATGCCCCGGCCCTGGTCGTCACCGCCCTGGTCGGCCCGGGCGTGCCGGACGGGACGACGCTCACCAACACCGCCGAGGTGTCCACCAGCACGCCGGGCGACGACCCGGACGACAACGCCGACACCGCCACCGTCGGGGTCCTGACCGACGCGGACCTGGCCCTGGCCAAGTCGCACCTCGGCGGCAGCGCGGTGGCCGGCGAGCAGGTCACCTTCGTGCTGACGGCCAGCAACAACGGGCCCTCCGACGCCCAGGCCACCGTCCGCGTGGTCGACACGCTGCCGGCGGAGTTCACCTACCTGTCCTCGACCGGACCCTGGGACTGCGCCGCCAGCGGCCAGACGGTCACCTGCGACCTGCTGGCGGGCGGGCTGCTGGCCGGGGAGTCCGCCCCCGACCTGCAGCTGGTCGCCCAGCTCGCCGCCGACACCGACCCCGGCGACTACACCAACCGGGCAGTGGTCAGCAGCCCCACCAACGACACGGTCCCGGCCAACAACGAGGCCACCGACCAGGTGCCGGTGGTCACGGAGGCGGACCTGTCGGTGGTGAAGTCCCACGCGGGCGACGCCCGGGTCGGGGACCCGCTCACCTTCACCCTCCAGGTCGCCAACGCCGGACCGTCCCAGGCCGTCGACGTCGTCGTCACCGACGAGGTGCCGGCGGGCCTGGCCTTCGTCTCCGCGACCGGCGACGGCTGGACCTGCGACGAGGCCGCCGGCACGTTGACCTGCACCCTCGACGCGCCGCTGGCCGCCGCGACGGATGCCGCCCCGATCACGGTGGAGACCACGGTGCTGCCCGCGGGGTTCCCGCTGGTCTCCAACACCGCCGTGGTCGACTCGGGCACCACCGAACGGGACCCGTCCGACAACACCTCCACCGACCTGGTGCCCGTGCCCGCCCAGGTGGACCTCGCGGTGACCAAGAGCCACACCGGCGAGGCCGTCGTCGGCCAGGACCTTGACTTCACCGTCGAGGTGACCAACGCCGGGCCGACCGACGACCCCGGACCGGTCACCGTGACCGACACCCTGCCGACCGGGCTGACCTACGTCGCGGCGAGCGGGGACGGGTGGGACTGCGCGGCCAGCGGGGCCACGGTCACCTGCACCCGTGACGCCGGGCTCTCCGTGGACGCCTCCTCCGCGATCACCCTGCGGGTGGCCGTCGGGCCGGCGGCGTACCCGTCGGTGACCAACACCGTCGCGGTCGGCTCCCCCGCGGAGGACCTGGACCCCAGCAACAACGTCGCCCAGGACCCGGCCGACGTGACGCCGACCTTCGACCTCGGGGTGCGCAAGGACCTCGTGTCCCTGGTCGGGCTGACGGCGCGGTGGCGGATCACCGTCTCCAACGCCGGTCCGAGCGACACCGTCGGGGACGTGGTCGTCGTCGACGAGCTGCCCGACCAGCTCAGCTACCGCAGCACCAGCGGCGCGGGCTGGACCTGCACCCCGGCCGGGCGGCGGGTCACCTGCGTCCACCCGGGCGTGATCGCCTCGGGCGACTCCTCGTCGTTCGTCCTCACCACCGACGTCGCGCGGGGTGCGACCGGCGAGATCGTCAACACCGTCGCCGTCCTCGGCGAGGAGGGCCTGGCCACCGACCACGACTCGGCCGCCGGCCGGCTGCCGGACCGGAACCCGCCCACGGCGGTCGAATCCGGCCTCGACGGCGTGGTCGAGCTCGGCGTGGCGGACCTGCCCTGGCTGGTGCTCGGGACGCTGGTGCTGCTCGGAGGACTGGGCCTGCACCGGCGGCAGCGCCGCCGCTCCTGACGCCGGCTCCGCAGGAGGTCAGCCCTGGTCGGACGTCCGGTCGAGCGGCAGGTCGGGCAGCACGGTGGTGAGGTGCACGTCCGACTCGGCCCGGGCCCGCCGGGCGGCGTCGCGGATCTCGAAGACCTCGGTCGCGAACCCGCCGACGGCCTGGGCCACGTCCTTCACGGCGGTCGCGATGATGGTCGCGACACTGGCGACGGTCTCGGCGCCGGCCTCCACGGTGTGCTGCAGCGCGTCCTTGGTCGTCTCGGCCTTGCTCAGGTGCTCGTCCATGACTCTCGTCGGTTCCCCTCGTCGTCGGCCGGGTGGCAGGCGTCCAGTGTGGGCATGCCACGAGGCCTGCCACAACAGGGAACCCCCTGCTGTGACAGGCCTCTCAGCATGTCGTGGGCTGGCTCAGGCCGCGGTGACGACGGGCTCGCGGACCTCGGCGGGTGCGTCCTGGCCCTTGCGGGTGCGGGTCGGCAGGGCGAGCTTCGCGATCTTCACGAAGACGCTGCCGAGCTGCCGGCTGAACGACCCGGTGTTGTACTGCAGGCCGTACTTCTCGCACAGCGCCTGCACCTCGACCGCCATCTCCGGGTAGCGCCGGGCAGGCACGTCCGGGAAGAGGTGGTGCTCGATCTGGTGCGAGAGGTTCCCCGACAGAATGTGGAAGAGCGTGGAGCCGGTGATGTTCGCCGAGCCGAGCAGCTGGCGGTAGTACCAGCCGCCGCGGGTCTCGTTCTCGGTCTCCTCGATCGAGAAGGTCGCCACGCCGGCCGGGAAGTGGCCGCAGAAGATGATGTTGAACGTCCACACGTTGCGGACCAGGTTGGCGACCGCGTTGCCGGCCAAGGTGCTCAGGAAGAGCGGCCCGGTCAGCGCCGGGAAGAGCACGTAGTCCTTGAGGATCTGACGGCTCACCTTGCGGATGATCGGCTTCCCGACCTTCTTGGTCTGCTCCCAGGTGCGGTTGCCCGCACGGATCTCGTCGACCTCGAGGTCGTGCAGGGCGACGCCCTCCTCGAAGAACATCATCAGCAGGAAGGCGTAGAGCGGGTTGCCCAGGTAGTAGGGCCGCCACGGCTGGTCCTCGTCCATCCGGAGGATCCCGTAGCCGATGTCGCGGTCCTTGCCCACGATGTTGGTGTAGGTGTGGTGCATGTAGTTGTGGCCGTACTTCCAGTTCTCGGCCGGGGCCATCGTGTCCCACTCGAACATGCGCGAGCTCAGGGCCGGGTCGCCCATCCAGTCGTACTGGCCGTGCATCACGTTGTGGCCGATCTCCATGTTGTCGAGGATCTTGGAGATGCTCAGGCTCGCCACGGCCAGCGGCCAGGCCGGCGGCAGGTAGAACAGCGCACGACCCGCGACCTCGAAGCCACGCTGGGCCTTGACGATCTTGCGGATGTACGCCGCGTCCTCCTCGCCGAGCTTGGCCAGGGTCCGCAGGCGGAGGTCGTCGAGCTCGGCGCCGAAGGCCTCGAGCTCGTCAGCGGTCAGGGAGTAAGGCATGGGGTGCGTCCTTTCGGGTGGAGGGAGGGTGCAGGTGCGAGGAGGTCGAGGTGCGAGGCGCCCCCTCGGAGGTCGAGGTGCGAGGCGCTAGCCGAGCCACGAGACCCGGTGAGGGCCGCGCTGTCCGCCGCCGGGGATCTCGTGGCTCGGGCTTCGCCCTCGCACCTCGATCTCCGAGGGGTGGTTCGCCCTCAAACCTCGATCTCCATTCCGGGCTTCGCCCTCGCACCTCGAACTCCGTTCCGGTCAGAGGTCGACGTGGCAGTCGCCGACCGGGGAGGAGACGCAGATCCGGATCTCCTCGTCGGGCTGGCTGGACTCCTCGCCGGAGATGACGTTGCGGACGGTGCCGGCCGTCTTGGTGGCGGTGCAGCTGAAGCAGATCCCCATCCGGCAGCCGAACTCGGGCTTCAGCCCCAGCGCCTCGGCCTGCTCGAGCAGGGTGGCGCCGGTGTTCTCGCCCTCGGTCCCCGACCGGGTGAAGGCGACGGTGCCGGTGGCGTCCTCGGTCGAGGGCGCGAGCGTGGAAAGCTTGAAGAACTCGACCCGCAGCCGGTCGCTGTCGCCGTACGCCGCGGTGACCTTCTCGATCAGCCCGGCCGGGCCGCAGGCCCAGGTGTCGACGTCCTCGAAGTTCGGGACGAGCCGGCGCAGCTCCATCTCGGTGAAGAAGCGGCCGCCCTGCTCGGGGTAGACCAGGTGCACCCGGATGTTCGGCGGCAGCTCGGCGAGCTCCTCGGCGAAGATCTGGTGGTCCGCGGACTGCGCGTAGTGCAGGAAGGTGACGGTCCCGCCGTACCCGCGCCGCAGCAGCGTGCGCAGGATCGACATGCCCGGCGTGATGCCCGAGCCGCCGGAGATCAGCACGATCTCGGTGGGCAGCGGGTTGGGCAGGACGAACTCGCCCTCGGCCTGCGAGAGATGCACGATCTCGCCGACCCGGGCGTGGTTGACCAGGTGCTTCGAGACCGTGCCGTCGGGGTTGGACCGGACCGTGATCTGGATCAGCTGGTCGCTGCCGGACTCCGGGGAGGAGACCGAGAAGCAGCGGGTCCGCCGGGTGCCGTCGACCTCGACGCCGACCTGCACGTACTGGCCGGCCTGGTGGCCGCGCCAGACCTTGTTGGTCTTCAGCGTGATGGTCGCGACCGGCTCCCCGGCCCGGGTCTCCCGGTGGATGTCCACGATCCGCGCCCGGACGTCGTTCACGGTCCACATCGGGTGGACCAGCTGCAGGTAGGTGTCGACCCCGTGCGGCTGCGTCAGGGCGCCGACGACGGGGGACCGGAGAATGCTCTGGGTGATGGTCACGAGAGTTCCTCTCTTTCAGTGAACATCCGTACACCGAAAGACTGACCGACGCACCCCGCCGCGGTCAACCCGAGAGCGACGTGAGGGCGCTCACCCCACGTTGGTCTGTGACGCGGCACAATGCAGACTGCGGTCCGGCTACCCCTCGCTCCCCTCCCGGACACCCTCGGCTGCGTCACATTTCAGTGAACACACGTGAACATTGGGTAACCTGGAGCGGTGACGGGACACGCGAGCGCGCGCGGCGGCAGCCGCAGCGAGCAGAAGGAGGCGACGCGCCAGGCGATCCTGGCCGCCGCCCTGTCGCTGTCCTCCGAGACCGGTCTGGCCGGGCTCTCCCTGCGCAGCGTGGCCAAGGCCGTGGGCGTCGTGCCGACCGCCTTCTACCGGCACTTCGGCTCGATCGAGGAGCTCGGTGTCGCCCTGGTCGACCAGTCCTTCGCCTCCCTGCGCCAGGTGCTGCGCGACATCCGGGCGGACACCGTCGACCTCGAGCGGATCATCGACACCTCGGTGGCGATCCTGGTCTCCTCGGTGCGCGACCGGCGCGAGCAGTTCGCCTTCATCGCCCGGGAGCGGATCGGCGGACCGCCCGCCGTCCGGGAGGCGATCCGGACCGAGCTGGCGCTCTTCGAGCGCGAGCTCGCCACCGACGTGGGCCGGCTCCCCGGCCTGGAGCGCTGGAGCGCCGACGACCTCCGCATCCTGTCCAACCTGATCGTGAACTCGATGGTCGCCACGGCCGAGGCCGTGATGACCACCCCGCCAGGCCGGCACGACCTGGACCGCGAGGTGGTGCGCACGGCCGAGCAGCAGCTCCGCATGGTGATCATCGGCGCCGCCAACTGGCGCTCGCGCCCCTGAGGCCGCACCACTAGCCTGGCGCGATGCCGTTCCCGTCCCCGCCGTGGCGCATGCAGGGCCAGCTGTGGCTCTCCCTCCTCCGGGTCCCGGGCGGAGGTCCGGGCCGGCCGCCCGGCACGTACGGCGTCGCCCTGGTCGACTACCAGCCCGGCAGCGTCCTGACCTACGGCGAGCTGCTGGTCGCCCGCCCGGTCCGGATCCGTGAGCCTGCCGGGCAGGCCGGACGCCACGTGACGGTCACCGACATCTGGGTGGACTCACCGGCCTCCCGCGACGGCGGCCGCTCCCTGTGGGCGGTGCCCAAGGAGCTGGCCGGCTTCACCTGGAGCCGGGTCGGCACCGGCGCCGTCCCGGCCACCGACTGCGTGGTGCGCGACGACCGCGGCCTGATCGCCAGCGCCGCGTTCGGCGTACCGCGGCTGGTGCCGCCGCGCCTCCCCTTCTCCGGGACGACGTGGCAGCCGCGCGACGACGGCTCCTCGGTGCTCGCCTCCCTGTCCGGCAGCGCCCGCTCGTTCCCGGTGCGGGCACGCTGGAGCTTCGCGCCGGACGGCCCGCTCGGCTGGCTGGCCGGCCGCACGCCGTTCGCGTCGTTCGTCCTGCACGACTTCCGGATGACCTTCGGCTGAGCCCGCAGGCGCCGGGTCAGGCGGGCGGGGCGGCGGTCTCCCACAGGCCGACGAGGTTGCCCTCGGTGTCGGTGAAGTACGCCGTGAAGCCCATGTCCCCCACCTGCTGGCGGGTGATCACGGTCTTGCCGCCGGCGGCCTCGACCTTGCCGAGCGCCTCCTCGAGGTTCTCCACGTCGATCACCAGGTTGGGACCGCGGAAGGTGTCGTTGCGCTCGAGCATGCCGCCGTTGATGAAGCCCACCTCGGTCGGCCCGCCGCCCTGCGGCAGCGTCGGCCCGGTGGTGACCATGGTGTAGCCCATCTCGGGGATGGGCATCAGGTCCCACTCGAACGCGTCGGCGTAGAACGCGCTCGCCCGTGCGGAGTCGTCGTACGGGATCTCGAAGTGGACGACGCGACCGACAGCCATCTGGATCTCTCCCCACCCGGCGCCCCGGCGGCGCCGACGCCTCAGACCTACTCCGCGGAGGGCTCTCCCGGCAAGCCCCCGGCGGGAGCGTCAGCCCATCATCCGCCGGGCCAGCGGGAGCGGCAGGTGCTTGAGGGCGAAGCCCAACGGCACCCACGGCCACTCCGGCACCCGCGCCGAGGCCTTCTCCTTCTCGATGGCGTTGACCATCGCCCGCACGCCGTCCTCGGTGCTCACCATCATCGGCGTCTTCGCCGACCGCACGCTCATCTCCGACTCGATGTAGCCGGGGTAGAGCACGGTGACCTTGATCGGGGTGCCGAGCACGTCGGCCCGCAGCCCCTCGGCCAGGTGCGCGACGCCGGCCTTGGTGGCGGCGTAGGTCGTGATGTTCTTCGGCATCCCCCGCAGGGCGGAGAACGAGGAGACCATCACCAGCTGGCCGCCGTTCTGGGCCCGCAGGATCTCGGCGGCCGCCTCGGTCTGCGCGAGCGCCGCGACGAAGTTGGTCTCGGCGGTCTGCTTGTTGGCGTAGAACTTGCCGGTGCCCAGCGGGGCGCCCTTGCCGAGCCCGGCGTTGACGACGAACTTGTCGATCCGCCCGAAGTCGGCCTCGAAGGCGTGGAACACCTCGAAGACCTGGTCGTGCTCGTTGACGTCGAGGGCCCGCACCTCGACGCGGCGCTCCGGGTGCGCGGCCAAGACCTCCGCCTTGAGCTCCTCGAGACGGTCGGTCCGCCGCGCGCAGAGGGCGAGGTCGTAGCCGAGGGCGGCGAACTGCCGGGCCATCTCGGCACCGAGACCGGAGCTGGCCCCGGTGATGAGGACGGTCTTGCTCATGGGGGCACTCCGGGGCGTACGACGACGTGGGCGCCCCGAGCGTACGCCGTGCCGGAGGCCGCTCGGCCGTGGCCGTGGTCACACCCGGCTTCAGTTCCGGCGGGTCGCGGCGCCGTCGGGACCGGGCCCGGACGGCCCGCCCGCGACGTGGTCCACGAACACCTGCGGCACCCCGGGACCGGACGGCTCGTCAGGGAAGGCGAAGACCGCGACCATCAGCTGCATCGGGTACGACGGCGGTGCCGGACAGCTGCGGACCACGGTCCCGTCGACGAGCAGGTCGACCCGGTCTGCCTGCCAGTCCGCCGCGTAGGTGTGCCACCGGGTCACGTCGAGCAGCAGCCGTGGCGCGGCGAAGTCCTCGACCACGGCGGGGTCGCGGAACGGGTGCGGGCCCATGCCCACCGCGGCCGACTCCCCGGGAACCACGTCCTTGCCGAACACCTCGGCGACGCAGATCTCGGCCGACCGCTCGGGGTGGTCCTCCAGCCCGACGAGCCAGAAGGCGAACATCGACCCGGGGCCGACCTCGCCCCGGGCGCGCACCTCGACGTACTGCTGCTGCGGCGTCCAGCCGCCGAACGGCTCCTGCGCCTCCCGGACCGTCACACCCTCGCGGTAGGGCTGCTGGCCGCGTGTGCTCCCCACCGGGCCGGACCAGTTGCCCGACTGCACGCCCGAGACCCGCAGCGGCGCGTGGTCGGGCGCACACCACAGCGGCTGGTCGGGTTCCACCCACAGGTGCAGGCAGGAGTCCTCGACGTCGTACCGGGCCGCGGTCTCGGCCTGCGAGCTCCAGGCCGGCAGGTAGTGCGGCAGCCAGACCGACCGGTCGAGCCCGGGACCGTCGAAGTCGTCGCGGAACACCCGGCCAGTCTGCCGGTGGCAGGGCCCTCTGCTCCAGGCTCAGCTGCTGGTCTCCCAGTAGCGCCAGCCCTCCTCGGTGCTCGGGAAGTTGATGGAGCCCGACGACACGGTGACGGTGGCGCAGTTGCGCTGCATGCGCTTCTTGGTCCAGTTGATCTTCTTGCCCCAGCTGACGTACTG
>JBGAFN010000010.1:0-245156 GCA_044227235.1 Marmoricola sp. | reverse complement strand
AGCGAGAGCGGCGCGACGAAGAACACCGTGGAACACCCCGGACAGCGAGGTCCGGCGGACCCTCGCGCCCCGGCATCCTCACTCCGCGGCGCCGACGATCAACCCATCCCGGCCCGGTCCATCGGTGGATCCGGGCTTAGCGGCGACGAGGAGCGGATCGGCAAGGTCGTCACGGCCCTTAGGAACGCTGCGCAGGATGAGAACCTCGTCAAACTGCTGCGGACGCCGCTGCAGGTCCTCATCCTCTCGATCATCGTCGACGGCGCGGGGACCATCGCACCAGACCGGTATAGCCTCTTCTGGAGCTATTACGACACCGTCGTACGACGAGAGCGCAACAAACCGACGATGGTCCGCACGCTCCTGACCAAGTACGAGCCGTTCATCCACCAGCTTCACGAGCGCGCCGGCTTCGTGCTTCAACAGCGCAGCGAGACGGCCGACCACTCCACGGCCGTCCTAACAGAGCCGGAGCTGCGCGAAATCGTCTGGCACATCCTCAACGACGCCGAGTTCAAGCCCGACGGGCACCACTCCGACGTCCTGGACTCGATCATTAGGTCTGCGACACAGCGACTGGTCCTGATCGCGCCCCGGAACGACGGCTTCGGTTTCGACGTGCGCTCACTCCAAGAACTCATGGCGGCCCGGCGAATCAGCGACGCGCCCCTTGAGACCCTGATCAACCGGCTACGTCTCCTGGCCCCCAGCCCACATTGGCGCAACACCTGGTTGTTCGCGACAGGAAAGATGTTCGCGGAACCTCGCGCCCACGAACACCAGGCCGTGGTCGAGCTCATCGAGACGGTCGACCAGGAAGCTCCCGAACGATTCGGATCGCATCTACCGATCGGCCCCGAGATAGCTCTCGACGTCCTCGACGACGGTATGGCGCGCGCATGGCCGAACTGGAGCCGCCGCATCTTGGCTCACGGGCTCCACGTACTGGACGCGCCCTCTGCGTTCAACCTGGACCGGTCGCTACGCATCCTTCTGCGCTACGCCGATAGTGGTGCCGAACAACGAGACGCAGTAGCGCGAATGATGCGTGCGGGCCTCACAGCCACCGCAAACCGTCTGACGGTCGCCAGCGCGGCCGAGATGGTGTCCGCCATCGAGCACGATCTGCAGGTCAACGAGCGCACACTGGGACTCGGCTTGGTCCTGAACCAGCTGGCCAGCACTCCCCACCCCTGTCCGCCGGGCGTGGACTGGACCGCCTTCGACGACGAGCTCGACACCAGCCCCCACCCAGCCGCTCTCGACCCTCTCATCCGTGGCGCTGCCGCCGCGATGAAGGCAATCAAGGACGAGGTCTTCGTCGAGCAGCACGAAGCCGACCTCATCGCCTGCCTGAACATCCCCGAGGCGGCAGCAGTACTGAGCGCAGCTGTCGCTCACGTGCTCCCCGGCGACGTGTCACTGTTCCTCCAACTCAGATCCGTGCTCTCGCAGCGCTTCCGCGCCCCACTCGCCGACTGCATCCTCGCCTGACTCCCTGCCGGGCCACGCGGCCGTCGGGCCACGCTGTGTCGAGGGCGAGCTCGTAGATCGGCGGACCCCAGACCGCCAGGAGGGCGGCACCCAGGTCACGTGACGGGCCACCTGGCACCCCGACGGCGAGCGTCTAGGTCCGCGCGATCTTCTATTCATCAGCGCAGGCGAGCCACCCCATGCTCTACTTCTCACGAGCCCCAGGTGACCCGAGACGCCTGGGGCTCTTTCACGTCCAGCAGCGGCAGCACGAGCAGCTCCGCTCGGCGGGCCCGGTGCCGGACTGCCCGCCACCGGTCCACTCGACCACCCAGTGACTGGCCGCGGTGACCTGGTACGCACCCTCGGGCTGGTCGGTCGACATCTTCGCGTAGCGGTGCCCGCAGGTCGGGGAGTCCTGCTTGCCGTAGTGATCGGCGTACGGCGTCCCCTTGCCGGTGCAGGTCACCTTGGTGCCGTCGCCCATGTTCCACACGATGCTGGAGACGCTGGCGGTGGCGCTGACCGAGACCGGCCCTTCGCTGGCGGACGCGGTGATCGGTCCGAACGTGTCATCGGTCGGGCTGTCGACCCACATCCACACCGGCAGACCAACGAGTCCGACCCGGTTGGGGCCAGGCTCGGGAACGATGCCGATCCTGATCGGATCCAGGTCCATCGACGCGATCGCGCGATTGGCGAGAACCACCGGGTCGATCGTGACCGTGCCGTTCTGGATCCAGACCGGATCCCATGAGGAGCCTGGGGGCGGCCAGTAGCAGATGTGCCACGCACCATCCTCATTGGTCTGTCCAGGGGGCGGCAGTGGGCCCTCCCCACCCGGATCCCAGACGTCGCCGACCCAGCACTGATGGCTGCTGCTCCATACCGACCCGCCGGGGCCAGTGCACGGGATCTCCCTACCGTCCGAGGTCGAGCAAGTCGACGAGCCACCGGTGTCACCGCCGTCACCGCCATCGTTGCCGCCATCCTCGTCGTCACAGACAACTTCGCCGGTCACCGGGTCCGCTGTGCAGTCAGCGCTCGCGGCGGAGGCAGTGACGAACACGATGATGAGCGACCCTGCCAACGCCACCAAGAGGGCAACGAGTCTCCTCAGCATGGCTGGTCCCAAAGCAGGTCCGAGTCGGAGACCTTCCAAGCACCCTTGTCCTTGACGAGCGTGTACTCAACCGGGGCGGGGTTGCGGAGCGGGTCTCCGTTGGGGTCCGTGAAGTCCGGTTGCCGGATCGCCCCGTCGTTCTTCCAGGTGACCTTGGTGCGGTCCTCGCAGTCGATGATCAGAATCGAGGTCCCGCGATTCCGCGGCTCGTCGAGCGTGTGTGCGTACTCCCCGGTCACCGTGACGTTTTCATTCATCAGGCTCGCGACGGTGTGCTGCAACTGCAGAAACTCCTCACCGGTCGCGACCGGGTTGAGCGCCTTGAAGTTGATGTCCCGCTTCCGGTAAGCGAGGTCGCGTACCTCGAGGTACATCGCCAGCTGGGCCGCCGCCTTCTCCTCGGGGGTCTGCGGCGTCGGCGCAGTGCTCGTCGGGCTCGAGCTCGGCGTAGCGGTCGGGGTGTCCTCGGCCTCGGGGTCGGTGCCGTCGTCCGAGCAGCCCGCGAGGGTGAGGGCGAGGGCGAGGGCCACTCCCCCGAGTGCGGAGTGGTGCTTCCTCATGCGGTGTCTCCTCCTGTGTTGGGCGGCGCCATGACTGATCGCTGGCTGACGTCGGTGGCGATGTGCTCGAGGTGTTCTTCGGCGGCGTCGACGAGCTCGGCCAGCGAGCCGTTGTCGGCGGGGTCGATGCCGAATCGCTTGTCGGCGTCGTAGAGGGTGCGGACGGTGTCGCGGACGAAGACGGCTCTGGCGACGCGTCGGGCGTCGAGGTCGGGGCGGTCGCCGCCGGCCGCGACGTAGCGGCCGGTGAGCTCCTGGTTGAAGGTGGTCATGTGCTGGTGCTCCCTTCCCGAGTCAGCTCGCGAGCCAGCCGTGGGTACTGATGATGGTCTTCGTGCGCTCCGACAGTTCCAGGGGGGCGTCGCCGTCGTCGGACCGGTTGCAGATCTCCTCGCGGAGGATCCGGTCGGCCTCGAGCTGGTCGCCCTCGGCCTTCATGACGTGGGCCAGGCACAGGCGGGTGCTCTCGCCGTCAGGGTCGGCCCGGTTGGCGACGTAGGCGGCGGAGCGGGCCTTGACCAGATCGCCTGCGGCGAGAGCCTCGGTGACGACGATGAGGGCGACGTCGGCGATCCAGCCTGAAGCCATGAGGTCGACGCGGTCGGGCTCGTTGACGAGCCAAGACCATCCCTCTTCACGCAGCTGGCTGAACGGCTTCGCCTCGCCGACCAGCTCGAGCGCGGTGCAGAGGTCGGCGACGCCTTCCGCGCCGCCCCGGGCCTGCCCGCGCTTGCGCAGTCGGAGGAAGAGGTGAAGGTCGACCAGGAGGCCGTCGTCGACCTGGTAGACGTTGACGCCGCGGAGCTTGGTGGCAGGGGCCTTGTCGGCGTGGGGCAGGTGGGGCTCTCCACTTGTGAGGTTGGTGCCCAGCCATTCGCGGACGGTGTTGGTGTAGTCGCGCACCTTGCCGGGGGTGATCCCGAATGCCTCGCCGATCTCCTCGCGGGTGGCTCCGTGCTTGCGGTGCAGGGCCAAGTACGCGAGGAGCTCGGTGAAGTAGGGCTTGCGCTTGGCCAGGGCCTTGCCGTGGGTGCGCGCGGTGACCGGACCGAGCAGGCTGAGCCGTGGACGGTCGCAGTCGGTCGAGAACCAGTCGGCGATGTCCTGGTCGAGAGTGGGGTCGCTCTGCTCGACCTCGGCTCGGACGTGCAAGGGCACCTTCGGCGCCAGCGTCTCGAGGTCCTCCTGCACGATCGCGCTCTGACGGATGTAGTCCTCGTCGTCGCCCTCCAGGAGGGAGGACAGCGGCTCGTCGACGGTGTCCGAGGGGGTGTTGCGCGGCAGGGTGTACTCGCGGCGCAGTGCCCCGGACTGGTCGGTGTAGGCCTCCCAGCCGTCGGTGACGGTCTCGTCGACCGGCACGGGGACGTCCTCGGCGACCTCGCTCTGTGCGTAGACCAGGGCGCAGCCGCGGGCTTCGTCGCTGGTGAGGCCGACGGCGATGAGGTTGAGGCCGGCGTGCTCGAGGACGACGCGGCCGGTGTTCGTCATGTGCAGGACGGCGCCCGGTGTGTTGGGGCGTTCGCCGGCGACGACGATGGAGGTGGCGGACTGCCCGACGTGGTTGGTGACCAGCTGCAGCAGCTGCTCAAGGTCCTCGGGGTCTCCGGCCGCCGCGTCGAGCAACAGCATCCGGGCGGGCCAGGTGTCGTCGTCGACGCTGCCGGTGCGCGCCGTGGACGCGTCGGTGTCGTGTCGCTTCGCCCGGTCGACCGTGGTGACGGAGGCCGCGAGGGCTTCCGCGGTCGCGGGTGACCCGGCTGCTCCGGTCGGGTAGTAGCTGATCCGCTCGTCCATGGCGACGGCTTCCTCAGCCACGCCGATGCAGTCGACCTGCACGCGGCGCGACCACGGGTTGACGGCCAGCTGCGCGGCGAGGTGGCGGGCGAAGTCCCGGCCGTAGGTCGGGTCGCCGCTGATGGTGAGGGTGGACAGCTCCTCGCAGTTGAGCAGCCACGTCTCGCCGGTGTCGCTCATGCCGATAGTGGCCAGAAGCGGGTAGGGCGGCTCGACGTTCCCTGTGTCGGGACCGAGCTCGTTGACGGCGGTGTCCGTGCTGACGTGCCAGTGGGTCTGGTCCGGGCTGCCCACCCAGGGCGCCGGGACGGCGGCCGGCGCGCTCAGGTGCAGGGTCAGCTTGCCGTGCCCGAGCTCCACGGCGGCGAGCGGCGGCATCGTGGTGCCCTGCGCGCCGACGGCGGCCGCGAGGCGGCGCAGCGCCTCGTCCGCGAACTCCACGGTCGCCGCGGCCGCGGCACCGGTGGCGTTCAGGGTCATCTCGACCGGCGCGAGCTCCGGAGGCGGCGCGGCGATCGCGCGGCCGGGCGTCCGGTTCCGGTAGCCGGCGCGGCGGCGGGACCGCAGGGCCATGAGCAGCGCCCCGGACAGCAGGACGCCCCCGCCGGTCAGACCGGCGAGGACCCACGGCGCGTCGAGGATCGAGTCGTCAGCGTCGTCGACCTGGTCGACGTCGGCGGCCGGCGCCGCCGGCTCCTCGGCTTGGGGCGGCGCGTCGGGCACGGCCGTCTCGGGTACCTCGGGCACCTCAGGCTCGTGGGCGACCGGCGGCTCCTCCTCGGCCGGCGGGTCGACGGGCCGCTGGTCCTCGGGGCTGGCGGGCGTCTCGGGCTCGACGTCGCGCGGCTGCTGGTGCCGGGTGTCGTCGTGACTGCCCCCCTGCTCGGCGCCGGGGATGTTGAGCTTCCAGCCGACGTCGATGACGTCGGGGTCGGTCAGCTGGGCCCCGCCGGGCTGGGTGATGCCGGTGGAGGCCTGGTAGATCTCGGGCCAGCGGTCGGCGTCGCCGAGCTGCTCTTGGGCGATCTCGCTGAGGGTGTCGGTGGGCTGCACCGTGTAGTCGTGCGCCGGTGCCCCGCCGTTGACCGCGGGCAGTTTGAGTACCCAACCGGGCTCGAGGAAGCTCGGCTGCGCGCCGAGGAGGTCGCGGTTGAGTTCGACGAGCTCCTTGTAGCGGGCACCGTCGCCGAAGTGGTCCTCGGCGACCGACCACAGGCTCTCCCCCGGCTTCACAGCGTGGTCGACGGTCTTGCGCTGGCGCTCCTGCTTCGTCTCGACCTTGACGTCCTGCTGGGCGGGTGCCTGGTCGGCGGCACCGGCGTTGACAGGTCCCACCGTCACCGGCGCCGCGGCGGCCGTGGTGATCGTGGCTGCCTGGGCGGCGATGGGCGCGGCGATGAACAGCAGAGCGGCGAGGCCGATGAGGCCGCGTGCTGCGGCCTGCGGCCGGCCCAGGCCCGGCAGCTGGGGCGCCTGGACCTTGCGGAGCCGTGCGATGGCCTCCACGACCAGGCTCAGCGCCATGAAGGCCCACGCGACCCAGCCGATCACCTTGAACAGGCCGAGGACGAGGGTGCCGTCGTCGGGCGCCAGGAGCGCGTTCTTGATGCCGTCCAGGGTCGGGACGTGGTCCGGGATTGGGCTGGCACCGATCGCGAGGAATAGTGCGGGCAGCCCGAGGACGATGCCGAGTACGGCGACCGAGGCTGCGAGTCCGGTGAGCCGCTGGCCCAGGGTGGGATGGGTGGGCGTGGTCATCTCTCGATGCCTCCTTCGGCGCGGATGAGCCGCGCGGACGCCTCCCCGGTGACCTGCATCGTGTCCAGGCCGATGATCCCGAGGAACTTGCTGGTGTATGTGTCGGTGGTGGTGACGATCAGGGTGTCGCCGTCGACGACGCGGACGGTTCCCTTCACGCCGGCGGCGCGGAGATAGTCCATGGCGGCCGTCTTGGCGGCGGTGAGGTCGACGCAGAGGTCCTCGCCGCGGACTGCGGTCGAGCCCTGAACCTCCTGGGCACCGGTGCGGGCGGCCTGGGCGGCAGCGCTGCGGGCTTGCTGCTGGGTGTGGACCTTGCCGCCGAGGTCGACGGCCATCCCGACGAGGATGATCATCGCCAGTGCTGCAGTGGCGAACCAGACGCTGATGGAGCCGCGCTCATCACGCGAGCGCCGCGTCGTGAGACTGCGGATGCGGGCGGTCATCATCGGCGCTCCCGGTAGGCGTCGACGGGGCTGCTAGCGGTGGCGGTGATCGTCCGGGTGCCGGGCAGGCCGGGGATGCTCAGGTCCGCCACGTCGACCTTGCAGGTCACGGTGGCGGTGACCTGGGCGGTGGTTCCCAGCGGGGCGTTGAAGGCCGCAGCGTTGATCGTGATGTTGGTGGTCGTGCACTGCAGGCCCTGGTCGTGCAGGCTGCTGGTGGCCGCGGACTTGCCGGAGGTGATGGCCTCGCTCTGAGTTCGCTCGATGGAGGCCGCTCGTGCCGCCTCGTAGGCGGCTGCGTCCACGGACTGCTTGGCGATCTCCACGCGGCCGCCGAGGATGATCATCGCCACGAACAGGCCGAAGGCCGGGACACCGATCGCGGCCTCGATGGCCACCGACCCGCGCTCGTCCCGGCGCCGGCGGCGTGCGCTGGTCCGCCTCGTCTGCCTGGTCATTCGGTGAGCCTCTCGACCGGGACGCTGGCGCTCTGGGTGACGGTCACGTGCCAGCCGGGGATGACGCTCATGGACTTGCCCGTCACGGTGATCGTGGCCGTGGTCGTGGTCCGTGATCCGGAGACGCTGGTGGAGGTCATCACGTCGGAGCCTCCGGCGTCGTGGAGGAACGTGTTCGCCGTGGCCACACCGGCATCGCGGGTGCCGGTCTCGCTGCCCGCCTCACGGGCGCCCTCCTGCGCGGCCGCGAGCGCTACCTGCTTCGCGTGGTAGTACAGGGCGCCTTGGAGGCCGAGGAACATCAGCAGGAACAGCGCGGGCATCAGGAAGACCATCTGGATGGTCACCGACCCGCGCTCGTCCCGGCTGCGGCGGTGGAGGCTGGCGAACATGGCGGCCTACTTGATCTTGGCGGACTCGCTGGTCACGAAGAACTTGATGGCCGCGACGACGATGCCGACGATGACGATCACGGCGCCGGCCCACAGGACCTGCTCGATCGTGACGGAGCCGCGCTCGTCGCGCTGCCGGGTGACGCGGTCCTCGAGGGAGGCGAGCGAGGTCAGCGCCGCCATCTGGAGGGCGATGAAGAGCTTCAACATCGGGGTTCTTCCTTCCTTGTTGTTCGGTTTGCGGTCTGGGTGACCCTGGTTCTTTGGGGTCGGTGTTGGGTCGGTCAGGTGGTGAAACGGAGCAGGGAGGGGGTGACGAGGATCGCCATGAAGACGATGCCGAGCAGGCTGGCTGGGATGTACATGCGCTCGGAGGTGGCGTTGGCCTTGCCGACCTCGGCGCTGAGCATCGCCGAGCGAAGTGCGGCGGCGCGGGCCCGGAGGTTGTTGTAGATCTGGGCTCCGTCCTGGCCGGACTGCTGCATGATGTCGGCGAGGTCATCGAGCTCGGGGACGGCGAGCTCGTCGGCGAGACCGTGCAGGGAGTCCCAGGGTGCGCGGGTCATGTAGCGGGCGCGGCGCAGCTCGCTCTCGATCCGCTTGAAGACCCACTTGTCGCCGACCTCAGCTGCCGAGCGCAGCGCCTGCTGGCCGCTGGATCCGTCGCGGACGCCGGTGGCCACCATGTCGATGTAGGCGCCCAGGGCGCGGCTGAACTCGATGCGGGCCTTCTTGGCGTCGTCGGCGGCGTTGTAGTTGGGCATGAACCAGAACAGGGCTGCCAGGGCCAGCGAGCCGAGCGTCGGAATGGCGAACGGCAGCGGAAGGCCGATCAGAGTGAAGAAGGCGGCCAGCAGCGGCGGCATGATCAGGCCGAGCAGTGCCCAGACGACCTTCTCGCCGTGGAACCGGGTCTCGCTGATCTGCAGGATGGCCAGGTCCTTGCGAGGCGTGTGGGCCCAGGCGCCGCCGGGCAGGTTCTTCATCGCCCATAAGCCGATCCGATCGACCGCCGAGTCGGCGCCGGTGTCGACGTCGAGGCCGGGAGTGTTGCGGCGGGGCACGACGTGGTCAGGTGAGAGACGGTCCAGCGCGTCGACCAGGTCGGGGTCGGAGGGCGCGAGGCGCCATACGAGCAGGGCGAGGGCCAGTCCGATGAGGGTGCCGCTGGCGAGCGCGATCTGCAGGCCGGTCATGCGAGCGCTCCTTCCTTCTCGCCCGGTGCCGTGCGCTGCGCGGCGCGGTGGGCGTTGCGGGCCTGGAGGTCGAGGAACCGCGGGAGCGGCTTGGCGACCGCCATCCGGCGCATCCACAGCAGCGTGGCCACGTAGGCCGAGAGCAGGACGGCGAGGATGACCTGGCCCAGCGGGGACCCGTAGGGCTCGATGTAGTCCCCGGTGAAGGCGAGCATGCCCAGCACACCGAGGGTGATCACGGTGACGGTGCGGGCGGTGGTGCGGGGCTTGGCCTGGTCGGCGGCAATCTGGCGGCGAGCGCGCACGTCGGAGGCGACGGTCTCAGCGAGGGCGTCCAAGGCCTTCGACAGTCCGGCCTGGCCGCGGCCGCTGGCGGCAAGGATCAGCTGGCTGGCGACGACGTCGCCAGTGGAGTCGTTGAGGTCCTCGGCGAAGGCGCGCAGCACGTCCTCGGTGCTGGCGGTGTTGTTCCACAACCGGGAGACCATCAGTCCGACCTCGCGCTCGATCGGCGCCGGCGCGGACTGCAGGGACTTAATGAGCGCCGAGCGCAGGGACTGGCCGGCTGTCAGCTTGCCCGACAGGGACCGCGTCCACTCCTCGAGCGCCTCGAGCTTCTCGATGCTCGCGGCCGCCGGCGGGGGCGTCAGCAACAGCGGGATACCGACGATCCCGGCCGGGACGAGCACGATCGCGATCACCCAGCCGGTCACCAGCGCGACCAGGAGGCCAGCCACGGCACCGCCGATCATCAGCATCCGGGTGCGCCGGTCGAGCCGGACGAGCCAGGCCCCCAGCCGCCCGAACGGGGTGACGGTCCGCGCGGGCCGCGGCGGCTCGGGCGGCGCGGGGATTAGCGCGTAGACCATCCCGATCAGACCGATGACGATGAGCGCCCCGAAGACGGCGGGCAGGAACGCAGTGCTCATGAGGTGGCCACCCCCGGGTTGGCCTGGGACTCGGCCTTGTACGCCTCGAGGTCGAACCCATGCCGCGCCAACTCCTGGGCGAGGAAGGTGTCGAGCTTGCCGGTCGCGACGGCCTGGCCGAGCTGGTTAGGGGCGAAGATCGGGGTGGTGGCGTATCCCCTGGCGGCGTCGATGCTGGGCTGGACGACCAGGACCTCCTCGACCCAGCGCTGCTTGCGGAAGGTGCCGTCGGGATTGGCGACGACCTCCGAGCGCAGGTACATGACGATGTCGATCGCGGCGGCCAGCTTGCTGATCGCCAGCTCGCGGGTGACCTGGGGGCCCTTCTCCATGGCGCAGGAGACGAGCTTCTCGATCGTGTGCTCTGCACTGCGGGCGTGGGTGGTGCTGATCGAGCCCGGCCCCGACTCCATGGCCTTGAGCATGTTCCAGACCTCCGGGCCGCGGACCTCACCGACGATCTGGCGGGCGAGGTTGAACCGGAACGAGTGGTGGATCGCCTCCTCGAGGCTGAACTCACCGGCCTGGCGGCCGTCGATGCCGACCTCGCCTGATCCGGGGCGATGCTCCCACGCGTGGACGATCTTGTGGCGGTCGACGAGCTCGTGCAGGTGCAGCTCGAACTCGGTCTCGAAGGTGCCGATCATCTCCCAGGGCGGGATGCACGAGCACAGGGCCCGGACCCAGGTGGTCTTGCCGCTGCCTTGGACCCCGGAGACGACGATGCTCTTGCCCGCGCGCACGCAGGTTGCGACGAAGTCGGCCAGGACCGCGCTGCACGCCTTGCGGTCGTAGACCATCTCGTCCATCGACACCTCGCGCATGCTGTGGCGACGGATCACGACGGAGGTGTAGGCCATCACCCAGGAGCCGGCCGCGAGCCGCGCTCCCCCGGGCAGCCGGAGGTCCAGGTGCGGCCGGGCCTCGGTGAAGGGCCGGTTCTGCCGTGCGCCTAGGTCGGAGAGGAACTCGCGCAACTCGTCCTCGGAATCGGCGATCGGGGCGGCCTCCACAAGGGTGCCGTCGACCAGCTCCAGCCACACCGAGCAGACCGGGCCGCGGGCGATGACGATGATGTTCTCGACGTCCTCGCGCTCGACCAGGGGCTGCAGGCGGCCGAGCCCGAACAGGGCGGCGTGGAGGGCGGACTTGAGTGCCTTCTCGTGGTCCTTCGTCCACGGCGGACGGCCGGTCGAGACCAACGTTTCGGCCTCGGATTTGATGAGCTCCTCGATGACGTCGAGGCCCATCTGCTCGCGGTCCTCCTCGGTGACCCGGCCACCTTCCTTGTCGAGCCGGGCGGTCAGTCGCGACGAGATCTCAGCGCGGTACTGCGCGATCAGCTCCCAGTCCAGCTCGACCTCGCCATCCGTGCCGCGGGTGTCGTGGTGCTCCTCCGGTGCGGGCGCCACAAGCGGGCGCAGGCTGAACTCCGAGCGGGCGCGGCCAGGCAGCTGGCCCTCGCCTTCGCTGGTCCAGGCGCCGGCGAAGATCGGCAGCGAGGTCGGGTCGTCGTCCTCGACGACCGGCGGGGGCGGCGGGGTGCCGTTGGAACCGCGTCCTCGGGCGAACGGCGAGGTCTGCTCACGGTTCGCGGCATGGCGGGCCTCAAGCCACTCGTCTGCGCGCAGCGGGTCGCGGCCGTTGGTCTCCGGGTGGTGTCCGTTGGTGCTCATGCGTGGCCTCCGTGCGTGGCAGCGAGGGCGGCCTGGTTGGCGCCGAGGATGGACTGGATTGCGGCGGTGCTGCCCCGGTAGCCGCGCCGCAGTCCGGAGGACTCGAACTTGCGTGGCTTGCGGGCGCCGTGGGAGTAGACCTCGGCCACCTCGGGCTCCCAGTCCACGGAGGCGACCACGGGGATCTGGAGGGCCTTGGCGATGTGGCGTGCGGTGTAGGGCCGGACTCGGGCGCCGGTGGCAAGCGAGGGCCAGCGTCGCTCCTCGTCGATGAGGAGTCCCCCGAGACGGGAGAGCCCACCGACCGCGGCGAACTGTGCCCGCAGGGTCTTGGCCCAGCTGGTGGCACCGGCCAGGGCCGGCAGCGAGCTGCGGGTGACGAGCAGGGTCAGGTCGGAGGCAGCGATCAGCGGCTGGGGCCAGCCGGCGAGGCCGAGTCGTCCGGCGTCGACGATGACGTCCTGGCCGTTGCGGTCGAGGGCGCGCAGTTGCTCGGTGAGCGGTTCCCACAGGGGCAGCAGGCTGGGGGCCTGCTCGTGGGCCCGGATGCCGGGCAGGAACCAAGCAGACCGCTCGGCCGGCGCCTCGGGGTCCAGCAGCAGCGTCTCCCGGGGCAGTGCGTCCGCCAGCGTTCCCTCGCGCAGGGAGAGAGCGAGGTTGATCAGGCCGCCGGTCGGCTCTTGGGCGCCCTGGAAGTAGCCGGCGAAGACCGAGGAGGATCCGGTCGGGTCTGCGTCGACCAGGAGCACGGGTCGGTGCCAGTTGAGGGTTAGCCCGAGCGCCGTGGTGGACACGCCGGGCGAACCGCTCGCGGAGGCCAGGACGATCACCGCCATGCCTCAGCGCTCCCGGGCGTCCAGGACGAGTGCGACCCGTCCGGTGGCAGCCCGGGCAGCCAGTTCGGCCGCCTCGGCTTCGGGCACCGCGACGTCGACGACGGTCTCCCCCGTCTCCTCGACCCGGTTAACACCAACGACGGTGGCCTCGATGGTGACCGGCTCCCTGTCGGTGATCTCGCCCTGGTCGCCGGGCGTGGTGACGATCCGGACGACGTCGCCGCCGTAGAGCGGCTCTGACGGCATCTGCGCGGGAGTAAGGCTGATGCCTACCAGGGACTCTCCCTCCCCCGGCACCAGGTTGTCGGTGACTGCCTGCGCGGTGAGCAGAGTGCCGGCCCACAGGTCGACGGCAGCGCGGCTGCCCTCGAGCTCGGCCTTCTGGCTGCCGGGGACCGGGGTCAACGCCGGGTCGACGCTGACCCGCACGACGGCGAGGTCGCCGGCCTCGATGGTCTCGCCACGCTTGATGTCGTTGCTGACGACCAGGACCTCTTGGGTGTCGTTAACCGAGGTGAACGCGAACGCGGTCCCCAGGCCGCCGGCAGCGACAAGAGCCGCGCAGAGTGCCAGGACCCAACGCCTGCGGCGGCGCCTCAGTAGTGGGAAAAGGTTGTGGTCGGGAGGTGCCTTGATACTGGCGCCAACCTCGTCCCGTGCTTGTTGAGCAGTGTTCATCGACATGGATCCCCGAGTCCTCTCTTGTCTCGATCACCTACGTGTCAAGACGCGCCGGGAGCGGTCATCGCGAGCCCGACTCGATAGAAACACACTAGTGCATTTCTATCGAGCGAATCGTAATCCACAGCTGACCGATTCCGAGATGTCATCGCCCGAGTCCTGACCGGAAGTGGTTGCGTGGCCCAATCCCCTCGATGGGACAGAGCGCTCGCACGCACCGAACATCCAGGTCAATGGGACCACAAATCATGCGGACTTTTCGGGAGGAATATCTCCCTGTGGATTACGGTCAACTCGGCGCCAAGCGCGCCCGTCTACGGCGCTAGACCTACCCGCGCCGCAGACGCTGCTGCCGGGCTTCCTGGAAGGCCGCGGCGACGACGTCGACTGTGTCCCCCAACCTACGGGCGAGACTCTCAAGCTGCCTGGCTGCTGGGAGTCGGGTCCAACGGCCTTGCTCCCAGGCGTAGTAGGTCGGCACAGCCAAGTTGACGGCCGCAGCCAACTCGGGCACCGTCAGCCCCGCCTTCAAACGCAGTGCTCTGAGATCAGGAACCTCACCCTCCATGTGAATTAGACGAAGGGTCGGGATGTCGAGCGCTCTAGCAAGCTTGACCAAGAAGCCCGGCCGAGGAACCGACGCGCCCAGCTCCCAACGAGATATGCGCTCCCCACCGGCGGCACCAACTAGACGCGCCAACTCATGCTGGGTCAGGCCCGCATTCTCGCGAGCGGCGCGCAGCATTGAGGGGTCGATTCCGGAAACCATCGCTGACAGACACTAGTCGGAGCAAGCGGGTGCCGCCGCCGCGAAACTATCTGACGTGTTCCGAAACCGGGGGCGTTGAGGGAGCAGAGCGGTCCTGAGGCGTCAGGTGAGTTCCGCTACGAGATTCGCAATGTGGCGAAGCATTGGGACCGTGATCGATTGCTCCTCGACCGAGAGGGACGCCCAGGCCATCGAAAGTCGGTCGGCGACCAAGCCACGCTTCGCAGCCAAGAGCTGCTCTCCGCGTTCGGTGAGGGTGAGCACGCGCCGGCGTCGGTTATCCTCGGCCGGGATGCGGCGCAGGAGACCGGCAGCATCTAGCGCGGCCGCCTGTTGGGTCACTGTCGGTTGACTCAGAAGCGTGTACGCCGAGATGGCGCCGACACCCTCGCGACCGCACGCCTGCACGGCGTCGAGCAGGACCAGTTGCGGCACCGTGACGTCGTCAAAGAGTGGCTGCAAACGTCCCCTCGTTCTGCGAGCAACCGCGAGCAACGCAAGCACCGCATCGGCGAATTGCCCCCCGTCACCACCCATGGTCCCAGCGGCGACTCATCTCAGCAAAGCACATCGAGCAGAGACTGATACCCGCGCGATGGCATGTTCGTGCGGATGGCAATGAGAGGCCCGAAGATGCGGAATGTCGACGTGGGGCCTCACCCGGGACAGATTGCCTAGTCTGATCCGAAGCGCTCATCGAGCCTGCGGTTGAAGTTTTTCAGCAGGTCCGCGAAGGCCGTCCGGTCGGATTCTGTCCAACTCGAAAGGAGGTCGGCGAGGAGCTGACGTCGTCTGGCGAGCAGGCTGTTGATGACCTCGACACCTTGATCGGTCAGGCCGTAAATGGCCACGCGGCCGTCTCCGTCGAAGGATGCACGCTCAACCAGTCCCTCCCGTTGCAGGATCCGGACCTGGCGAGTGATGGTGGACGCGTCGAGGTGAAACTGGTCGGCCAAGGCACTCGGACGTTGGGGGCCGACCTCGTGTAGCCGCGCGAGCACCGAGTACCCAGCACGGTCAATGGAGAGCGCGGGCCCTCCGCCCAGCTGGACCTTCTGGGCACGCCGAACCACCAGCGTGAGTTCCCGTTCGATGTCATCAACCGCGTCGCGGCTTCCGGGCCGTGCGGCCTTGCCTCCATCCTGACCAACGACCGTGTTGCTGCTCACTGACCCGGGACGATCCGCGGGTCGAGGAGATGCCGGCACCTGCCCACTGTAGATCCGTACAGGGGATGTGAGTCGGCGCAAGCCGGCAGGTGGAAGAAGATGCTTTCCCAGTCAGCAAACCCCGTCGGGTGCTTGCAGGGCTCTCGAAGACGGCGTAGCGTCAAAGTCCTTGGCAAAGCCAAGCATCAGGGCTTGACTTGAAGGTCGTCGACGGAGGTGACGACAGTGGACCCGGACATCCCTCAGCGGCTGTCACGCCAGTTGTTGGACGAATGCTGCGACGCGGCGCACTGGCTGGCGTGGAACGCCTTGACCGGCTTGGTCACCATGGGCCTCTCGACAAGCGGACACATGTTGACGCCCCAAGAGTGGGTCCTTGCCGTGGGTCCCGCCCCTCGGCGAGGCGATAGACGCATAGCTCGGGAAGCCAAGGAAGGCATCCGGCAGATCGAGTCTTTGCTCGCCAACGCCACACCCGTGACTCCTCCGGCGGTAGTCCGACACCGTAATCGCGGCCACCCGCAGCGCCACGCGATCGGCGAAGCCGCGAGTCGAATGGACGACGGGCTACCCCCTGATCGTCCATAGCCGCTTGGACCGGGGCATCGAAGCGCCCGTCCCTATCCATGACGACGATGTGAACAGCTAGACAGAAAGTGGTCGATGAAGCAGGCACGGACCCCGAGGTCGCAGTCGCAGGACGGTCGAAGCGAAACGCTCGCGGCATCTCCTGGGGTAATCGGAACCCAACCCGAGATGCCGCACCTGACCCACCGGCAGATTGTCACGGTGCTCGTCGGATTGATGCTGGGAATGCTCGTCGCCGCGTTGTCGCAGACGATCGTGGCGACAGCTCTACCGACGATCGTCGGTGAGCTGGGCGGGCAGGACCAACTGGCCTGGGTGGTCTCGGCGACACTGCTGACCGCGACCGCGTCCACACCCATCTGGGGCAAGCTCTCTGACCTCTACGGCCGCAAGATCATGTTCCAAGCGGCCATCGCGATCTTCCTCGTCTCCTCCCTCGCAGCAGGTTTCTCACAAAACATGGCCCAGCTCGTTTCGTTCCGAGCGCTGATGGGTATCGGAGTCGGCGGCTTGATGGCCTTGTCCCAGGCCATCATCGGTGACGTCGTCAGTCCGCGGGAGCGCGGGCGGTACCAGGGCTACATCGGTTCGGTGTTCGGGCTCGCCACGGTGGCAGGGCCGTTGTTGGGAGGCTTCCTGGTCGAGCACCTATCGTGGCGTTGGTGCTTCTGGGTCGGCATCCCGATCGGAATCGTCGCACTCGCGGTAACCGAACGGGTCCTCCAGCTCCCGTTCCCGCGCCGCCGCCATGCCATCGACTGGCTCGGCGCTTTCCTGATCGTGGCCGGGGTATCCGCCCTGCTGCTCGTCCTGTCGCTCGGAGGCAAGGAGTTCGCCTGGAACTCCGTGTGGACCTACGGCTTGACCGCCGCAGCGATCGTCCTCCTCGCCCTTGCCGTGGTACAGGAACGGCGAGCCGCCGAGCCGATCATGCCGCCACGCCTGTTCGCCAACCACACCTTCGTGATTACGAGCCTGGCCGGCTTCGTCATCGGGGTGGCCATGTTCGGCGCCATCATCTTCCTGCCGCAGTACCTGCAGATCGTCAAGGGCGAATCGCCAACCGCCTCTGGTCTGCAGACACTCCCCCTCATGGTGGGACTGCTGCTCACCTCGATCGGATCTGGTCGGATCATCACCCGCACCGGTCGCTACAAGGTCTTTCCCGTCGCCGGGATGCTCATCGCCGCCATCGGGCTGGCATTGATGAGCACGCTGGACGTGGACACGTCGCTGTGGGTCGCCGGGATCTACATGTTCGTGACCGGCTTCGGGATCGGCATGACGATGCAGGTTCTGGTCCTGGCCACCCAGAACGCCGTTCCCCACGACGACCTGGGAGTCGCAACCTCAGGCGCGACCTTCTTCCGCTCCCTGGGCGGCGCGATGGGTGTCGCCATGTTCGGCGCCCTTCTCACCCACCGCCTCCGCGACACCATCCCGGCCCACCTCGCCTCAGCCGGTGTCACACCTGACCAGATGCCTCAGGGCTCACCCACCCAAGCCACCCCCCAACAGATCGACCAACTGCCCCACGCCATCCATGCCGCCGTCACCGGTGGTTTCGCGGAAGCGCTCCAGACGACGTTCCTCGCCGCCGTACCGTTCGCCCTCGTCGGATTCGTGATCCTCATCTTTTTGCACGAGACACCACTGCGACACAGCCGTGGGACCGCCAGCGAAGACGACAGCCGTGGAGCCGGGAGCCTCGTGGCCGATACCTCTACCCACGGCGAGTGATCCCTCAACCCACGGCGCAGCCCGGTCACCGTCGGTCACCCTCGAAGCGACTCCGAGGCGCCCCGGAGGCGTTCGGTCAACGTGAACTCGAGCTCAGGGAGGGCCGACGCCACTTGCGCGGCGTCGCGAACCCGTTGATGCGCTGACCTCTCGCGAGCGGTGGCTGCTTTCGCCACGGAAGTCCAAGCGTTCGCGGTGCCGCTGGCCGAACGCGAAAGGGCGGCAGTCGCCTCATCCCCGGTCATCTGCGCGATCTCGGCGGCACCCTGCTCCAGGAGCCGCCGGAAGAGGCCACCGCCGGTTCCTGCCTTCTCGATGAACGCGCCGAGGCTGAACAACATGATCTCCAGCTGCTCGTCGTCGTACTGCTCCCACCCCGCGATGTCCTCGGCGAAGGCGCTCGCTGCCGCGACCCCGGCGGTGTGCACCGCCTCCTGGGTGCCGCCGGCTCGCGCAGCAGTGACGCCCTGTGCTGGGGGTAGGTCGTCGAAGATGCCGGCGGCGGTGGCCGGCTCGCTCATGGACCGGGCCGACTGAGCGAACGCGTCAGCGGCCGCGGATGCGAGATCCGGAAGCTCAGTGGGCCACGTGATGTCGTAGATGGTGTGTCGTGTCGGCTGCGGGAACGAGTTCGAGGAACGGGCCCGGGCGAGGGCGTCATAGGGAACCTGTTGGATGTCTTCGCGGTCGTTGTCGACGACCAGGGCGACCTGGGTTTCGTCGTTGTAGCCGATGACCACGATGTCGTGGCGACTCATCGAGAGCTTGACTCGTAGGTAGGGCAGTTCAGCGATGTCGGCCCACACCATCACCGGGCGACCTTGCTGCACCTCCGAGCGCACCCACGACCATCCCTCGGTGGGGTCGTCGGTGGCCCGCTGCTCGGCTGTCCCGCCAAGCCGGCGAGGCAGGTCCAGCTCGAGCTCACCGCCGCGACCGACCAGGTACAGGGGTGGGAACAGGTCGGGAGAGCGCACGTAGGACAGGCCAAGCGCGCCGCCGAGGGTGAAAACCAGGCCCTCGTTGGGTGGTCCGTCCCATCCGAGTCCGGCCCATTCCAGGAGGTCTCGCAGGGCGCCGGAGCCGCAGTGCCCACCGATCCGGTGCGGGTAGGGCGACACCTGGACGGAAGTGCGGCCGGTGGTCATCTGGTCCTCCTGGGACGTCGAGTTCTGCGCAGGGCGAGGGTGTGTCCGTTGGTGTTCGGCCGAGCGGTGGTGGATGTCGGCGGGCGTTCAGGGTTGCGGCATCGGGACGGTTCCCGGGTCTCCGGGGTCGGCTGCGGTGCCGGCTGCGGTGTCGGCTGGGGTGTTGTCTGGGGTGTCGGTGATGGTGCTCGTCGGTGCGTTCTCCTGGGTTCGTGCGTAGGCGGCCGCGAAGTGGGCGACGTCGACGAGCACGAACAAGGCGGTCGAGGTCAGCACTGTCCGCCCTTCCGGGTCGGTCATGGTCGCTTCGACCTCGAGCCGACGCTCCTTACGGCCGGTGAGGTGGGCCTCCAACCGGTACGGGGTGTTGAGGAGCACCGGCCGCAGGTACTCGATCTGGAGCCGCCGAGTGACCGCGGGACCGCCCACCATGTACTGGAGGAACCCGTAGAGGTCGTCGATGACCGTCGCGAGGGCCCCGCCGTGGGCGATGCCCGGTGCGCCTTCGTGGCGCAGGTCGAAGGTGTGTTCAGCGACCACGCCCTCGCCGGCGCGGCGCACCTCCAGTTGGTGGCCGTGTGCGTTGTCCTCGCCGCAGCCCAGGCAGTTCGCGTGGTGCGCGGGAAGGCGAGTTCCGTCCTCACGGGGCCGGAACTTCTCCGCGAACGACGCAATCAGGTCATCGAGGCTGCTCACCGAACCACCCCGGCGCTCTTGAGGTTGTCGGCCTTGGGTGTGTCGTCCTTGGAGGTGTCGACCGTGTTGATGGTGTCGATCCAGCGCTCCAGGACAGCGCGCTGCCAGTGCGGAGGATGCGGGACGAGCATGCCGCTGACGCCTCGTCCCAGGAGGAGATCGAGGGTGATCTGTACCAGGAGTGGGTCGGTGGTGATCCAGGCACGACAGATCTGCCGGAGCTCGGCGTGTACCCGTTCCTCGGCCGGTACGAGTTGTCGCCGAAGTTCGTCGTTGGTGCGCGCCGCGGCCCACAGCTCCAAGGTGGCGCCGTACAGCGGCCCGGACATCGCCTCTGCCAGGAGCTCGAGCGCAGCCAGTGCTGCTTGCCTGCTGGTGCGGGCCGAAGCGTCCGGGTGGTCACCGATGCGGACAGCGAGGCTGTCGTGAACGTGGGTCAGGCGCTGCTGGGCAAGATGCTCGACCGCCGCGACGACCATCTGGTCGCGGGTGCCGAAGTGATGGAGCTGTGCGCCGCGCGACAGGCCGGCCCGCTCAGCCACTGCCGGGCCGGTCGTGCCCGCGTACCCGAGCTCCGCGAGGCAGGCCACGGTGGTGTCCAGCAACAGCAGGCGCGTCGATGCTGCCCGAACGTGTCGGGGCTGTACGGCAGTGCTCATGTCCGGCACGATACATGCATGCATGTACGCGTACTGGGGTCGGCGACTTGTCGTGCTGCTGCAGCGACCAGGCCAGGTTGGCCTTGCGATGAGTGAGTCGGGCAGCGGGCCCGTAGAACCGCCTACGGCCGAGGGGCGGCAACCGGACAGCGACGCGGAGAGGGCGTCGACCGACCTCTCACCCCCTGAGACCTGCCCCGAGTGCCAGGCCCCGTTGCCCCCGCCGCGAGTGCAGACGCTCCACCAGATGGGCCATCCGGCCGTCCGGCGGCTTCGGTTCCAGTGCAGCGCGTGCGGGCACGCCAGGTCGGTGTCCTGACCTCTGGTCTAGGGGCACGCTGAGCGCGGGCCCGGTCGCGGTCGCGGTGGCGGTCGTACGCGAGGAAGCCCTGCGCTCATCGGGGTCTTTCTGCGTCTTTCAGGGTCGTTCAGCGCCCTCCGCGGCCGCCGGCGCTGGGTGTCGCCAGACCGTCGAGGATGAGCTCGTTGACCGCCGCGGAGAACCGCGCCGCGTCCGCGGCCGGGTCGGCGGAGGGCGCCTCGACCGACGCGCTGAGGCCAGCGACGGTGATAGCGCCGAAGACGCTCAATGCCACGGCGCCAGGGTCCGAGACCTGACGCAACGACCCGTCGGCGACGCCGTCGGCCAACAGGCTCTCGATCGGCTCGTAGAACGCGCTGCGCAACGCCACCGCCAGATCAGGCAGCCGGGTGGCCCGGCCGAGGTCACCGACCAGCGCCCGGCACAGGAACGGATGCTCGAGCATCACCCCCAGCTGGGCGGCAACCGCGGCCTCGAGACGGGTCCGAGCGTCCTCATCGCTCGACACCGCCACGCCGACGGCGCCAGCGATCATGTCGAGCAGGTCGGTGAGGAGGAACTCCAGGACGCCGTTCTTGCCATCGAGATGGTAGTAGATCGTCGCCTTCGGGATGCCCGTGGCCTCGGCGATGTCCTCGATCTTGGTGCCATCCAAACCGCGCTCCGCGATCAACTCGGCCGCGCCGTACAGCTGGCTGGCCAGCTTCGCCGGCAGCTTCCTCATTGCCCACCTCCGCTCCCTGTCCACCCGGACCGTGCGGTTCTCGGGGGTCGACGCCGTCCACATCGTATGTTGTACTGCGAGTACAAACCAGTGATCTAGACGATTGGTGCAGAGGATGCGGCGTGGCGCTCGGGCGGAGATTGGGGGGCCGCTGAGGTCTGCCCTCCGTGTAGGGCACCGCTTCCCAGCGATCGTGGTTCTCGGCTGGGTGCTGGCGGCCGCGGCGCTCTCGCTCCTGGTGACTCCGCTCGGGACCGTGGTCGAACGCAGCAGCACCGCGTTCCTGCCCGAGGACTCCCCGACGCTGCACGGGCTGCGGGTGATGGACACCGCCTTTGGGTCCGGCGACACCCAGTCCTACGTGTTTGTCGTCATCACCGACGACGACGGGCTCGGTGCCGCTGACCGTCGTGTCTACGCCGACCTCGTTCACGCCCTCGAGGAGGAGCCGGGGCGGGTCTCGGAGGTCCAGGACTACCTCGGCCAACGTCAGGCGCAGCGGTCGATGACCAGCAAGGACGGCGAAGCGACCTACCTGGTCGTCGGGCTGCGCTCCGCGGTCGGGTCACCGGCCTCCGATGAGGACGTGAAGTGGCTTCGCTCGGTCGTCGACGAGCTCGACGTCCCACCCGGAACCGACGTCCACGTGACCGGCGACCCAGCGATGATCACGGACCTGACCACGGCGGTGAACGACGCCTCGTTGAAGATCACCGCCGTCTCCCTCCTCCTGCTGGTCGGGATCCTGTGGCTGGTCTACCGCCGGTTCGCGACCGTGCTCGTGTCGCTGGTGACCATCGGCGTGGCCTTGTTGTGCACCCGCGGCGCCCTTGCCTGGGCAGGGGAGCATGGGCTGGCGCTGTCCACCTACACCGATGCGTTCGTCGTGGCTATCACGTTGGGCGCCGGGACCGACTACTGCGTGTTCCTCATCTCCCGATTCCGTGAGGAGTACGGCAACGGCCTCGAACCCTCCGAAGCGGTCGCTGAGTCGGTCTCCCGGGTCGGCCCAGCACTGCTCGCCTCGGCGGCCACCGTCATCCTCGGCGCCACCTGCCTGGGCTTCACCGATCTCGCCATCTTCGCCACCACCGGCCCCCCGATGGCGATCTGCGTCGCAGTCACCGTCGCGGTCAGCCTCACCTTCACCCCCGCACTGATGCGCTGGCTCGGCCCGCGAATCGGACCCGCCCCGGCAACCCGGGCGGACTCCCGTTGGGCCCGCACCGGACGCCTCGTCGCCCGCCGCCCCGCCCAGATTCTGATCGCCGGGGTGACGGTGCTGATTCTGCTGGCGTTGGTGCTGCCAACGATGCAGCTCTCCTTCGACGAACGTGCAGCCCAACCCGCCGACACACCCAGCAACTTGGGACTCGCGGCGATGGCCGAGCACTTCCCGCCGAACCAGACGCTGCCGGACTACGTGCTCATCGGTTCCGACCACGACATGGCCAACACCCGAGACCTTGCCGTCCTGAACTCGGTCAGCACCGCGGTAGCCAAGGTCGACGGCGCCGACCAGGTCCGCAGCATCACCCAGCCGACCGGTACATCGCTGAAGCCCGCCTCGATCGCCAACCAGCTCGGCAAGCTCGCCCAAGGACTGCGCAAGGCCGACCGCAAGCTCGAGGCCGGAGAACCCGGGCTGGAACGACTCGCGTCGGGGGCCGGAGACCTCGGCGGCGCCCTCGACCGGGTCTCCTCCGGCGCCGGCAAGGCCCAAGACGGCGCCGGGAAGCTCAGCGACGGCACCCGCCGCATCGCCGACGGCCTCGGCCAGGCCGCCGACCGCACGAACCAGGCCGCCAGCGGTGCCCGCAGGCTCCGTGACGGTGCCGCCGCGCTGGCCGCCGGACTCCGCACCGCCCACGACCAGGTCACCCAAGCGGTCGAGGGCCTCGGCATGATCGTCGAGGCCCTTGAGGGCGACCCGTTCTGTACGGCCGACCCGACCTGCAGACGTTCCCGCGAAGGGCTGCGCACGATCTACACCGGACAGCGGGACCAGCTCCTGCCGGGCCTCGCCGAAGCGGCCGCCGGCGCCGAGCGTCTTGCTGCCGGCGACGGACGCCTCGCGACCGGGCTCGACCAGCTCGCCGGCGGACTTCGCCAGGCACAGTCCGGCAGCAACCGGATCGCCCGCGGGCAGGCCCTGTTGAGCGAGAAGCTCGGCGAACTCGAAGGAGGCACCGAGCGGCTCGCGACCGGGGCCGCCGGTATCGCACCGGGCATCGAGCAGCTCCTGACGCAGACCGAGAAGTTGAGCAATGGGCTCGATGACTCCGGCGACTACCTCCGCGCCGTCAACCAACGTGCCGACACTCCCGAGGCCGGCGGTTTCTACCTCCCCGCATCCGCGCTCGAGAAACCCGATTTCGCTCTTGCCCGCAACCTGTTCCTCTCCGAGGACGGAAAACTGGCCCGCATCCAGGTGACCGGCGACACCGACCCGCTCACCCCCGCCGGCCAGGAGCGCTACAACGAGATCCAGGCCGCCGCCGAGCAGGCCATGAACAACACCCGCCTCGATGGCTCCACCGTCCTCGCCACCGGCGCCGCCGGCCTGGGCGCCGACCTCGCCCACTACCTTGCCGAGGATGCCGTCCTGGTAGTCGCGGCCGTCCTGCTCATGGTGCTGCTGATCCTCATCCTCACCCTGCGCGCCCTGGTCGCACCGCTCTACCTGCTCGCATCCGTGGTGCTGTCGTGTGCGGCCGCACTGGGGTTGACCACGCTGGTGTTCCAGCACCTCGCCGGACAGGACATCCACTTCACGGTCCCGGTCATCGTGTTCGTCCTGCTCGTCGCCGTGGGCGCGGACTACAACATCCTGCTGATGAGCCGGATGCGCGAGAGCGGGCTCGCTCTGGACCGCGATGAGGTCGCCCGAGCGGTCACCGCCACCGGACCCGTCATCACCGCCGCCGGCCTGATCTTCGCCTCCACCTTCGTCGCCCTGCTGTTCTCCCCCGTCGAGGCTCTGGCCCAGACCGGGTTCGCTGTCGCCGCAGGACTCCTGCTCGACACGTTCGTCGTTCGCACCCTCGTCGTCCCCGCCTGCGCAGCACTGCTCGAGGACCGCAGCTGGTGGCCACACCGGAACCCGGCCGCGGTATCTGCGCCGCAGCCAGGCACGACTACCGGTGCTCGCGCATGACCCAACACCCGAAGGGGCTCCCGCCATGGACCACCAGCAGCTGACCTACAGTCCGTTTGACCCAACGGTGATCGCGGATCCCTACCCCGTGTACCGCGAGCTTCGCGACAACGCCCCCGCGTACTGGTCGCCACAGGCAAGCTCTTGGGTGCTCAGCCGCCACCAGGACGTCTGGGGAGCCCTGGCCGACCCGACGACGTACTCCTCGGCGTCCGGCATCTTCCCCACCCCACCCGGCGTGGACATGACCGAACTGTTCCTTCCCATGCTCATCATGAGCGACCCTCCCCGGCACACCCAGCTGCGCCGCCTCGTCAGCAAGGCCTTCACCCCACGCCGCATCGCCGGGCTCGAGGCGCACATCGAGACCCTCGTCGATGGCCTCCTCGACGAGGCCCCGGAGGCCGGCGCCTGGGACTTCGTCTCCGGGTTCGCCGGCCCGCTGCCGGCCATCGTCATCGCCGACATGCTCGGCGTGCCGCGTGAAGACCGCGACCGCTTCCGAACCTGGTCCACCACCCTCATCCAGTCCAACCCCACCCGGGGTGAGTTCGGCGCAGGGCTGGACGCCGCGGCCGCGCTCTACGAGTACTTCGGCGCTTTCCTCGCCGAACGACGGGCGCACCCCCAAGACGACCTGATGACCGCACTTGTCCACGCCGAGGTGGGCGGTGAACATCTCAGTGAGGACGAGTTACTTGGCTTCTGCCTGCTGCTACTCGTCGCCGGGCACGAGACGACCACGAACCTGCTCTCCAACAGCGCCGTCGTCCTCGCCCAACACCCCGATAGTCGACGACAGCTGGCCGACAACCCCAAGCTCGTCCCGGCAGCAGTCGAGGAGTTGCTCCGCTACGACTCCCCGGTCCAGGGCCTGGCACGCACCCTGACGCGACCGGTGGACCTGCACGGGCAGGCCATGGAACCCGGCGACACCGTGCTGTTGCTCTTCGGCTCGGCCAACCGAGACGACCAAGCGTTCCCCGAAGCGGACCACTTCGACATCCACCGTGACCCCGAACGCCAGGTCGCGTTCGGACGCGGCATCCACTTCTGCCTCGGCGCATCCCTGGCCCGTCTCGAAGCACGCATCGCGCTGGAAGCAATCCTAGCCCGCCGCCGTGACTGGGACGTCGACCTCGACTCAGCGGTGCGACTCCGCTCCGGGCCGATCCGCGGGTACTCCTCGCTGCCCCTGCGATAGGACACGCGCACGCCGCATCCTCAGGAAGGGGACACCAATGAAGGATGATCCGAAGCCGAGCCGCGCTGGCGTCCTCCATGCGGTGATCGAGGAGATCTTCGCCCGCAATGACGGGCAGATTCCCACCGACATCGATGGCATCGAAGATCTCGCGAACGCTCTTCTGCTCCGATGGCACACCCGCCTGGTGGCATCGCTGGAACGGGGACTCGCCGACGAACCCGAGGACCGCGAGGACGCCGTCATCGAGGCATGGCAGCACGCCAACTGGATCTACTGGGGCGTCCGGAAGGTCATCGACGACCTCGCGGACCACCCGCCCAACGCGGAAGTTGGACACGCCGTCCGCGCAACCGCACGCAACGACTGGGCCGCCATGGCCCTCGCGGCCGGGCTGGCCAGTGCTTTCGATGAGCCAGCGGTCCGAGTCGGACACCGTCTCGAACTCGAAGCGCGGCGCCGCCTGAGGCTTGCAACACACTCGGAGGCCCGCAAACGACGATCCTGGAAGCCCGTTGCCTGGATGGGATAGTGCAGGCGGGTTCACCAGATGTAGCGACCTGCCGTGCGCTATCGAGGAGTCGAGCTTGTTGAGGATCTCGACGTCCGCACGCCTCCCGCCCAGACCCAGGTGCTCTCGATGCAGCGTCTGACTGGTTCCTTCGCGCGCCGCCCACGGGACGCCGTGGACAGCGGCGAGCCGGACCAGCTCCGACGGGCACTCTGGCGCGGTCCTCAGGCCAGCGTTCGTTACAAGCGTGGTACAAATTGCCGAACATCCTCGACGTTTGCGCAGGTCAGCGTGGGTCAGTCAGTCAGTACTACGACCTGTAGTCACTTCTCACGTAGAGCTCGAACTCACCGTTCGAGCACTGAGGGCCCTGGCTTAGCCGGGGCCCTTGCTGCGTTTCTCAGGCCAGGGCGAGGAAGAGCTTCTCCATCTTCTTGACGTCCACGTCGTCGAGGCCCTCGTTGGACTCGGTGAGGCACTGCTGCAGGCCGGTGGCGACGATTGCGTAGCCGGCGCGGGAGAGTGCCTTATTCACGGCGGCGAGCTGGGTGAGGACGGACTCGCAATCGGAGCCTTCCTCCATCATTCGGATCACGCTGGCGAGGTGGCCGTTGGCGCGCTTCATGCGGGTGATGATCGCCTTGATCTCGGTGGGCTCGAGGTCCATCAGGCTTGTCCTCCGTTCTGAGTAGAAGCGATAGGGGCAGCGGCGACGGCCGACAGGGCCGTGAGGAGTCGCGCCCGCGCATCGTCGGAGACGGCACGCAGAGCGTCGCTGGGTTCGGCAACGAATGAGGTCATCATGGCCGGGTCGAAGGCCTCGACGACCGTGGTCGTCTCTCCCGTCGAGCGGACGACGACGTTGCACGGCAGAAGCGCTGCGATGGACGGCTCGGCCTGCAGCGCTTGGTGGGCAAGCTGCGGACGACAGGCTCCGAGGATCACCTGGGGCGCGACGTCGACGTCGAGCTTGGTCTTGAGGGTCGACTTCAGGTCGATCTCGGTGAGCACACCGAAGCCTGCTTCGGCGAGCTGCTCGCGCACGGCAGCCACCGTCTCCTCGTAGGGGCGCTCCGTGGTGATCGCGAGCGTGTAGTCGGCCATGGTCCTGCCTTTCGTCGGTGTCGTCGGGGCCGTTTGCAGGCCCTCGCACCGTCAACTGTACAACCCCCCGGGGGGTTGTGCTAACTTCCTGTCATAACCCCCTGGGGGGTTCCGAGAAGCCAGGCCCTCGGGGCCAGGAAGGACACCAACCGATGCGTGAGATCGACATTGACCAGCTCGCCGCGGCGATCGACGGCGGCGCCGTTGTCGTGGACGTGCGCGAGACCGGCGAGTACGCCGAGGGGCACGTGCCCGGCGCCGTGAACATTCCCATGGGCCACCTGACCGGGCACCTCGACGAGCTTGACCGCTCGACGGTGCTGCACGTCATCTGCGCCAGCGGCAACCGCAGCGCCGCGATGACCGACGTTCTCGTGGCCCAAGGCTTCGACGCCGTCAACGTCGCCGGCGGTACCGGCGCCTGGATCCGCTCCGGCCGTCCGATCAAGAAGGGCTGAGCACCATGGCCAAGAGCACCCTCACGAATGACCTGACAATCGTCCCGATCGAGACCCCGACCCTGGGCGACCGCAGCTACCTGGTCCACGACGGCGAGGTCGCGTTCGTGGTCGACCCGCAGCGCGACATCGACCGGGTCATCGATCTGCTGGCCGAGCACGACGTGCGCCTGACCCACGTCCTCGAGACCCACATCCACAACGACTACGTCACCGGCGGTCTCGCTCTCGCGCGGGCCACCAGCGCGGCCTACCTGGTCAACAGCGCCGACGAGGTCGCCTTCGAGCGGACCCCCATCAGCGACGGCGACGTCGTCGAGATCGGTCCCCGCATGCGCCTCACCGTGCTTGCCACCCCGGGCCACACCTTCACCCACCTCTCCTACGCACTGCGCGACCTGGACGCCGCAAGTTGCACCGGCACCGAGGTGGGCGTCTTCTCGGGCGGCTCGCTGCTCTTCGGCGCCACCGGCCGCCCCGATCTGCTCGGCCCCGAACACACGCACGACCTGGTCCGCCACCAGCACGCCTCGGCGCACCGGCTGGCCGACCTGCTGCCTGACGATGCCGAGGTCTTCCCTACACACGGCTTCGGCTCCTTCTGCTCCGCCACGCAGTCCGACGCGACGTCCTCAACGATCGGCCGCGAGCGGGAGACCAACCCGGTGCTGACGCAGGACGAGGAGACCTACGTCCGCGACCTGCTGGCCGGGCTCGGCGCGTGGCCGGCCTACTACGCCCACATGGCTCCGGCCAATGCCGCCGGCCCCTCCGCGCCCGATCTGAGCCCGCCCGAGCGGGCCGACGCCACCGAGCTGCGCCGACGCATCGAGGCCGGCGAGTGGGTCGTCGACCTGCGCAACCGCACCGCCTTCGCGGCCGGCCACGCCCCCGGCACTCTCAACTTCGGGCTCGATGGCGGGTTCGCGACCTACCTCGGGTGGCTGGTCCCCTGGGACACCCCCATCACGCTGCTCGGCTCAAGCGCCGAGGACGTCGCCGAGGCCCAGCGTGAGCTGGTCCGCATCGGCATCGACCGTCCGGCCGCCCACGCGACCGGCGGCCCCGAGGACTGGAGCACCCAGGCGCCGGTCAGCTTCGCGACCGCGACCTTCGCCGACCTGGCCCAGGTCCGCCACCACCGCGACGTGGTCATCCTCGACGTCCGCCGCACAGACGAGCACGAGGCCGCCGCCATCACCGGCGCCGTCAACGTGCCACTCCACGAGCTGTGGACCCGCGTCGACGAGGTCCCGACCGGCGAGGTCTGGGTGCACTGCGCCGGTGGCTACCGTGCCTCGGTCGCCGCCTCGATGCTGCACGCCCACGGCCGCACGTTGGTCGCCATCGACGACAGCTTCGACAACGCAGAGGCCGTCGGCCTGCACCTGGTCGGGCCCGAGGCCTGATCATGACCCTCGTCCTCGCGGTCGCCGCCGGTGCGCTCATCGGGCTCAGCCTGGGCGCACTCGGCGGCGGCGGCTCGATCTTGGCGGTGCCGGTCCTGGTCTACCTCCTCGACCAGAGCCCCACCCAGGCCACGACCGGCTCCCTGGTCGTCGTGGGCGTCACGGCGCTCATCGGCGCCGTGGCCGCGGGCCACGCGGGCCACGTGATGCTGGGGCGCGGGGTGGTCTTCGGCCTCGTCGCCGTCGGCGGCGCCGTACTCGGTGCCAAGGCCTCGGCGCGCGTGGGCGAGGATGTGCTGCTCGCCGCCTTCGCGGCCCTCATGCTTCTCGTCGGCGCCCTCATGGCCATCCGGCAGCTGCGCCACAACCGCCATGGTCCCCAGCATGCTGCGCGCCCGGCCCTGGACGACCCGATCATCACCTTCAGTCCCACCTTCGCGTGCGCGTGCCCGCGGGCGCTCAAGGTGCTCGTCACCGCCACGCTCGTCGGCCTGTTGACCGGCTTCCTGGGAGTGGGTGGCGGCTTCATCGTCGTACCGGCCCTGCTGCTGGGGCTCGCCCTCCCTCTCCCCTACGCCGCCGGCACCTCGCTGGTCGTCATCACGATCACCAGCGCCACCGCCCTCGCGGCCCGGACGGGCGTGGGCAGCGCCCCCGACTGGGGCGTCGTCCTGACCCTCACCCTCGCTTCAGCCCTGGCCGCGGTCGCCGGCGCCCGCATCGCCAACCGTGCCGATACCCGACACCTCTCCGGCGCCTTCACCGTCCTGGTCCTCGCGGTCGCCATCTACACGGCGGCCCGCGCAGTCCCCGCTCTTCTCTGAACACGGCCATCGCTCACACACTCACCGAACGGAACATCCATGAGCACCACCACCGCCCCGTCGAGGGGCACCTCCCCCGACTTCTCCCCTGGCTTCCGCCCCGGACCCCTCGGCCGGCTCGGCCTGTGGGTCACCAAGCACGCCAAGCTCGTCACCGGCGTCTGGCTGCTGCTCATCGTCGGCCTCGGCGCCTTCGCTCCCCAGGTCGAGCACAACCTGTCCGGTGCCGGCTGGCAGGCCGACGGCTCGGAGTCCGTCGCCGCACGCGAGCTTGCCCAAGAGAGCTTCGGCGGTAACGCCTCCTCGGCCATCCAGGTCGTCGTGCACTCCACCGACGGACCCGTCACCGAGGGCCCCGGCGCCGAGGTCCTCGCTCAGGTGACCCGGATGCTCGAGGCCGAACCGCGCATCGCTGAGGTGATCGCGCCGATGCCCGGCGCGACCATCAGCCAGGACGGCAGCACCGCGATCATCCTCGCGGGCGCGGGTGCCGACACCAACGAGATGGTCCGGGTCGCCACCGACCTCAAGGGGGACCTCCAGGATCTCTCGGTCGAGGGCATCCAGGTCAACCCCACCGGGTCCTCGCTGCTGTGGTCGGACTTCAACGAGGCCAACCTCGAGGCGATGCTGAAGTCCGAGATGGTCTCCTGGCCCGTCACCATGGCGATCCTGGTGCTCGCCTTCGGCGCCCTGGTCGCCGCAGGCCTTCCCTTGATCCTGACCCTCGCAGGCCTCGTCGCCTCTGCAGGCTCGCTGGTCCTCATCAACGAGCTCGTCCCAGTCTCCATCTGGGCGATGAACTTCGCGATGATGTTCGCCCTCGCGCTCGGCATCGACTACGCGCTGTTCCTCGTCGTGCGCTACCGCGCCTCCCGCATGGGCTCGGGCAACTCCGCACGCCAGGCCGTCGCCGAGACCATGGACACCGCCGGCAAGGCCGTTTTGCTCTCCGGCGCTACCGTCCTGATCTCGCTGTCGGCGGTGATGCTGGTGCCCTCGCCGTCGTTCCGCTCGATGGCCGGCGGGATCATGCTCTCGGTCGTCTTCGTCCTGGCCGCAACCCTCACCCTGCTCCCGCTGGTGCTGTTCAAGCTCGACCACAAGATCAACAAGCTCTCGCTGCCCTGGGTCAAGACCGGGGAGCACCGCTCCCCGAAGTTCGCCGCCTGGGGCGAGCGACTCTGGAAGCGTCCCCTCGTCTGGGGACTGGGCGCACTTATCGTGCTCCTCGCACTCGCCGCACCGATCATCGGCCTCAAGACCGCCATGCCCTCCATCAAGGTCCTGCCCGAGGACGCCAGCGCACGCGTCGGCTACGACCTGGTCCAGGAGTCCTTCGGCGAAGGTGCGCCCGGCACGCTCCAGATCGTGATGAAGGCATCCGACGCCGACGCCGCGGAGACCGTGCTCGCCTCCGACCCCGGCATCGCCGGAGCAATGCCCTCAATGCCGGCAGCCGACGACAGCGGACTGGTCCTGATCCAGGCCGTTCCGACCGTCGACCCGTCCGACCCCGCCCTCAACGACACCGTCAACCGGCTGCGCGTCGACCTGCCGTCGAGCGCCCTCGTCGGAGGCGCGGCGGTGGAGAACCTCGACCTCAAGGCCCAGCTCGACGACTCCACGCCGCTGGTGATCGGGGTCGTGCTCGTGCTCGGGTTCCTGCTGTTGCTGGTGGCGCTCCAGGCGCCGTTGATCTCGTTGCTCGGCACGCTGGCCAGCCTGCTGTCGACGGCTGCGGCGTTTGGCGTGGCCCGCCTGGTCTTCCAGGAAGGCATCGGCGCTGACTTCTTCGGCTTCGAGAGTCAGGGCTTCCTCGACGCGTGGGCGCCGGTGTTCTTCTTCGCGATGATCTTCGCGATCGCCATGGACTACACGGTCTTCCTGCTGGCATCGGCCAAGGAGCACTACGAGCACTCGGGCGATCCGAAGGACGCGATGGTCGGCTCACTGGCCCACTCTGGACGGGTCATCTTCGCCGCCGGTGCGGTTATGGTCGCGGTGTTCTTCACCTTCGCGCTCTCCGGCCCGCTGCCCCCGAAGGAGATGGGGATCGTGCTCGGCGTCGCCGTCCTGCTCGACGCCTTCCTCGTACGCCTCGTGCTACTGCCCGTCATGCTGCGCCTCACCGGCAAAGCCGCCTGGTGGTCACCGGCCTGGCTGCGCAAGGTGCTGCCGACCATCACGTTCTCGCACGGCTGATCACCCCTCGACCGCCGCGGTGTGCCCCCCCTGCGCCGCGGCACGTGGTCCGGACGCCCGCCCCCCATCGGCGTCCGGACCACACCTCACATCACCTTCACCTTTCCTGCACCACCACCTCGAACCGAAGGAGCCCCCACCATGTGCCGAGCAGTCACCTGCAGAAAGTGCGGCAAGACCACCTGGGCCGGCTGCGGCCAGCACGTCGACCAAGTCCTCGCCCGCGTCCCACGCGCCGACCGGTGCGCCGGCCACCCCCACGAGCCCGGCTCCGGGTTCTTCAGCCGCCTCTTCAGAGGCAAGGCATGAACCTCGACCGCGCCGTGCTCCTCCTCGCCGGCACCATGACCCTGCTCAGCGCACTCCTGGTGGCCCTCGTGTCACCGTGGTGGCTGCTGCTCACCGCCTTCGTCGGGCTCAACCTGCTCCAGTCGTCCATCACCGGCTTCTGCCCCGCGGCCATCATCTTCCGCCGGCTCGGCGTCAGCAACGGGTGCGCCTTCCGATGAGCGACGACAACGCTGACCACTGGGATGCTGTCTTCGCGTCGCGCGACCTCGACACGGTCTCGTGGTTCGAAGAGACGCCCACCCACTCCGTGGAGCTGCTGCGCCAACAGCCCGGCTCGGTGATCGACATCGGAGCCGGCGCGTCCAGGCTCCCCGACGCGCTCCTCGCCGACGGTCGCGAGGACATCACCGTGCTCGACATCTCCCAGGAGGCGCTCGCAGTGACGCGCGAGCGGCTCGGCTCCGCAGAGGGGCGGGTCGCCTACGTCGTCAGCGACGTCCTCGCCTGGGAGCCCGCGCGCACCTACGACGCCTGGCACGACCGCGCCGTGCTCCACTTCCTCACAGAACCGGCACACCAAGCGGCCTACGTCGACCTGGCCGCCCGCACCCTTTCCCCCGGTGGCCTGCTGGTCGTGGCCACGTTCGGCCCCGACGGACCCACGTCCTGCTCGGGCCTGCCGACGGCCCGCCACTCAGCCGACGACCTCGCCGCGCTTCTCACACCCGCCTTCACCCTCACCCATGCCGAAACGCGGACGCACCGCACCCCCGCCGGCGTCGAGCAACAGTTCACCTGGGTCACAGCGCGGCACAACGACTAGCCCCACTGGTCAGGTCACCCGCCCGCGGAGGACTGGAAGACCGTCGCCGGCGAGGTCGTCGAGGGCGTCGGGCCGACCGGCTAGGGACATGAGCAGAGCCTCGGCCGGCCCCTCGACGGAGGATCCGTGACCCCCTGGTCCACTCGAGGCCTGTGGCAACGAGCCTGAGGCCCTTGATGTTCGGGTCCGCCGTGCAGCAGACCCGCCGGCAAACTAGGTGACCTCGGCGAGTCCCAGGTCGTGCGCGAGTTGCCGAACTCGGGTCGCGATGTCGTCGCGAACCAAGCGCATACGGTCTGCGCCGACGATGCCTCGTTCCGAGGGCTCGTCGGTCTCCCAGGTCTCGAAGCGGGTGCCGTCGACGGGTTCGAGCTGCGCCTCACGGCCCAGGATGACGACCACGTCTGCTGCGCCAACCAGGTCGGGCGTGACGGGCTTCGGCTTCTGTTCGGTGATATCGATGTTGACCTCGCGCAGTGTCGCCACCGATAAGTCGTTGAGTTTCGAGCCTGGGCGGGTGCCGGCGGAGTCGACGTGGATATGGTCGCCGGCCAGCTGCCGCAGGAGACCGGCGGCCATCTGCGACTTGCCGCCGTTCTTCACGCAGACGAACAGGATGCTCGGCTTGTCGGCCACGGTTGCGCTCCTCGTCCCTGTCAGGCTCGGTCGAGAACCGACGGCGGGAGGTCGATGTCGGGGACGAGCTCGGACAGAAGGTCGCGAACTCGTCCGTCGATGTCGGCGATGATGGCCCGCACGGTGGCTTCGTCCTGGCCGCCGGGGTCGGCGACGGGCCAGTCGATGTACTTCACGCCGGGGACGTAGGGGCACTCTTCGCCACAGCCGAGGGTGATGGCCATGGTGCTGGTCGCGATGGTGTCGCGGGTGAGGAGCTTGGGCTGCTCACCGGAGGTGTCGAGGCCGAGCTTCTCCAGCACTTCGGCAACTTCGGCGTGGATGTGCTCGCCGGGCTGGGTGCCGGCGGAGAGTGCGCAGACGCGGCCTCCGGCGTAGTGCTCGGTGAGGACTCGGCTGATGACCGAGCGGCCGCCGTTGCGGATGCAGGCGAACACGACCTGGGGAACGTCGGGCTGGCCGGTCTCGGTTTCGGGGCTGGTGGTGAGGTTGGTGTCGGTCATCGGGGCGCTCCTGAGGGGTCGGTCGAGGAGGGGCGGGTGTTGGGCTGGGTGGTGGCGCGGTGGGGGAAGAACTTGCGGGCCCAGAGGCTGACGTAGACGAGGCCGACGAGGACGGGGACCTCGATGAGCGGGCCGACGACGCCGGCGAGTGCTTGGCCGGAGGCGACGCCGAAGACGCCGATCGCCACGGCGATGGCGAGCTCGAAGTTGTTGCCCGCGGCGGTGAAGGAGACCGCGGTCGCGCGTTGGTAGTCGAATCCCAGTGCCCTGGTCAGCAGCATGGAGCCGCCCCACATGAGCGCGAAGTAGACCAGCAGCGGTACCGCGATGCGGACGACGTCGAGGGGCTGGTTGGTGATGGTGTCGCCCTGGAGGGCGAACAGCAGGACGATGGTGAACAGCAGCCCGTAGAGCGCCCAGGGTCCGATGCGTGGCAGCAGCGTGGTCTCGTACCACTCGCGGCCCTTGGCGCGTTCGCCCAGGGTGCGGGTGAGGAATCCGGCGGCGAGCGGGATGCCGAGGAAGACGAGCACGGACTTGGCGATGCCCCACATGGAGACGTCAAGGTCGGTCTGGTCGAGTCCGAGCCAGCCGGGCAGGACCTGGAGGTAGAAGTATCCGAGGAGCGCGAAGGCCAGGATCTGGAAGACCGCGTTGATGGCGACCAGGATGGCGGCGGCCTCTCGGTCTCCGCAGGCGAGGTCGTTCCAGATCAGCACCATCGCGATGCACCGGGCGAGGCCGACGATGATGAGGCCGGTGCGGTACTCCGGCAGGTCCGGCAGCAGCAGCCAGGCCAGCGCGAACATCAGTGCTGGGCCGAGGACCCAGTTCAGGGCGATCGAGGTTGCCAGGAGGCGGCGGTCGCTGGTGACGTGGCCGAGCTCGTTGTAGCGGACCTTGGCGAGGACCGGGTACATCATCACGAGCAGGCCGATGGCGATGGGCAGGGACACCGAGCCGATCTCCACGGCGGCGAGGGCGTCGTCGAGGCCGTCGACGAGCCGGCCGAGCAGCAGCCCGGCAACCATCGCCACCCCGATCCACACCGGCAGGAATCGGTCCAGGGTCGAGAGGCGCTGGAGCACGGGGCTGTCGGCGCCGGTGGCCGGCGTCTCTCGGACGGCGTCGCTCATGCCGAAGCCCCCGCCATGTCGTTGGAGTTCGCGGTGTTGCCGGTGGCGAACAGGGCTCCGAGCGCAGCCATGGCCTCGGGGCGGGCGATGTAGTAAACCCAGGTGCCGCGCTTCTCGCGGTTCAGGAGCCCGGCCTCGTGGAGGACCTTGAGGTGGTGGCTGATGGTGGGCTGGGACAGGTCGAAGTGCGGCAACAGGTCGCACACGCATGCCTCGCCGCCTTCGTGGGACAGGACCAGCGAGAGCAGCCTCAACCGGGCGGGGTCAGCCATGGCCTTGAGCATCGCGACCACGCCGGCGGCCTGCTCGGCACTGATGGGCTCGCGAGCCAACGGGACGCAGCACGCCAGCCCGTCGGCGGTGAAGGGTGCGCAGTCACTCTGCAAAGACTTCGACATGCGTGAATGTTGACATACGTCGATACATAGCGCCACATTGACACTCATCAACATCGACACTCATCCATACCTTGCACCCAGAGTGGGTGCTGCTACTCGACCGGAGCTGTCATGCACACGAACGCGGGTCCCACGTTGGCCGCGGCGCAGGCTGAGCTCGTCGGAGAGTTCGCCGGCGTCTTCTCCGCCCAGACGGTCGAGCAGATCTTGCAGGACAGCTACGCGCGGTTGCTCCCGGCGAGCATCGAGGGGTTCCTGCCGTTGCTAGCTGAGCGTTTCGCACGCGAGCGGCTCCGGGCAGCCTCCCGCGCCTTGCCCGGGCGCGAGGCGCTGCGCCCGTTGGTGCTGTTCGTGTGCACCGCCAACTCCGGGCGCTCGCAGATGGCCGCAGCCTTGCTCGCGCAGCGTTCAGCTGGTGCGGTGGAGGTCGCTTCGGCCGGGACCCGACCTGGTGACCACGTCCAGGACGAGGTCGCCACCGTCCTCGCTGAGGCGGGGGTGTCCACGTCCGAGCTGTTCCCCAAGCCGCTGACCGATGAGGTCGTCTCTGGTGCGGACGTGGTTGTGACCATGGGCTGCGGTGACTCGTGCCCGGTGCTGCCGGGGCGGCGCTACGTCGACTGGGACGTCGCCGACCCCGCCGGCGCCGACCTCGACGTCGTTCGGCGGGTCCGAGACGACATCGACGCGCACATCTCTTCGCTTCTCGACGAGCTTCTCCCTGACCGTGGTGCCACGACTGCCTCAGCGCAGCTCTGAGATGGCGCCCGGCTCCGCTGTCACGTCCTGCCGGGCCGGGCGGTCCTGGGGGGGTGGCGCCGGCCATCAGGACGGCCGCGACGCCAGCGACGGCTGCGAGGACCAGGAACGCGTCGGCGTAGGAGCCCAGGACCTGAGCCAGTGCGGCCCCGACGAAGGGAGCGATGGCGGCGGCGGCGAGCGCTGGTGCGGTGAGGATGCCGTTCACGGTCCCGTAGGCGGTCGGGCCCCATCGGTCGGTGACGGCGGTGGCCTGGATGAGTGTGTAGATGCCGCGGGCGAGCCCCAGGACCATCCCGAGCACGATGAGCACCCCGGCGGACGACGGCGCCAGGGCCAGCGCGCCGGTCGCTACCGCGACGGCAGCCAGCATGACGACGCTGCGGACAGTGACCGAGGTGACGGCCGCGAAGCGGGCGTAGCCGAGGCGTCCGACGACTTGGCCCACGCCGCCGAGGCCGAGAGCCACGGCGGCGAGGTTCCGGCTCAGGCCTTGCTCGACCAGCATGGGTACGAGGTTGATGATCACCGCGAAGACGGCCAGTGCGGTCAGAGCGTTCGCTGCCGCCAGCAGCACGAACGGCCGGCTGCGGACAGCTGCGGCAGCCTGTGCCGTCGACGGTCCGGCGGGTGGGGTCGGCGTCCCCTGGGCGCCAGCATGGTCGGTCGTGCGCCACGGGTGGTCGAGTCCCCACCAGTGCAAGGGGACCGTGATGAGGACCAGGCCGGCCAGGAGGATGAGGTAGGCGCCGCGCCAGCCGACGAGGTCCTCGAGGAGTGAGGCGAGTGGGGCGAAGACGGTGCTGGCCAAGCCGGCCACGAGCGTCAGCGTGGTGAGGGCACGTACCCGCTGCGTTCCGCCCCAGTGGGTCAGGGCGGCGAACGCGGGAGGGTAGAGCGTGCCGGCCATGGCGACCCCGACGAGCGCCCACCCGACGTAGAACAGGGCGAGGTTCGGGGCGAGCGCCACGCTGGCGACCCCCGGGATGGCGACCACCGACGCGGCGGTCATGACACGGCGTGGGCCGAACGCGTCGATGTGCCGGCCGACCCAGATCCCGACGCCACCGGCGAGGATCTGAGACAGGGAGAATGCACCGGTCACAGTGACGCTCGACCAGCCGGTGTCGGTGGCGATGGAGGACTGGAGAGCGGCGAACGCGTAGTACAGGACACCCCAGGACACGATCTGCACGGTGCTCAGCACCGCCACCACGTGCCGCAGCCCGACGGCGTCGAGCGTGTCGCCGCCGGGCTGCGGGTGCGTGTGGGTCACCCGCAGGAGCCGCCCGCGGCGCTGGCCGCGGCGCTGGCCGAGCTGACGGTGCCGCCCGCGCCGATGCCGAGGGTGACCAGTTGCGGCTCCGCAGCCGCAGGCCCGCAGCAGCCGCCGCTCGCGGCGCCGAGGTCGGCGATGGCGTCGGGATCGTCGAAGGCGCCGGCGCCGTTGCAGACCCCGGTGTCAGGCAGGACGAGGTCGACCCGGTCGGCGGCCACCAGGTCGCCGTCGAGAGCCGCGACAACGGAACGGACCTGCTCGTAGCCGGTCATGGCCAGGAACGACGGTGCGCGGCCGTAGGACTTCATCCCGACCAGGAAGAGACCCTGCTCGGGCTGGGTGAGCTCGCGGTGACCGTGCGGCGCCACGTCCCCACAGCTGTGGTGGTCGGGGTGGATCTGGTCGGCAAGCACCCGCGCGGCCCCGAGGGCGGGGTCGAGGTCGAGGCGGACCTCAGAGAGGAAGCCGAAATCAGGTCGGAACCCGGTGACGACGATGACCTCGTCGACGTCGGACACGCTCTGACCGTCGAGCGAGGTGATGCCCAGGCGACCGTCCGCCTGGGCGGTCACCGACGCAGCACGGAACTGGGTGAGGTTGGTGACGATGCCGCTGGTGGCGGCGGCCTTGGCGTCCTGTCCGAGCTTGCCGCGCTGCTCGAGCTGGTCGTTGTCGCCGCCGCCGAAGGCGTCGCCCACGGACGGGCGGCGCAGCAGCCACGACACCCGGGTGCCAGCGCCGGTCTTCGCGAGCTTGGCCAGGCCGACGAGGACGCCCTGGGCGGAGGCACCCTTCCCGGCCACGGCGACGTGCTTGCCGGCGTAGCGAGCGGCGATGGTCGCGTCGGAGAAGTCGGGGATGCCGTACGCGATGCGGTTGGCGTTCTCGGTCTCGCCGAGGGCGGGGTAGCCGTCGGCGCCGAGCGGGTTCGGGCGCGTCCAGGTGCCGGAGGCGTCTACGACTGCGCTGGCCAGGAGCCGCTCGCGACCCTGGGGCGTCTCGACGTGGATGGCGAACGGGTCGCTCTCGCGTCCGGAGTCGACCAGCAGGTCTCGGCCGGCGCGACCGACCCCGACGACCCGCGAGTCATAGCGGACCTGCCCGCCGGTGGTGGCACCGGCTAGGAGGTCGGCGAGCGGCTGCAGGTAGCCGTCCCGCCACTCGCGACCTGTGGGGTAGGCGGCGTCGTCCGGGGCAGTCCAGGTCCTGGACACGTCCAGCAGGCGCCGCGCGGCGGGGTCGACAAGCTCGGACCAGGAGGAGAACAGGCGCACGTGGGCCCACTCGCCCACGGCCGCGCCGGCGTAAGGCCCGGCTTCGAAGACGACGAAGTCCATCCCGCGCTCGGCGGCGTTGGCGGCGGCGGCCAGCCCGATGGGGCCGGCGCCGATGATGACCACGGGGTGCTGCATGACTCACTCCTCAGCTCTTGGACCGTTTCATCGACAGCAGTCGATGAAACTCGATGCGAGTGACTGTATCGACGTGAATCGATGGAAGCAAGGTAGTCTGGGTGCATGACGTCGTCATCGGTCACCGACACGCAGTCAGCCCCCGAGGACGCCGCGGCGCAGCCGACCGGGTCTTTGCCGGGCGGGCCCTCGCTGCCCTTGCTGGACGCGGGTGAGCGACGCGAGACGCCCGGATTGAGCAAGGCCGAGGCTGAGGGCTATGCCGAGTGGTTCGCTGTCCTTGCGGACCCGACGCGGGTGCGGCTCCTCCACACGGTCTCGACGTCACCGGCCGGCGCAATGCGCATCGGCGACCTCGCCGCAGCCCTCGGAGTCAGCCAGTCCACCTGTTCGCACCACGTGGAACTGCTGAAGAAGGTCGGCTTCGTGGTCGTCGACAAGGTCGGCACCGCCAGCATGGTCTCGGTCAACGCCGCCTGCTGCACCGGACTCCCGCACGCCGCTGACGTCATCATGGGCACGCTCTCCTCGCCGCCCTGCTGCCCGGACGACCTCCCGGCCGACGTCACCACACGCCTGGTGACCGACGCCGACATGCCGGCCGTCCTCGCCATCTACGACGAGGGTCTCGCGACCCGCAACGCCACCTTCGAGACGACCCTGCCCACCGCCCAGCAACTACGCGACCGCTGGCTGCCAGACCTGGCCTGGGTCGCCGAACTGAACGGCGAGGTCGTCGGATGGACCGCCATCACCCCGGTCTCGGCCCGTGACTGCTACGCCGGCGTCGCAGAAAGCTCGGTCTACGTCGCGGCCGCCTCCCGCGGCCGCGGTGTCGGCAAGGCGCTCCTGTACACCCAGGTGATGGAGGCCGACCGGGCCGAGCTCTGGACGCTACAGACCTCGATCTTCCCCGAGAACCGCGCCAGCATCGCCCTGCACCACTCCGCCGGGTACCGCACCCTCGCCGTGCGCACCCGCATCGCCCAGCTCGACGGCGTCTGGCGCGACACGGTCCTGCTCGAGCGCCGCAGCGAGATCAACTGAGCAGGAAGGTGCCCGCCGACCGAGCCGGCTCCGGCGACGGGGACGTCCGAGAAGTCGCAGTCGCGATCATCGGCGGCGGGCAGGCCGGGCTGGCCCTCGGCTTCTACCTGCGCCGGACCGGACTGGTACCTGGCGTGGACTTCGTCATCCTCGATGCCGCCGATCGACCGGGTGGGGCCTGGCTGCAGATGTGGGACGGGCTGCGGCTGTTCTCACCCTCGACGTACTCCTCGTTGCCCGGCTGGATGATGCCGCCGTGGGACGACGCAAACCATGGGTTCCCGCCCCGCGACCACGTCGTCGACTACCTCACCCGCTACGAGCAGCGCTACGAGCTCGCCGTCGAGCGCCCGCGCCGGGTGTTGTCCGTCGAGAGATCGACCCTGGACCCCCATGAGCGCGAGCCGTTGCTGGTGCGCACCAGCAACGGCGACCTCACCGCCAGGGTCGTCGTGTCGGCGACCGGCACCTGGACTCAGCCTTTCTGGCCGGCCTACCCCGGCCCGCAGAACTTCGCGGGCCGCCAGCTGCACGCCTCGCAGTACCGGCGGCCCGAGGACTTTGCTGGGCAGCGGGTCGTCGTGGTCGGTGGCGGCAACTCCGCCGCCCAGATCCTCGCGGAGGTCTCGACGGTCGCCGACGCGATCTGGGTGACGGCCCGGCCGCCGCGGTTCCTGCCCGACGACGTTGACGGCCGGGTTCTGTTCACCACGGCCACCCGGCGCGTCCAAGCGTGGCACGAGGGTGGCGACCACCCCGGCGTCGGCGGGCTTGGCGACATCGTGATGGTGCCTAGCGTCCGCGACGCACGCGACCGTGGGGACCTCGAGGCGCTGCCGATGTTCAGCCGGTTCGATTCCACGGGCGTGGTGTGGGCCGACGACACCAGGCGCGACACAGACGCCATCATCTGGTGCACCGGCTTCCGACCAGCCTTACGACACCTCAGCCCGCTTCATCTCAGCACCGTGGACGGGCACCCCCGCACCGACGGACCAGCCGAAACGCAGGCCACCGACGAGCCCCGACTGCACCTGGTCGGGTACGGCGACTGGACCGGCGCAGCGTCCGCCACCCTCATCGGTGCCGGCCGAACCGCACGCGACACCGCCCGCGTCATAGTTCAACAGCTTGAGGACGAGCAGGGCTCCAAGGCCATCGACGACTGATGGCCACCGAGCGAGGCGCGCGTAGTCGAGCAGTTCGGAGAAGTCTCCACATCCCGTGTCCCTGTAGTCACAGACAGAGGAGGCGCTCATCGGCCATGAGCGTGCCCTGGCTTCAAGCGCCTGAAAGAAAGAGCTAGCCTGTTACAAGCCCGGTACATACGGCCGGGGAATCGCGACGTTTGCGCAGGTCAGCATGGGTGAGTCAGTCAGTACTACGACCTGTAGTCACTTCTCAGGTAGAGCTCGAACTCGGTTCTCGAGGCGATGAGGGCTCCAGGTGCGCTGGGCCCCTCGTGGCGTTTTCAGCGACCTAGGAGCCGAGCGCGGCAAAGCGGGTCGGTGTCAGCCACTAGCAGTTCCAGTCAACCGATCGACTGGCCGTGCAGGTCACGGGCCCAGATGGAGCCTTTGAGATTCGGTCCGGTCCCTACCGGCTCAGCGGCGCGTCCCCAGAGGGCATGCTTCATGAGAGGCTCAGTTCGATCTGCTGGTCGGGTTCGAGCTGGAGGTCGGCGGGGTTGCCGGGCACGGGGATGCCGTTGCTGGTCACCTTGACCTTCTCGCCGGGTGCTGCGCTGACTCCGCCGATCTGGGTGGGGGTGAGGGCTACGCCCCACTGGGTGAACAACTGGCCGAGGGTGAACCTCTCTCCGACGGTGTCGGCTTCGATGTGGATGGTGCCGTCGCCTTCGTGGGTGTGAACTGCGGACATGGCGCCGGTGCTGGGGTCGACGCCGATGTTGGGCGTGACGGGCACGTGTTGTCCGTCGATGACGATGCTCAGGCGGGGGTGGTAGTGCTCGGCAGTGCCCATTGGACCGAGGTCGAGGCCAGCCGCGGCGACCCTGATCGGAACGTCGGTGGGAGCGGGCCAGGGTGGGCTGGACGTTTTGTCGGGCTCGACGTCTGCCGAGTCGGCAGCGCTGGGCGAGCTCGAGCCGGCCGAGCTGTCGGGGGCCGGGTCGGTGCTGCAGCCGGCGAGAGTCAGGAGCGCTGTCAGGGTGGCGGCGGTGAGGCCGGGGATCTGCATGAAGTCGTCTCCGGGGTGAGGGCCGGGGTGTCGGCTGTCGATGGGAAGAGGCAGGCGCGGGAGTGCCGCGCCCGCCGCGCGGACGCCACGGTTGTCGGTGACGTCCGCTGGGGCCTGCTCAGGAGTCGAGGAGACTCTTCATGGTGTCGATCTCTTGGGTCTGGCTGTCGGCGATCTGGCCCGCGAGGTCGACGGCGTCCTTGAACTGGCCGTCTTCCTGCTCGGTCTCGGCCATCTCGACCGCGCCTTCGTGGTGCTTGATCATCATCTGGAGCCACATGTCCTGGAACTCGGCGTCGGAGGCGTTCTCGAGGGCGCTCAGGTCGTCGGCCGTCATCATCCCCGGCATCTCGTCCACGCCTTCCATGCCCTCCATGCTCTCGGACATGTCGCCCGAGTCGTGGCCGGAGTTGACGTGGTCGCGCACCGTCTCGGGGACGTCTTCGCCCCACGTGGTGAGCCAGTCGGCCATGGTCTCGATCTCGGGACCCTGGGCGGCGCGAATGTCTTCTGCGACCCCTTGGACTTCCGGATCGAGGTCGCGCTCGAGGGTGAGGTCGACCATTGACAACGCTTGGGCGTGGTGCTGAATCATGTCGCTGGCAAAGGTGACGTCGGCGGCGTTGTGCTCGGTCGTGCTGACCTGAGCGGTCTCGGCAGGCTCGGTGTCGCCGCCGCAAGCGGCGAGGACGCCGCCAAGAGCGAAACTGAGCGCGAGCGCGCTCAGCACGCGTGTGCGTGTCTTGGGCTGGGTGTGCATGAGGTTCTCCTGGTCGGTGTGGTGTGGGCAGGCAGCGGCGACACCCGGCCGGCAGGCCGCCGAAGCAGCGGTGGCAGGTGGCCGCAGGGCCCGTCAGCACCTGATGACTGAGAACCGCCACTCGTGGGGTGGACCGGTGCCCCGCGCCCACCCCAGGATCTTGTCGCGCGCGCCGGCTGGCCAGAACGCGGCCGGCAACCGCAGACGGCGTATGCCGACGACCGCCAACACCAGCAGTGTGAGCGCCACTGTGAGGATGAAGGCGCACAGCATCAGCATGCTCATCCCGCCGTCGGGGCCATGCCCCGAGCCTGGACCGTGAGTCCAGGGTCGGCCGAAGGTGTTTCCGGGGGCCGTGCCGGCCTGGACACCGGCCTCGTCCGTCTGGTTTACGGGTGCCTGGAACGAGTCACCTGGCTGGCCAGCTGCACCGCCGCCAGCCATCCGGCCCTCCGTGCCCATCATGGTCGTGATGCCGGACGAGGAGTTGGCGTTAGCCGGGGTGTCATCGCTGGCCAGAACGTGCATGCCGAGAATGCCGAGGACCAGGACGGCGACGAGGGCTCCGAGCGCCCTGCGGCGGTCCACTGCTCCGCCCGAGCGCGACACCAGCGCCGCCGCACCCATGCGCAGTGACCTGCGGGCGCGGCGGGCGGTCGTCCGAACGGTGCTCATCGGCCTCGATAGTACGGGCGGACGGTCGAGCGGCCGGTCCCGCACGACGACGTGGCCGTCCACAACGCCATCACCGACACCGACCACCAACATCGAATCAACCGTACGACTGTCGCTGCCGACCGCCGACGGGGTTGGGGCGACCGTTCGGGCAGTGCGGTCGTCGGCCAAGGTGCTCTACTGCGCCGTCACTGCGACCTAGCGAGGGCCGCGAAGGCAGCGCCCAAACGCTCCTTGGCGTCGCTTGCGATCTTGCTTAGCGCCGGGTTGTCGGCGAGGCCCATCATTGCGTCGGGGTCGAATGCCTCGACGAGGGTCGTGTCTTGGTCCAGTGCGCGCACGACCACGTTGCAGGGAAGTACCGCTGCAATGGATGGTTCGGCCTGGATGGCTTCGTAGGCCAGCGGCGGCCGGCAAGCCCCAAGGATCACCTGAGGCGCTACGTCGACGCCGAGCTTCTCCTTGAGGGAGGCCTGGAGGTCGATCTCGGTCAGCACGCCGAACCCCTGCTCGCTCAAGGCCTCGCGGACCGCCGTCACAGTGGCGTCGTAGGGCTGGGTGATCGTGGTGGTGATCGTGTAGTTGCTCATGGGGCCCCCCTTGTCTGCTTTGCTCGTGGGCCGTCGGCACCGTCGAGCTCCACTGTTGACGGCGTGATCTCGGTCCCAAGTTCACCGGTTCTGCGCTGGGCTCTCGCCGCCCGCCGTGCCGGGCGCATCGTCCAGCGGGCTAGGCCGACGAGGACCAGCAGGATCACTAACGCGATGATCCAGGACTTGTATCCGGCGATGCCAAGGCCGCCGCCAAGACCTCCGACGCCCAGCCCTACTAGTTGACTGCTCTGTTCGAACATATCGAGTCTGTTCTCCCCTTCGCTGGTGGCGAAACCTGACCTCACACGATGATCAGGTCATCGGACCGAGGTGGGTCCGGTCAGCGCGCGCTTGCCTTGAGAGCGGTCTTGCGCGCTTCGTAGTCCTCGCGGTCGATCTCGCCCCGAGCGAAACGCTCGTCGAGGATCTCGACCGGGCCGCGGTCTGGCGTACCAGACCCATTGCGACGTCCACTGTTGTCGCGGAAGATCATCACGCCCGCGAGAATCACCAGGCCCCAGAAGATGGTCATCGCCGTGATCATGAAGACCCAGCCGCCCGTGCCCATGCCGTTCCCGTACCAGTCCATCATCGTGAACAACTCCTCAACTCGGCTTGTGGGTCCACCATGACGCGAGCGCCCCGCTCGTCTGGTCGCAGTTGTGTGAAGGTTCGTTGAAGAAAGCCCCTGCCCAACTCTCTGTCTCCGCGCTCCGGCGCCTCGGGCTGGCACCATGAGGGCCATGTCGTCTGTGAGTTCCGGTCCCCCACACGGGGTCGAGACTGCCGGAGCGGCTGCGGCTCCAGCGAAGCCGCGGTCGGGGATGCGGGCCCTGATCGTGGAGGACGAGGCGGCGTTGGCGGGGTTGCTGGTCAGCTACTTCGAGCGCGACGGATTCGCTGCTTTTTCTACCGGTGACGGGCTGCGGGCGGTCGAGCTCGCGCGTGAAGTCGATCCCGATGTCGTCGTCCTGGACCTGGGTCTGCCGGGTCTCGATGGCGTGGAGGTCTGTCGGCAGCTGCGGACCTTTTCCGATGCCTATGTGGTCATGGTGACCGCCCGCAGCGATGAGGTGGACACTCTCATCGGTCTCTCGGTGGGTGCCGACGACTACCTCACCAAGCCCTTCAGCCCTCGCGAGCTGATGGCCCGCGTGCAGGCGATGCTGCGCCGTCCACGCCCGCTTTCCCACGACGGAGCGGCGGCCAGGCCGCCCGACTCCTTCGGTGCGCTCAGCATCGACCGGGCCGGTCGTGATGTCTGGCTCGCGGGTGAACCTGTGGCGTTGACCCGTACTGAGTTCGATCTGTTGGCCGCGCTGTCGGAGCGGCCGAAGATCGTTTTCACCCGGCGCCAGCTCATCGACCACGTGTGGGGACCCGCGTGGGTGGGCGATGAGCACCTGGTCGACGTCCACATCGGGCATCTGCGTCGCAAGCTGGACGACGACGCGGCCGACAGCCGCTTCGTCCGCACAGTGCGCGGGGTCGGTTACCGGATGGGCACCGGCGAATGAGCGGCCGCGCACGTCGTCAGTCCGGTTTCGGGGCCCGGCTGCTGGGTGCCCAGGCGTTGGTGCTGCTCGCCGGGGCGGTGACGACCTGGGTCGTGGCCGCGATCGTCGGCCCGGCGATCTTCCGTGAGCACCTCCGCCGGGCGGGGGTCTCACACACCGCCTCCGAGGCGGGGCACGTCGAGCGGGCCTTCACCTCCTCGCTTGCGATCTCGATCTCGATCGCGTTGATCGCTGCCACCGCCGCCGCCTTGGCGGTGACCTGGTACTTCTCGCGCCGGGTCCAGCGTTCCGTCGCGCAGGTGGCTGCCGCGGCCGAGCATGTGGCCGCCGGTCAGTACGACGCGCGGGTCAGCGACCCCGGCCTGGGCCGGGAGTTCGCGATCCTGGCCGAGACCAGCAACACCCTCGCGGAGCGCCTGGAGGCCACGGAGATCTCCAGGCGCCGAATGCTCGCCGACCTGGCCCACGAGATGCGCACCCCCCTGGCCACCGTCGACGCACACCTCGAGGCGATCGAGGACGGCATCCGCACCCTCGACGAGGACACCCTCGACGTGATCCGGCTGAGTACGCAGCGCCTCCGCCGGCTCGCGGAAGACATCTCGGCCGTGTCCCGTGCCGAGGAGGGCACCCTGGACATCGCCCGGCAGCCGGTTGCCGCCGCCGACCTGGCGCACGACTCCGCACAGACCTCCGCTGACCGCTTCGCTACTGCCGGCATCACCCTGGAGACCGAGCTCAAGACCGACGCGCAGGTTCTCGTCGATCCCGACCGCATCGGCCAAGTGCTCACCAACCTCCTCGACAACGCGCTGCGCTACACCCCGGCCGGCGGCACCGTGCGCATCGCCTGCTCTGCACGTGGACCATGGGTCGAGTTCGTCGTGACCGACACCGGTGACGGCATCGCACCCGAACACCTGAGCCACGTCTTCGATCGCTTCTACCGCTCGGACGCCGCGCGCACTCGCGAACGCGGAGGCTCCGGGATCGGCCTCAGCATCGCCCGGGCATTCGTGCAGGCTCACGGCGGCGGGATCACCGCAGCCAGCGCTGGCCCAGGACTGGGGGCCCAGTTCACCGTCCGCCTCCCGTCGGTATGAGCCTGCGCCACCGGCGCCGACGATCTTCGTCAAACCTTCATCGAACCTGCGACAGAACGCTTGGGGGACGCGGCAGGCTCAAGACTGGCCGCCTCGGGTGGCTGCGTCCTTTGCACTCGACTCGGATGAGGAACCATGCCCGAAATTTCGCGCCGCAGTCTCCTGCTCGGCGGGTTGGCGGTCACTGCCACCGGCGCCCTGGTGGCCTGTTCGCCACAAGCCGGAACCCGGGCGGCCCCGACCTTCGGGTCCCCCACGCGGCTGGCTCCGGCCCCGGGTCAACGCGTGGTCGAGCACACCCTGACCGCGAAGCCGGCGACCCTGGATCTCGGCGGCACCACCGTCGACACCTGGGCCTTCGGGGACACCGCACCCGGTCCGCTGATCCGCGCGTCCGCGGGTGACATGCTCAGGGTTCGGGTGCACAACCAGTTGCCGGCGGACACCACCGTGCACTGGCACGGCATCGGGCTGCGCAACGAGGCCGATGGGGTCCCGGGCCTGACCCAGAACCCGATCAAGACCGGCGGCTCGTTCCTCTACGAGTTCACCGCGCCCGACCCCGGGACGTACTTCTACCACCCGCACGTCGGCGTGCAGCTCGACCGGGGCCTCTACGCCCCGTTGATCATCGAGGACCCGCGCGGGCCTGGCGACTACGACCTGGAGTGGATCGTCGTCCTCGACGACTGGGTCGACGGCACCGGACGGACACCCGACGACGTGCTGGCCGAGCTGACAGCCGATGACGGCGACGGCTCCGGCGGCATGGGCGGCATGGGTGGCATGGGCATGGGCGGCGGGGGCGGCATGAGCATGGGCGATCCGCGGTTCGGCGATGCTGGCGACGTGGCCTACCCCCACTACCTGATCAACGGGCGGGTCCCGGCGGCTCCTGACGTCCTCCGAGGCAAGCCGGGTCAACGCGTACGACTGCGCATCATCAACGCAGGCTCCGACACGCTCTTCACCGTCGCTGTCGGTGGACACCGGCTCACGATCACCCATACCGACGGCTACGCAGTCCAGCCTCGTGAGACCGACGCCTTCTACATCGGTATGGGCGAACGCTACGACGCGATCGTGACCCTCCAGGACGGTGTCTTCCCCCTCGTTGCCGCGCCCTACGGGAAGCAGGGGCAGGCCATGGCCCTGATCCGCACCGGCTCCGGCAGCGCACCCGGGCCCACCGTTCACCCGTCGGAGCTTGACGGCGCGGTCCTCGAGGCCACCGATCTCCAACCTGCCGAAGCGACCCGACTGCCATCTCGGGATCCGGACACCTCCGAGATGGTGCACCTGAGCGGCCAGATGGCGCCCTACCGGTGGGCCATCAACGACGCCCCCTACGGCAAGAACGACCCCATCGTGATCGAGGAGGGTGACCGGGTGCGCCTGCAGCTGATGAACATGACGCAGATGACCCACCCGATGCACGTCCACGGCCACACCTTCGCCCTGCCCAGCGGACTGCGGAAGGACACCGTGCTCATCAAGCCGATGTCGTCGCTGGCGGTCGACCTGCAGGCCGACAACCCGGGGTCCTGGATGACGCACTGCCACAACGTCTACCACGGTGAGGCCGGGATGATGATCGCGCTGAACTACCGGACCTGACCTTCCAGGGCATCGGCCCGCAGATCCACCGGGCGCTCGGTTCAGGCGAGGACGAGCCAGAGGGGTCCGGCCGTCAGCCCCATCACGACGGTGGCGAACGCCGCGACGAGCGCAGCCGTGGGAGCGCCTCGCCCACCAGTGCCGTCGGTGCCGGTACTTGTGCCGGCCTCTTCGCCGCGTTGTGCGGCCGGACGTAGGGCTGCCCGGATCCAGCGCAGGTAGTAGAAGAGGCTGACCACGCTGTTGAGGGCGATCGCGACGGCGAGCCAGGCGAGGCCGGCACCCCAGGTCGCCCCCATGGTGGTGAGCTTGCCGATGAACACTGCGGTCGGCGGTGTTCCGACCAGCCCGAGCAGGGCGACCACGAGGGCGGCACTGAGGCCGGGTTGTGCGGAGGCGAAGCCCGCCCATCCCTCAAGCGAGCGGCGCTCGGGGGCTGCGGCGGCGACCGCGAAGGCGGCCAGGTTGGTGAGGGCGTAGCCGGCCAGGAAGAACAGCAGTGCGGGCTGACCTTGATCGCTGATCCGGGTCACGGCCGCGGCGGCGAGGAGGTAGCCGACCTGGCTGACGGTGGACCAGCCCAGGAGCCGGCGTACGTCGTCCTGGGCGAGCGCCGCTAGGTTGCCGATGGTCATGCTGGCCAGCGCGAGGATGCCGAGGACCGTGGCCCACCGCAGCTCTCCGGGCAGGACGGCGACCAGGCGGATGATCGCGACGAGCGCCCCGATCTTGGGGACGGTGGTGAGGAAGGCAGCGGCGGTCACCGATGCGCCCTGGGTGGCGTCGGGGACCCAGAAGTGGCCGGGGACGGCACCGGCCTTGAAGAGCAGGCCCATCAACACCAGGACCCCGCCGGTGGCTACGGCCGCAGTTGGAGCGTCGGGTAGCTCGGCGGCCAGCGACGAGTAGCCGGCCCGGCCTGCGAGTCCGTAGAGGAGGACGGCGCCCAGCATCAGCAGGATGCCGAAGAGCGCGCCGAAGAGGTAGGTCTTCAAGGCCGCCTCCGGCGAACCCGGCCGGGCCATGATCCCCACGAGGCCGTAGAGCGGGATGCTCGAGAGCAGGAACGCCACGACCAGCACGGCGAGGTCGGTGCTGCCGGCGAGCAGGAGGGTGCCGGCGCCGCCGAAGAGCAGCAGGCTGTAGGTCTCGCTCTCCCGGGGATGGTCGCGCACCTCCCCCGAAGCGATCAGCAGGATCAGCAGCAGCGAGACGGTCACGGTGACGCGGGCCGCCCCGGTCGAGGTGTCGACGGTGAAGGTGTCGGAGAAGGCGGCCCTTGGTCCGCCGGTCCAGGCCACGAGGCTGGCGACAAGGCTGGCCACGGTGGCTGCAGCCGCCACGAGGCTCATCCGCCACTGCCGTGTCCGCGGGGTGAACGACCCGCTGACGAGGGTGAGCATCCCGCCCAGGAACAGCAGAGCCTCGGGTAGGAGGGCCATGAGGTCAGCCCGCATCGCGCCGAATCACCGCCCCACGAGGTGTGCGAGGACGGCGGCACCGGGCTCGATGACGTCCAATAGTGTCCGCGGCAGCACTCCGATGAACACCGACACAGCCAGGAGCAGCGCGACAGGCACCCACTCCCGCGGGGTGACGTCGGTGAACCCGACCGACAGGCCCTGGGACGGTCCGGTGAACAATCGCTGTAGGGCGTGCAGGAACAGGGCCGCGGTGATGAGGATGCCGAGCACGGCCACCGCGGTGACGGGCACGGTGGCGATGCTGCCGGCGAAGATCTGGAACTCGGCGATGAAACCGGACAAGGCAGGGAGGCCCAGCGACCCGAAGGCTGCCACGGTGAAGAGCGTGGCGTAGCGCGGGGCGGTTCCGGCCAACCCTCCGTAGCCGTCGAGATCATAGGTCTCGGTCCGTTCGAACATGCTGCCCGCGAGCAGGAACAAGGCTGCGGTGAGCAGCCCGTGACTGACTATCTGGGTCACCGCTCCGGTCACGGCCACCTGGCGTGCCTGGTCCGCGCCGTCGGCTAGGACCCCGGCGGCGCCCACGGCCAGGACGACGTAGCCCACGTGGTTGACCGAGGTGTAGGCGATCATGCGTTTCAGGTCGGTCTGGGCGAAGGCGACCAGCGCTCCCCACAGCACCGAGACGATGCCGACCGCGATCACGACCCATGCCCAGGCGCGCCAGGCATCCGGCAGCATCGGCATCGCGATCCGGACGAAGCCGTAGGTGCCCATCTTCAGCATCACGCCGGCCAGGACGGCGGACCCGATCGCCGGGGCGTCGCTGTGGGCGGGGGGGAGCCAGGTGTGGAACGGGAAGGTCGGCGTCTTCACCGCGAGACCGAGCAGCACGGCGGCCAGGACGAGTCCGCCCGCGACACCGTGCCCCTGGAGAGGCGGGTGGGCGGTGAGCTCGACCATGTCGAAGGTGTGCGGGTCGGAGGCGACGTAGAGGCCGACGAAGCCCAGGAGCAGGGCCAGCGAGCCGAGGAAGGTGTAGAGGAAGAACTTCAGGGCAGACCGGGCGGCGTCCCGGTGTCCCCAGCCGCTGATCGAGAAGTACATGCCCACGATCGAGAGGTCGAAGAAGACGAAGAACAGGATCAGGTCCGCGGAGACGAACAGGCCCAGGCAGACGGCCTCGAGGAACAGGAACAGGGCAGCCTGCAACCGGGGTCGCCGCTGCTCGCGGAGGGCGTGGACGGCGCAGGCCAGGAACACGAGCGTGGTCATCAGCACCAGCGGCAGGGACAGGCCGTCGACGCCGACGTGGTAGCTCGATCCCACGCCCGGGATCCACCGGGCCTGCTCCTCGGCCGCTAACGCCCCCGCCGCCGGGGTGTCGTACCTCGCCCACACCAGACAGGCGAGCGCCAGTTCGGCTGCGGTGACGACGACGAACACGCCGCGTGCGACACCAGCGCTGATCCGAGGGATCAGCAGCACGGCGGCTGCGGCGAGGGGCAGGAAGACCAGGACGGAGAGCAAGTTCACCTCACGAGGACGAGGACGACGAGGACGAGGGCCAGCACGGCCAGCGCTTGGAGGTAGTACTGGTGCAGCTGCCCGGTCTGTGGTCTCCGGGCCAGGCCGCCGAGGCGTCGTACGCCGGAGACGACCCGCACCACGGCGCCGTCGATGACACGGTCGTCGAGGAGCGCTGCGGCTCGGGCCAGTCGTACCGTGCCGCCCGCGGTCGCCTCCACGCCGCGGTCCAGCACGGCGTCGTCGAGGTGGGCCAGCCGGCGCGCGAGGACCTCCACCGGCCGGACCACGATGCGGTGCGCGAGTGGTTCGAGGAACAGCCAGTCCGTGAGCACCCGGGGCCAGACGAACCGTCGGGTTTGGACACCACGCATCACCGTCACCGTCGCGACGATGACCGCGACGGCGAGCAGTGCGGACGTCACCAGCTCGAATGTGCTGGGCTCGGGGGCGGTGCCGCCCACGAGTTTCTGCACGTCTGTAAACAGTGGCGGGAGCGCGAGCACGCCCAGGAGGATGGCTCCTGCCGCCAGCGGCAGGAGCGGGAGCCACGCGGTCGTCGGCACGGCTCGGGTGCCTTCGCGTTCCTCGTCGTAGCGCGACTCCGCGTCGTCGGGAACGGGGCGGGTCAGCACGACCAGGGCCTTGGTGGCGTAGGCCGCCGAGAGTGCCGCGCCGAGCAGCCCGGTCACGTACAAGCTTGGCGACTGTTCGGCGGCAGCGGCCAGCACGGCGTCCTTGGTCGCCCACAGCGCCAGCGGGGGAAGCCCGGCCAGGGAGAGCAGGCTCGCCACAGCACACGCAGCGACCACGGGCCAGAGCCGTGCAGCCCCGGTCAGAGAGGACAGTCGTTTGGTGCCCAACGCCTCCAGCCAGATCCCGGCAGTGAGGAACAGGCCGGCCTTGACCGCGGCGTGAGCGACCAGGTGGGTGGCGCCGCCCGCGGTGGCACCCACTCCGGCGGCCAGGACGACGAAGCCGAGCTGAGCCGCCGTGGACGCGGCAAGGAGTTGCTTGAGGTCACTCTGCGCGAGCGCAACCACCCCAAGCAGCACCGCGGTCGCGGCACCGGCCCACGCTGCGGTGTCGTCGGCCCAGCCGGTCGCCGCCAGGGTGGGGGCCACCCGCAGCAGCAGGTAGCCACCCATCGCGACCATGGCGGCGGAGTGCAGGAGCGCACTGACCGGGCTGGGGCCGTGCATGGCGCGCGAGAGCCAGAAGGAGAACGGCAGCTGGGCCGCCTTCCCGAGCCCGGCCACCACCAGGCCGGCGGCGATGACGTCGCGCCAACCACCGGAGGCATTCGGCAGGGCGGCAAGTCCGAGGCCCGCTCCCCCGGCCAACGCGGCACCCGCTGCGACGTAGAGGCCGACGTCTGCGGTTCGTGTGGTCAGGAACGCTGTCGTGCCCGAGCTGATCGTCTCCTGGTCGCGCCAGTGGTACCCGATGAGAGCGAACGAGGTCGCGCCCATCACCTCCCACGACATCAGGAGTGTGGGCAGGGTGGTGGCGAGCACCGTCATCAATGCGGCGGCCACGAAGAGCAGCATCAGCCCGTAGAACCGCGCCGTTCGCAGCGCGGGGGTACCGCTGGCGGCCAGCAGCACGAGCGCGGAGACGACCGCGACCGCCGGCAGCACCAGCGCAGCCAGGCCGTCCACGCCCAGACCCAACTCGGAGCCCGCCATGAACGGCGTGGCCACCGTGGGTCGCGAGGTCGCGGGGAACGAGACGGCGAACGACGCCGCCGTCAGCAGCGTGGCCGTCCCGATGCCGACCCGAGCCGCGAACCGGTCGGCCAGCGTCCCGACCAGCAGGAGCAGCGCGCCGACGACGGCGGGCAGCGCCACGAGGGCTACGAGAACGAGGTCGTGCATCAGCCGTGCAGCTCGGCGGCCATGTCGGTCATGTCGTGCCCGGCTTGGCGGTGCAGCAGCGTGGCGACGGCGAAGCCCATCGCCATCTCTACGGTCATCGCCGCGATCACCACCAGCAGCAGCACCTGCCCGGAGGGGTCGGGTGTCAGGAACCACCACAGCCCGCCGGCGGCCAGGATGACGCCGTTGATCATCAGCTCCAAGCCCATCATGACCATCACGACCACCTGCTGGGAGAGCGCGCCGTACACCCCGACTGCGATCAGTGCCGAGGCCACGAGGAGTACGGTCTCGAGCGTCATCGGCCCACACCCCCCGGCTGTGGGTCGTCGGCGGGGCGTCGGTCGAGGTCGTCGCCGAGGCGGTCGTAACGGGTGCGGTGTGAGGACAGGACGACGCCGGCGACGATGGTGGCGACCATGACGGGGCCCATCGTGATCATCACGATCATGTGGGACTCCATGATTGCCTCCCCCAACGCGGCCGTGACGTCGCCAGTGGGTGCGCCATGGCGGGTGGGCCAGGGCACGAGCACCGCGCCGGTGCCCAGGAGCAGGAAGGTCCCGACTCCGGCGGCGATCGACGAGCGGTGCGAGTGGACCATGCTCATCGGCATCAGGGCGGGGTTCATCCCCATGAACATGACCATGTAGACCGCCATCACGGCCATCTCCATGACCATCATCAAGATCACGATCACGCCCATGTAGGCCTGCCCCATCAGCAGCAGCGTCACCCCGACGGCGACGAAGGAGACCGCCAACGCATAGGTCGCCCGGGCCATGGAGTCGACGTAGAACACCAGCGCACCCGCCACCACGGACACCACGGCGCACAACCAGAACCCCACGTCGACCAGGGACGCGTTCATCGGATCTCCTCCTGTACAGATTCGGACGGACTCAGCCGGGTTGGGTGGTGGCAACAGCGATGACGGAGACGACCAGGTCCTGGGCGACCACGAGCGGCAGCACGACCACCCAGCCGATCTCGAGGAGCTTGTCGGGGCGCAGGATCGGCAGCCTGCGGCCTGCCAGCACGAGCAGCCCGCTCACGAGGATGGTCTTGATCAGCACCCACCCCCAGCCGGGGAGCAGCGGGCCGGCTCCGCCGCCGAGGAACAGCGGCACCGCCGCCGCCGAGCCGGCGACCAGCAGGGCGTAGCGGCCCGCGAGCACCAGCAGCCGGTCCACCCCGGCCAGCTCGGCGAGGATCCCACCGTTGACGTCGATGCCGGCGCCGGGGTCCATGGGAGGCCGGACCGAGAAGCCCAGCACTCCCCAGCAGTACGCCGCGAACGCAACCGGTGCCCACACCACGAACCACAACCCGTCCTGGGCTGCCGAGATCTCGGCCAGGTCCAGGCTTCCGGCGGCGATCGCCGGGGCGGTGAGCGCGAACATCAGTGGGAGCTCATAGCCCAGGGCGAGGGCCAGGAAGCGGTAGCCGCCCACCAGGCCGGTTACCGAGTTCGCCCCCCAGCCGAGCAGCCACATCACCGCCCAAGCCACCACGTCGAGCGTATTGATCCACACCAGCCCCAGGGGGTGGTCAACCAGCGCGTGCGCGCCCAGCGGCACGAACGCCACGATCAGGACCGCCAGCGGGATGACCGCCGAGGAGGCGGAGCGCCACAGCAACCGGTCGGCCGAGACCGTGCGGCGTGGCCGTTCACGCAACAGACGAGCCGTCTCGCGCAACGGCAACGTGAGGCCCGACCCAACGGACAAGCCCCGGTCGCGGGCATCGAGGGCAGAGGAGAGCCCGGCCACCGACAGTGACACCACCGCGAGACCCACCATCACCGGCACCACGTAGACCAAGGACAAGGAGTCAGCCATGCGCCGCCTCCGACATCACATGATCGGCCAGGCCAGGCGCCAGATCCGGTCCAAGAGCCGCCACCCACAATCTGACCTCGGCCAGCTCCATCCCACGCACGAGCGCAGGAAGCGCCTGGACGGCCGGTGTCACGCGTGGCACCGCATCGCCGTCCAGCTCGGCCCGCGCCCGCTCCACAAGCAACGTCAGTCGGTCGTGCAGCTCCTCGGACCCGCCGTGACTGCCTTCGGCGATGAGTCCACTGAGGACCCAACGCAAGACCCGCCGTCGACCTAGGCGGTCACCGAAACGCGCGACCTCGTGGCCGTCGTCCAGCTCACCGTCGAGGCAGCGGTCGCGCAGTCGTCGTACTCGCGCGGACTCTGCCGGCAGTCCGGCGAGTGCGAGCACCGAACCCGCAGCGTCGAGCAGCCGAGCCGCCCGCACGGCCGGGTCGTCCGGCTGGCCGATCCCCGACGCCGCGAGCTGCTCGACCGCGGCGTCCACAACGACGTCACCGTGCAAGGTGACGCGAAGGACGACACCGGCGGGCCAGTGCGCGAGCACCGGGCCCAGCGGAAGGTGGAGCTCGTCCATCTCCAGACCGTCGCGATCCTCGGCCCCCTCGGCCAGCGGGATCCCGTCCGGCATCATCGCGGAGTGGTCGTGGCCGCCGTCGCTGTCGTGGTCTTCGTGGTCGCCGTGTTCGGCGGCATCGTCCTGGTCGTCGTGCTCCGGCGCCATGGCCTCGGCGGAGGGGGTGAAGCCACGGCGAACGTCAGGGCCGGTGAGGCGCCGTGGCCCTTGCAGGAGGTGCTCGCGGGCCTCGTCGAGGAGAGCCGTCGCCTCAGAGCCGGCCCGCAGCCGGATCTGCACCCGTGGCTCCGACAGTTGCGCCCACACGTGCTCGACCACGGCGGCGAAGGCCTGGTCGGGGTCCCCGACCACCGCCAAGACGTCAGCGTCCGCGGCGGACTCCGCGATGCACCAGCCCATGCGGTCGAGTGCTCGCTCGATAGCGACCCTCTCTTGGAAGGCACCCGGGATCTCGGCAACGAGGACGTGCGCGCGCGAGGCTGCGACCCTGGCCACGACGTCGATCAGGCCCACCGGAAGGCTCCCTCGCGACGGGCCCAGGCGACGGCCAGCAACAGCATCAGCAGGAAGCCGAACATCTCCACCACAGCCCCGGGCCCGAGGTGTCCCACGACGATCGCCCAGGGGTACATGAACAGCATCTCGACGTCGAAGGCGAGGAAGACCACGCTGGCGGTGTACCAGCGGGCGTGGTAGCGCGACAGAGCATGCTCGGTCGGGGGATGCCCCGACAGCCAGGGTTCGACCTCGAACGGACTCGCCGACACCGCGGTCCAACGAGCCAGCACCCGGAGGGCCAGCACGATGCCGAACGAGGCGACCAGGAGGAACAACAGTGAAGCCATCGGCAACCTCCCTCGCCCTCGACGCTGGCCGGGCTGGCCGGGCTGGCCGGACCACAGCAGTGCCCTACGCTACATACCCGACACCCGTGCCGTCATGCGGGCGTTAAGGAGGGCGATCATGGCCGATCACGCGCACCCCGTCGACCCGAACGCCGTTAGCCGCGCGCGGGACCGCATTCCGGTCCCAGCCGAGGCTGGACGAGTCACCAGCGTGCTCACCCTCATCGCTGACCCCACGCGCATGCGTCTGCTGTTCGCACTCGACGCAGCAGAGGAGCTCTGCGTCGGTGACCTGGCCCTGGCCCTCGACGCCTCCGAGGACGCCGTCGGCTACGGACTGCGAATGCTCAGAACGGCCGGGCTCGTGACCCGACGCAAGGACGGGCGCATGGTCTTCTACCGCCTCGCCCAAGGATTCCCCGAACCCCTGCGCCAGCACTGCCTGCTGCAGCTCGCCGCGCTCTCCGATGTCAGTCATTCCGAGACCTGAGCGCTACGGGAAACACCAGCAGGAACTTCTCCGGTGGCGGAGTGGGGCTGACCAGCAGGAGGTCCTACTCGATTGTTCCACCGACGCGCGTACGTCGCAGTCAACCACTTGGTGGCCGCGGAGCCCTGCGGCGTATTGCACGATCAAGAATCGAGCCTGCGGCGACAGCGGCCGTGGTCTCCTTGACTGCGATCACCCTCAATGGGATCCATCGAGTGCTGAGCCGCCTTCGAACTGGCAACAGGCGGGGCCGACCATTGCATGGCCTCTCCAGTCGCAACCGGTTGGCCGCGGCTATCCGAGTGCGACCAAGATCAGCACATTGATGGCTGTGTCTTCGAGGAGGTCGATGCTGTCGGCGAGCAGCGACGGAGCGAGCGGCCAGGGCAACGGTGAACCTGACGAACGACGGAAGCGAAGTTCAGGAGCGGTTCACCAGCGCGACGGAGTTGTAGATGCGCGATCGGTGTGGGCGCCCGTGGGTCCGGAGGACTCATGACTTCGCATCGGGCTCAGTGGTGGCTGTGGGCGCCGTCCGGGCTCACATGGATGACAGCGGCGGCGAGCCGGGGAAGGGCGTCGAGCAGATGTTCTTCGGCGTGGTGGGCGATGTCATGACCCGCCGCGACGGGGAGGTCGGCGGCGACGGTGATGTCGCCGTCGGCGTGCAGCGTGTGTCCGATCCATCGCAGCCGCAGGCTGCGGACGTCCAGTACGCCGTCGACGGTGTCGACCGCCTCCCGTGCTGTGTGAACGAGGTCGGGGCTCACGGCGTCCATGAGTCGGGCACCGACCTGTGTGACCGCGGAGCGCAGGACGCCGAGGATGGCGATCGCGATGAGCAGACCGATCACCGGGTCGGCCCATGGCAGGCCGAGCGCGATGCCGGCCGCGCCTGCGACAACGGCCAGGGAGGTGAAGCCATCGGTGCGGGCGTGCAGCCCGTCCGCGACCAGTGCCGCGGACCCGATCTGGCGGCCAACGCGGATCCGGTACTGGGCAACGACCTCGTTGCCGAGGAAGCCGATCACACCAGCAGCCGCAACCGCCCACACATGTGTGACGTCCTGAGGATGGAGCAAACGGCGGATCGCCTCCCAGCCCGCCAGGATGCTGGACAGCGCGATCATGGCGACGACGAACAGGCCCGCAAGGTCCTCGGCACGGCCGTAGCCGTAGGTGAAGCGGTCGTTGGCGGGACGTCTCGCCAGCCAGAACGCTACGAGCAGCGGTACCGCGGTGAGCGCATCGGCGACGTTGTGGAGGGTGTCCCCGAGCAGAGCCACCGACCCGGTCAGCGCAACGACGATCGCTTGCAGCAGTGCCGTGACCGCGAGCACGAGCAGGCTGATCCACAGGGCGCGGCGGCCGCGGGCGTCCGCTTCGAGTGCCTGGTCGACTTGGTCGGCGGCGTCGTGGGAGTGGCCGCCGAAGAGCTCGGACGCCGCGTGCCGGATACGGCTCCAGGAACCGCCGTGGTCATGATCCGCATGCTCGTGGTGGTGCTCAGGCTCGTGGTCGCGGGGCTGGTGCGCTTGGTGGTCCTTGAGCTTGTGGGTCACGCCAGCTGCTCTGCGGGTCGGTGGTGAGCGGGCACCTGGTCGAGCAGGTGCTCCACGTGGCCGATGGAGTCCACGACCAGCTGGCGCACGTGGCCGTTCTCGATGCGGTACAGCACCGACGTGCCCACCTTGCGGGTGGTGACCAGCCGAGCCATCCGCATCTTGGCCAGGTGCTGAGAGACCCCTGCCACCGGCTTGTCCAGCCTCGCTGCCAGCTGCGAGACCGACTGCTCCTCATCCAGCATCAGCCCGGCCAGTTGCAGCCGGGTGGGGTCGGCGAGCACCCGCAGGACCTCTACCGCGAGCGTCACGACATCGTCGTCCCATACCGGAGGTTGCGTACTTGCATGCATACGCAAATAGTAGCTGATGCGATACAGCCGTTCTCAGCGGGTCGTGGCTCAATCGCTCCCCGCCGCCGATGGCCAAGCCAGCCATCGGGCGGTTCGGCGTCGATAGCGCCGGTAGCTCTCTCCAAGCGTCCTTGTGAGGTGTTCTTCTTCGACGGGAACCCAGGCGGCGTAGATGGCCCCCGCGGCTGCGGCGAGGGCGAGGCTGCCACCGCTGCGCCTGACCGCGGCCGCGCCGGTGAGGGCCGCGACGTAGCCGAGGTATTGGGGGTTGCGGCTGTAGCGGTAGACGCCGCCGGTCACCAGTGGTCCCGCCTGGGTGCCGCTGACCTGCCCGGGCCCGGCGAACCTGCGCATTCCGAGGACGCAGAGCCCCGCCCCTACCGCGGTCAGGGTGCCGCCACTCAGCCGAGCAGCACGCCGCGGGAGGGGCAGCGGTAGCCACCGGGCGCGTAGGGCCGCGGCTGTGGTGGCGGCGTGCACGCCGTAGGCGGCGTACATCGCGACGACGGTCGTGGGTCGCAGGGCCCCTCGGTCGAGGAGATCGCGTCGCATCCGCGCCAGCAACGGGAGTCGGGTGACCAGTGTTGTCTCGATGCCGCGCTCGCTCATCGAGTCGTTCTCTCCGATTCTTCGGGTTGCGTCTCAGCCCCGGTCGGCGGGCGTCTCGCGGCGTCGAGGAGGCTCTCCGGTTCGATCAGGTCCGGGGTGGCGGGATGGTCCAGCTGCAAGGTGCTGTGGTCGATGCCGTACCGGTCGCTCACCAGGCCAGCGATCGATTGGCGCCGTTCGTGGCAGTCCCACTCGGCCCCGACCAGGATGTGCGCCGACATGGCGGGGAACCCCGAGGTGACCTCCCAGATGTGCAGGTCGTGCACTTCGACGACGCCGTCGACTGCGTGCAGGTCGGCGTCGACCTGCTCGACGTCGATGCCCGCCGGGGCAGCTTCGAGGAAGATCCGCCAGGAGTCCCGCAATAGTCCCCAGCCGCCCTTGATCATCAGGGCAGCGACTATGACGGCCGCGACCGCGTCGGCGCGCACCCAGCCGGTGAGCACGATTACCAGCCCCGCGGCGGCGGTGGCGATGAAGGCGAAGAGGTCGTTGAGGATGTGCTGGAACGCGCCCTCGACGTTCAACGAGGTCCGGTTGGCCCGACTGATCAGCCAGGTCGCTGCCAGGTTGACGACGATCCCGGCAAGTGCGGTGCCGAGCACGAAGCCGCCCTGCACCTGGGGCGGGTCGATGAACCGGCTCACCGCCTCGTAGAGGAACCAGGCCGCCAGCAGCCACAAGGTGATGCCGTTGGCCTGAGCGGAGAGGATCTCCACCCGTCGTAGGCCGTAAGTCAGGTTGCCCTTCGGCGGGCGCGCCGACAACCGTGCCGCGACCAGAGCCAACGCGATCGCGGCGGCATCGGTGAGCATGTGCCCGGCGTCGGAGATCAGAGCGAGCGAGCCAGACACGACACCGATGACGACCTCGGCGGCCATGAACACCACGATCAGCGCCAGCGCCGACCCGAGGTACCGGGCGTCAGCTCCCGGACCGTCGGGCGCGTCGTTGCCTTGGCTGTGGTGCGCGTGTCCGCCCGTCATGACCCCGCCTCCTGCTGTGTCGCCTCGTCAGGAACCCCGCGACGCGAACTCCCACCACCCTCGCCGGACTCGTCCGTCTCGCAGCACGCGTCGGCACACCCGACAAGAGCATCCCCCGACTGTTCTTCCAACGTGCCCCGAGCGGGAGCGCAGCACCCTTCGCCCCGCCATGCCTCCACGCCTTCGCGCAGAGCTACCGCCGCGATGACCAGACCGGCGCCCGGGTCGGCCCACCACCATCCGAGCGTCGCGTTGGCGACCAGACCCACCAGCAGGACGCCTGAGAGGTAGGTGCACAGCAACGTTTGAGTCCCGTCGGCGACCACCGCTTGCGAGCCAAGGGCCCGACCGGTACGTCGTTGCGCCCACGACAGCACCGGCATCACCACCAGCGAGGCCATCGCCAGACCGATCCCGACCGCCGAGGAGTCCGGGTCGGTCCCGGCGACCAGCGCACGCGAGGACTCGATGCCTACGTAGGCGGCCAGCGCGAAGAACGAAACGGCGAGCATCCGCAACGCCAACTGCTCGCGCGACTCCGGCATCCGGTGCCGGAACTGCCACAAGATGATCAGCCCACTGGAGACCTCCACCACGGAGTCCAGACCGAAACCGACCAGAGCCACCGAGCCGGCAGCCATCCCGGCAGCGACCGCGACCACAGCCTCGACGACGTTGTAGGACACCGAGGCCGCCGCGAGGAGCTGCGCACGTCGGCCGAGCCGACGACGCTGGTCGACGTCATCGACCCAAGCCATCTCTGATGTGCTCACCGATTTGCCTCCACGCCGTAGACCGGGCACAACATGACCGCATCCCCGGTGCCAGCCAGCAGCCCCTCGGCCGCCCGCAGCACACCCATCACTAGCTCGGGCTCCGTCAACGCGAACATCGACGCCCGCCCCACGGGCCGCGAGCTTACGAGCCCGCAGTCGCGCAGACACGCCAAGTGCTTGGAGACCGTCGACTGGGCCAGGCCCAGGTGCGCGGTCAGGTCCACCACCCGGTGTTCCCCCAACGCCAAGTGGCGCAGGATGGCCAGTCGTCCGGGGTCCCCCAAGCCGCGGAACAGGCATGCCGCCGCCGACAATGCCGCTCGTTCTTCGACGAAGGCTGCATCGTCGCTCAGCGCTTGTATCGTCATATGACGATGTTATTGGCCGCGCCGATGGCCGTGTCAAGCCCAAGTCGTCGTCCAGCTGAACGCGACCAGCGATGCCCGGACGCATCAGCCGGCGGACAGTGGCCCGTGTCGCTCAGGCCTGGGTTCCAAATTTGCAGAGTCCGGGCGTCCCTGCCCTAAGTGGACCCTTGATCAAGTTCGTAAGTGCTTTCAGGCTCGGAATCCGTAGATTTCGAGCCTGAAATTCGTAGCGCGGGCAGGATTTCAACCTGCGACCTCTGGATTATGGGATGGCGCCGGGCCGAGAAGTTGCATACAGGGGGCATCGCCCTCACCACCACCGTCAGGACGTGCCGATTCAAATGCCCATGCCCATGCCCATGCTCGTAGGTGACAAGGGTGACCTGACCGACGACCCTAATCGGGATCCGCACCCCGGTCCGAGGCGGCTTGCACTCCCCCAATCGCACGTCGACAGGCGAGACTTGGGCTCCCCCGCCCAGTAGGTGTTCGACGGGGCCGTGATCATCGGCCAATGCCCTCAACGTCCGCGACACGAAGCGCTTCCTCGTTACAAGCGTGCTACAAATAGTCAATCATCCTCGACGTTTGCGCAGGTCAGCATGGGTCAGTCAGTCAGTACTACGACATCTGATCGGGGGCGGCAACACCGCCTTTGACCTGCTGTTTCACCGAACCCCCGTCGCGATTTCCCCGGTTTGCCCTGGGGAGGCCGCGGCGGGGGTCGGTGCGTTGCAGGCCACGCACGCTCAGGCCGTCGCGGTACCGGCCAGCTGATCCCGCTGCACGATTGCGCAGGGCCGACCCACCGGAACGATCCTGGGCTGAACGACCCCGACCGCGCGGTCCTGTTGCGGTTCGGCCTGCGGGAGGGTGATGTACGCCAGGCCAGGACCGCTCCCCGGCTAGGACCACGTCCTGCCGAGGGGCAATGCGAACGCGCTGCCAGTGCCCCACGTGCAGCACCCTCGTGAGGGCAGGTGACCACGCCAACGACCGTGAGACTCAGAGGTACGAGCGGACGATGGACGTCCCGGCACGCAGAACGCTAGCGTCGTCCGCATGTCGTCCGAGTCGAAAGCGGCGTACGCCTGGGTCGGAGTAGTCGTCGACTTGCTGCTCATCCTCGTCGGCTTCTGGATGATCTCCCAGGGGTGGACAGAGTTCGGTGAGATCCTCATAGCCATCTGCGTCGTTGGGTTAGTGGTCTCCATCGTTCAGCTGTGGCGGGAGAAGCGGCGACCTGCAGACGTTTAGGTCGTCAACCAGAGCTTGATCGCTGGTACCAAGTCCGTGCTCGACCGTGACGAGCCGTCTCCGCGCACGGAAGCCGTCCTCCACCTCGGAGCCAGCGTTCCGACCAGGCTCAGGGGACGCCGGCCGTGGAGTGACGAATGCCGACCTACCTGACGGTCACCGCAGGCTGATGCGGCAGGAGGTGGTGCCTGCCACCGAGCCGTCAGGACTCCGGGCCGATCGCAGACCCTGGAGGCTCCTTCACGCGCTTGACTCGTTCGAACATGTGTTCGATCCTTGAGTCATGTCGTCGAACCGTCCCGCTCTGCTCGACCCGGCCCGGCCGGTCGTGGAGCAGCTGCGGGAGCGGGTGGCGGCGATGGAGCGGAGGCCCGTGGCGGACCGGATCCCGATCCTGCCAGGACTCGCCGACACCCTGGCCCTGCACGCCGGGGCGACGTACGCCGTCGACTCCGCGTCGCTCGCCCTCGCGGTGGCCGCGGCGGCCTCCCGGGCGGGTGAGTGGGTGGGGTTCGCCGGCTGCGCCGACTTCGGAGCCGAGGCGGCCGCGGAGCTGGGGATCGAGCTGTCCCGCACTGTGCTGGTGCCGGACCCCGGCGAGCACTGGCTGGAGGTGACCGCCGCCCTGGTCGACGTGCTCCGGGTGGTGGTCCTGCGCCCGCCCGCGTCCGTGGACGAGCGCACCGCCGGCATCCTCGACTCCCGCCTGCGCACCCGCTCCGCGGTGCTGGTGGTCCACGGCCAGTGGCCCCGCGTCGAGGCCAGGCTGAGCACCGCCGCCTCCTTGTGGAGCGGGCCGGCGACCGGCGCAGGGCACCTGGAGCGGCGACGTGCGCGGGTGCTCGTGCACCGAGGCGCACGACCGCCGCAGGATGTCGACCTGAGCTGGCCGGGCGTCCACCGCGTCGACGAGCGGCGTGACGAGCGGCGCGACGAGCGGCGTCACGACCGGCGGGCGATCGGATGAGGTCCCCGTGCGCGTGATGGTGGTGTGGTGCCCCGACTGGTCGGTCGTCGCCGCGCTCGAGGAGGCAGGGGCCGCCCCGCGCTCTCCCGCCGCCGTGCTCCACGCGAACGTCGTCGAGGTGTGCAACGCACCGGCCCGGGCCGAGGGAGTACGGCGCGGACAGCGACGGCGCGACGCCCAGGCCAAGTGCCCCGAGCTGGTGCTGCTGCCTGCCAACCCGGACCGGGACGCCCGCGCCTTCGAGCCCGTCCTCACCACCGTCGAGGAGCTGCGACCCGGAGTGGCGGCCCTGCGCCCCGGCCTCCTCGCCGTCAGAGCGCCGGGCAGCTGGTACGGCAACGAGACCTATGCGGCGGCGACGGTGTCCCAGGCCCTGGTCGACCAAGGTGTGTGGGACGTGCGCCTCGGCATCGCCGACGACCTCTTCGCCGCGGAGCAGGCGGCCCGCACCTGCGACGCGCAGTCCTGGACGGTCGTGCCCCCCGGCGGCTCGCCGCGGTTCCTCCGAGGTCTTCCCATCGACGTGCTGCAGGACGACGGCTCGCAGGGACGCTCGCTGGTCAGCCTCCTCAAGCGCCTCGGGCTGCGCTCGCTCGGCGACCTCGCCGATCTCCCCGGTGACGCCGTCGAGCACCGGCTGGGCACCTACGGAGCCGCCGTACGCCGGCGAGCCCGGGGCGAGGACCGGTCCCTGTTCGCGGCCCGCACCCCACCACCGGAGCTCGACACCGACGTGAGCTTCGAGCCGCCCCTGGACTCCATCGAGGCGATCACGTTCAGCGTGCGCACGACCGCCGAGCGGTTCGTCTCCCAGCTGGCCCACCACCAGCTCGTCGCGACCGGGGTGCGCGTCGACGCCGAGTCCGACGGCGTCGTCTGCTCCTCACGCGTGTGGCTACACCCGCGTCACTTCGGCGCCCGCGACCTCGTCGACCGGGTGCACTGGCAGCTGCAGTCGGCCGACGTCGGAGGCTCGCTGCGAGCCCGGAAGGACGCCGGCGCGGTGCGTGCCCCGATCGAGCGGATCCGGTTCACCCCGGAGGTGGTCGAGAGCGCCGACGCCCACGGCGAGGCCCTGTGGGGCAGTGCGTCGGACGACCTGGTCGAGCGAGGCGTGGCCCGCGTGCAGGGCATGATCGGGTTCGACGCCGTCGTACGGCCGGTGCTGCAGGGCGGTCGGAGCCCCTCGAGCAGGCAGGCACTGGTCCCCTGGGGCGAGGCCGCGGTCGACCTGCGCCCGCTCGACCGGCCCTGGCCAGGTCGCGTGCCGGGTCCGGCGCCGGTGCGCGTGTTCGCCGCCCTCCCCGCCGCCGAGGTCGTCGACGACCGGGGCCGGGACGTGGGCGTCACCGAGCGGGGCGCCATCACCGGCGAGCCCCGACGCTTCCGGGTGGCCGCGGGGGTGCTCCCCTGGCAGCCGGTGAAGGCCTGGGCCGGGCCCTGGCCCACGGACGAGAGCTGGTGGTCCGGTGGTCCGGGTCGGTCGGCCCGCGTCCAGGTCGTCGGTGCCGACGGACGCGCCTGGCTCCTGCTGCGCGCCCGTGACGGCTGGTCACTGGAGGCCGCCTATGACTAGGCGGGACCCGGGGGCAGGGGCGTCCTGATGGGATGGAACAACCCTGCGATCTCGTGGGCCGAGCTCGAGCGTCGGCTCAGCGGCCTGCCCGGGGCTGACGACGCGCCGGTGTCACGGCGCAAGCGCTCCTCCACGACACCCCAGCCGATCGACCGCCCCGAGGAGGTCACGCCGTACGCCGAGCTGCACTGCCACAGCAACTTCAGCTTCCTCGACGGCGCGAGCTCCCCGGCGGAGCTGGTCGAGGAGGCCGTGCGCCTCGGCCTGCACGCGCTGGCGATCACCGACCACGACGGCTTCTACGGCGCCCCCATGCTGGCCGAGGCGGCCGCGGCGTACGGTCTGGGCACCGTCTTCGGCGCCGAGCTCTCCCTCGGCCTCACCGGCCCGCAGAACGGCGTGCCCGATCCCGAGGGCAGCCACCTGCTGGTGCTGGCACGCGGGGTTGAGGGCTACCACCGGCTCGCCGCCGCGATGACCGACGCGCACCTGCGCGGCGACGAGAAGGGCCGACCCCACTACGACCTCGACGAGCTCGGGGAACGGGGGCGTGGTCACTGGGTGGTGCTGACCGGGTGCCGTAAGGGCGCCGTCCGTCAGGCCCTCACGACCGGCGGGGAACCGGCGGCCGCCGAGGCGCTCGACCGGCTGACGGCGCTCTTCGGCCTCGAGCACGTCGTGGTCGAGCTCTCACCGCGCCCGGGTGCCGATGCGACCAACGCCGCCCTCGCCCGGTTGGCCGGCGTCCACGGCCTCGACGTCGTCGCGGCCGGCAACGTCCACCACGCCACTCCGCAACGGCACCGGGTCGCCTCCGCCATGGCCGCGGTGCGGGCGCGCCGCAGCCTGGCCGACCTCGACGGCTGGCTCGACCTGTCGGGCTCCGCGCACCTGCGCAGCGGCGCGGAGACGGCCGACGCGCTCGCGCCGTACCCCGACGCGGTCGCCCGCAGCGTGTCCCTGGCCGACGAGCTCTCCTTCGACCTGCACAAGGCCTCGCCGGCGCTGCCGAAGCGGCAGATCCCCGAGGGCCACACCGCCGACTCGTGGCTGCGGGTGCTCGCGGAGCGGGGCTTCGCCGAGCGCTACGCGGGCGTCCCTCACGAGCGGGAGGCCCGCGAGCGTCTCGAGCACGAGCTGCGCGTCATCGCCGAGAAGGACTTCGCCGGCTACTTCGTCATCGTGCACGACATCGTCGCGTTCGCCCGGGAGCGAGGGATCCTGTGCCAGGGCCGCGGCTCCGCGGCCAGCTCGGCGGTCTGCTACGCGCTCGGGATCACCGCGGTCGACGCCGTCTTCTACCGCCTGCCGTTCGAGCGGTTCATCTCCGCCCACCGCGACGAGGAGCCCGACATCGACGTCGACTTCGACTCCGACCGGCGCGAGGAGGTCATCCAGTGGGTCTACGACACCTATGGGCGCCGCAACGCGGCTCAGGTCGCCAACGTCATCACCTACCGGCCACGGATGGCGGTCCGCGATGCCGCGAAGGCCCTCGGCTTCTCCCCCGGTCAGCAGGACGCGTGGTCCCGGCAGATCGACGGGTGGAAGTCCGTCGTGGCGGGAGACCAGGGAGACCCGACAGCCCACGACGTCCCCGCGCCGGTGGTCGCGCTGGCCGAGGAGCTGATGGGGGCGCCGCGCCACCTCGGCATCCACTCCGGAGGCATGGTGCTCACCGAGCGCCCCATCGGCGAGGTCTGCCCCATCGAGCGCGCGCGCATGGACCAGCGGACCGTGCTGCAGTGGGACAAGGACGCGTGCGAGTCGATGGGGCTGGTCAAGTTCGACCTGCTCGGACTGGGGATGCTCGGAGCCCTCGACCACATGATGCGGCTGGTCGACGAGCACCTCGGCGAGAGGTGGACCCTCGCGACCCTGCCCAAGGAGGAGCCGGCCGTCTACGACATGCTGTGCCGCGCCGACTCGATCGGGGTGTTCCAGGTCGAGAGCCGGGCGCAGATCGGCACGCTGCCACGCCTGCGGCCCCGCGAGTTCTACGACCTGGCCATCGAGATCGCCCTGATCCGGCCGGGTCCCATCCAGGGTGGTGCTGTGCACCCCTACGTGCGCAGGGCGACCGGGCAGGAGCCGGTGACCTACGACCATCCCGAGCTGGTGCCGGTCCTCGAACGCACCAAGGGCGTCCCGCTGTTCCAGGAGCAGCTGATGGCGATGGCGGTCACCCTGGGCGACTGCAGCCGCGACGACGCCGACCTGCTGCGCCGCGCGATGGGCTCCAAGCGCGGCGTCGAGCGCATCGAGTCCGTGAAGGCCACGCTCTACGCCGGCATGGCACGCCGCGGCATCACCGGCGACCTGGCTGACGCGATCTACGTCAAGATCCTGTCCTTCGCCAACTTCGGCTTCGCGGAGTCGCACGCCCTGTCGTTCGCACTGCTCGTCTATGCCTCGTCGTGGTTCAAGCTGCACTACCCGGCAGCGTTCCTGACGGGACTGCTTCGCAACCAGCCCATGGGCTTCTACTCGCCGCAGTCCCTGGTCGGGGACGCCCGGCGCCACGGGGTCGACGTACGGCGACCGGACGTGACCCGGTCCGCGGCGCAGGCGGACCTCGAGCCCGTCGGCACGGACGACGGCCCGGTGGTCACCAGCGGGCGGGAGGAATGCTGCCGCCCGCGCTTCGACCGCACCGAGTGGGTCCCCGGCACCCCGGACCCGGTGCCCTCCCACCGCCGCGACCGCGCGCTGGCCGTGCGGCTCGGGCTCGACTCGGTGCGCGGGATCGGGCTGGAGGTGGCGCGCCGGATCGTCGCGGCACGGGAGGAGGCTCCCTTCTCCGGCGTGACCGACCTGTCACGCCGCGCCGACCTGACCTCGGCCCAGCTCGAGGCGCTGGCCACGGCCGGAGCCTTCGACGCCTGGGGGCTCGACCGCCGCGAGGCACTCTGGGCGGCCGGCTTCGCCGAGAGTCCCCAGCACCTCCCGGGCACCACGCCCGCCCCGGCAGCCCCCGCCCTGCCCGGCCTGAGCGAGCCCGAGATCACGTTGGCCGACCTCTGGGCCACGGGCATCTCCCCCGAGCGGCACCCGGTCGAGCACCTGCGTGAGGAGCTCCGGCGGGCCGGCGTCCGTTCGGTGGCCGACCTGGCCGACGTCGAGTCCGGGCGTCGCGTGCACGTGGGCGGGCTGGTCACCCACCGCCAGCGGCCGGGGACGGCGATGGGCGTCACCTTCCTCAACCTGGAGGACGAGACCGGGATGCTCAACGTGGTGTGCTCGGTCGGCGTGATGAAGGTCCACCGGCAGGCGGCCCGCAACCGGATCGCCGTCGTCATCCGGGGACGCGTCGAGCACAACGAGGGCGTCACGAACCTCGTCGCCGACCGGGTGGAGGGCATCGACGTCGTCGTCCCCGGGGCCGGGGCTGTGCTCCAAGCGCGAGCGTCGTCGCGCGACTTCCGGTGACGTGTCCCCGGGCCTTCGTCGCGACGGCGCATCGGGACCGATGCGCACTACCTGGCACCGTTGGTCCCAGGCCGTCAGGCCCCGGCGTCGGGCAGGCTGAGGCCGTGCAGCAGATGAGCCTCCGCCACTACATCGACTCCCTGTCCCGCGAGGGGTACACCGTCCGCGACGACCACGGCGAGGACCCGATGCTGATCCGGCCCGACGGCAGTGCCGTGGAGACCTGGACCGAGGACTACCCCTACGACGACCTGATGAGCCGCAACGACTACGAGGTCGAGAAGTACCTCCTCCAGATCGAGCTGCTGAAGTACCAGTACTGGGCGCAGGACACCCGCAGGCGCCACGTCATCGTGTTCGAGGGTCGCGACGCCGCCGGGAAGGGCGGCACGATCAAGCGCTTCATGGAGCACCTCAACCCCCGCTCGGCCCGCGTGGTCGCCCTGACCAAGCCGACCACCACCGAGCTCGGTCAGTGGTACTTCCAGCGCTACGTCTCCCACCTGCCCTCGTACGGCGAGATCGTGCTGTTCGACCGGTCCTGGTACAACCGCGCCGGGGTGGAGCGCGTGATGGGCTTCTGCAGCGACGAGGAGCACCGGACCTTCATGGAGCAGGCCCCCGTCTTCGAGCAGATGCTCCTGGACTCCGGGGTGGCGCTGACCAAGCTCTGGTTCTCGGTGACCGAGCAGGAGCAGCGGACCCGGTTCGCGGTGCGCCAGATCGACCCCGTGCGCCGGTGGAAGCTCTCCCCGATGGACCTGGAGAGCCTCGACAAATGGGAGGCGTACACCGCCGCCAAGGAGGAGATGTTCCGGCACACCGACTCCGACCACGCCCCCTGGTACACGATCAAGAGCAACGACAAGAAGCGGGCACGCGTCAACGCCATGCGCCTGTTCCTCAGCCTGGTCGAGTACGAGGGCAAGGACGAGGAGATGATCCTGCCGCCCGACCCCCTGCTCGTCCAGCGGGCCCGCGACGCCGTCGGCGACTGAGGCGGCGGCACCTCACCGGGTCTCGACACGGCCTCCGCAGGCTCCGGCCTACTCGACCAACGAGAGCACCAGCGGGGTCCAGCCTGCTCGACCGACGAGCGCCCGTCCTCGCTGGCCGAGGGCCCGGTGTGTCATGGCCTTCGGCTCTGGTCGGCTGGGGTGGTGACGGCCAGGGTCGGCCGTGGAGGGCGGGCCGGACCCCGGACACACCGGTCCACGGTCTGCGGGAGTTGATGGTGGACTTCCCCTATGCGAGCCGGTTCCCGGTCAACCGGGTCCTCCCCGTCGCCGGGCGCAGCCGGGCGGACGTGCTGGCCGAGCTGCGCACGATGGCGACCGAGGAGGACGCGTTCTGGGAGACCGGCAAGTGCTCGGGGACGATGTACTGCGGGGACCACGACCACTACCGCTTCCTCAACGAGGCCTTCGGGCTGTTCGCCCACGTCAACGTGCTGCAGCGCGACATGTGCCCGAGTGCCACCAAGCTCGAGGGCGAGATCATCGCGATGGCCCTGGATCTGATGCACGCCGACGCGGTCGACGACGGCACCCCCGCCGGCATGGTCACCAGCGGCGGTACGGGGAGCATCCTGCACGCCGTGCTGGCCTACCGCGAGCACGCGGCGCAGCACCGCGGGATCACCCGGCCCAACTTCGTCAAGCCGGAGACCGGGCATCCCGCCTTCGACAAGGCCTGCCGCCTGCTCGGCGTCGAGCTGCGCACCGTCCCCGTCGACCCGGACACCACCCGGGTCGAGCCGGCCACGGTGGCCGACAGGATCGACGAGGACACGATCGCGATCCTGGGTTCGGCCTGCAACTACGGCTACGGCACCATCGACCCGATCGCCGAGCTCGGGGTGCTCGCCCACGACAGCGGGGTGGGTCTGCACGTGGACGCCTGCCTGGGCGGATTCATCCTGCCCTTCGGGGAGGAGCTCGGGTACGACGTGCCGCCTTTCGACTTCCGGCTGCCCGGCGTGACGTCGATCTCCGCCGACACGCACAAGTACGGCTACGCCTTCAAGGGCAGCTCCACGCTGCTGTTCCGGGACAAGGCCTACCGCAACGCCCAGTACTTCCACCTGGTCGGTTGGAGCGGCGGCAAGTACATGTCCCCGGGCATCGAGGGCTCCCGCTCGGGCGGCCTGCTCGCCTCCACCTGGGCCTCGATGGTCCAGCTGGGACGTGAGGGCTACCGGGCCCACGCCCGGGAGATCTTCTCCACCGCGGCGGCGATGCAGGACCTCGTCCGCAGCCACCGGCAGCTGCGCGTGATCGGGTCGCCGACGTTCTGCTTCAGCTTCACCTCCGAGGAGTTCGACATCTACCACGTCGCCGACTTCATGCGCCCCCGCGGCTGGAGGTTCAACGGGCAGCAGTACCCCAACGCGATCCACATGGCGGTCACCCGTCCGCAGACCCGGCCCGGCGTCGTGGAGGCCTTCGCGACCGACCTCGCCGAGGCCGTCCGCTACGCCGAGGAGCGGCACGCCGCGGGCGCCCCGGCGGAGTCGGGCGCCGTCTACGGCGGCGTGGTCGGCGGGCTCACCGACGAGGTCGAGCAGTTCATCGTGGCGATCATGAGCGACATGCTGGACACCCAGCAGTCGCTCCCACCCGAGGCCCCCTCGTGACCCGGGTGGTCCTCGCGGTCGACCTGGGCACGGGAGGACCCAAGGTGGGGCTGGTCTCCCTGCGCGGAGAGATGCTGTGGTGGGAGCACCACCCTGTGCGCACGACGTACGGACCGGGCGGCGCCGCGACCCAGGACGCCGAGGAGTGGTGGCGGCTGGTCCGGGAGGCGACCCGACGCGGGCTCGCCGGCGCCGCGGTCCGGGCGGAGGACGTCGTCGCCGTCTGCGTCACCGGCCAGTGGGCCAGCACCGTCCCCGTCGACGCGTCCGGTCGACCGGTGGGCCCGTGCGTGATGTGGACGGACACCGCGGGCGAGCCGCACTCCCGCGCCGTCGTCGCCGGACCCGTGCAGGGCTACCGTCCGGTCGCCCTGGCGACCTGGATCCGGCACTCCGGCGGGGTCCCGTCGACCTCGGGAGCGGACCCGATCGGCCACATGCTGCACCTGGAGCACGACCGACCCGAGGTCGCCGCCCGAGCCCGCTGGTACCTCGAGCCGGTCGACTACCTGACGATGCGCTTCACCGGGACCGCCGCGGCCACGCACATGTCGATGACGGCCGCCTGGCTGACCGACAACCGCCACCTCGAGCGCCTGCAGTACGACGAGGTCCTGGTGCGACGTGCCGGGGTCGACGCGGCGAAGCTCCCCCCGCTGGTCGCGACGGGGTCGGTCGTCGGCACCGTCAGCCCGGAGGTCGCCGCCGACCTCGGCATCACCCCCTCGGCGAGGGTGGTCACCGGGCTGCCCGACCTGCACGGGAGCGCGATGGGGTCCGGCTGCATCCTCGAGCACCAGGCCCACGCCTCCATCGGCACCACCGCCTGGGTCAGCTGCCCGGTAAGCGCGAAGCGGACCGACGCCCTCCACCAGGTGGCCACCGTGCCCGGCCTCGGTGACGGCCTCTACCTTCTGGGCAACAACCAGGACAGCGCCGGCCGGTGCCTCCAGTGGTTCCGCGAGAACGTCGCGCCGGGGACCGGCGGCACGGTGCCGTCCTACGAGGACGTCCTGGAAGCCGCCGCGACCGCTCCCCCGGGGGCCGGCGGCGTGATCTTCACGCCGTGGCTGACCGGTGAGCGCTCTCCCGTGGACGACCGGACCGCCCGGGGTGGGTTCCACAACGTCGCCCTGCCGACCACCTCGGCCGACCTGGCCCGTGCCGTCCTCGAGGGCGTCGCGCTCAACCTGCGCTGGCTGCTCCAGGCCTCCGAACATGTCGTCGGGTGCCGGCTCGACCCGCTGCGGATCATCGGTGGTGGCGCCCGTTCCGATCTGTGGTGCCAGGTCGTCGCCGACGTGGTCGACCGGACCGTCGAACGAGCCGCCGACCCCCTGCTGTGCGGGCTCCGGGGTGCCGCACTCGCCTCGGCCCTCGCGCTCGGGGAGCTGACCCGCGCCGAGGTGCGCTCGTGCGTGCCGGTGGACCGGGTCTTCGTCCCGGACCCCGCGAACCGGACGCTGTACGACGCGCTGTTCGCCGAGTTCCCCCGCCTGTACAAGGCGGAGCGACGGATGTTCCGCCGGTTGAACGGTGCCCCGGCACGCACCGGCTAGGGTCCGGTACACCACCGGAACGACGTGAGGAGCGCACGTGGACGAGGTCAAGCGGCACAAGGTCCTGCTCGACGAGGACGAGATGCCGACCCGCTGGTACAACGTCCTGGCGGACCTGCCGACCCCGCCGCCGCCGGTGCTGCACCCGGGCACCGGGCAACCGGTCGGCCCGGAGGACCTGGCGCCGCTGTTCCCGATGGACCTGATCGCCCAGGAGGTCGCCACCGACCGGTACATCGAGATCCCGGGTGAGGTGCTCGACGTGTACCGGCTCTGGCGACCCAGCCCCCTGTACCGCGCGCACCGGCTCGAGGCCGCGCTCGGCACGCCCGCCCGGATCTACTACAAGTACGAGGGCGTCTCCCCCGCCGGCTCCCACAAGACCAACACCTCGGTTCCCCAGGCCTACTACAACGCCAAGGCCGGGGTCCGGCGGCTGACCACCGAGACCGGCGCCGGCCAGTGGGGAACCGCGCTGGCCTTCGCGTGCGCGCAGTACGCGATGGAGTGCGAGATCTGGCAGGTGCGTGCCTCCTACGACCAGAAGCCCTACCGCAAGATCATGATGGAGGTCTTCGGCGGGACCGTGCACCCGAGTCCCTCGGAGCTCACCGAGGCCGGCCGGGCGATCCTGCGCGACCACCCCGACTCGACCGGCTCGTTGGGCATCGCCATCAGCGAGGCCGTCGAGGTGGCCGCGCAGGACCCGACCACGAACTACGCGCTCGGCAGCGTGCTGAACCACGTGCTGCTGCACCAGACGATCATCGGCGAGGAGGCCCTGCTCCAGCTCGCGAAGATCGGCGAGACTCCCGACCTGCTGGTCGGGTGCACCGGGGGCGGGTCGAACTTCGGCGGGCTCGCCTTCCCCTTCCTGCGGGAGAAGTGGGCGGGGCGGATGTCCCCGACCGTCCGGGCCGTGGAGCCGGCCGCCTGCCCGTCCCTGACCCAGGGCACCTACGCCTACGACTTCGGCGACACCCTGGGCATGACCCCGCTCATGAAGATGCACACGCTGGGTCACGACTTCGTGCCGGACCCGATCCACGCCGGCGGGCTGCGTTACCACGGGATGAGCCCGCTGATCTCCCACCTCTACGAGACCAGGGAGATCGAAGCCGTCGCCAAGCCGCAGACGGAGTGCTTCTCCGCGGGCGTGCTCTTCGCGCGCACCGAGGGCATCGTCCCGGCACCGGAGCCGACCCACGCGCTGGCCGCAGCCGTGGAGGAGGCCCTGCGGTGCAAGGAGTCGGGCGAGGAGACGGTGATCCTCACGGCCCTGTGCGGGCACGGCCACCTCGACCTGGCCGCCTACGACGCCTACCTCTCCGGGAAGGTCGTGGACCACTCCTTCCAGGACGACGACATCCAGGCGGCGGTCGCCGAGGCGCTGAGCAGGCTGCCCGTCGTCGGCTGAGCCCCGGCCTCCTCGAGTCGGTCGAGACTCGGGCCCCGAGGGCGGCCCAGATGCCCTGGTGCCGGTGACCTGCGCTCGCTAGGTTGCCAAGGGTCGGCATCGTGTGACGCCGGCCACGTGCCGTCGTGAGGGAGACAGCGTGTCCGAGAAGCCGAACATCCTGGTCATCTGGGGCGACGACATCGGGATCAGCAACCTGAGCTGCTACAGCGACGGGCTGATGGGCTACCGCACCCCGAACATCGACCGGGTCGCGGCCGAGGGCGTGCGCTTCACCGACTACTACGGCGAGCAGAGCTGCACGGCTGGGCGGGCCGCGTTCATCACCGGGCAGAACCCCTACCGCACCGGGCTCACCAAGGTCGGCATGCCGGGGGCCGACATCGGCCTTCGTCCCGAGGACCCCACCCTGGCGACGGCGTTGAAGGCACAGGGGTACACGACCGGCCAGTTCGGCAAGAACCACCTCGGCGACCGGGACGAGTTCCTGCCGACCGCGCACGGCTTCGACGAGTTCTTCGGCAACCTCTACCACCTCAACGCCGAGGAGGAGCCCGAGCTGTTCGACTACCCGTCGGAGGAGGAGTTCCCGAACTTCCGCAAGAACTTCGGCCCCCGCGGCGTGATCCACTCCTGGGCGAACCCGGACGGCACCCAACGGGTCGAGGACACCGGGCCGCTCACCAAGGAGCGGATGAAGACCATCGACGACGAGGTGGTCCCCGAGGCGCTGCGGTTCATGATCGAGGCCCAGGACAGCGAGACGCCCTTCTTCGTGTGGCTCAACACCACCCACATGCACTTCCGCACCCACGCCAAGGACGGCGTCCGCGGCAAGGCCGGGCGCTGGCAGTCCGAGTACCACGACGTCATGGTCGACCACGACGAGCTGGTCGGCTCGGTGCTGGACTTCCTCGACGAGCACGGCCTGGCGGAGAACACGATCGTCATGTACTCCACCGACAACGGCCCGCACATGAACAGCTGGCCCGACGCCGGGATGACGCCGTTCCGCAGCGAGAAGAACTCCAACTGGGAGGGCGCCTACCGGGTCCCGGCGCTCATCCGCTGGCCGGGCCGGTTCCCGGCGGGCGAGGTCCGCAACGGGATCGTCAGTCACAACGACTGGTTCGTGACCTTCCTGGCCGCTGCCGGGGACACCGACATCGCCGACCGGCTCAAGGCCGGCACCGAGCTGGCCGGGGCGACGTACAAGGTCCACCTCGACGGGCACAACCAGCTCGACTACGTCGCGGGCGAGGTCGCCGACAGCCCGCGCCAGCACTTCTTCTATGTCTCCGACGACGGCGACCTGACGGCGCTGCGCTACGACAACTGGAAGTTCGTCTTCCTCGAGCAGCGCGCCACCGGGACGCTGGGCATCTGGGCGGAGCCGTTCACCGAGCTGCGGTTCCCCAAGCTGTTCAACCTGAAGACCGACCCGTACGAGCGGGCCGACATCACCTCCAACACCTACTACGACTGGGTGCTGGACCACATCTGGCTGTTCATCCCGGCGCAGTCCTACGTCGCCCGCATGCTGCAGACCCTGGCCGAGTTCCCGCCCCGCCAGGAGCCAGCCAGCTTCAACATCGAGCAGGTACTGGCCAAGCTCAAGGCCGGCATCGGAAGCAGCTAGGCCATGGCCGAGCAGGTGACGCTGCCGGGGGGCCTGTTCACGATGGGCTCCGACGACCACTACCCCGAGGAAGCCCCGACGCACCGCGTCCGGGTCGACGGCTTCAGCATCGACGCCACCACGGTGACCAACGCCGAGTTCGCCGCCTTCGTCGCTACGACGGGCTACGTCACGGTGGCCGAGCGGGAGCTCGACCCCGCCGACTACCCCGGGGCCCCGCCGGAGAACCTGCAGCCCGGCTCGCTCGTCTTCACCCCGACCCGCGGGCCGGTCGACCTGCGCCACCTCTCCCAGTGGTGGCGGTGGAAGCCGGGCGCCTGCTGGCACCGGCCCCACGGGCCGGCCAGCTCGGTGGACTCCCGGCAGGACCACCCGGTGGTGCACGTCGCCCACGAGGACGCCGAGGCCTACGCCGCGTGGGTGGGCGCCTCGCTCCCGACCGAGGCTGAATGGGAGTACGCCGCCCGCGGCGGGCTGGAGCGGATGGCGTTCACCTGGGGCGACGAGGCACGGCCCGGCGGCCGGATCATGGCCAACACCTGGGACGGCCCCGACTTCCCGTGGCGCAGCACCGGCGAGAGCGGCTTCACCCGGACCGCTCCGGTGGGGAGCTTCCCGCCCAATGGGTTCGGCCTCTACGACATGGCCGGCAACGTCTGGGAGTGGACCGACGACTGGTGGACCTCGCGGCATCCCGACGACGCGGGATCGCCGTGCTGCGTCCCGGGCAACCCGCGTGGCGGCGACCTGGAGGCCAGCTACGACCCGGCCCAGCCGCAGTTCCGGGTCGGCCGCAAGGTCATCAAGGGCGGGTCGCACCTCTGCGCCGACACCTACTGCCTGCGCTACCGTCCGGCCGCACGGCGACCGCAGATGATCGACACCGGGATGAGCCACGTGGGGTTCCGCTGCGTACGCCGTCCCGACACAGCCTGAGGGGCCACCCATGACACGTTCCGAGCTGCTGCCGTCCTGGCGCCCGGGCACGACTCGGACCGCCCTGCTGACCTTCCTCGACGACGTCCGTGACCTGCCGCGCGAGGACCGCGTGGCCTGCTTCGACAACGACGGCACCCTGTGGTGCGAGAGGCCGTCGTACGTCCAGCTGGACTTCTTCGTCGACACCCTCACCCGCCGACGCGCCGAGGACCCGGCCGTGGGCGAGGTCCCCGAGTTCGCCGCCGTGCTCGGCGGCGATCGAGCTGCGATGGGCGAGCTCGGTCTGGAGCGGGTCGCCCTCGCCCTGGTGGGACTGTTCGAGGGCTACCGCCCGGAGGCCTTCACCGCGGTCGTTCGCGACTTCGTGGAGCGGGCCACCCATGTCACGCTGGGTCGCCCGCTGCGCGCGATGGTCTACCAACCGATGCTCGAGCTGCTCGACGAGCTCCGCGAGCGCGAGGTCACGTGCTGCATCGTCAGCGGCGGTGGCACCGAGTTCGTCCGCGCCGTCAGTGAGTCCCTGTACGGCGTCCCGCCCGAGTGCGTGGTCGGCACCCTGCTGGACTACGACCTCGCACGCGACGACGACGGCGCGCCGGTGCTGCTGCGCACCAGCCGGGTCCTGGGGGCGGCCAACGAGGGCGCGGCGAAGGTGGCCAACATCCAGTCCCACCTGGGGCGGCGACCGGTGCTGGCCGCCGGGAACTCCGGCGGCGACCGGGAGATGCTCGAGTGGGCCGCCCCGGGCGACGGGCCCGGCCTCGCCCTGCTAGTCGACCACGACGACCCCGTCCGGGAGTTCGCCTACGTCAGCTCGGCGGAGACCTTCGCCGAGCCGGAGCCCATCGTGGACGTGGGGCGGCGGCTCGGGTGGACACTGGTGAGCATGGCTCGCGACTGGGACGCCGTGTTCCCCGACCCGCCGACGCCGGGCGGGCCGTGAACGGTTCCCGCCCCACCTCGCTGACGGTCCACCCGCGACGCACCGTCACGACCTTCCTGCCCGTCCTGCGGTGGCTCCCCCGCTATGCCTGGGGTCGCGACCTGCCCGCCGACCTGGTCGCCGGGGTCACCCTGGCCGCCCTGCTCATCCCGGAGTCGCTGGGCTACGCCGGGGTGGCCGGGGTCCCGCCCGAGGTCGGCCTGTACGCCGCGCTCGGCGCCGTCGTCGCCTACGCCCTGACCGGTGGCACCTCGATCCTGGTGGTCGGTCCGGCGTCCGCCGTGGCCGCGCTGTCGGCCTCGCTGGTGGCCGAGCTCGGGTCCGCAGCCGACGTCCGAGCGCTGACCTCAGCCTTGGCCCTCACCACGGGAGCCCTGCTGGTCGTGGCCGGCGCCCTGCGGATGGGCTGGATCGTCAACTTCATCTCCCGCCCGGTGCTGCACGCCTTCGTCGCCGGTCTCTCCCTGTCCATCATCATCGGCCAGCTCGACGGACTCCTCGGCGTGGAGGTGAGGGGTGGGTCTGCCGTCGCCAAGCTGGCCGACACGCTCCGTAACGTGGCCGACTGGCACCCCCTGACCGTGGTCCTCGGGCTGGGCGCCGTGGCGACCCTGCTCGCCCTGGAGCGCTACGTCCACCGCGTGCCCGCTGCCGTCGTCGTCGTGGTGGTCGGCATCCTGCTCGTGGTGGTCCTGAACCTCGACACCCACGGGGTCGCCGTCGTGGGCCACATCCCCGGCGGGCTGCCGCAGGTCGCGGTCCCCGACCTGTCCGGCACCCGGTGGCTCGAGCTGGTCGCCGGTGGCGCCTCGCTGCTGCTGGTCGGCTTCTCGGAGGGCTACGCCTCCGCGACCGCGGTGGCCGCCCACACCGGCGAGGAGATCGACCCCGACCAGGAGCTCGTCGGTGCGGGGGCGGCGAACCTCGCGGCCGGTCTCGTCGGTGGTCTCGCGGTCTCGGGCAGCCTGTCCAAGTCCGCGGCCTCCCAGGCGGCCGGGGCCCGCTCGCAGCTGGCCAACCTCACCGGTGGCCTGGTGGTGCTCGCGACCCTGCTCTTCCTGGCCCCCGTCTTCGAGCAGCTCCCGGAGGCGGTGCTGGCGGCGGTGGTGATCGTCGCAGTGCTGCCCTCGGCCGACCCCCGTCGGGTCGCCCGGCTGTGGTCGGTCAACCGGCTCGACTTCGCCGCGGGCCTGACCACATTCGTCCTGGTGCTGGTGTGGGAGACCTTGCCCGCGATGATCGTCGGCGTCGCGCTGTCGCTGGCGTTCCTGGTCCGCCGGGCCAGCTTCCCCGACGTCGTCGAGCTGCGCCGCGGGCCCGGTGGGGTCTTCACCCGGGTGGGCGTCGGCGCGGTCCCGGAGACGACCCTGGTCAGCCCGGTGGCCGTGCTCCGCTTCGAGGGGCCGCTGGTCTACGCGAACGCCGACCGGCTGCTGCACGCCGCGCGTGCCCTGGTCGCCGCGAGGACGGGTCTGCTCCGGCTGGTGCTCGACGCCGAGATGGTCTCCGACCTCGACACCACCGGCGCGGAGATCCTCGAACGGCTCGACGACGACCTCGCCGCGAGCGGCATCGAGCTGAGGATCGCGCGGCTGCACACTCGGGCGCGGGCCCAGCTCGACCGCTCGCACCTCGCCACGCGGTTCGCCGGGCGGTTGGACCCGACCATCGCTCAGGCGGACCCTCCCACCTGAGCGGGCACCGCGTCGCGTGCCCAGTCAGGCTGGGTGCAGGGTCGTGCGCGCAGGGTGGAGGGCACCCGGTCACCGCGGCCGGGGCCGAGCCCGAGGAGCCGAGATGACCTCGACCGCCGACCTGCAGAGCGTCACGAGTGAGACCCGACCCTGGGGGTCGTGGCACGTGCTCGACGAGGGGGACGGCTACAAGGTCAAGCGGATCCACGTCACCCCGGGCTGCCGGCTGTCCTCCCAGGTGCACCGCTTGCGCAGCGAGCACTGGGTGGTGCTGGCCGGGCGGGCCACGTGCGAGGTCGACGGCACGACCCGGGTGGTGGGTCCGGGACAGAGCCTGGACGTGCCCTGCGGCGCCCAGCACCGGTTGGCCAACCCCGGCCACGAGGAGCTCGTCGTCGTCGAGGTCCAACGCGGCGCCTACACCGGCGAGGACGACATCGTGCGGCTCGCCGACGACTACGGCCGGACCACCCCCTGAGGGACGGTCCGGCCGTGGTCGGTGTCGGGTCCTGCCCGTCGGCCCCGGTGCTCCGGGGACCGACGACGCATCACAGGATGTAGAGCATCTCCTGGTAGGTCGGCAGCGACCAGAGGTCGTCGGCCACCAGACCCTCGAGGACGTCGGCCGCGGCGCGCACCGACTCCATCGCCGGCAGCACCACGTCACGCGAGTACGTCGCCGCGGTCAGCGGGTCCTCGTCGTGCTCCGCGCCCAGGGCGGCCTCGAGCGCGGCCAGCCCGGCGCGCAGGTCGGCCAGCGGGCCGCTGACCGAGGTCAGCGTGGAGGTGTCGGCCTCGACGCCCGCGGCCAGCAGGGTCGCGACGTTCTGCGCGAGCTCGGTCTGGTAGCGCAGCGCCGCGGGCAGCACCGTGGTGGTCGCCATCTCCAGGGTGAGCTTGGCCTCGACCGCCACGGTGAGGATGTACTGCTCGATGCCGACCTCGAAGCGGCTGTGCATCTCGCGCTCGTTGAAGACGCCGTACTTCGAGAAGAGCTCGATGGCCTCCGGCGAGACCAGCTCGGGCAGGGCGTCGACCGTCGTGCGGAGGTTCTTGAGCCCCCGCTGGGCCGCCTCGACCTGCCACTCCTCGGAGTACCCGTTGCCGTTGAAGACGACGGCGCCGTGGTCGCTGATGATCTCCGAGAGCAGGTCCTGCACGGCCTCGTTGAAGTCGGTGCCGGCGGCCACCGCGGTCTCCAGCGTGGTCGCGATGTGGTCGAGCGCCTCGGCCATGATCGTGTTGATCGTGACCATCGGACCGGCGACGGTCTGCATCGAGCCCGGGGCACGGAACTCGAACCGGTTGCCGGTGAAGGCGAACGGGCTCGTCCGGTTCCGGTCGCCCGGGTCCTTGGTGAGGTCCGGGAGGGTGTCCACGCCGATGATGAGCGTGCCCTTCTCCTTGGAGCGGGTCGCGCCGCCCTTGGCGATCTGGTCGAAGACGTCGGCGAGCTGGTCGCCGAGGAAGATCGAGATGATGGCCGGCGGTGCCTCGTTGGCACCCAGGCGGTGGTCGTTGCTGGCCGAGGCGACCGAGGCCCGCAGCAGCCCGCCGTACAGGTGCACGGCGCGGATGACGGCGGCGCAGAAGACCAGGAACTGGGCGTTGTCGTGCGGGGTGTCGCCGGGCAGCAGCAGGTTGCCCTGCGGGCCGTTGCCGATCGAGAAGTTGACGTGCTTGCCGGAGCCGTTGACGCCGGCGAAGGGCTTCTCGTGGAAGAGGCACTCCATGCCGTGCTTCTTGGCGACCGACTTGAAGACGGTCATCAGCAGCTGCTGGTGGTCCGAGGCGACGTTGGCGCGCTCGAACATGGGGGCCACCTCGAACTGGCCCGGGGCGACCTCGTTGTGGCGGGTCTTCGCCGGGATGCCGAGCTTGAAGAGCTCCCGCTCGGTGTCCATCATGTAGCCGAGCACCCGCTCGGGGATGGCGCCGAAGTAGTGGTCGTCGAACTCCTGGCCCTTCGGCGGCTTGGCGCCGAACAGGGTGCGGCCGGCGTTGAGCAGGTCGGGGCGGGACAGGAAGAAGTGCCGGTCGACCAGGAAGTACTCCTGCTCGGGGCCGCAGTAGGACACGACCTTCTCCGGCTCGTGGCCGAACAGCGTCAGCACCCGCTCGGCCTGGACCGACATCGCCTGCTGCGAGCGCAGCAGCGGCGTCTTGTGGTCCAGCGCCTCCCCGGTCATGGAGATGAAGATGGTCGGGATGCACAGCGTGTTCCCGTTCGGGTTCTCCAGCACGTACGCCGGGCTCATCACGTCCCAGCCGGTGTAGCCCCGGGCCTCGAAGGTGTTGCGCAGCCCGCCGTTGGGGAAGCTCGACGCGTCCGGCTCGCCCTGGATCAGGGTCTTGCCGGCGAACTCGGCGATCGCGGAGCCGTCGCCGACCGGGTCGAGGAAGCTGTCGTGCTTCTCGGCGGTCAGGCCGGTCAGCGGGTAGAACACGTGGGCGTAGTGGGTGGCGCCCTTCTCGAGCGCCCAGTCCTTCATCGCGGAGGCGACGGCGTCGGCGACCAGCGGGTCCAGCGGAGCGGACTTCTCGATGGTGTTGACCACGGACTTGTAGACGGACTTGGGCAGACGCTTCTGCATCACCGCGAGGCTGAAGACGTTGTCGCCGAAGATCTGGCCCGGCTCCTCGCTGGGGTCGAAGCTGATCTCCGGCGGGGTGTAGGCCTCGACGGCCTGGATCGCGTTCATGCGCAGGGGGTTGGCGCTCATGCTCACTCACTCTGGACAGGGGCGTGACGGACCGGCGCGCCCGGGGCTGGAGCCCTGAACCTAGGTGGGTCACGTTTCCGGAGTGTTGCGGTCGCGAGTCGCCAGCACGTGGACTCGCTGTGAGAAAGGGCCGTCCGGATCTGGCCTCGACCGCGACGGCAGTGCAGAATCATCCCGATTCCTGCCGTCGGTGGCGGGGTCAGCGCCGCGGGCAGGCACCTGGCAGCCGCGCGACGCCTCTGGGGGGAGAGCAAGATGCACGGTCCGTGTCCTGACACCGTCGGTCTGTCACGTCGGAGCGGGAGGTACCTGGTCGCGGCCGTCCTGGTCCTGGCCTTCCTCTCGGTCCTCACCGGTCCAGCCCGGGCCGCCGAGGATTCCGGGGTGACCGCGCAGCCCGGCGACGTCCCGGTGGTGCCGACGGGGGCGCTGACCGGCGTCTCGTGCGCCACCGCCGACGCGTGCGTCGCCGTGGGCACCACCGTCGACCCGATGGCGGCCCGTCGCGGTTTCGCCCAGCGGTGGGACGGCGTGGCCTGGTCGCTGCTGCGGGTCCAGCGGCCCCGGACCGCGGTCGCGACCACCCTGGCGGGCGTCTCGTGCGCGTCGCGGGCCCGCTGCACCGCGGTCGGCACGGTGACCGGCACGGACGGGACCACCCGCCCGTTCGCGACGGCGTTCAACGGCTCCTCGTGGTCCGCCCGCGCCGTGCCCCTGCCGGCCGGAGCCGAGAGCGGAGCGCTGGCGTCGGTCTCCTGCGTCAACGCGTCCGCCTGCGTCGCGGTCGGCTCGACCGCCGCCGGCGGCCCGCTGGCCGTGCGCTGGAACGGCACCGCCTGGCGGCTGATGTCCCCGCGCGGCACGGGCGCGCTCAGCGGGGTGTCGTGCACCTCGCGCTCGTTCTGCGCGGCAGTCGGCGCGACCACCCAGGTGTGGAACGGCAACCGCTGGTCGGCCACCTCGACCCCCGCTCCGTCCGGGGCGCAGGACCCGCGGCTCGTCGGCGTCTCGTGCGTCTCGGCGGCCGCCTGCCAGGCCGTCGGGTCGTACGGCGAGCAGTCCGACCCCTTCGACCCGGTGGTGGACCGCGCCCTGACCGTGGCCTGGAACGGCGTCCGCTGGTCGCTCCAGCAGTCCCCCGCCCCGGCGACCGGTGGGGTGCGGCTGCGGGCCGTGTCGTGCGCCACGGCAGGCGCCTGCGTGGCGGTCGGCACCGCCGACCCGGGCACCGGCGGGCCCGAGACCACCGCCTACACCCAGGTCCGCAGCGGGCGGACCTGGACCGCCCGCGCGGCGGCCGCCCCAGGCTCCGACTCCACCGCCCTGGCCGCGGTCTCCTGCACCTCGGCGGGCCGCTGCCGCGCCGTCGGTGCCGCCACCCTGCAGCCCGACATCGGGGTGCACGCCGTCGACCGGCCCCTGATCCAGCGCTGGAACGGCGCGACCTGGTCGCTGCAGTCCGCCCAGAGTCCGGTCGGCGCCTCGGAGAGCTTCCTCCAGGGGGTCTCGTGCGTGAGCGCCACCACCTGCGTCGCGGTCGGCGCCTCGGCCGGTCCGGACGGCAACAACCGGATCCTGACCGAGAGCTGGGACGGCGCCACCTGGACGGTGCGCCCGGCGCCGACGCCGGCCGGGTCGGACCGGTACGCCGCCCTGCGCGACGTCTCCTGCGTGACCGCGTCCACGTGCATCGCGGTCGGCCAGTCCCTCAGCGACACCGCCGGGGGTGCGACGCTGGCCGAGGCCTGGGACGGCACGCACTGGACGATCCTGGCCACCCCGGCGCTGCCGGGGGCCACCGACCCGACCCTGGACTCCGTGTCGTGCACCTCGGCCACCTCCTGCGTGGCGGTGGGCAGCTACCAGGACGGCGCCCGGGTGGTCGCGCTGGTCGAGCAGTGGGACGGCAGCACCTGGACGGTGCTCCCCACCCCGGCGCTGGCCGACGCCCCGTTCTCGTTCCTCAGCAGCGTGTCGTGCTCCAGCGCCACCCAGTGCGTCGCCGTGGGCACCACGACCACCGCCGACTTCGGTGACCGTCCCCTGGCCGAGCTCTGGGACGGCACGAGCTGGACGGTCTCCGAGCCGCCGGTGCCGGACGGACGGGACGCCGCGACGCTGACCGGGGTGTCGTGCACCGCCGGCGGGGTGTGCACCGCCGTCGGGCAGTCCCGGTCGGGCTCCGCGTTCGACTCGTTCGCGGCCCGGTGGGACGGCACCGCCTGGACCCTGGAGGCCGTCCCGGGTCCGGCTGCGCCCGACCAGCTCGTCCTGCGGTCGGTCTCCTGCATCGACGCAGGCGCCTGCGCCGCCGCCGGAGCCGTCAGCGACGGCGGCCCGTTCAGCCCCGCGTCGGTGACCCGCGACGGCACCCACTGGACGCCGGTCGACGTCCGGGTCGCCCCGCGCACCGTGCACGCCGACCTCAACGACGTGTCGTGCACCGCCGGCGGCACCTGCGTCCTGGTCGGCAGCGCCGAGGTGGCGGGGGCCGACGGGCTCGAGGTGCCGACGACCGTGGTGCTCACCACCCCGACCGGAGCGGCCTCGCTCACCACGGGGTGACCCGGTCGCTGGACCGGCGGAGCCGCCGCCGACGTGGACCGGCATGATGCCGCCATGGCCGGGACCGTGATCGACGACTTCCTCGACCTGGTCGGACAGCTGCCCGAGGTGAGCCGCTCCGACCACGACCGCTGGTGGCGCTTCGAGGTGGCGACCCGGACGTTCGGCTACCTGTGGCCGGCCACCTGCACCGTGGGGCTCAAGCAGACGATCGCCGAGCAGCTCGCGCTGGTCGGGGAGCGCCCGGAGGTGTTCGAGGTGCAGTACACCTCCGGCGGGTTCGGCTGGGTCGTGGTCCACCTCGAGGGGGTGGAGCGCGACGAGCTCGCCGAGCTCGTCTTCGAGGCGTGGCGGCTCACCGCTCCTGCGGACCTGGTCCAGGCCCGGGCCGACCGGCTGCCCCGCTGACCCGGCCCCGGGTCAGCGCCACGTACAGGCCGACGGCGCCCACCACGGCCAGGACCGGCGTCAGGGTGAGCACCTCGAACAGCAGGCGCTCCCCGGCGAAGCCGGCCGGGAGGTGGGAGTCCGGGTCGGCCGTCCCCGCCCCGGGCCAGAGCAGGCAGACCGTGGCCAGCAGCGACCAGCCGGTCGCCAGGGCGGCCAGCGCCCACGCCACGGCAGGGCGGCCGGGCACCTGGAACGGCCGTTCCAGGTCGGGAAGCGTGGTGCGGAGCCGGATGAACGCCGGGTAGATCAGCAGGTAGGCCAGCACGATCAGGGCGATCGCCACGTTGAGGGCCACCGAGAAGTACTTCTGCTGGTCACCTCCGGTGACCCACAGGCTGACCGCCATGACGACCAGGGAGACCGCGCCCGAGACCAGCCCCATCACGACCGGGACGCCCGAGCGCTCGGAGATACGGCCCAGCGCCCGGGGCCCGCCGTCGTCCAGGCATGCCGCCGCCTGCGCCCGCCCGGCCCCCATGATCCACGCGGAGCCGCTGGCCAGCAGCACCCAGATGAAGAGGACGGCACTGACCGAGCCGAGCACCGCTCCGGCACCGGACAGCGTGACCGAGGTGGCGCCGACGGTCCCGCCGTACACGGTGTAGACGGTCTTCATGGCATCGACGAGGCCGTGCAGTGAGGTGATCCGCTCCGGCGGGAGCACGACGAGCACCGCGAGGATCGGGACGCCGTACATCAGCGCCTGGGCGACCCCCGCGATGCCGATCGCGGCGGGGATGTCGCGGCGGGGGTCGTGCATCTCCTCGGCGGCGGTCGTCGGCAGCTCCACGCCGACGAACGAGTAGAGCAGCACCGGCACGACCGCGATGAAGACAGCGCCGGTCGGTGAGAAGTCGTGCAGCGACAGCCCCTGCATGCCGTGGCGGACGCCGTACAGGACCACGCTGAGGGTGAAGACCATGAGCAGCACGATCTGGCCGACCGCGCCCGAGGCCGGCACCCACTTGCCCCAGCGCAGCGGCAGCACCGCGCCGAGCGTGGCCAGGAGCACGAAGACGGTGCCGAACGCGTAGGTCGCGGGCTGGGACAGCGGCCCCAGGAACCGCGACCACACCGTCAGCGCGACCGCGACGACCGACCCGCCCAGCCACATCGGCGTGCCCGCCCAGTACAGCAACGAGGTCAGCGCCCCGGCGAAGCGGCCGAAGGCGCGGCGCACCCACACGTAGACCCCGCCCTCCTCGGGGAGCGCGGCCCCCAGCTCGGCGCTGATCAGGGCGGACGGCACGAAGAAGAGCACGAACAGCACGACCAGCCAGGTGAACGCCTGGGCACCGCCGATGGCGATGGCCGCGATCGTGTCGACCACGACCATCGCGGAGATCAGGAACAGCACGGTGTCGAGCCGGCCCAGCTCCCTGCGCAGGCGTGAGAGCTCGGTCGCCGGGGTGGACCCGGCGAGCTCTCCCCGCTCCGCGCTGGTCTCCGGTCGGGTCTCGGCACTCACGAGGCCACCTGCGCTGCGTCGGTGCCGGACCCGGAGAGCAGTGCGACCAGCCGCGCGGCGACCCGCCGCCCCGAGCGGACCGCCCCGTCGGAGTGCGTGGACTCCCAGGCGTCGCCGGCCAGGTGGACCCGGCCCTGGGGTCGGCGCAGCGCCGCGGACGGTGCGTCGTACCGGGAGCGGCCCCGCGTCACCGGCCAGGCGGCCACGGCCTGCGGGTAGGCGAAGGCGCGGACGTCGGTGACGAGGTCTCCGAGTCCCGGCCAGAGGGGGTCGGGGGCGCTGAGCCGGTCCAGGGCGGCGACGGCTCGCCGGCCGATCTCCTGGGGAGGCAGGGCTGCCAGGTCCCGGGCGTGCTGCGCGTGGACGAGCTGGGTGAGCCGGGGTGCTCGTCCACCGGGGTCCGTGCCGGCGTAGACGCACCCGGCCGGCGAGTCCGTCAGCAGCGTGAACAGCCCGTCGCCGTACGGCTGCCACAACGCGACGGCCTCGGGCCGCAGCCGGAGCAGCACCTTGACATAGCTGCCGACCGCGAGGGTCTCCAGCCCGGCCAGCGCGGCAGGCTCGAACGGTACGTCGAGCGCGACGCCGCCCCACGACCACGGCGGGGTCGCGAGGACGAGCTGGTCGCACACCACGCTGCGGTGCGCCGCTCCCCTGCCGTGTTCCACGGCGACGCTAGTGGCGCCGGCCCTGATCGAGGTCACCGGCTGACCCGTGCGCACCGTGCCCTCGGGCAGGCGGGCGGCGATCGCCTCGGTGAAGCGGGCGTTCCCGCCGACCACGTGCGCGTTGAGCTCACCGAAGCCGTCGGCGCTGTCGAGGAAGGGGCGCAGCTCGGCCAGGCCGTCCAGGGCGCTGAGGCTGTCCCACTCCACCGCGGTCTCGGACTCGACCACGACCCGCACCCAGTCGGCGACCCGCGGCGACCGCACGCGGTGGCGCACGTAGGTCGCGAACGAGGTCGCCAGCAGCTCGCGCGCCCAGGGCTCGTCGGACACGTCCCGGGGCTCGGGGTCGACCCGGGCCAGCACCCGGCGGGCGTGCTCGTCCCACCGCAGGAAGGCGTCCCGCTCCTCGGGGTCGAACAGTCCGCCGAGGTAGTCGTCCCGGTCGCCGTCGCCGCGGTAGGGGAAGAGCCGGCCGCCCAGGACGACGCTGGAGTGCGCGACGTCCTCGTCGAGCTCGAGGCCGAGCTCGTGGAGGAGCGGATAGGCGGGACTGCTGGACCAGAGCTCCTCCAGGTGGGCCTCGGCCACGACGCCGTCCGGGTAGGTCAGGCTCTCGACGCGGCCGCCGATGCGGTCCGAGGCCTCCAGCACCTGGCAGTCGATGCCGGCGCGGGTCAGGTCCCACGCTGCGACGAGACCGGCGAGGCCGGCTCCGACGACCACGACGGAGGTGTCCATCTGCATCGGCCCGCCTCCTCCCGCACGGTCGCCGCTGGTCGCCCGCGCCGACCCTCCCACCGCGGTGGACGTCCGACCAGAGGCGTCCGGGGGGCAACCGTGGACTGGGCTGGACCATCGGGGCTGGCCATCGGGCTGGACCATCGGGGCCGGCCCGACGCCGTCGGGCCGGCCTGCCTCAGTTCAGGATGCGGAGGTTGCCCGGCACGCCCTCGCCGCGCTCGTTGACGCCCTCGACGAGCTCCTGCAGGGCGGTGAGCGCCACGTTCTGCGACAGCGGCCCGAAGGACACCCGGGCCACGCCGAGCTCCTGCAGGCGCGCCAGCGACGGGTTGCCGGGGATGGCGATCAGGGTGAGCTTCTGCGGGCCGAAGGCCTCGACCAGGGACGAGACCGACTCCTCCGACAGAATGGCCGGGACGAAGACCACCGGCGCCCCGGCGTCCAGGAACGCCTTGCCGCGCTCGGTCGCGTCGGCGAGGTTGGTCGCCAGGTCGCGGTCACGGCCGAGGTGGAACGCGTCGGTGCGGGCGTTGAGGACGAAGTCCGGGACGCCCTCGGCCTCCGCGGCCCGCATGATCGCCTCGACCTGCCGGGCCGCCTCGGGCAGCGGCTTGAGCTGGTCCTCGATGTTGGCACCGACCACCCCGAGGCCGATCGCCCGGCGCACCGTCTCGGCGGCGTCGCCGTACCCGCCCTCGAGGTCCGCGGAGACCGGCAGGCTGGTCGCGTCCACGATCCGCCCGACCGCCTGCAGCATCTCGTCGCGCGGGATGTTCTCGCCGTCCTCGTAGCCGAGCATCGCGGCGATCGAGTGGCTGGCCGTGGCCAGCGCCGCGGTGCCGGGGACGTCGGCGACGACCTTGGCGGTGATCGCGTCCCAGACGTTCACCACCGTCAGCAGCGTGTCGGCACGGTGGAGGGACAACAGCTCGCTCGCGCGGGCGCTCGTGGACTGCTCGGTCATGGCAGAACCTCTCGGGGGTCGGGGCAGCTTGTCGGTGACCCTACGCGGGACCCGGATGGGCCCCCTACGCCTCAGCGCGGCGCGGAGGCGTAGGGGGCGAGGAAGTCGCGCACCCAGCCGTCGTACCGGTCGGGGTCCTCGTTCCAGGAGCCGACGTGCTCCGCGCCCGGCACCAGGTGCAGCTGCACCTGGTCAGGTCTCTCGCGCGCGAGCCGGGTCGCCACGGAGGCCGGGACGGTGTCGTCGGAGGTGCCCTGGAGCACCAGCGCCGGGACGGTGAGCCAGCCGGGGTCGGCCAGGTAGTCGAGGGCGTCCAGGTCGAGGTCGTAGCGCCGGGCCGCGACGCGCTCGGCCGCCCCGACCAGGACCCCGGGGATCGGCGTGCCGAGGACCGGCAGCCGCCGCTGCGCGGCACCGTGGCGGATGACGGCGTCGAAGTCCAGCGCCGCGGAGTCCAGCACGACGGCCGCGGTGTGGTCGGCCAGCGAGGAGTGCTGCAGGAAGGAGGCCACGATGGCGCCGCCCATGCTGGTGCCGGCCAGGACCACCTGCGTCGCCCCGTGGTCGAGGGCGTAGCGCACGCCCGCCTCGAGGTCGCGCCACTCGGTCTGGCCGAACCTGGCCAACCCGCCCCCGTTGTCCGGGTCGTGCCGGTAGGTCAGGTCCAGCGAGGGCAGGCCCAGTGCGGTGGTGTCGCTCATCAGCCGGAGCAGCTCGGACCGGGTCGCCCCGCGTCCGTGCACCATCACCGCCCAGGTGGTGCCCCGGCCGGGGACGTACCACGCGGCGAACCTGCCCGCCGGCGACCCGTAGTCGACCGTGCTGACGGTCGCGCCCAGCAGGCTGCCCACTGATGCGGCCGGGTAGGCGTCGCGCAGGAACGAGGCCAGGTCGCCCGCAGACGGGGGCGAACCCTGGAGCACGTCGAGGTCGCGGGTGACCTCGCGGCCGCGGGTGGACTCCAGGTGGCCGAGCCGGCCGAAGCCTCCCGGCCAGGAGAGCCCGTAGACGTCGTCGCTCGCCAGGGACGTCGGCGTCTCCCCCACCGGCACCAGCGTCACGGCGCCGGAGCCGACCCCGACGATGCGCAGGTCCGGCGCCGGGTCGTACGGCGCGACCTGCAGCGCGGCGGACCGGATCTGGCCGGCGAAGTACCACGAGGCGCCGGCGAAGAGGACCACCGCGAGGAGCACGACGGCGAGCAGCAGCCGGACCAGCACCCGCCCCCGCCGGCGTCGCGGCGGAGCCGCAGAGTCGTCGCCGGCCGGCTTCTCGTCGGACAGTACGTCCATCGCTGACCTCCCTGGCGCTGCACCACCCCGGTGAGCAGTCTCACAGACCGGGACCCCGGATCCGGGGTCCCGCGCCCCCCGCATGACCTGCCTCACGCCCGTTCTGGTCAGGTCGACCTCCCCCGACCGGTAGGCTTGCCTCACTGGCCCCACCCGTTCTGCCTCGGGCCGACAGCTCTTCGTAGTCCCCCATGCGCCGCGGGCTCCGCACCACCCCAGCTCGCGCCGGGCAGGACACCCTTCCGATCTCTGGAGTTGAACCCGGCGGCGTCGCCGCCCTCTCGCCATGTCCCAGAACACCGCACGTCCCCAGTCCCCCTCGACCTCTGCCGGCTTCGCCGACCTCGGCGTCCCTGCCGACCTGGTCGCGACGATGGCCGCCGACGGCATCACCAGCCCGTTCCCGATCCAGACCGCCACGCTCCCCGACTCGCTCGCGGGCCGCGACGTCCTGGGCCGGGGCCGCACCGGCTCGGGCAAGACCTATGCCTTCGCGCTGCCCGTGGTGGCGCGCCTGTCGGCTTCGGGCCGCAAGCGCCAGCCGGGCCGCCCGCGCGCGCTGATCCTGGCCCCCACTCGCGAGCTCGCCAGCCAGATCGACGCCACCGTCGCGCCGCTGGCCAAGGCGATGGGCCTGCGCACCGCCACCGTCTTCGGCGGCGTCCGCCCCGGTCCCCAGCAGCAGGCGCTGCGCAGCGGCGTCGACATCCTGATCGCCTGCCCCGGCCGGCTCGAGGACCACCTGCGCGGTGGCTTCGTCAAGCTCGACGCCGTCGAGATCACCGTGCTCGACGAGGCCGACCACATGGCCGACCTGGGCTTCCTGCCCGGCGTGAAGCGCCTGATGGACGCCACCCCGCGGACCGGCCAGCGGATGCTCTTCTCCGCGACGCTGGACAACGCGATCGACGTCCTGGTCAAGCGCTACCTGACCGACCCGGTCGTGCACAGCGTCGACTCGGCCCAGTCGCCGGTCTCGAAGATGACCCACCACGTGCTGCACGTCGACAAGGACTCGCGCCTGCCGATCATCGCCGACCTGGCCGCCGCGCCCGGCCGGACCGTGATCTTCACCCGCACCAAGCACGGCGCGAAGGCACTGGCGCGCCAGCTCAACGCCCGCGGCGTCGCCGCGATCGAGCTGCACGGCAACCTGTCCCAGAACGCGCGCACCCGCAACCTCGCTGCGTTCTCCGACGGCACCGCCTCGACCCTGGTCGCCACCGACATCGCGGCCCGCGGCATCCATGTCGACGACGTGGGCCTGGTGCTGCACGCCGACCCGCCGGTCGAGCACAAGGCCTACCTGCACCGGTCGGGGCGCACGGCCCGGGCCGGCGCCGAGGGCACGGTGGTCACGATGATGCTCGACAGCCAGCGCGCCGACGTCCGCGACCTGACCCGGAAGGCCGGCATCAAGCCGCAGATCACGCAGGTGCACAGCGCGCACCCGCTGCTCCAGCAGATCGCCCCCGGCGACCGCGTCTTCGCCGACCCGGCCACCCTGGCGACCGCGGAGGCCAGGCCCCAGGGCCAGGGCCGCCCCGCGCGCCCGGGCACGGGTCGCAACGGCGGCCAGGCCCGTGGCGGCCAGCCCCGCAACGGCGGCCAGCCCCGCTCCGGCGGCCAGTCCTCGGGCCAGCCCCGTACGGGCGGTCAGCAGCGGTCGGCCTCCGGCCGCGGTGGCGCCCCCCGGTCCGGTGCCGCAGCCGCGTCCGGCCGCTCGCACAGCGCCGCGTCGTTCTCGTCCTCGCGCCGGGGTCGCTGACCCCGCAGGCCCGCCGGGCAGGATGGGGTCATGATCACGCGACTCGACGTCCCCACCCCCGGCGGTCCGGCCGACGCCGTGCTCGCCACGCCCGAGGGTGACGGACCGTGGCCCGGCGTCCTGCTCTTCATGGACGCGTTCGGGCTGCGCCCCCAGCTGGAGCAGATGGCCGAGCGGCTGGCCTCGCACGGGTACGCCGTGCTGGTGCCCAACGTGTTCCACCGGTCGGGGCGGGCGCCGCTGGTCGACCTCGACGACCTCTTCGCTCCGGAGAACCGGGCTCGCATGTTGGAGCGGCTCGGCCCGTTCATGGCCGCCCTGACCCCCGAGATCGCTGCGGAGGACGCGGCGGCGTACGTCGACTGGCTGCGCGGCGACCCCCGGGTGGCGTCGGGGCCGCTGGCCACGACCGGCTACTGCATGGGCGGCGCGCTGGCCGTCCGCGCCGCGGCAGTGCGGCCCGAGGAGGTCGCCGGAGTCGCGACGTTCCACGCCGGGCGCCTGGCGACCGACGCCCCGGCGAGCCCGCACACGCTCTTCCCCCGGCTGCGGGCCGAGCTCTACCTGGCCCACGCCGACAACGACGGGTCGATGCCCCCGGAGCAGCAGGAGCTCGTCGCGCACGCCCTGACCGATGCCGACGTGGCGTTCATCGCCGAGCAGTACGACGGCGCCGCCCACGGCTTCACGATGGCCGACACCGCGGCGTACGACGAGGCAGCCGCCGAGCGGCACTGGGACAACCTGCTGGCCCTCCTCGACCGCACCGTCGGCCCGGCGGCCGCTGCCCGGTGATCACCCGCGCCGACGTCGAGGAGGCCCGCGCCAGGATCGCCGGCCGGGTCCGCACGACCCCCGTCCTGCGGGTCGAGCCCGGCGTGCTCGGACCCGACCTCTGGCTCAAGCTCGAGCAGACGCAGCTCACCGGCAGCTTCAAGGCCCGCGGCGCCTTCAACCGCATCCTGCGGGCGCGCGAGACGGGGGAGCTCGACCCCCGCGTCGGGGTGGTCACGGCCTCCGGGGGCAACGCCGGTCTGGCGCACGCGTTCGCGGCGCGCGCGCTCGGGGTGCCCGCGACCGTCTTCGTGCCTGTCACCGCTCCCGCCGTCAAGGTCGACCGGCTGCGCGGGCTCGGCGCCACCGTCGTCTCCGAGGGCCGCGAGTACGCCGAGGCGTACGCGGCGGCGCGCCTGCACGCGGACCGGGCCGAGGCGACGTTCTGTCACGCCTACGACCAGGCCGAGATCGCCGCCGGCGCGGGCACGCTGGCCCTCGAGCTGCTCGAGCAGATCCCGGGAGGGGTCGACACGGTCCTCGTCGCCGTCGGCGGTGGCGGCCTGATGGCCGGGGTGGCCGCCGCGGTCGAGGGCGTTGCCCGGGTGGTGGCGGTGGAGCCGACGACCGTCCCGACCCTGGCGGCGGCCCTGGACGCCGGGCGCCCGGTCGACGTCGAGGTCTCCGGGGTGGCTGCGGACTCCTTGGGCGCGCGACGCGTCGGCGACATCCCCTACGCCGTGGCGCGGCGTACCGGGGTGCACTCGGTGCTGGTGCCGGACGCGTCCGTCGTCGAGGTGCGCCGCCGCCTCTGGGACGGCTTCCGGCTGGTCGTGGAGCACGGCGCCGCCGCCGCGCCCGCGGCGATCACCGCCGACGCCTACCGCCCTGCCGTCGACGAACGGGTCGCCGTGGTCCTGTGCGGGGGCAACACCGACCCCGCCCACGGGCTCCTTTGAAACGCGGCAGGGCGTCTGCCTAGGTTCGAGTGCATGCTCAGCATCGACAGGCTCACCCGGGTGTTCGGAGACCGCACGGTGCTCGACGAGGTCTCGTTCGACGTGGCCCCGGGTCGGGTGACCGGCTTCGTGGGCGGCAACGGCGCCGGCAAGACGACGACCATGCGGGTGATCGTGGGCGTGCTGTCGCCCAGCGGGGGTCAGGTGCTGTGGCACGGCGAGCCGGTGCGGACCGAGCAGCGGCGGACCTTCGGCTACATGCCGGAGGAGCGTGGGCTCTACCCCAAGATGCGCGTGGTGGAGCAGCTCGCCTACTTCGGGCGCCTGCACGGGCTCGCGCGGGCGGCGGCCACCGAGCGGGCTCACGGTCTCCTCGAGCGGCTCGGCCTTGACGACCGAGGCGACGACGTGCTCGAGACCCTGTCGCTGGGCAACCAGCAGCGCGTCCAGATCGCAGCAGCGCTCCTGCACCGGCCGACGGCCCTCGTCCTCGACGAGCCGTTCAGCGGGCTCGACCCGATCGCTGTCGACGCGATGATCGCGCTGCTGCGCGACGAGGTCGCCCACGACGTACCCGTGCTCTTCTCCAGCCACCAGCTCGACCTGGTCGAGCGGGTCTCGGACGACCTCGTCATCCTGCGCGACGGCCAGGTGGTGGTCAGCGGCGCCGTCGCGACACTGCTTGCCGACCAGGACCGGCGCATCCGCGTGCGGACCACCGGCCACGCCGACCCCGCGGCGCTCGGAGACCTCCCCGGCGTCACCGTGGTGGAGAGTCGCGACCACACCCTGCTCCTCGACCCGGGCCGCCGCCCGGCCGCCGAGGTGCTCTCGCTCGTGCAGCAACGGACCTCACTGACCGAGTTCACGCCGCTGGTCCGGCCCCTGTCCGACCTCTACCGGGAGGCGGTCGGATGAGCGGCCTGTGGCGGCTCGTCGCGGAGCGCGAGGTGCGCACCCGCCTGCGCGACAAAGGCTTCCGCATCTCGACAGCGTTCACCCTCGTCCTCGTCGTCGGGTTGCTCGCACTGAGCGCCTACCTCGGGTCGCGCTCGGACCAGTACGACGTGGCCGTCGGCCCCCAGGTGCCGGCGGCCGTGACCGGCACGGCCGAGCGGCTGCTCCGCGCCGACTCCGACAGCGCCCGCATCGACCTACGGTCGCGCGGTGCCTACGAGGTTCGCTCGCTGGTGAAGGACGGGGACGTCGACGCCGGGGTGCTCCTCGGCGAGGACGGGTTCGTCCTCCTCGGCGACGACGACCTCGACCCGGCACTGCGTAGCGCACTCACCGGCGCGGTCGCCGACACGGTGGTCCGGGCCAACGCCGACCGCGACGGCGTCGACCTCGACCGGCTGCGCGCCGGCTCCACGCCGACGGTCGAGCTGCTCGATCCCCATGCCCAGCAGGCCTCCGAGCGCTCGGGGGTGGCGTTCGTCTTCGCGATCGTCTTCTTCCTCACCGCGCTGACCTTCGGCATGGCGATCGCCACCAGCGTCGTGCAGGAGAAGGAGTCCCGCGTCGTGGAGATCCTGGCGGCGGCCGTCCCGATCCGCACCCTGCTGTGGGGCAAGGTCGCCGGCAACACCGTGCTGGCGGTCGGCCAGGTGGCGCTGCTCGCCACCGTCGGCCTGGTCGGGCTGCTCGCCACCGGTCAGCGCGAGCTCCTCGGCGGCGTCGGCTGGTCGATCGTCGGCTACCTCGGCTTCTTCCTGCTCGGGTTCCTCGCGCTGGCGTCGCTCTGGTCGGTGGCCGGGTCGGTCGCCACCCGGCAGGAGGACCTGGCCTCCACCACGCTGCCGATGCAGCTGATCCTGATGGTGCCGTACCTGACCGCCGTGCTGGGCGGCGACCAGCTGCGCACGGTCGTCTCGATGGTGCCGGTGGTCTCGACGATGATCATGCCTGGCCGCATCGCCGAGGGGTCCGTCCCGGTGTGGCAGGTCGCGGTCGCCCTCGCCGGCACCGCGGCCACGGCGGTCCTGCTCGTCCGGTTGGGGGCGCACATCTACGAGCGCACGCTGCTGCGCACCGACCGGCGGGTCACCCTCCGCGAGGCCGTCACCGCCGACGCGCCGTAGGGCTTCGGCCCCAGGTCGGCGGTTTCCCACGGGATGCAGGGATGTTTCCCCCAGATCGGGCGGCCCAGACGGCGAAGCCAGACTGCCCATGGCAAACCTCCACTGCCCATGGGGCGTACGCCATGGGCAGTGGCAGTTCCCCTGCATCCCGTGGGAAACCGGACCAGGTCGCGCCCGCCTCAGCCCCAGAAGACGCGGTCGACGACCTGGCGGGCGCGGCGGGTGACCCGGAGGTAGTCGTTGACCATCTCGTCGGAGTGGGCGGGGCGGTAGCCGCAGACGACGGCGACGGCGGCGCGCTCGCCGGCGTCGCGGGGCAGCGAGTCGCCGGGCTTGCCGCGCACCTGCTGGATCGCGTTGCGCAGGTGGGAGACCATCCGCCACGCGTCGGTCAGGGCGTCGCGGTCCGAGGCATCGACGAGCCCGGCGTCGACGGCAGCGTCGAGGGCGTCCAGGGTGCGGGTGGTGCGCAGGCCGGGGACCGCCCCGCCATGGCGCATCTGCAGCAGCTGGACGGTCCACTCGATGTCGGCCAGGCCGCCGCGTCCGAGCTTGAGGTGGGTGGCCGGGTCGGCCCCGCGCGGCAGCCGCTCGTTGTCCACCCGCGCCTTGATCCGTCGTACCTCGCGGACGTCGGCCTCGGACAGCCCGTCGGCGGGGTAGCGCAACGGGTCGACCATCGCGGTGAACCCGGCCCGGACCTCCGGGTCACCGACCAGGGCCTCGGCGCGCAGCAGTGCCTGAGCCTCCCAGACCGCGGACCACTTCGCGTAGTACGCCGCGTAGGAGTCGAGCGAGCGCACCAGCGGACCCTGCTTGCCCTCCGGGCGCAGGCCCGCGTCGACCTCGAGCGCCGGGTCGGTGCCGGGCAGTGCGAGCAGGCGCCGCAGCTCGTTGGCGACGTCGTGCGCCGCCCGGCTCGCCTCCTGCAGCTCGGCCCCCTCGGCCGGCTCGAAGACGAACATCACGTCGGCGTCGCTGCCGTAGCCCATCTCGTGTCCGCCGAAGCGACCCATGCCGACCACGGCCATCCGCATCGGCAGCGGGCCGCCGCGCTGCTCGGCGACGGCCCGGTCGGCCAGGGCGAGGGCAGCCTCCAGGGTGGCGGCGGTGACCCCGGTGAGCGCCTCCCCCACGTCGGCGACGTCGAGCCGGGCCACTACGTCGGCGACCGCGATCCGGAAGAGCTCACGGCGACGGATCGCCCGGACGACGGTGATGCCGGACGTCGCGTCGCCCTGCCGCAGCGCGGTGGAGACCATCTCCTCCTCGAGCGCCTCCCGGGTGTGGGGCACCAGACCGTGCTCCTCGCCGAGGAGCTTGACCCCGTCGGGGGCGCGCTCGAGGAGGTCGGTGGCGTACCGGCTGGATCCCAGCACCTGGGCGAGCCGTTGCGCGGCCTGACCCTCGTCGCGCAGCACCCGCAGGTACCACGGCGTCGCGCCGAGGGTGTCGGAGATCTTGCGGAAGCCCTGCAGCCCGGCATCGGGGTCGGGCGCGTCGGCGAACCAGCTGAGCATGGCCGGCAGCAGCGTGCGCTGGATCGCCGCGGTCCGCGACACCCCGCTGGTCAGGCTCTCCAGGTGGCGCAGCGCGGTCGCCGGGTCGGCGTACCCCAGCGCGGCCAGACGCTGCTCCGCGGCCAGGGTGGTCAGGCGTACGCCGTCGGTGGGCAGCTTGGCGACGGCCTCGAGCAGGGGCCGGTAGAAGATCTTCTCGTGCAGCCGACGCACCTCCCGGCTGTGCTTCTTCCACTCCCGGTCCAGGACGGCCACCGGGTCCTTCAGGTAGCCCAAGGAGCGGCCGAGCCGGCGCAGCGACCGCTCGTCCTCGGGGAGCACGTGGGTGCGGCGCAGCTGGAAGAGCTGCATCCGGTGCTCCAGCGACCGCAGGAAGCGGTAGGCCACGTCGAGGTGGGCGCCGTCGTGCCGGCCGACGTAGCCGCCCTCGGTGAGCGCGGCGATCCCGCTCAGGGTGGCCGAGCAGCGCAGCGACTCGTCGGCGCGGCCGTGCACCATCTGCAGCAGCTGGACGGCGAACTCGACGTCACGCAGGCCGCCGGCGCCGAGCTTGATCTGGCGGTTCGCCTGGGCGGCCGGGATGTGGTCGATGACCCGCTGCCGCATCGACTGCACCTCGCCGACGAACCCCTCTCGCTCGGCGGCGGTCCACACCATCGGCGAGATCCGGGCGAGGTACTCCCGGCCCAGCGCGAGGTCACCGGCGACCGGGCGGGCCTTGAGCAGCGCCTGGAACTCCCAGGTCTTCGCCCAGCGCTGGTAGTACCCCTCGTGGCTGGCCAGGGTGCGCACGAGCGGGCCCGACTTGCCCTCCGGGCGCAGCGCCGCGTCGACCGGCCAGATCGTGCCGGCGGCGGTGTGGTCCGAGCAGACCCGCATCAGGGTGGAGGCCAGCTGGGTGCCGCCGCGGATCGCCGCGTTCTCGTCGTACCCCTCGGCCGGCTCGACCACGAAGATCACGTCGACGTCGCTGACGTAGTTGAGCTCGTGACCGCCGCACTTGCCCATCGCGATCACCGCGAGCCGGGCGGCCCGTCCCGGCTCCCCGACCCGCGTCCGGGCCACCGCGAGCGCGGCCTCCAGGGTGCCTCCGGCGAGGTCGGACAGCTCCGCGGCGACGTCGTCGACGGCGAGCTCGTGGGCCAGGTCGCGTGCGGCCAGCCCGAGCAGCTGACGGCGGTACTCCACCCGCAGCGCGTCCACGGCCTGGGCGTCCGGCAGGGTACTGGCCGGCTGCTCGGCGTCGGGGTCGGCGCCCACCGCCTCCAACAGCAGGGCCCGCATCGACCGGGCGGTGGGTCGGGTCGAGCCGAGCAGCGGGTCGCTCAGGCCCTGCCAATGGCCGGGGTGACGCAGCAGGTGGTCGGCCAGGGCGGTGCTGGCGCCGAGCACGTGGGTCAGCCGCATCGCGGTGCCCTCGTCGTCGGCCAGCGCGTTGACGAAGCCCTCACGGTCGCCCACCCGGTCGGCCAGGTCGGCCAGGTAGCCCAGCGCCTGGTCGGGGTCGGCGGTGGACCCGACCAGGTAGACCAGCTCCTCGGCCCGGGTGCCGAGCCGCTCCATCGCGGAGGCCGCCGCCACCGGGTCGGCGTAGCCGATCCTGGCCAGGCGAGCGGCGTCGGTGGTCTGCCGCGGCCGGTTCACACGATCTCGCTCTCCTCGGCGTCGGAGGCGACCAGGGCCGCGAACGCCGCCGACACCGGACGCCACTGCCGGGCCAACGACTCGCGGGCAGCGGCCATCTCGACGACGACCGCGCGCAGCTCGTCGCGACGCTCGGGGGCGCGCCCCGTCGCGTCGGCGGCCCAGTCGCTGACCACGCCGAGGTCCACCTCCGGGTGCCCCTGCAGGCCCCACAGGCGCGGGCCGTAGCGCAGCGCCTGCACCTCACCGCGGTCGCTGGCCGCCAGCACCACGGCGTCGCGGGGCAGCCCCATCACGACGTCGTCGTTCCAGCAGAAGACCCGGGTGCCCTCCCCCGTCACGCCGGCAAGGGCGACCGCTCCGACGAGCTCGTCCTCCGCGGCCGGCGGCGTCCACCCGACGGCGCGCACCCCGACGGTGGACCCGAACGGGTTGCGGACCACCCGCCCGCCCAGCGCCACGGCGGCGAGCTGGTGGCCCAGGCACAGTCCCAGCGTGGGCAGCGCCTGCTGGTAGGCCTCGCGGATCAGGCGCCGGATCGGCGGCAGCCACGGTGCGAGCAGGTCGTCCTCGGCGCCCATCGACCCACCCAGGACGAGCAGTCCGGCGTACCCGTGCAGGTCCGACGGCGCGGTGGCGCCCTCCTCGAAGGAGCGGACGTCGAGCACCAGCCCGGCCTCCTGCAGGGCGTCGCCGACCAGCGCCGGCGGGCAGTCGGCGGCCGGTTGCAGGACCAGGACGGTGTGCGTCATCAGCGGCAGGGTCCGGAGGTCACAGGACCGGGAGCATGCGGTCCCGCTCGAAGGCGTGGACGTGGCTGCGGTACTCCTCCCACTCCGCGCGCTTGTTGCGGAGGAAGAAGTCGTAGACGTGTTCGCCGAGGGTCTCGGCGAGCAGCTCGCTGCTCTCCGCCACGTGGATGGCGTCCTGCAGGCTGCGGGGCAGCGGGTCGATGCCGAGCGCCTTGCGTTCGCGGTCGTTGAGCGACCAGACGTCGTCCTCGGCCTCGGGCGGGAGCTCGTAGCCCTGCTCGATGCCCTTGAGACCGGCCGCCAGGATCACCGCGAACGCCAGGTAGGGGTTGCAGGCGGAGTCCAGGGTGCGCAGCTCGACCCGGGTCGACTGGCCCTTGTTGGGCTTGTACATCGGCACCCGGATCATCGCCGAGCGGTTGTTGTGCCCCCAGCAGACGTACGACGGGGCCTCGCCGCCGCCGACCAGCCGCTTGTAGGAGTTGACCCACTGGTTGGTCACCACGGTGATCTCGGCGGCGTGCCGCAGGATGCCGGCGATGAACTGCCGCCCGGTCTTGGAGAGCTGGTACTGCGAGCCGGCCTCGAAGAAGGCGTTGCGGTCGCCCTCGAAGAGGGAGACGTGGGTGTGCATGCCGGACCCGGGGTGGGTGGTGAACGGCTTGGGCATGAAGGAGGCCCAGATGCCCTGGCTCAGCGCCACCTCCCGGACCACGGTGCGGAAGGTCATGATGTTGTCGGCCGTCGACAGCGCGTCGGCGTAGCGCAGGTCGATCTCCTGCTGGCCCGGCCCACCCTCGTGGTGGCTGAACTCCACCGAGATGCCCATCTGCTCGAGCATGGTGATGGCCTCGCGCCGGAAGTCGGCCCCGGCGCTGGACGCGGTGTGGTCGAAGTAGCCGCTGCGGTCGACCGGCACCGGCTCCTGACCGGGGACCGGGTTGTCCTTGAAGAGGTAGAACTCGATCTCGGGGTGGGTGTAGAAGGTGAAGCCCTTCTCCGCGGCCCGCGACAGCGTCCGCTTGAGCACGAAGCGCGGGTCGGCGTACGACGCGGACCCGTCAGGCATCACGATGTCGCAGAACATCCGCGCCGTGGCCGGTCCGTCGCCGCCGCGCCAGGGCAGGATCTGGAAGGTCGACGGGTCCGGCTTGGCCAGCATGTCGGCCTCGTAGACGCGGGCGAAGCCCTCGATGGCCGAGCCGTCGAACCCGATGCCCTCGGCGAATGCTCCCTCGAGCTCGGCGGGGGCGACCGCGACGGACTTGAGGTAGCCGAGGACGTCGGTGAACCACAGCCGCACGAAGCGGACGTCGCGCTCCTCGAGCGCGCGCAGCACGAACTCTTCCTGCTTGCCCATCGCGGGCCCTCCTGCGGTGTCGCGAAGCCTCTGTCTTGCGAGCAACCTACCGTGAGGCGAGCGCCTCCGAGGCCGGGACCTCGGCCTCGGACGCGACCGTCCGCGCGGGCGGCTGCCCGGCCGTGCGGGCGGCCGTGCGGGGAGAGGTCGCCCGGACCGCGAGGACGGTGAGGCCCGCGGCGCAGCCCGCGAGCAGCCATCCGGCCCGGGCCTGCGCTGCGGCGGGGTCGCCCCAGAAGAGCGCCAGGTCGGTGTACCAGGTGCCCGCGATGAGCGAGGTCCGGGTCAGCACGTGGGCGGCGAAGACGCCGAGGGCGAGCGCCAGCACGAGCAGCAGCATCCGGGCGTCCTCGGCCCCGACGGTGGCGTCCGGCCCGAGCACCCCGCAGAAGAACAGCAGCCCGAGGGCGAGCGAGGCGAGAGCCAGCGCGGCGTGCAGCCGCGGTGAGTGGAAGGAGGTCTCCAGCAGCGAGGTCCCGTAGAGCGACCCGACCAGCAGGACCAGGCCCACCAGGCTGTTGACCGGGTTCCGCAGCGCCTGGGTCCGGCGTGGAGCCACCCCCGGTCGGAGCGCGGCCAGCAGCGTGTATGGCGCTCCCAGCGCCAGCAGCGCCGGCGCCACCACGGCCAGGACGATGGTCTGGGCGGCGTTCAGGCTCAGTGTCGCCGCGGAGTACGCCGCCAGCGACCCGGCCAGGCCCCACAGGGTCAGCAGGACGCCGGCGAGGAAGGCGGCGGTCCGCCGGCCGGACCAGGTGCCGCCGCGGGCCACCAGGGTGCGGGCGCCCGCCAGGTAGGCCAGGGCGAGGACGACCACGACCGCGACGGTCAGGGCGTTGGCGCGGGTCTCCCACAGCAGCCGCCAGCCCGGGGCGAGCAGCATGCGGTCCACGGTCGGGAAGTTCTCCGAGTGCGGCGGAGCGATCCGCTTGAGCGCCCCGGTGGGCGGCGGGGTGCGGGCCAGGACGACCCCGAGCACGACGCCGAGGGTCATCACGGCGACCTCGCCCAGGGCGAGCCGGCGGAAGGCGCCGGTCGTGCCGCGCTGCACCCTCAGCAGGGTGACCCGGCGGTGCACCGCGCCGAGCACGCCGACGGCCAGCAGCACCGCCGTCTTGGCGACCAGCAGGGCGCCGTAGGTGGAGAGCCACAGGGTGGGGGCGAAGCCGAGCCGGACGTAGGCGCCGACGATGCCGGAGACAGCGACGACGGCGAAGCAGCCGAAGGCGACGCGGCTGTAGGCCGGCAGGGCGACGGCGAGCAGCGCGCGGTCACGACCGTGCAGCACCAGCGAGACGAGCCCTCCGAGCCAGAGGGTGACGGCGGCGACGTGGACCAGGACGCTCTGCGCGGCCCAGAAGTGGTTGGAGGAGCTGCTGGCGTGACCGGTCACCGTCAGGGTCGACAGGGCCAGCAGCACGAGCGGCAGCAACGCCCGGCCGGTGAGGGTGCGGGTGACCCGGGGCGCGAGGAGTGCGACGCCCACCCCGGCCAGACCGATCAGGGCCAGGGCGCGGACCTGCGGCAGCTGCCACGCGATCCGCCCCACCGACGGCGCCGAGAAGACCTCGGTGACCGGGACGTCGACCAGGGCCGCGGTCGAGCTGACCGCGAGGGCGACCGCCCCGACGGCCCACAGCAGCGCCCAGCCGGCGCTGCGGCGGAGCACCCCGCGCGACCGCTCGGAGAGCACACCGGCCGGGGCCGGCAGCAGCCAGGTGGCCAGCAGCAGCTCGCCGACGAGCAGGCACGAGGTCAGGTCGAGCCAGAGCCGGCTGCCGGGCACGAGCCAGGAGCTCAGCGTGGCGCTCATGCCCGTGCCTCCTCGGAGTCGCGCCGTCGGGCGGCGAGCCGGAGCAGCACGACCAGGCCGAGGCCACCGGCCCCGGCGATCGACCAGGACGGCACCGGCAGGCCGCTGGGGTCCTCGAACTGCGGGCCGACGTCGTGGGCGTCGTCGAACGGGTCGTCGGAGGCCACTGGCGTCGTCACCGACCCGGCTTCGGCGGCGCCGGCCTCGCTGAGGGTGAAGTCGTAGGTGCCCTCGACCGCGTGGCCGTCGGAGGCGACGACCCGGTAGGTGACCGTGTACGCGCCCGCCTCGGCGAGCGGCTCGAGCGGGAGCAGCACGCGGCCGCCGTCGACGATCGGGTCGCCGGCCAGCCGGTCCGCCCCGTCGGCGCCGGTGACGGTCGCCTCGGCGAGCTCGGGGAACACCTGGTCGGAGAAGGCGAGCAGCACCGAGGAGGTGCCGCTGTTCACGGTGGCGTCGACACCCGGCTCGGTCTCCACCAGGTCGGTGTGGGCCGAGGCGGGCGCCGCGACCAGCAGCACCGGGGTCAGCCCGGCAGCCGCGAACGCGGCGAGGCGGGCTCGACGGGGGCGGGCGTTCATGACAGATCCTTCCCGGCACGGCCGAGCGGCCAGACGACACCGAGCACGCGGCCCTCGACCTCGTCGGCGGGCACGGCGCCGAAGTCACGCGAGTCCACGGACTCCAGACGGTTGTCCCCCATCAGGAAGACCGAGCCGGCCGGCACGGTGACCGGCCCGAAGAAGACGCTGTCGATCGCGGCGGGGTCGGCGTAGGCCTCCCCGACCGGGCTGCCGTTGACCTCGAGAACGCCGTCCTCGAGCGCGACGGTGTCGCCACCGACGCCGACGACGCGCTTGACCAGCAGGGTCGGCCCGAGCCCGGCCAGCTCGTGCTCGACGACGACCACGTCGCCGCGGCGCCAGTCGTGAGCGCGGGCGCTCCAGGTGTCGACGAGCAGCCGGTCACCCTGGACGAGGGTGGGCTGCATGCTGACGCCGGAGACGCGGACGGACTCGCAGGTGAGCGTTGCGGCGAGGACGAGGAGCGCTCCGGTCAGGAGCGCCCCCACCGTGAGGAGAGAACGAAGGGACCGTCGAGGGGAGGGTCGGGTCGAGCCCGTCCCGCCTGCTGGCCCCCCGACCGCGGTCGGCAGCAGGGTGGTGGTCATGGTCGGCTCAGTAGGCCTTCGCCGCGTCGGCCGTGATCGGGTCGAAGGCCGGCTCGTGCTCGGGGTCCCCGACGCTGAACTGGATCATCATGTCGTGGTCCTCGTGCACCAGGTTGTGGCAGTGCATCATGTAGCGCCCGCGGGGCTGCGGCCAGCCCTCGCCGGCGCTGGGTCCGGCGAAGCGCATGGCCACCTTCACGGTCTCGTTCTCGCCGACGTAGACGACGTCCTTGGCGCCCTTCTCCTGCGGCAGGACGTTCTTGGCCGAGCCGTTGCGCGAGAGCACCTGGAAGTCGACGAGGTGGATGTGGACCGGGTGGAACCAGCCGCCCGAGGAGTTCTTCAGCTCCCAGATCTCGATGTCGCCGTAGTCCATCTCGGCCATGCAGTGCGTGTAGTTGCTGGCGATGACCTCTTCCCAGGTCTCGTTGTTGACCTTCCACTGGCCGTTGGAGCGGTGGAAGTCGAAGGTGCGCTGCTTGACGTTCGCGGCGACCAGACCGGCCTCGGTCCAGGTCATGCACTCCTGCGGCTTGATCAGGTCGCCCCAGTACGTCGGGATGGCGTTGTTGGCCTTGCTGGTCACCGTCCTGCCGACCTTGAACTGCATCGCCGACTTGGTGGTGCTGTAGTTGATGTTGTTGGCGGGGCCCAGGTTGTTCAGGGTCAGTGTCGCGCCGGCGTACTTGGTGAAGTCGACGACGAACTCGTAGCGCTCGGCCATGCCGTGCCGGAAGCTGGCCACCTGGATCGGCTTGGGCACCAGTCCGGCGTCGGTGCCGATGATCGTCATCGGCACGGCGGACCTGCCATCGCTGAGCTGCCAGTTGAAGGACCGCGACACGGCGGCGTTGAGGATCCGGAAGCGGTAGATCCGCGGCTCGACGTTCATCACCGGCCACGGCACGCCGTTGACCAGGAGGACGTCGCCGTAGATGCCCGACTCGCTGTTGTCGTCGTAGATCAGCGTGCCGTCCTTGGCGAACATCGCGTCACGGACCACCAGCGGCACCTCGTACTGCTGCTGGGACGGGTCGCTGCCCGGGGCACCGGTCGGGATGCCGAGGGTGGACTCCGCCTTGTCGTGCAGGAGGTAGAGCCCGGCGAGGCCGTTGTAGGCGTTCTGCGAGGTGTGGTGGATGCCGTGGTCGTGGTACCAGAGCGTCCGGGCCTCCTGGCAGTTCGGGTAGACGTAGCGCTTGCGCTGGCCCGGGAAGGTGACGTCGGAGGCGTAGCCGTCGTACTGCGGCAGCGACGCGGACCCGTGCAGATGGGTCGAGGTCGAGCGCTGGTAGGGGTCGGTGGTGTACGGCGACGGCATCGCCGAGCTCTGGTACGGCGCCGGCGGCGGCTGGTGCAGCAGGTTGGTCTGGTTGACCACGATCGGCTGGTCGTGGAACACCCGGATCGACGGCCCCGGCGTCATGCCGTTGTAGCCGAAGATCGGCGTCTTGTAGCCCGGCATGATCTCGGCGACGTTGAAGGTCTGGTTGATGTCGTAGCGCGGGTAGCTCCGCGTCACGCCGTCGAAGCAGTCCACCGGGGCGGTGCCGCTCGGCCGGATCTCCGCCGGTCGCCGGAACGGCAGCGTGAACGGCTTGGGCATCGCCGTGGTCGGCATCCGCACGGCCGTGGTCGCCGAGAACGCGCTGCGCTGCAGCGGCACCATCAGGGCCGCGCCACCGGCGGCGCCCAGCTTCAGAACATCGCGACGCTTGAGCGCCATCCCCACCAACCCCTAGCCACATCGAACCCTGTCCGCTCGCCATCCCCATGGCTCCCGGACTCTTCCCCGCCAGGGTGGGGCGGGGTCCTTGGGAGAACCTGGGGAGGTCGGACAGACGACCGACTCGGAGGCTCGGGTGCGCTCGGGGGGATCAGGACCCGGTGGCAGCGTCCCGCACGAGCGCCGCCAGCGGGAAGCCGCCGGCGGCCACCGAACGGATGCCGGCCAGCACCTGCTCGGGCGGCAGGTCCTTGACCAGGTAGCCGTCCGCCCCGGCGTCCAGGGCGGCACGCACCATGAGGCGCTGGGAGACGAAGCTGAGCACGAGCACGCGCGTGGCCGGGACGAGCCGCTTGACCTCGCGGGTGGCGCTGATCCCGTCCAGGCGCGGCATGGACAGGTCCATCAGGACGACGTCCGGCTCGGTGCGCACGGCCAGGGTGACGGCCTGGAGGCCGTCGGCGGCGCACGCCACGACCGTCAGGTCGGGTTCGGCACAGACCAGGTCGTAGAGACTGTCGCGGATCAGCTCGTGGTCGTCGGCGACGAGGACGCGGATCACAGGTCACCCACCAGGACCTCCTCGGGTGCGCGGACGTTGGCCCGACCCTAGGGACGTGAGGTTGGGAAACCCTGGGGCCGGCGAGGCTCAGGACTCGCCGGGGCGGACCGGGAACTCGGCGGCGAGCACGCCACCGCCGGGCCCGGAGGTGAACTCCAGCCGGCCGCCGAGGTCGCGCAGCGTGTCGCCGAGCAGCTGGAGCCCCTTGTTGCCCGGTCCCGCCGGCCCCGACGGCGATCCCGCGCCGTCGTCGGACACCCCGACCTGCACGGTGTCGTCGACGCGCCGGAGGACGACCCGGGCGTGACTGCCCGGGGCGTGCTTGACCACGTTGCGCAGGCCCTCGCGGATGACCCGGTAGGCCAGCGTGGCTGCGGCCAGCGGCAGCTCGTCGACCTCGGCGGACAGGGACACCTCGACGCCGCTGTCGCGGGCGGTGTCGCAGAGGTCCTGGACGGCCATCCGCAACCCGGCGGGACCGCCGAGGTCGGGTGGGGTGATGTCGATCAGCATCGTGCGCAGCGCCGTGACGTCGCGCTGCACGATCCCCGAGATGCGGTCCAGCGTGCTTCGGGCCCGCTCCCCGGCGTCGTCCGCGGGCAATGACGAGCCGACGGTGGGCAGCGCGTAGCCGATGCCGGCGAGGTCCTGGATGACCCCGTCGTGCAGGTCCTGGGCGATGCGACGTCGCTCGAGCTCGGAGGCGCGCAGCGCGTGACCGACCATCCGGGTGCGCTCCTGCTCTCCGCGCTCGACCCGACGTGCCAGCGAGAGCGCCAGCGGGAGGAGCAGGACCTGGAAGAGGACGACAGCGGCGCCGGTCAGGGCGAGCAGCTCCACGGTCACGGTGCGCTGGTCGGCCCGCATCCGGTCGGTGGTCACGTAGGCCTCGAAGACCAGGGGCTGGCCGTCGGCGTCCGTTGCGCCGGCGTAGACCTCCAGCAGCTGGCCCTCGTCGCGTTCGAGGAGGTTCTCGGCCTTGTCGAGCGACGAGAGCTCGGCGGTCGCGTCGTGGGTGCCGAAGAGCGAGGTGACGTCCTCGTCGAGCGGGTAGACCTGGCCGACCATCTGCTTCTCGTCCGACCAGATCACCGACCCGTCCTGCGCCCACAGCTTGACGTGGCTCAGCGACCCGTGCGTCATCCGGTGGTCCATCACCCGACTCAGCTCTGCGATGGCCTGGGGCTCGTGCGCTCGCACGGCCTGGTTGACGAGCGGACCGGCGATCGTGTCAGCGATGAGCTCGGCGCGGGCACGAGCCTCACGCAGGGCCTCGTCCTTCGCGATCCTCCCGCCGAGGAGGGAGGCACCCAACAGGATCAGCCCCAGACACAGGGCGCTGAACGCGGCGAACCGGCGCAGCGACCGGGCCACCACCGGGCTCCGGCCGCTGAGGACCAGGTTGTCGGGCTCAGGCACTAGCGGCGCTCACGAGACCGAGCTTGATGGCCTTCGCCACCGTCTCGAGCTGGGAGTGGGCGTCGAACTTGGTGAGCAGCCGCTTCACGTGACCCCGGCAGGTGTGCTGCGAGATGGTCAGCCGTTCGGAGATCCGGCGCACGTCGAGCCCCTCAGCCAACAGGGCCAGCACCTCGTACTCGCGCGCGGTGAGCTCGGGGACCGACATGAGGGCACCCCGGGCGCGCTGCTGGATGAGCTCGCGGAGCAGGCCGGGGTCGACATCGAGGCCGCCCCGCTCGGCCTCGCGGATGCTGCGCAGGGTGTGCATCAGCGGACCGCTCTTGGGCACCAACGCGCAGGCACCGGCATCGGCGGCGCGCTGGAGGATGCGGGCGTCGACGCGGGCGGTCAGCACGACCACCCGCACCTCGGGGCACTCCCGGGTCAGCACCGAGGTGGCCTCGATGCCGTCGCCGTCGCCGAGCTCGACGTCCATCACGACGATGTCGGGGCGCAGCCGGCGCACCAGCTCGAGCCCCGCTGCCATGCCGCTCGCCGTGCCGACGCAGCGCAGGCCGGGTTCGGCCGAGACTGCCAGCTCGAGCAGCTCCGCCAAGGTGGCGTGGTCGTCGACGACGACGACCGTCAGGTCGTCGTTCATGCGTCCGCGCTCGGCAGCCTGTGGCTTCCGGTCATCGATGTCGTCCTGGATCAACGCTGGTGCCCCCCACAGGCAGAAGTCGACCCTCCCCAGGCCCACTTTAGTGAAAACGCTTGCAGATCGGTTCGGGCGAACGGCCGACCTCGCCATGGTCCGATCGGGCCAGAACCCGGCCGGTGCCCACGTCCGGGGGCCGGAGCGGGTCAGGCGGCGTTGAGCACCCGGACGGCCGCAGCGGCGAGCGCCGCGTCCTCGGCGGGGACGGTGACCCCGGGGAGCTTCTCCAGGGTGGCCCGCAGGGCGTCCAGCAGGGTCTTCAGCTCGTCGTGGTCGGCGCTGCGCTGGCAGGGCACCTGGTCGGCGCGCAACAGCTCCAGGTAGAGCCCCTGGGCAGCGCCCGACGGCTCCATCCCGAGCCGCTCGTCGAGGGCCTCGCGCAGGTCGAGGTAGACGCGCAGCGCCTCGGCGCGGCGGCCGGAGCCGGCCAGCGCCTTCATCAGCTGCAGCGCGGCACTCTCGGCGATCGGGTCGCGACCGAGCACGGCCCCGGCCAGCCAGGCGGCGGCGTCGTGGTCGCCGATCTCGAGGGCGGCGGCGGCGCCTTGGTGGCAGAGCAGGAAGATCTCGTTGTCGACCACGGACCGCTCCTGGTCGGCCCACGCGGCGTACGGGCTGCTGGCCAGCAGCTCGCCGGTGACCAGGCCCATGGCGCGCACGGCCCGGGCGACCCGCTCGGCCGGCGCGACGGCGGCCAGCCCCTGGGCCAGGGCGCGGAGCTCGACGAGGTCGATGCGGATCGAGGGGTCCAGGAGGTACCCGTGCGGAGTCGTCGCCAGCAGCGAGGTCCGCCCCATGCCCAGGCCGAGGCGGCGGCGCAGCAGGCAGACGTAGCTCTCCAGCGTGCCGACGTAGGAACGCGGGAGCTCGGAGTCCCAGAGCAGCTCGGCCAGCCGCTCCTTGGAGACCGGACAACGGTTGCTCGTCGCCAGGATCTCCAGGATCTGGCGTGGCTTGGCGCCGCCCAGGTCGACGGTGGACACCTGGCCGGCGTCGGTGACGACGGTGGTGACGCCGAACAGCTTGATCTCGATCATCTCGGTGGAACCCCCGTGCTCGTCGACCCCCCACGGGTCGCGGTCCGACCCCCCACGGGTCGGGCGGCCCCCCACGGGCCACTCCCAGAGTGCGGTCCGGCAAGCGGTTGCAGGAGCCTCGCGTGGGCTGACTCCGCACCCCCAACGTTGGGTGTTACGGGTTGGAAGGCAAAGAGATCGCCGGTCCGGATGGGGTGGGTCACACGCGACCGGGCCGGCCGCACCGTGAGGTGCGACCGGCCCGGTCGGTCCAGTAGCCGGTCAGGTCAGTTGACCGTCCCCCGCACCGCCAGGGACGCCGGGAGGAGTGCGTCGCTGGTCACCCGCAGGGTGGTGGTGCGCACGCCCACCGCACCGCTCGCGGTGAAGGTCACCTGCAGCTGGCACGAGCGGCCGACGGCCACCGCGGTGGTGCAGGTGCCCCGGGTCGCGGTGAACCCGTTGGCGGGCGCGTCCAGGGCGACGGCGCTGATGTTCAGCGGCGCCGTCCCGTTGTTGGTGACGTTGACGGTCAGCGTGGAGCTGCGTCCCGTCTTCACCTTGCCGAAGTCCAGCAGCGTGGTGCCGAAGGAGATCGACGAGGCCGTGCCCGTCCCGGAGACCGTGACCGTCCGGTTGCCCGTCGGGTCGTTGCTGGCGATCTGCAGGGTGGCCGTGCGGGCGCCGGTCCCGGTGGGCTTGAACGCCACCGCGATCGTGCAGCTCGCGTTCGCCCCGAGGCTCGCGCAGGCCGCGCCCTTGGTCGCGGTGAAGTCGCCCGCCTGCGCGCCGGTGAAGGAGAGCGCGCCCAGGGTCAGCGTCCCGGTCCCGGTGTTGGTCACCTGGACGTTCTGCGTCGTGCTGGTCGTGCCCGCCCGCTGGGCGGCGAAGGTGAGCGTGCCCGGAGTGACCGCGGCCCGCGGCAGGCCGGCGTCGATGCCCTGGCCGGACGCCTTCGCCGTCCCGAGCACGGAGCCGTCGGCGGCGAGCAGCCGGACCGTGGCGGTGTAGGTGCGCACGGCCGCCGGGGCGAAGGCGACCGCGACCGCACAGCTGCGGTCCGAGGCCACCACGCTGCCGGGGCACGTGGTCGCCCCGTTGGTCGTCACGACCGAGAAGGCTGCGGCGTCCGCGCCGGTCAGCTCGACCCGCGCCACCGGGGCGGCGGACCGGGCGATGTTGACGAAGCCCACCGCGCGCGGCGCCGAGGTCGTCGTGACCTGCTGGTCGGCGAAGGTCACGTCGGTGCCGGTGAACCCACTCGCCTGCCGGCCGCTGACCACGAACTTCGTGGTGCGACCGACTGACTGGCCGGTGGCATCGGTGACCTGGAACCAGTTGGCCGGCTCGCCGCCGACCAGGTTGGTCGCCCCGACGATCTCGTGTGGGGTGACGTTGTCCCCGAGGTAACCCGCCGGAGCGGCGGCACCGACCCCCGGGGCCCACCGGACGAAGCCGTCGAGCACCGGGCTGCTCAGCGCGCTGGTGAAGGCGCACGGAGCAGCGCCGCAGCCGATGTCCTGGGTGACCGCGAGGCCGCCCCGCGCATTGGCCGTGCCGGTCAGGTCGCCGAACGGCGTGGTGAAGGTGTAGGTCGCCCCCGGGCACAGGCCCGAGCTCACCGTGACCCGCTGCCGCCCGAAGACGAGCTGCTGGCCCGGCGTGACCGCGCCGCCGACGAAGGTCCCCTCGAGCGCCAGTCGCAGCTGGGCCGTGCCCGGGTTGGTGCCGTTGCAGCCGGGCGTGCCGACCGGGTCGGAGTCGGCCAGCGCGTAGAAGAACTCGCCGGGGAAGTTGCCCGGGAACGAGATCGGCTGCGCCGGGTTGAACCCCGCGTCGGGCAGCAGCACGCAGCGGCCGGTGGCCTGCTCCAGGCAGGGCTCGAGCCGGACGCCGTTGCCGTCCTGGTAGAAGACGGGGAACCCGTCGTTGCGGACGCTGGGCGACACGGCGCTGCTGCCGTCGAAGCCGGTGCCGCTGACCTGGATCGTGAGCGACCCGGGCTGGGAGCCCTCACCGGTCACCGTCAGGCTGGCGGTGTGCTCCTGCGCGTTCACCGGGGAGTACACCACCGAGATGGTGCAGGTCTCGCCCGCGGGGACCGGCTGGGTGCAGGTGTTCGCCGACACCCCGAAGTTGATCGCACCGAGGCCGGCCCAGGTCGGCGTGCCGACCGTGAGCGGCGCGGTGCCGCCCCGGTTGGAGACCACGATCCGCTGCGCCGAGGAGATCCGGCCCGTGTGGAGGTCGGCGAAGCTCAGCGCAGTCCGGTCGACCGAGAGCGCCGGGGTGCCGTGGAACGCGGTGCCCAGACCGGCAAGGCCGATCGACATCGGGTTGTTCAGGCCGGTGTGCTCGACGGTCAGCGTCGCACCACGGTCACCCACGTCGCCGGGGGTGAACGCGACGTCGGCGGTGCAGGACTCGCCCCTGGCCAGCGTCGCGCCGGTGCAGTGGTCGGTCGTGGCCGGCACCGCGAAGTCCGCGGCGTGCGCCCCGGCCGGGGTCAGGGCGCTGACGGTGACCGGCGCGGTGCCGTTGTTGGTCAGCCGCACCGGCTTGGTGACGGTGTCGGCAGGGACGGCCGGGTCCAGGGCCGGGTTGCCGACCATGGCGTTGCCGAAGTCCACGTTGGTGGCGTCGGCCACCAACGGCCCACCGAGCTTGCCCATCACGATGAACTGGTCGGTCTCGCCGACCAGCTGGTCACCCTGCAGGATCCGGAAGCTGTTCGCGGGGGAGCTGTCGCCTGGGTAGGTGTACGGCGCCCCGACGATCGCGTGCGGGGTGACCGCGTCACCGAGGTAGCCCGCCGGAGCCTTCTGCCCGACCGCGGGATCCCAGCGCACGAAGCCCTCGAAGATGTTGCTCTGCAGGGCGATCGAGAAGTCGCACGCGGTGCCCGCCCCGGCCGCCAGGCAACCGACGTCCTGGGTGCCCGCCGCCGGCTTGATGCCGCCGACCGCGTCGGTGGTGTAGGTCTCCACGCCGTAGGGGTGGACGAACTTGTACTCCGTCTCCGGGCACAGGCCACTGGCCCGGACCCGGATCCGGCCGAAGGTCATCTGGTCGCCGGGGACCGGGTCGCCGTTGACGAAGGCAGCCTCCAGAGCGGTCCGGATCGAGACGAAGCCCGGTGCGGACTGGCCGTTGCAGCCGTCGGTCGGGACCTGGTCGCTCTCGGCGAGGTAGTAGAACCACTCGTCGGGGTAGTTCCCGGGGAAGGCCAGCGGACCGGTGCCGGTGAAGGTGCCGCCGGCGAGCACGATGCAGTTCGGGTCAGCCGGGTCGATGCACTGCAGCAGCCGGGTGGCGTTCTCGTCCTGGTACCAGTCGGGCATGCCGTTGACGGCGTCCAGGCCCGGGGAGACCGCGGCGACGCCGCCGTAGCCGAGGGCGGACAGGGGCACGGCCACCGGGGACGCCGGGTCGTTGGACCGGATCTCCAGGCGGGCGTCCACCGGGCGCGCGACAGTCGGCTGGAAGGCGACACCCACGGTGCAGCTGGAGCCCACGGCGACCGGGGTCCCGGTGCAGGCGTCCCCGACGACGGTGAACTGGTCGGCGTCGGCGCCGGCCACGCTGATCCGGCTGACGCTCAGCGGAGCCTCACCGGTGCTGGAGACCGTGACCTGGTGCACGCCGCTGCGAGTCCGGATCCGCTGCCGGCCGAAGTCGACCGAGCTCGGCGCGGCCGAGGCCTCGGCCTGGGCGAGCGCCCCGGTGCCGGTGCCCTTGAGGGCCACGGTCAGCGCGGCACCCACGCCGTTGTGCGCGATGCGCAGCGTCGCGTTGCGCGGCACGTTGGAGGACGGGGCGAACGCGACCCCGATCGTGCAGGTGGCGTCCCGGGGGACGGCCACGCCGGCGCAGCCGTCGTTGACGACCCGGAAGTCGGCGGCGTCCACCCCGGTGAGGCTGGCCGCGGACGCGGTGACCGGGTTCTGCGCCAGGTTGGTGACCACGACGTCGGTGGTCGCGCTGGTCGTGCCGACCGGCTGGCCGCCGAAGTCGACCGAGCCACGAGCCGACAGCGGGCCGGCGAGCTTGCCGGAGACGGTGAACAGGTTGGTGGTCAGCGGGGTGCTCAGCTTGGCGCCGGTGACCCGGATGAAGTTCGCGGGGGCGGTCTCCCCCGGGATGGTGTACGTCGCACCGGTGACCCGGTGCAGCGTGGTGGCGTCACCGAGGTAGCCCGACGGCGCGGCCGGGGCGACGGTGGGGTCCCAGCGCAGGAACGACTTCACCGTGGGAGCGTTCAGCGCCATGGTGAAGTCGCAGCTCTGCGGCGCGACCGGGACGCAGCCCACGTCGGTGGTGCCCTGGTTGCGGGCGATCGAGCCGGCGGCGTCGGTGGTGACGTTGAGCTGGCCGAAGGGGTGGGTCACGGTGTACTGCGAGTTCGCGCACAGACCGCTCGTGATGGTCAGCCGGATCCGGCCGAACGTCATCTGGTCTCCGGCGACGACGCGCCCGTTGGCGAACGCGCCCTCGAGGGCGAAGCGCATCGAGATGGTGCCACGGCGGGTGCCGGAGCAGCCCGGGGTCGCGATCTGCGCGGAGTCGACGATCGAGTAGAAGAACTCACTGGGGAAGTTGGTCGGGAACGACACCGGGCGGGCCGGGTCGAAGCCGGCGTCGGCCAGCACGACGCACCGGGTGTCGGTCGGGTCGAGGCACGGCTGGAGCCGGGTCCCGCTCTGGTCCTGGTACCAGTCGGGGAAGCCGTGCGTGGCGCTCACCCCCGACGACACCGCGGCCGGGACGGCCTGGGCCGCGGTGGCGGTCAGCACCGGCACCATGCCGACGAGCCCCACCAGGAGCAGGAGCGAGAGCAGGACGCTCGACGGCTTCCTGCTCGCGGAGCCCCGATGGCGGGTGCTCCTCACTGAATACGGTCGCATGCTCACGGTGTCAGCCCCCTTCAGCCAGATGTCGTGCAGCGTTCCGCCCATCCAGCAGCACCGACCTTGGGGAAACCTCGGACTGCCTCCCCGGGACCCGGTCCTTTACCCAGGTTTCCCCGAGGTCGGCCTCCGACCCTCGACGCAGAACGATCGCGACGAGGGGGGCCTCACATGAGATCGCTTGCAGGACCGAGCCTGCCCAGCACCCGGCGCCGGACGCCCCGGCCGACCGGGATGAGGCGCGTCACCGCAGCCGTCACCACCGCGCTGCTGACCGTCGGCCTGACCGGCGGTCTGGCCGCACCGGCGAGCGCCGTCGTCGCGCCCGTCGGCCAGGGGTTCACCGTGACCCCCGCCGACCTCGCCTTCGTCCTCGAGCAGATCCGGATCGCCGAGCAGCACGCCGCGACCCAGACCCCCGACGACCCCTGCGGCACCCTCGTGGGCGCCGGTGCCTTCCAGATCAAGGACCGCATCTCGCCGTTCGGCCTGCGCACCGTCGACGGCAGCTGCAACAACCTCTACGCCGGCAACGAGCACCTCGCCGGGTCCGACCAGGTCTTCCCGCGGCTCGCCTCGACCACGCTGAACGACGCCGACCTCAGCCCGGCGATGTTCGGCCCGCAGCGCCCCACGTCGTACCGGCAGGTGAAGGGGTCGGTCTTCGACGCCCAGCCGCGGATGATCAGCAACCTGGTCTCCGACCAGACCTCCGCCAACCCGGCCGCGGTGGCCGCCGCCGGACGCCCGATGCGCTCGCAGAACCAGGCCGGCTACGTGCCCTGCACCACCGACCCCGACCCGGTCGCCGGCGTCGAGGGCTCCCCCGTCGGCTGCATCCCGGCCGGCCAGAGCCTGCCGATCCCGAACATCACCACCGACGTCGGCCTCTCCCCGCCGTTCAACGGCGTCTTCACCCTCTTCGGCCAGTTCTTCGACCACGGCATCGACCAGACCGTGAAGGGCGGCGGCACCGTCTTCGTCCCGCTGGCCCCCACCGACCCGCTCGTCGCCGGTCCCGACCACGCCTTCGGCACCGCCGACGACGTGCCCGCGAGCCAGCGCTTCATGGTGCTCAGCCGCGCCCGCAACCAGGTCGGCCCCGACGGCGTGCTCGGCACCGCCGACGACGTCCACGACGCCAAGAACACCGACACCCCCTGGGTCGACCTCAGCCAGACCTACACCTCGCACCCCTCGCACCAGGTCTTCCTGCGCGAGTACACCTCGGTCACCGGCACCCCGGTCGACACCGGCCGCCTGCTCGGCGGCCTGCCCGGGAGCGTCGGCGAGACCGGCATGGCGACCTGGGCGTCGGTGAAGCGGCAGGCCGCAGAGGTGCTCGGGCTGCAGCTCGTCGACGCCGACGCGACCGACGTGCCGATGCTGGCCGTCGACCCCTACGGCAACTTCCTGCCCGGCCCCCACGGGCTGCCCCAGTACGTGACCCGCTCGGGCCTGGTCGAGGGCGACCTGGCGTCGCCGGTCCGGGTGCCCGCGGACGCCGTCCACTTCGACACCCCGTTCCTGACGGACATCGCGCACAACGCCGACCCGTCGCCGCAGGACCTCGACCACGACCCGGCCACGCCGCCCGCTGCCCCGGCGCCCGACGCCGACGCGACCGCCTCGAGCGACGTCGCCGCCCAGGTGCCCGGCACGTACGACGACGAGCTCCTGGACGCCCACTTCATCGCCGGGGACGGCCGGGCCAACGAGAACATCGGCCTCTCCTCGATCCACCAGGTCTTCGAGTCCGAGCACAACCGCCTGGTCGCCGACATCGACCGGGTGCTGCGCGAGGACACCTCGGCCAAGGGCCAGGCCGCGCTGGCGACCTGGCGTGGCGCCGGCCCGGCCGGCTGGGGCTACGGACAGCGCCTGTTCCAGGCAGCCCGGTTCGTCACCGAGATGGAGTACCAGCACATCGTCTTCGAGGAGTTCGCCCGCAAGCTGCAGCCCGGGCTGGTCCCCTTCGCGGCGTACCACCCGGAGATCGACGCCTCGATCCCGGCCGAGTTCGCCCACGCCGTCTACCGGTTCGGCCACTCGATGCTGACCGACACGATCGGCCGGACCGCGCCCGACACCACCGACTACTCGATCCCGCTGCTGGACGGCTTCCTGAACCCGGTCGAGTACTTCCGCGACCAGCACGGCGACCCGGTCAGCCCGCAGGCCGCGGCCGGCGGGATCCTGATGGGGATGTCGGACCAGGTCGGCGCCGAGATCGACGAGTTCGTGCCCGAGACGCTGCGCAACAACCTGCTCGGCCTGCCGCTCGACCTGGCCACGCTCAACCTGGCCCGTGGTCGCTCCGAGGGTGTGCCCACGCTGAACCGGTTCCGCCGCGAGCTGCACGACCTGACCAACGACGGCCAGCTCACGCCGTACGCGAGCTGGAACGACTTCGGCCAGAGCCTCAAGCACCCCGAGTCCCTGGTCAACCTCGTCGCCGCCTACGGCACCCACCCGACGGTGCGCGACAGCGGCCCCGACGGCCAGGCCGGCACCGACGACGACGTGACCACCGCGAAGGCCAAGCGTGCCGCCGCGCAGGCCCTGGTCAACCCGACCGACGGCACCATGCCGACCCAGGACGCGATCGACTTCCTCGAGTCGACCGGAGCGTGGGCCGACCGCCCGACCGGGCTGGACTCTGTCGACCTGTGGATCGGTGGGCTCGCCGAGGCCACGGCCCCCTTCGGCGGCCACTTGGGCAGCACCTTCAACTACGTCTTCGAGAACACGCTCGCCAACCTCCAGAACGGCGACCGGTTCTACTACCTCAACCGGCTGCCGGGCCTCAACCTGCTGGCGCAGGTCGACGGCGGCTCGCTGGCCGAGCTCATCCAGCGCAACACCGACAACACGCACTCGCTGAAGGCCGACGTCTTCGCCGTCGCCGACTGCCGCTTCCAGCTCGCCCACCTCGACGGCACCAAGGACGGCTACGCCCGGTCCGGCTCGACCGTGGCCGACGACCCGACCACCCCGTGCGACGAGAGGGCGCTGCTGCTCCGCAAGCCCGACGGCACCCTGCAGTACCGCGCGACCAACACCGTCGACCCGGCCGGCATCAACGGCCAGGCTGTCTACAACGGCAGCGCCGGCGCCGACCGGGTGGTCGGTGGCAACGACAACGACACCTTCTGGGGCAACGGGGGCGACAACCGGATCGAGACCAGCACGGGCGACGACGTAGCGCTCGGCGGCGAGGGCGACGACGTCCTCACCGACGCCGGCGGCCTCGACGTGCTCAAGGGCGGTCCCGGCGACGACGCGATCGACGCCGGCCCGGGGCTGGACATCCTGTTCGGCGGCGCCGGCAAGGACGTCACCAACGGCGGAGCAGGAGACAACGAGACCTTCGCCGGCCTCGGCGACGACTTCTCCCTGCTGGGCACCGGCAACGACACCTACCTGGGTGGCCAGGGCTCGGACTGGGCCGAGGGCGGCCTGGGCGTCGATGCCCTGTCCGGTGACGAGGGTGGCCTCATCCCCGGGCTTCGCGGCAACGACCCGGCCGGTCACGACATCCTCGTCGGCGGCGCCGGCGACACGGCGTACGACGGCGAGAACGGCGACGACATCATGGCCGGCGGCCAGTCGCTCGACCACTTCTTCGGCGGTGGCGGCTACGACTGGACGATCCACCAGTTCGACACCGCGGGCACGGAGGACGACATGCTCGTCAACGGCGGCGGCCCGGGCGGTGGCGGCGTGGTCGCCGTCAACCGGGACCGGTGGCTGGAGAACGAGGGCCTGTCCGGCTCGAACTTCGACGACGTCCTGCGCGGCGACAACGAGGTGCAGCGCCTCGTCAGCGGCGGCGGCCTCGAGGGCTGCGACGTCCTGGACCAGGCCGGCATCAACCGGGTCAAGGGCCTCGGCGCCCTCCTGCCTGCCCCGAGCTTCGACGTGGCCCCGGTCGCGGCGCTCTCCGCAGCCCGCGACTGCCCGCAGACCGGCCCGGTCTGGGGCGAAGGCAACATCCTGCTGGGCGGCGGCGGCTCGGACGTGTTCGAGGGCCGCGGCGGCGACGACGTCATCGACGGCGACCGCATGATCCAGGTCCGGCTCAGCGTCCGCACCGACCCCGCCGACCCCGCCACCGAGATCGGCTCCACCACCTCGCTGGAGAAGCCCTACCGGGCAGGCAGCACCAAGACGCTGCAGGCCGCCGTCTTCGACGGCACCGTCTCGCCGCGCCAGCTGGTCGCCGTCCGGGAGATCGTCACCGCGCCCGCCGACGGGTCCCAGGACCGCGCGCTGTTCTTCGGGGCCCGCTCGGACTACACGATCGTGCGCAACGCGGACGGCTCGGTCACGGTCACCCAGACCGCGCCGCTGCTCAAGCAGCTCGGCCAGAAGTGGGTCGACGGCGCGGACACCCTGCGCAACGTCGAGCTCCTGCAGTTCTCCGACCGCACGGTCAGCACCGCTCCCCCGGCCGCGCCGACGATCACCAAGGTGACCGCCACCGCGGACACCGCCACGGTGACCTGGACGCCCGCCCCGGTCGGCGACCGGGTCCCCAACACCGGCTTCGTCATTCAGGTGCTCGCCGGCGGCCAGGTCGTCCGGACGGTGACCGGCATCGCGAGCACCACCACGACCTACGTGGTCGGCAGGCTCACCCCGGGCACGGCGTACGCCTTCCAGGTGCGCGCGATGAACACCTTCGGGCCCGGCGAGTGGTCCGCACCGACGGCGCCCGTCACCCCGGTCGCCACCGCCCCGTCGGCACCGACCTTCGTGGACGGTACGGCGTCCAGCGGCTCGGTCTCGCTGACCTGGGTGGCCGGCTCGGACGGCGGCTCGCCGGTGAACGGCTGGAACGTCCAGGTGCTCAAGGGCACGACGCTGGTCAAGACGGTCACCGTCGCCGGCGCGGCTCCGGAGGGCACGGTCACCGGGCTGACCAACGGCACGGCGTACACGTTCAAGGTGCAGGCCCTGAACGCCGTCGGCACCAGCCCGTGGTCCACGGCGTCCGGCGCGATCACCCCGGGCAACCCGCCCGGCGCCCCCACGATCGGCGCGGCGGCCCAGGGCGCCAAGGGGGGTGCGCTGACCGCCATCGCCAACTGGACGGCTCCGAAGTCGACCGGTGGCAGCCCGATCACCGGCTACCAGGTGGCGGCGTACCTGGTGAACCCGAACGGGTCGCTCACCCTCGACAAGCTCGTCACCGCCGTGCCGTCGGCCCGCAAGTACGAGTTCAGCCTCGCGGCGGGCACGTACCGGTTCCAGGTCGTGGCCCTGAACGCCGTCGGGGACAGCCCCCCGTCGTCCCTGTCGGCCACCGTGCGCCCCCGCTGACCGGCGGCTCAGCGCCGCGACTGTCGCCTCGCTGGTCGAGTAGGGAGCGAGGAACGAGCGACCGTATCGAGACCCCCCACCACCCACCCGGTCTCGACACGGGCCTCCGCAGGCTCCGGCCCTACTCGACCACCGAAAACCACCCGCTGGTCGAGTAGGGAGCGAGGAACGAGCGACCGTGTCGAGACCCCCCACCACCCACCCGGTCTCGACACGGGCCTCCGCAGGCTCCGGCCCTACTCGACCACCGAAAACCACTCGCTGGTCGAGTAGGGAGCGAGGAACGAGCGACCGTGTCGAGACCCCGCACCACCCACCGGGTCTCGACACGGGCCTCCGCAGGCTCCGGCCCTACTCGACCACCGAGTGCTGCTCGCCAGGTCAGCGGGGGACGTTGCGGTCGAGCTCGGCGAGCCAGGCGGCGGCGTTGCCGTCCGAGGGGGCGCGCCAGTCACCCCGCGGTGACAGGGAGCCTCCGGCGAGCACCTTCGGCCCGTTGGGAAGCGCGGAGCGCTTGAACTGGCTGAACGCGAAGAACCGTTTCACGAAGACCTCGAGCCACTGCCGGATCACGGGCAGGTCGTACGACGTGCGCCGCGACTCCGGGTAGCCGACAGGCCAGTCCCCTGCCTCGGCGTCGCCCCAGGCGTGCTGGGCGAGGAAGGCGATCTTGCTCGGCCGGTAGCCGTAGCGCAGCACATGGAAGAGCGTGAAGTCCTGCAGCGCGTACGGACCGATGGTGTCCTCGGTGGCCTGCGGCTTCTGGCCCTCCTCGGTCGGGATCAGCTCCGGGGTGATCTCCTGCTCGACGATCTCGGAGAGCACCTCGTTGACGTCCGCGGTGAACAGCCCCTCGGCGACCACCCAGCGGATCAGGTGCTGGATCAGCGTCTTCGGCACCCCGGAGTTCACGGTGTAGTGCGACATCTGGTCGCCCACGCCGTAGGTGCACCAGCCGAGCGCGAGCTCGGACAGGTCCCCGGTGCCGAGCACGATGCCGCCGAGGTGGTTGGCGAACCGGAACAGGTAGTCGGTGCGCAGCCCTGCCTGGACGTTCTCGAAGGTGATGTCGTACGTCGGCTCGCCGTCGCTGAACGGGTGGTCCAGGTCCTCCAGGAGCTGCCGCGCGGCGGGCCGGATGTCGACCTCGGCGAAGGTCACGCCGAGGGCCGTCGACAGCCGGGTCGCGTTGGCCTTGGTGGTCTCGCCGGTGGCGAAGCCGGGCATCGTGTAGGCCAGGATGTCGCTGCGCGGGCGGGCTAGCCGGTCCATCGCCCGAGCGGCCACGATCAGGGCGTGCGTGGAGTCGAGCCCGCCGGAGACGCCGATGACGACCTTCGGCTGGCCGATCGCGCGGAGCCGCTGCTCGAGGCCGGAGACCTGGATGTTGTAGGCCTCGTAGCAGTCCAGCGCCAGGCGCGCGGGGTCGTCGGGCACGAAGGGGAAGCGGTCCACCTTGCGACGCAGCCCGATGTCCCCGGCGGGTGGGTCGACGGTGAAGGCGACCGTACGGAAGGCGTCGGCGCGGGCCGCATGGGTACGACGGTTGTCGTCGAACGTGCCCTGCCGCAGCCGGTCCTGGCGGAGCCGGTCGAGGTCGACGTCGGCGACCGACCGGCGCGGTCCTTCGGGGAACCGCTCGGTCTCGGCGAGGAGGTCGCCGGCCTCGTAGATCATCGTCTGGCCGTCCCAGGACAGGTCCGTGCTGGACTCGCCCTCCCCGGCGGCGGCGTACAGGTAGGCCGCCAGGCAGCGGGCGCTGGCCGAGCGCACCAACAGCCGGCGGTCCTCGGCCCGGGCCACGGTGATCGGGCTGCCGGACAGGTTCGCGAGCACCGTCGCACCGGCCAGGGCGGCCTCGGCGCTCGGCGGCACCGGCACCCACATGTCCTCGCAGACCTCGACGTGCAGCACCAGCCCCGCGACGTCGGTGGCCGCGAAGAGCAGGTCGGGCCCGAAGGGCACATCGCGGTCCCCGACCCGGATCGTGCGGCCGCGACGGTCGTCGCCGGGGCCGTAGTGGCGGCGCTCGTAGAACTCCCGGTACGTGGGCAGGTAGGACTTCGGCGCCACCCCGAGCACGCTGCCCGCGTGGATGACCACGGCACAGTTGTAGACCCGGTTGCCGTCGGCCAGGGGCGCGCCGACGACGAGGACCGGCCGCAGCCCGGCGCTGGCGGCCACCACCTCGTCCAAGGCGTCGCGGACCGCGTCGAGGAGCGGGTCCTGCAGCACCAGGTCGTCGATCGCGTAGCCGCTCAGGCTCAGCTCGGGGAAGATCGCCACCGCGACACCCTCGTCGTGGCAGGCCCGGGCCTCGGCCAGCACCGTGGCGGCGTTGGTGGCCGGGTCGGCCACGGCGACCGGCACGGTGCAGGCGGCCAGCCGGGCGTACCCGTGCGCGTAGGCGGAGGTGAAGTCCACGGCCCGATCCTGCCATGGTGGGTGGGTGCTGCTGACCGAACGCCTGCTTCTGCGCACCTGGACCGAGGACGACGTCAGGGCGATGTTCGCGCTCTCCAACGATCGCGACGTGATGCGCTACTTCACCCGCGTGATGACGTACGACGAGGCCGTCGCCTTCGTCGCCCTCCAGCGGGACCGCCTCGCGGCCGGCGAGCTAGGGCTGTACGCCGTGGAGCCCCGGGGAGGCGGGCCGTTCCTCGGGTTCGTCGGGCTGGCCGTGCCGCCGTACGAGACGGCCTTCACGCCGTGCGTCGAGATCGGCTGGCGGCTGGTCCCCGATGCCTGGGGCCACGGGTACGCCACCGAGGCGGCCCGGGCCTGCCTCCGGCACGCGTTCACCACCCTCGACCTCGACGAGGTCGTCTCCTTCACCGCCACCATCAACGAGCCCTCCCAGGCGGTGATGCGGCGGATCGGGATGACGCGCGACCTCGCCGGCGACTTCGACCACCCCCGGGTGCCCGAGGGCCACCCGGTCCGGCCGCACGTGCTGTACCGGCTCACCCGGGCCCAGTGGCTAGATTGGACGCCATGACCGAGCAGCCCGCGCCGTACGGCGGCGTCCCCGGCACCAGCAGCACCAGCGACGGCGGGACGGCCCGCAAGCGCGTCCGCATCCCGCACCTGCAGGAGATGAAGGCGCGCGGCGAGCGCTGGGCGATGCTGACCTCCTACGACATGTACACCGCCGCGACGTTCGACGAGGCCGGGATCCCGGTGCTCCTGGTGGGCGACTCCGCCTCCAACAACGTCTTCGGCAACGTCACCTCGCTGCCGGTGACCGTCGACGAGCTGATCCCGCTGGTCCGGGCGGTGACCCGCTCGGTGACCTACGCGCTCGTGGTCGCCGACCTGCCGTTCGGGTCCTACCAGGCCTCCCCCGAGCAGGCCTTCCACACGGCGGTCCGCTTCATGAAGGAGGCCGACGCGCACTGCGTCAAGCTCGAGGGTGGGGCCGAGATGGCTCCGCAGGTGGAGCTGCTGGTCAAGGGCGGCATCCCGGTGATGGCGCACATCGGGTTCACCCCGCAGTCCGAGCACACCCTGGGCGGCTACCGCGTGCAGGGCCGCGGGTCGGGTTCGGAGAAGCTGCTCGCCGACGCGCTTGCGCTGCAGGACGCCGGCGCGTTCGCGGTGGTCATGGAGATGGTGCCCGGCGACGTCGCGGCGGAGGTGACCGCGAAGCTCTCCATCCCCACCATCGGCATCGGCGCCGGCAACGGGTGCGACGCGCAGGTCCTGGTGTGGACCGACATGATGGGCCTGCGCACGGGCCGGCTCCCCCGCTTCGTCAAGACGTACGCCGACCTGCACGGCGTGATGGTGCAGGCGGCCCGGGCGTACGCCGACGACGTGGCGACGGGTGAGTTCCCCGGTCCCGAGCACACCTTCTGAGGTCCGGCGTCAGCGCCGCGACCGGCGCCGGTAGGTGGCCATCGCGAGCAGGTAGGCCAGCGCGAGGAGCCCGAGGCACCAGGCCAGCGCGACCCAGCCGTCGGACCCGACCGGCTGGCCGGCGAGCAGGGCTCGCAGCGTGTCGACGATCGAGGTCACCGGCTGGTGCTCCGCGAAGGCCCGCACCGGACCGGGCATGGTGTCGGTCGGCACGAACGCCGAGCTGACGAACGGCAGGAAGACCAGGGGGTAGGAGAAGGCGGCCGCGCCGTCCACGCTCTTCGCCGAGAGGCCGGCGACGACCGCCAGCCAGGTCAGCCCCAGCGTGAAGAGGGCCAGCAGCCCCGCCACGGCCAGCCAGGCGAGCACACCGGCTCCCGAGCGGAAGCCCATCAGCACCGCCACGGCGACGACCACCGTCACCGACACCAGGGTGGCGACGAGCGAGGTCAGCACGTGCGCCCAGAGCACAGCGGACCGCGCGATCGGCAACGACTGGAGTCGCTCGAAGATCCCGCTCTGCAGGTCGAGGAACAGCCGGTAGGCGGTGTAGGAGATGCCCGAGGCGACCGTGATGAGCAGGATGCCGGGCAGCAGGTAGTCGACGTAGCTGCTCGTGCCGGTCTCGATCGCCCCGCCGAAGACGTAGACGAAGAGCAGCAGGAAGGCGATCGGCATGACGGCGGTCGTGATGATGGTGTCCGGGCTGCGCGTGACGTGGCGCAGCGAGCGGCCCAGCAGGACGGTGGTGTCGCCGAGGGTGTGCGTGGTCATCGGTCCTCCTCCGGTGGGCGGTGGGTGTCGGCGCCAGCCGACGCACCGACGACGGCGAGGAAGATCTCCTCCAGGGTGGGCTGCCGTTCGACGTACTCGACGGTGGCGGGGGGCAGCAGGCGCCGGAGCTCGGTGAGGGTTCCGTCGGCGATGATCCGCCCGTCGTGGAGGATGGCGATCCGGTCGGCGAGCTGCTCGGCCTCGTCGAGGTACTGGGTGGTGAGCAGCACCGTCGTCCCCTGCTGGGCCAGCTCGCGGACGCTGGCCCACACCTCGCTGCGCGACTGCGGGTCCAGCCCGGTGGTGGGCTCGTCGAGGAAGACCACGGGGGGACTGCCGACCAGGCTCATCGCGATGTCGAGCCGGCGCCGCATGCCGCCCGAGTACGTCGCGACCCGCCGCTGCGCCGCGTCGGTGAGCTGGAAGCGGTCCAACAGGTCCTCGGCCACGGCCCTGGGCTCGGGCAGGTGCTGAAGCCGAGCCATCAGGACCAGGTTCTCCTGCCCGGTCAGGACCTCGTCGACCGCCGCGAACTGACCGGTCAGGCTGATCGCCTGGCGCACGCGGTCCGGTTGCGTGGCGACGTCGAAGCCCGCGACCGAGGCGGTGCCGGCGTCGGGTGCCAGCAGGGTGGAGAGGATGGTGACCAGGGTGGTCTTGCCGGCACCGTTGGAGCCGAGCAGGGCCACGATGCTCCCGCGGGCCACGTCGAGGTCGACCCCTCGGAGCACGTGGAGGTCCTGGAAGGACTTCTCGAGGTCACGGACCCGGATCGCGGTGGCGGTGAGGGTCGCGCTCATCGCAGCTCTCCGTCCGGGTGGTCCTCCTGGTCGGCCCGGTCGAGGGCTCCGGCCAGCCGCCGGCGCTCCTTCACGATCCAGGACCCCGTGGGGTAGTTGGCCAGGAACGTCTCGGCGAACTCGACGGGGTCCTCCCCCACGATCGCGCGGACCGGGGTCCCGGTCGCAGCGCTCTGCTCGAACAGGTCGGCGAGGTCCTCGAACATGGTGGCCGCGGTGTCCCCGTCGCCGGGTCCGAAGCACATCAGGTACCGCTCCAGGGCCTCGATCGCGGTGCGGTAGCTCGTGGGGAGCTCGCGGGTGCGGGCCTTGTACTGCCGCCAGCGGCGCTTCTCGCCGACCAGCCTGGAGACCAGGGTCGAGATCGCCATGGTCATCGTCCTCCTTCGCGGAGCTGTGCGAGCCGGTCCGAGAGGAAGCTCCAGGTCCTCCAGAACTCGTCCAGGTAGGCCTGGCCCTGGTCGTTGAGGGAGTACACCTTGCGCGGCGGGCCCTTCTCGGAGGGCACCTTCTCGACGTCGACGAGGCCGCGCTGCTCCACCCGCACCAGCAGGGCGTAGACCGTGCCCTCGGCGATGTCGGCGAAGCCCTCGTCGCGCAGCCGGGCGGTGATCTCGTAGCCGTACGCCGACCGGCCGGCCAGGATCGCGAGCACGATGCCCTCCAGCGTGCCCTTGAGCATCTCGGTCATCTGCTTGCCCACGAGGAGCCCTCCGGTTGCTACTCAGTGTTGCTGACTACCAGTAGATAGTAACACTGACTAGCAGGCGTGCAAGGGGGCACGGAAGCAGACCCAGCGCGCTCTAGGCGGTCCAGCCGAGCCAGGCGCCGCCGGCGTTCAACGCCGCGAACCAGACGACCGCCGCGAGGAGGGGCAGCCAGAAGACCCGGACCGGGTGGGTGCCGAACCAGCGGCAGGCCAGCACGAAGAGGACCACCCAGAAGGCGACCAGCACCAGGACGGCCCACAGCGGGGCGAGCAGCCCGGAGAAGAAGTAGAGGAAGGCCGTGACGGCCATGCCGGCCATCCCGATGAAGGAGCCGGACTTCTGGAGATCAGGCACGGCGCCGGCTCAGGCGTCGGTGGACCCGCTGCCGGCTGCGGCGTCGTCGTTCCAGTCCGGGTCGCTGTCCCAGTCCTGGTTGCGCTCCTGAACCTTCTCGAGCGCGTGAGCCGCCTCCTCGGACGTCGCATAGGGTCCGAGCCGGTCCTGGTTGCGGCAGCCGTCCCGCCCCTCCACCTGGTGGTGGGTCAGGCAGAACCAGTACTCCTCGTCGGCCATGGCACGCTCCTCTCGCTGCTCGCACAGTTCCCGTGCTGAGCCGAAAGTACACGTCAGGCGGAGCGCCTCGTCAGACCGGTGGAGGCGGCGCCACCGCGTCGTTGCCCCGCGGCTCGGCCGGCAGCGCCCCGACCTGGGGGTGAGGCCCGGCGACGGGCAACCGCACGGTGAAGACCGTGCCCCCGCCCGGGTTCGCCTCCACCGAGACCTGCCCGTCGTGAGCCTCCACCAGGGTGCGGACGACGGCGAGCCCGAGGCCGGTGCCCTGGATGCCGGCCTCGTGCGCGCTGGTGGCGCGGAACATCCGGTCGAAGACCCACTCGCGCTCCCGCTCGGGGATGCCGATGCCGTCGTCGATCACCTGCACCTCCACGGTCCGGACGTCCGGGCGCGCGCTGGTGACCTGGATCGTGCCACCAGGGCGCGTGTAGCGCACGGCGTTGGTGAGCAGGTTGTCCATCACCTGCCGGAGCCGGACCGGGTCGGCGCGGAGGGTGATCGCCTCCAGGCCCGTGCAGGTGACCTCGAGCCTGCTCTCCTTCGCCGCGGGCCGGTGCGCGTCCACCACGTCGCGCAGCAGGTCCCCCAGCACGACGTCCTCGAGGTGCAGCGTGTCGAGCCCGGAGCCGAAGCGGGTCAGCTCGAACAGGTCGTCGACGAGCTGGTGGAGCTGGCGGGCCCGCTTGGCGATCACCTCGACCTGCCGGCGCTGCCGGCCGTCCACATCGGGGTCCTCCAGGAGCAGGTCGGCGTATCCGCGGATCGCCGAGAGCGGCGTGCGCAGCTCGTGACCCGTGATGGCCAGGAACTCCTCGCGCAGCCGGTTGATCTCGCGGAGCTGGCGCACCTGGTCGCGCTCGGCGGCCAGCAGCCGGTCCCGCTTGTCGGCCAGCTCGTGCCGGTCGGTGACGTTGGTGGTGATGCCGTCGGCGTACAGCCTGCCGCCGGTACGACGCGGGGTGGCCCGCGACCAGACCCACCGGACCCGCTCGTCGAGCCCGACGACCCGCAGCTCGACCTCGGCCGGCCGCCCCGCGGCCACCTGGGCCTGGAACCGGTCCCGCGCCATCACGTCCGCGGGGTGGCAGAGCTCGTGGAGCCGCTGCAGCACCTCGGTCCCGGCGGGGAGCTCACCGCCGACCAGGCCGCCGGCGTTGGAGGTGGAGAAGACCACGGTGGGCTCGGCGTCGGGGCCGATCTCGAGGGTCCACACGAGGTCGTCGACCTTGGCCACGGCGCGGCGGAACATCGCGCGCTCGAGCTCCAGGCTGCGGCTCAGCTCCTCCGCGCGGCGCCACTCCTCGTCCCGGCCGTTCACCAGCCCGCTGTTGAGCATCTCGAGCTCGTGCAGGGTCGCGGCCCGGGCGTCGTCGACCTCGTCGAGCCGTCGCGCGGCCAGGATCGACACCCCCAGGATCAGGCCGCCCGCAAGCGTCACGGTGAGGGCGATGGCAACATGCTGGTCGTAGACGTGGTCGGTCTCACCCGCCAGATGGACCGCCCCCAAGGCAGGGACGGCGATGATGGCCACCGGCGCCATCCGCCGCATGAGGATCGACCCCGCTCCCCGGCCCTGCAGCACCCAGACCAGCACCGACGACGGGTTGACCAACGCACACGCTGCGGCCAGTGCCACCAACGCCACAGCGGTGTTGAACGCCACGGTGGCGGCGAAGCCCACGCCGTACATCGACTCGACCCCGAACCCGTAGGCGATCACCCCCAGTCCGCCGATCAGGGCCGCGACGAGAGCCGTCGCGCTCGCGGCCGTCCGGCGACCACGCATCAGGGCGGCTTGGGACAGGGCGAGGGCGATGACGCCCACGGCGGTGGCGGGCGCCATCTGCCCCGGGGCGTTGGTGCCGGCGCTGGCCAGGTCGGACCACAGCAGCTCGTCGATGCCGAGACCGGTCCCCGTCACGTGCTCGACGAGCACGATCGACGCCACGACGAACGCGAACGCAAGCAGGACCGGGCGGAGCCGGGACGCTTCCGGAAGCAGGAGGCTGAGGGAGAGCGCGAGCAGGCACAGGGCGGTGTTCACCTTCATGCTCGCCGCACGCGGGAAGACCGACGTCATCGTGGGAGCTCCGACCGCCCAGCCGAGCAGGACCAGCACGGCAGTGACGATCACGAAGATCGCGACTGCCTGGCTCGCACGTGGCAGGCTGGACAGCTCGGGAGTCGTCGACGGAGTCGGTTCGGGCAGCGACGAGTCGGATCGAGGCGTCCGAGCAGTGCTAGCCACGGCGTGACCGTAACCGTGATCTGCTCCGCCCCGGAGGCGTTTGATCCGAGACGGGACCGAGGTCCCGGGCCGGGCTCCCTACGATGGGCGCCATGCTCGCCACCCCCGTGACCCTGCCCTGCGGCGCGACCCTGCCCAACCGGATCGCCAAGGCCGCCCTCTCCGAGCAGCTGGCCGCCGCCGACCACGGGCCGAGCGAGGCCCTCATCCGGCTCTACGAGCGCTGGGGCGCCGGCGGGGCGGGGCTCCTGGTCACCGGGAACGTCATGGTCGACCCGCGCGCGCTCGGTGAGCCCGCCAATGTCGTGGTGTCCGACGACCGTGACCTGGCCCGGCTCCGTCGCTGGGCCGCCGGGGCGACCGCCCACGGCGCCAAGGCGATCGTGCAGGTCAACCATCCCGGTCGGCAGTCGCCGCGCAGCCTCTCGCCGCGCCCGGTCGCGCCGTCGGCGATCGGCCTCAAGGGCATGATGGGCGTCTTCTCGACCCCCCGCGCGCTGACCGTCGAGGAGATCGCCGATCTGGTCCGGGCCTATGCCCGTACGGCGCGGATCGTCGTGGACGCGGGCTTCGACGGCGTCCAGCTCCACGGCGCCCACGGCTACCTGATCAGCCAGTTCCTGTCCCCGTTGGCCAACCAGCGCACCGACGCGTACGGCGGCGACCCGGCTCGGCGCCGCCGCTTCCTGCTCGAGCTGGTGGAGGCCACCCGCCGCGAGATCGGCGACGAGCGCATCCTGTCGGTGAAGATCAACAGCGCCGACTTCCAGCGGGGAGGCTTCAGCGAGGACGAGTCCGCCCTCGTGGCCCAGGCCCTGGCCGAGGCCGGGGTCGACCTGCTGGAGATCAGCGGCGGCACCTACGAGAAGGCCGCGATGATGGGCGTGACCCAGCGGCAGAGCACCCGCGAGCGCGAGGCGTACTTCCTGGAGTTCGCCGAGCGGCTCCGCACCGAGGTCGACCTCCCGCTGATGGTCACCGGCGGCTTCCGGACCCGCGCCGGGATGGAGCAGGCGCTCGCCTCGGGGGCGGTGGACGTGATCGGCCTCGGACGCCCGTTCGCGGTCGAGCCCGAGCTCGCCCGCAGCCTCCTCGACGGCGACGCCGAGGGCGTCCGGCCGCTGACGCCCAAGCGCGTCGGGCTGCGCAAGGTCGACGGCATGGCCGAGACCGTCTGGTACACCACCCAGCTGTGGCGGCTGGGCGACGGCCGCGAGCCCGACCCGACCCGGGCCGCCGCTCTCGGCGTCGGGCACTACCTGGTCGCCGGCCAGCTGCCCGCCGTGGTGCGCGCCGCCCGACAGCGGGTCGGGCTCTGACCCTGCGGGGCGGCGGCCGCAGCCGCCGCGAGGACGTCATCCCGCTGCGGGAGGCGACCCGCACCTGGTTCGCGATCTCGCTGCAGACCTTCGGCGGGCCCGCCGGCCAGATCGCGGTGATGCAGCGCGTCCTGGTCGAGGAGAAGCGCTGGGTCGGCCAGCGCCGCTTCCTCTTCGCCCTCAGCTACTGCACGCTGCTGCCCGGCCCGGAAGCCCAGCAGCTCGCGACGTACATCGGCTGGCTGCTCAACGGAGTCCGCGGGGCGCTGGTCGCCGGCACCCTGTTCGTCCTGCCCGGGGTGGTCGCGCTGCTGGTGCTCTCGGGCATCTACGTGGCGTACGGCGAGACCGACCTGGTCACCGCCGTCTTCCGCGGCGTCGCCCCCGCCGTGATCGCGATCGTCGCCCAGGCGCTGCTCAAGGTCTCCCGGCGCGGTCTCACCCACCCGTCGACGGTGGCCCTCGCCGCGGCCGCGTTCCTGGCCCTCTCGCTGTTCTCGGTGCCCTTCCCGGTGGTGATCGCGGCGGCCGCGCTCGCCGGGTGGCTGGTCGGGCGCCGCTTCCCGGGGCTGACCGCACCGAAGGGGCCGGGTCCCGACGACGGTCCCCCTCCGCTGGTCAGCGACGACGCGCTGCACCACGAGCGCCCCTCGACCCGGCACAGCCTGCTGGTGCTGGGGATCGGCGGCACCCTGTGGGTGCTGCCGGTGCTGGTGCTGGCCGCCGTCTTCGGGCGGGACAGCATCTTCGTGGACCAGGGGCGGTTCTTCGGTGGCGCCGCCCTGGTCACGTTCGGCGGTGCGTACGCCGTCCTGGCCTACGTCGCCCAGCAGGCGGTCACCGTGTACGGCTGGCTCGCCCCCGGCGAGATGGTCCGCGGGCTGGCGCTGGCCGAGACCACCCCCGGGCCGCTGATCATGGTCGTGCAGTTCGTCGCGTTCCTGGGCGCCTACCGCGACCCCGGCTCGCTGGATCCCTGGGTCGCAGCGGTGATCGCCTCGCTGCTGACCACCTGGGTCACGTTCGTGCCGTGCTTCGTGTTCATCCTGCTGGGGGCCCCGTACGTCGAGCGACTGCGGCACAACCGGGCCCTCGCCGCCGCCCTGGCCGGGATCACCGCGGCCGTGGTCGGGGTGATCGCCAACCTCGCCCTCTACTTCGCGGTGCACACCCTCTTCGCCTCCACCGTGCGCGTCACGACCGGGCCGTTCGCCTTCGACCGTCCCGTGCCCGGGTCACTGGACGGGTGGGCGGTCGCGATCACGGCACTCGCGTTCCTGCTGATCTTCGGCCGCGGCTGGGGTGCGCTGCGCACCCTCGGCGCCTGTGCGGTCGTCGGGGTGGGCGTGGCACTGCTCGGTGGTTGACCCGATGCGGGCGGGTCAGTGGACGACGAACCCGTCCACCACCACCCGGTCGCCGGTGCCACCGGCCGCGTGCCGACCGAGCACCACGACAGTCAGCGTGTGGAGCCCGGGCCCGAGCCCGTCCCAGGTGTGAGCGACCTGCCAGGACGCGTCGGCGGCGTACCCGTCCACGATCGCCCGGCGCACGCCGTCGATGACCACCCGCGCGCGTCCCTCGCCCGGACCGGTGGCCGAGAGCCAGGTGACCGAGCCGCCGTCGAAGCGGAGCTGGGCCCGCGACCCTGCCGCGGTGGCTGACCGGACGCCGCCGCCGACCGCGTCCGGTGCGGACCCGCCGCGCCAGCCTCCGTAGCCGATGCTCAGGCTGGTGTCCTCCACGGTGCGCCCGCGGACGACGAAGGCGTCCAGGGTGACCGCCGCGCCGGTCGAGGCGGCGGCGTGGTCGCCGGTCGCCCGGACCTGCACCTGGTGGACCCCGGCGCCCAGCCCGCGGAGGGTGACCAGGCGACTGCCCTCCGTGGGCGCGTAGAGGTCGACCAGCCGCACCCGTCGTCCGTCGACCCGGACACCGGCCACTCCCCTGTCGGGTCCGGTGCGGGCAACGTACGACAGGGAGCGACCGCGGAAGCGGAGCGAGGCGACGGCTGCGCTGTCGTCGGCGCTCCGGTGGGTACCCCCCGAGGACGCCGCGTCGGCGACGCTCGACCAGGCGCCGAGGAGGACCGCCGGGGCGGCGTCGTCGATGGTCTCCCGCACCACGACGGTCCGGGTCGTGCTCGCCGAGCCATGGGTGCTGGTCGCGTTGGTGACCTTCGCGACGACCGCGTAGTCACCGGACGCCGCGAAGGCGTAGTCGAGCTCCTCGCCCTCGCCCATCGCGGTGCCCAGGCTGCTCCCGCCGTCACGGAACCACCGCCACTGGATCCGGCAGGGGGCGACGTCGCACACGCCGGAGAAGGTGAAGTGGACGGGCTCGGCGACCGCCGGCGCGTCGGGGCCGAAGGAGAAGTCGGCGGTGGGGACGGCGCGGGCGCCGGACGCGGTCGCGACCAGCAGGCCCCCCGACGCGACCGTCGTCACCAGGGCCAGCAGCGCCGCCCTGTTCCGCACCCGCACCCCCATCGTCACCAGGCGATCATGCGGCGGCCGGGACCGGCCTCACCATCGGTCAATCTGGGGGGATGCACGCGGCGGGACCCGTCTGCGCGGCGCCCGCGGGGTGCTGCGCAGACGGGATCCGTCCTCAGGCCAGCAGGGTGGCCTTGGCCGCTGAGAACTCCTCGTCGGTGAGGATGCCGGCCGCCTTGAGCGAGGCCAGCTTCTCGAGCTGCGCGATCAGGTCGCCGCCGCCGGAGGGCGCCGCCGCTGCCGCCGCGGGGGCCGCCACCGGCTGCGTGGGCAGCGCGGCGAGCTGGGCCTGCATCTCGGCGAGCTGCGCCTGGGTCTGCTGGTCCTGCGCCGCCGCCTGCTGCGCCGCGTTGGCCTTCGCCATCTGCTTCTGCTGCACGCTCCCCGAGACCGCCTGGGCGGTGCCCGCGATCACGGCCGTGCGTGCCATCGTGCCGACCAGTCCGGGTCGGCCCATCCGTCGCCTCATGTGTGTGTCTCCTCGTCGTGGGGTGGTGGGGGGTGGGTCGTCAGACGGTCGCGAGGCTGTCGAGGACCTCGTCGACCACGGCGCCGGGCACGCGCAGGTCGGCGACCAGGATGCCGCCCGAGTCGACGATCGCGTCGCGCAGCGGCTTGAACCAGGTGTGCTCGAAGACCAGCACGGCCGCCGACGACCCTGGCTCGACCCCCGCCGCGAACTCGTCCACGTCCTCGGCCGAGACCAGGTCCAGCACGGTCTCGCCGACCAGCCCCCGCAGGGCGGTCAGGCCCTCGTCGAGCTCGAGGTCCTCGAACTCGATGATCGAGACCTCCCCGTCGTCGGTCTTGTGGATGAGCAGTCCGTCCACCACGTTGATGGTGTTGTTCGCGACCACCGCTTCGAGCTCCGGGATGATCCGCCCGTTGAACTGGCTGCCGGGGAAGGCGATGACCAGCACTTCGATGGGTCCCAATGTCATGGTGTTCCTCCCTCTGGCCCGCTCCCCCCGGGCGGGCGTGTGACGGCGTGCAGGTGCACGCCGGTGCTCAGTCTGTCCCTGCGCAAGCGCCTGCGCCATCCTCCCCACCCGCGGGTGACGACCCGCCGCGCGCCACGCCGGTCCGGGCCACAGTTGCGCATCACCTCCGACCGTCTATGCTTTTCGAAGCGAACCGCCCATGTCCTCCCCCGTACGTGGGCGGTTTGCTCTGTCTCGGGGGTCTTCCACCCGGCCGACAACCCAGGTTGAGTGGGCGCCCGTTCTCCCCAGCAGGACGGCACGACCGACCTGCCCTCGACCTGTGCGCGGAGGGATCGATCGGGGTCAACGGCGGCGACCAGGTCCGGTGTGGACGATGATCTCGGTCGACCGTTCGGCATCACGGCGGCGAGGGGCGAAATGTCAGGGCTTCACGTTCGATGCGGTCTCCGGTGTCGTGGGCGTCCCCGGCCCACATGCGGGCGCTGACCCCGAGGATCCAGAGGAGCCAGATGACGAAGCCGACCAGGCTGACCGTGCTGGGGGTCGCATCGTTGAGAATCGCGCCCAGAACGCCTGCAACGAGGAAGCCGGTGGCGGCGATGAGGCCGGCAACAGCCAGGGGCGTCGCGAGCAGGCGTGCCTGGAGGGCCAGCACGTTGGTGGCAAGAAGGTGCGCGCCAAGGCCGAATCCCGACGTGGTGAGAAGCACCGCAGCCAGGGTGTACAGCGTGACCAGGGCTTGCGGGTCGTCCACGAGTGCGAGGGTCGCGAGCGCCGACGCCGAGGCAAACGGGAACACGCCCCCGAGGACGAGACCCGCGAGGGACACCACGGCAAGACGCGGTCGTCCCGCTTCGGCGTCGACCATGCGGCGGTAGACCTCGCCGAACCACCACAGCAGCGCCACTGCCGCCAGGCCGAACAACCACAGACCTACTCCAAGCCCGGCTCGATGGTCGGCGACGTAGCTGGCGATCTCGGCCGGAGACGCCGACGGACTCGGCGGTGCGCCAGCCATCACCCCGACGACCACGTCGAGGACCACGTACGTCACCCCGGCGACGCAGGCGACGCGGGCGGGTCTCATCGCTCGATCCGCCCCTCGGCGGCCTCCAGCGAGGCCCAGAACCCGTCGACAAGCCGAGCGACCGACGCGGGCTGCTCGAACGGGGCGAGGTAGGCCGCACCCGGCACGACCGCTGCCTGTCCATCGGGGACGTCGTGAACCGCGGCGTGCAGTTGCTCAGGAGTCCAGCCCCGGTCGTCCCCGCCCGTGATCATCAGGGTCGGCGCGCCGAGCAGCGGCAGCAACGACGCGAGGCCCTCGCGGTGCAAGGAGATGGACGACACCGCGTTGCGCAGCATTCGAGGATCGGCCGACCTGACGCTGTCGCGCACCAGGGCGAGTGCTTCGGGATCGTCCTTTCTACTCGCGGGAGAGAGCATGGCCTCGCTGACGGCGTCGACGATGAAGCCGGCTGGACCGACCAGCCGGTGTGCCAGCAGCAGCGACCTCGTCTGCCATCGCTCGGCCCGGCTCAGCTGCTGGATCGGCGAGCAGATCGTGACCAGCGACCGGATCCGCGCCGGGCGCGCGACGGCGTACACCACACCCACGTGTCCGCCCCAGGCGTTGCCGACCCAGTCGACCGGCTCAGTGATGCCCAGCGTGTCGAGCACCTCGGCCGCAGCATCTGCGCACGCGGCCAGGGTGTAGCGCCTCCCGGGGTCACCGCTCGCCCCATGGCCCGGGCCCGTGACGACGACGTAGCGACGGTCCTGGGGAAGGAGCGGAAGCAGGCGCTGCCAGCTCCGTTCGTCCATGAACAGGCTCTGCCAGAGCAGGGCCGCTGGGCTCCCGGCATCGGAGCCGGCCTGGTCGACGGCCAGCCTGCCGACTCTCGTCTCGACGAACACGCGCTGCCGCATCGCCCGACCTCCTACATTGACAGTGTCAACGCCGCTACCGTAGGTCTCATGGTTGACAATGTCAATGTGCGGCTCGCGGCGGAGGGGCGGAGCGGGGACTCGGTGAGGATGCGCCTGGTCGAGGTCGCCTTGGACCATCTTCGAGCCGCCCCCGTCGAGCAACTGAGCCTCCGCAAGGTCGCCCACGAGGTCGGCGTCAGCCACCAGGCGCCCTACGTCCACTTCGGGTCCAAGCGAGGGTTCCTGGCCGCAGTCGCCGGGGTGGGCGCGGATCGAGCAGCCGCTCAAGCCGAGCTTGCTGTGCGATCGGCGGGCCACGACCCGTTCGAACGGCTCGTAGCCCTCGCCGGTGCCTACGTCGACTGGGTCGAGCACGACCCCCACGTCCATGATCTCGACCACGTCCTGCACATCGCCAAGAGCGAGCACCCCTGGCTCCAGGAGGCCGCGATCCGCTACTGGAACCTCCTCCATGACACCGTCGAGGCGTGCCAGCCACCCGGTGTCAGCGAGCCCGTCGTCCTCACCCGATGCACGATCGCGTGGGGTGTGGTCTACGGCATCTCCCGGCTGGCCGCCCTCGACCAGGTGCCGGCGTCAGTGCCGGGCGATGCCCGCGAGCACATCCGCCTGGCACTCGGCGCACTCAACGCCGGATGGCACTTCGCCGCGTAGGGCGTCCCGTGCCCCGCGACGCCCAGCCCTCGTGCCTCGCCCCACCATCCTGCCCGACTCCCACCGCGGAGCCCCGGCGGCTGCCCGTTCCTCCGTCGTGGCCGACCGCTCGCGCGCGGACTTCGTGCGGACCCCCTGCGGACGACCCGTCGAAACCCAGAACCGCAGGTCACGGGCCTGATACGGATGAGCTGACCTGTAGGCCGGGTTCTGTCCTCGCGCGCCTTGCGGCACTCGCGATGGGCGACCATCCATCTGGGACCGACGTTGCCGCCGGCCTCGTGCGATCTACCCGCGAGCTCGGGCGGGCCGCCCTCGAACGCTCGCGCAGGTCCCCTCTCCCGGAGGAGGTGGGACCCTCTTGATCTTGCTCCAAGTGGGGTTTACCGAGCCGTCCCCGTCACCGGGGGCGCTGGTGGTCTCTTACACCACCGTTTCACCCTTACCCCGCCGTTGCCGACGGGGCGGTCTGTTCTCTGTGGCACTGTCCCGCGGGTCACCCCGGGTGGGCGTTACCCACCACCTTGCCCTGTGGAGCCCGGACCTTCCTCGACCTCCCCGAGGGGAGACCGCGGCCGCCCGGTCAGCTCATCCGCGACCCGAGTCTAGGCCAGCGCGAACGCCACCGTGCGCTTCTCGACGTCCGCCTCCGTCAGCCGCACCCGTACGTCGGTCCCGAGCGGCAGCGGCTCGTCGTCGCGCAGGCGCCCCTCGACGGCGGGGTCGGTGACCATGACCTCGCCCTGGCGGGGGTCCTTCTCGTTGACCTGGACCACCATCCCGGCGAACTCCGACCCGACCCGGTCCCGCAGCACCGCCGCCTCCACCAGGTCGAGCACGGCCCGCTCGTAGGTGTTGGCCCGCCGGGTCGACGCCTGCATCTCGGCCGGCACCTGGTCGAGCCGTTCCAGCACCCAGGCGGGCACCTCGGTCCCGGCGGTCAGCGCCACGCAGATCTCGCCGGCGTACCGGTCGACCAGCCGCCGCAGCGGCGCGGTGACGTGCGCGTACTCCCCCGCCAGCGCCGAGTGCAGCGGCTGGCCGGGCAGGTCACCGTCGCGGAAGGCGACGTAGCCGGACCCCCGCAGCAAGGAGGTGCTCGCCGTCAGCATCGCGGCGTGGTCGGCCCGCGCGGCGTCCAGCGAGCGGATGAAGTCGGGGTAGCTCTCGTCCTCGGGCCAGTCGACGTGGAGGGCATGCGCGACGCGGTGCAGCCGGGCGACGTCGCGCGGGTCGGCCGGGGCGAGCGTGCGCAGCAGCCCGGTGCCACCACGCATCATCAGGGAGGCGGCCCCCATGCCGGTCAGCAGCGAGATGTGGGCGTTCCAGTCCTCGACCGGGAGCGGGTCGCGGTAGTGCAGGGAGAAGCGGCCCTCGACGCAGTCGACCTCCTGGTCGGGCAGCGGCAGGCTGATCCCTCCGCGCAGCCTCTCGCGCTCCAGGCGGAGCCTGCCGATCTCCTCCAGCAGCCCGAACATCGGGTCGGCGCGACCGGCGGCGACGTCGGCCTGCACCCCGTCGTAGGAGAGCTTGGCGCGGCTGCGGACCATCGCCCGCTCCACCCGGACCTCGGTGCCCTCCCCCGTCTCGTCGACCTCGATCGTCCACAGCAGGGCCGGCCGGGGGCCGTCGGGCAGCAACGAGCAGGCGCCCTCGGACAGCAGCGGCGGGTGCAGGGGGACCTTCGCCCCGACGCCGTACAGGGTCTCGCCGCGCCGGTGCGCCTCGGCGTCCACGAGCCCGCCGGGGCGGACGAAGGCCGCCACGTCCGCGATCGCGTAGTGCACCCGGTAGCCGCGACCGTGCCGCTCCAGGTGCATCGCCTGGTCGAGGTCGCGCGAGGTCGGCGGGTCGATGGTGACGAAGGGCAGGTCGGTGCGGTCCACCTCCGGGAGCCGCGGGGACCGGGCGGACTCCTCCGCCTCGGCGAGCACGTCGGCCGGGAAGTCCGGGGTGACGCCGAGCTCCTGCTGGATGCGGGCGACGCCCTGGGCCAGGGTCGCGCCGTCGACGTCGGCCACCTCCGGGGAGACCCGGACGACTCGTCTCGGCACCGTCCACCGCCTCCTCCGCACCACCCGTCCGGGTGACCTCCCGACCACCTTAGGGTGAGGCCCGTGCTGATCCTCCTGCCTCCCTCCGAGGGCAAGGCCGTGCCGCGACGCGGGCGCCCCCTCGACCTGGCCACGCTGAGCCTGCCGACCCTGCAGGAGGGGCGGGCCGAGGTCCTCGACGCCCTGGTGCGTCTCTGCGACGGGCCGGTGGACGAGGCGGCGCGGGTGCTGGGGCTGGGCCCGACGCAGGCCGACGAGGTGGAGCGCAACCGGCGGCTGGCCACCGCGCCGACCGCCCGTGCGGACGCCGTCTACACCGGGGTGCTCTACGAGGCGCTCGCCCTCGACAGCCTCGACGCCGCTGCCAGGCGCCGGGCAGGCGCCAGGCTGGCCATCACGTCCGGGCTGTTCGGGCTGCTGCGGCCCGCCGACCGCATCCCGGCCTACCGGCTCGCCGGCCAGGTGGCGCTGCCCGGGATCGGGGTGGTCTCCGCGCTCTGGGCGCGGCACCTCGCCCCGGCGGTCGAGGAGGCGGCCGGCACCGGCCTGGTGGTGGACCTGCGGTCCTCGGCGTACACCCCGTTCTGGCGGCCCACGAAGGCCGACGCCTCCCGCGTGGTGACCGTCCGCGTCCTGCACGAGGTCGGCGGCGTCCGGAAGGTGGTCTCGCACTTCAACAAGGCGACCAAAGGCCGTCTGGTCCGGTCGTTGCTCGAGGACGGCGCCAACCCGACGCGGCCCGCCCGCCTGGTCGAGCTGCTGGGGGACCTGGGCTGGCAGGCGGAGGTGTCCGGCTCCGGAGCCGGACGGCCCACCCAGCTCGACGTCGTGGTCGGCACGCTCTGACCCGTCACCGACGCTCGGTCAGCGGACTCCCGCACCGGTGGCGAAGTGGTGGGCTGCGGGCTGCCCGTTCAGCAGCCTGACGACCCCGCGACCGTCCGGGTACCACGCCAGGATCGTCACGGACGCCGGGGTGATCTCGGTGCGGAACAGTGCCGAGAGCGGGGTCTCGAGCACCTGGCCGGCCAGCAGCTTGATCGGGGTGAGGTGCGAGGCGGCCACCACCGTCCGGCCCGGGTAGGCCGCACGCAGCCGATCGCCGACCTCGCGCATCCGCTCGTCCATCGACGCCATCGAGTCCCCGTGCCCGCCGGCGACCATGGTGACGTCCTGGATCCAGCGCCCGAACGCGTCACCGTCCCGCTCCATCACCTGCGCATAGGTCAGGCCCTCCCAGGTGCCGAACGCCGCCTCCGCGAGGCCGGCCTCGACGGTGATCGGCAACCCGCCGAGCTCCTCGGCGAGGATCGCCGCGGTGTCCCTGGTGCGCTGCAACGGCGAGGACAGCAGCACCGGGTCGTTGGCGGCGAGCGGGGCCAGCCAGCGGGCGGTCGCGCGGACCTGGGCCCGGCCGTCCTCGTTGAGCGGCGGGTTGGCCCCGTCGCGACCGCTGAAGCGGCGGTCCCGGGTGTGGTCGGTGTCGCCGTGGCGCACCAGCACCAGCATCGTCGGCGGGCCCTGCTCCCACGGCGGCCGACCCGGCGCGCCGCCCGAGGCGCGAGCCGTCGTGCTGCGCGGCGCCTCCTGCACGGCCGCGGCCACCTCGACGTCCGCGCTGTCCTCCGGGGCACGCAGGATCCCGCCGTCCTCGGGGCCGTCGAGCGCCTCGTTGGCCAACGCATCCGCATGCCGGTTCTGCTCCCGCGGCACCCAGGTGTACGTCGCTCCGACGGGCGCCAGTGCGGCCGCCCGCGTCGCCAGCGGCTTGAGCCCCGGGTGCTTGATCTTCCAGTTGCCCGCCATCTGCTCCACGACGAGCCGGGAGTCCATCCGGACCTCCAGCTCGGCCCCGTCGGCCAGCTCGCGGTAGAGCTCCAGGCCGGCCAGGAGCCCGCTGTACTCCGCGACGTTGTTGGTGGTGACGCCGATCCGAGCAGCCTTCTCCGCGATCACGACGCCGGAGTCAGCGTCCTTCAGCACCGCGCCGTACGCCGAGGGGCCGGGGTTGCCGCGCGACCCGCCGTCGGCCTCGACGACCACCGACCTCCAGCGCGGGCTCGAGCCGGAGCTCACAGCCCGGACTCGCCCGTCCGGACGAGGATGCGGCTGCACTCCTCGCAGCGGACGACCTCGTCGGGGCTCTTGCGGCCGATCACGGCCAGGTCACCGGAGTTGAGCTGCAGGCTGCAGCCCTCACAACGCCGAGCACGCAGGAGGGCTGCGCCCACCCCGTTCTGCTTCTCGCGGATCTTCTCGTAGAGGGCCAGCAGGTCGGCGGGCACGTCGGCCACCACCGCGGCACGCTCGGCGGTCACCCGCCCGAACTCCTCGCGCAGCGCCGCCAGGCGCTTGTCCCGCGACGAGGTCAGGTCGGCCAGGATGACGTCGATGTCGCCGATCGCGGTGCGCAGCTCGGCGAGACGGCCCTGGGACTCCTCGAGGCGCTCCATGACGTCGAGCTCCTCGTCCTCGAGCTCGCTGATCCGGCGGTCCAGCGAGACCAGCTCGTGCTGGAGCCGCTCGAGGTCCTTGGGGTTGCTCACCGCACCGGAGTCCAGGCGCTGCTGGTCGCGCACCCGGCGGCCCTTGACCTGCTCGACGTCGTCGTCGGCCTTGCGCTGCTCGCGGGTGAGGTCGTCGACATCGACCTGCAGGTCGCGCATGGCGCCGTCGAGGTCGGTCCGGCGCACGGTCTGCTCGGCGATCCCGGCGGCCTCGGGCGGGTGCGCGGCCTGGTGGCGCAGGGCGTCGAGGCGGCTGTCGAGCTCCTGCACGTCGAGCAGCCTCAGCTGGGCGAACGGGTCGGCTTTCAGGGTCTTGCTCCTCAGCTGCGGAAGGTCCAGGGGTCCGTCACCTGCGTGCTGACCCGGACGTCCACCGTAGCGCCTCTGGCCTGCGCTCCCGCGGTCAGCACCCGTTGCAGGACGGGGAGCCAGCACCACTCGGCCGCCCAGTGGGCGACGTCGACCAGGGCGGGCCCGGGCTCCTCCAGGAACTCCGAGGCCCGGTGGTGCTTGAGGTCGGAGGTGACCACGGCATCGGCCCCGGCGCGACGGGCCAGCTCCAGCAGCGACTCCCCCGAGCCGGCCGCGACGGCCACGGTGCGCACCCGCCGGTCCGGGTCGCCGGCCACACGGACCCCGTGGGCCGTGACCGGGAGGGTGGCCGCGACGTGGCCGGCGAGCTCGCGCAGGCTGAGCTCGGTCGCCAAGGTGCCGAGCCTTCCGTGGCCGCGGGTTGCCGCGGGCGGTCCCCCGGTCGCCGGGGGGAACGGCAGGTCGGCCAGCTCGACCAGGTCGTAGGCCGGCTCCTCGTAGGGGTGCGCCGCCCGCAGCGCCCGCACCACGTCGCGACGCAGCGGCCGGGGAAGGACGGCCTCGATCCGCACCTCGTCGACGACCTCGACCTGGCCGATGCGGCCGAGCGCGGGGCGAGCGCCGTCGAGCGGTCGGAACCGCCCCTCGCCGGGGGTGCTGAAGGTGCAGCTGTCGTAGGCGCCGATCGCCCCCGCACCGGCCTCGGTGACCGCGCGTCGTACGGCGTCGGCGGCGTCGGCGGGGACGTAGGTGACCAGCTTGTCGAGGCCGCCGCCGTCGGTGGGCAGCAGCACGGTCGGGTCCTGCAGGCCCAGCGCGTCCGCGATCGCCTCGTTGACCCCGTGGGCGGGGACGTCGGCGTTGGTGTGCGCGGTGAACAGCGCGACCCCGCCGCGGACCAGCCGGTGCAGGACCCGACCCTTGGGCGTGCTCGCGGCCATCGAGCTGACCGGCGTGAGCAGCAGCGGGTGATGGACGACGAGGAGGTCCGCACCGAGGTCGAGGGCCTCCTCCACCACGCTCTCGACCGGGTCGACCGCACACAGCACCGTGGCGACGTCCTGGTCGGGATCGCCGCAGACGAGGCCGACCCGGTCCCAGGACTCGGCCCACGCAGGCGGGTAGTGGCTGTCCAGCAGGGAGACGAGGTCGGCGAGCCGCATGGAGGCAGCGTAGGGCCGGCCCGGCTCGCCCGGGTGGCACACAGAACCCACAGACCTGAGCGGCACCTGAAGATGGGCTGTGATGGCGCTCGCCCGAGGGCCGTTCGGACCGGACGGCCACCCCCGGTCGCCTATGATCGACCCGCACTCGAGCGACTCGACGTGCCCGGACGACCCGAGGAGCGGACCCCCGTGGCCAAGCCCAGCAAGGATGCCGACCGCCGCGCGCTGGTGGAGCAGATGCGCAAGGAGCAGCAGAGCAAGGAGCGTCGCCGCACCCTGCTCGTGATCGGCATCGTCGCGATCATCGGCATCGGCATCATCGCGGTCGCCGCGGTCCCCCTGCTCAAGCAGTCGAAGGCCTCGGCCAAGGACCTCTCGGCGATCGGCGTCGCCTCGTCGGCCGCGGCCTGCCAGGACGTGGTGAAGAAGACGGCGAGCGGCAACAACCAGCACGTGCCCGACGGTCAGACCATCCCCTACACCGACGCCCCGCCGGCGTTCGGGCCGCACTACGCCCAGCCCGAGCCGATGCAGCGCCACTTCTTCACCGCCGACGACCGCCCCAAGGTCGAGGTGCTGGTGCACAACGAGGAGCACGGCTTCACGATCCTCTGGTACGACGAGACCCTCGCCGCCGACGGCACCGCGATGACCGACCTGAAAGCGATCGCCAAGAAGTTCCCGGCCACCTCGGGCCTGGACGACAAGTTCCTGGTCGTGCCGTGGCTGAAGGCCGACGGCGAGGCGTTCCCCGGCGGCGCTCACCTGGCGCTCACGCACTGGACCGGTGGCGGCGGCGACGCCAAGAAGCAGCAGGGCGTCTGGCAGTACTGCGGGAAGGTCAGCGGTGAGGCCGTCGACACCTTCATCAAGAACTACCCGTACTCCGACGCCCCCGAGGGCAACATCCCGGGCTGACCGGAGCGGACGGCTTCCCGCGCCGGACGGGTGCGGGAAGCGGTGGGCGCAGAGGGGATCGAACCCCCGACCACCTCGTTGTAAGCGAGGGGCTCTACCGCTGAGCTATACGCCCTGGAGACCGGCCGCAGCCTACGCGAAACGCTCCGGGGTGACCAAAGCCCGCCGTCCCTGGGCGGGACGACGGGCTCCGTCGAGAATTGGCACGGCCGCTGGCGTCTCGGGTCACCAGCGGCCGCAAGGAAGATTAGACACGCTGCCGGGCGAGGTTGTCAGCCGAATCCGCGAACGAAACCGCTGAATTTACCCGCGCAGACCGTCGAGCACCGCGAGGTACTCCTCGACGTCGCGGGCCTCGCCGATCGCGTTGTGCACCGACCACGCCACCCGCCCGTCGCGCCCCACCACGAAGGTCGACCGGCGCGGGCACCCGCGCTCGGCGTCGAACACGCCGTACGCCGTCGCGACCGCGCCGTGCGGCCAGAAGTCCGAGAGCAGCGGGAAGGGCAGGTCGTCGGCCTCGGCGAAGGCGCGCAGCGAGAACATCGGGTCGCACGAGAGCCCGAGCACCGCGACGTCGGGCCGGTCGAGGTCGGCCCACCGGTCCCGCAGCGCGTCCAGCTCGCCGGTGCAGACCCGGCTGAACGCCCACGGGTAGAAGACGAGCACGACCGCCCGCTCCCCCGCGTACGACGCCAGGGTGACCTCGCGGCCGTGCTGGTCGCGCAGGCCGAGCTCGGGTGCCGGGGCACCGACCGGCAGCACGGCGGTCAGGACGGCTCGCCCTCGGCCAGGTGGCGCTTGAGCAGCTTGCCGGTGGCGTTGCGGGGCAGCTCGGGCAGGAAGACGATCTCGCGGGGCACCTTGTAGCGCGCCAGGTTGGCCTTGATGTGGTCCTTGAGGTCGTCCTCGGTGACCTCGGACCCCTCGCGGACCACCACGAACGCCTTCAGCCGGGTGCCGAAGTCCGGGTCGGGCACGCCGATCGCGGCCGCCTCGACGACCGCCTCGTGGCGGGTCAGGCAGTCCTCGACCTCCTGGGGGAAGACGTTCTCCCCACCGGAGACGATCATGTCGTCGTCGCGGCCCTCGACGAAGAGCCGACCGTTCTCGTCGAAGCGGCCCACGTCGCCCGAGGACATCAGCCCGTCGACCATCGCCTTGTGGCCGCCCCCGGTGTAGCCCTCGAACAGCAGGCCGTTGCCGACGAAGATGCGGCCCGGCTCGCCCGGCTTGCAGGGAGCGTCGTCGGCGTCGTACAGCTTCACGATCGTGCCGAACGGCGGCTTGCCGGCCGTCCCGGGCGCCTCGCGGAGGTCCACCGGGTCCGCGATCGTCGCGTAGGCGACCTCGGTCGAGCCGTAGATGTTGTAGAGGTGGTCGCCGAACTGGTCCATCCACTCCAGCCCCAGGTCACCGGGGAGGGCGGAGCCCGACGAGGCGATGACCTGCACCGAGGAGAGGTCGTAGGAGTCGAGCGTGGCCTGCGGGAGCTGCAGCGTGCGCTGCAGCATCACCGGGATCACGACCACGGAGTCGCAGCGGTGCTCCACGATCGTGCGCAGGAAGTCCTCGGGGTCGAAGCGCCGCCGCAGCACCACCGTGGACTCCAGCAGCATCGCCAGCGCCAGGTGGGCCCAGCCCCAGGTGTGGAACAGCGGAGCCGCGATGTGGGTGGTCCATCCCCGTCGCAGCGGCATCCGGGAGAGCAGGGCGACCGCGGCGTCCAGGCCGGCCTCGCTGCGCGGGGCGCCCTTCGGGGTGCCGGTGGTGCCGGAGGTCAGGATGACGATGCGGCTCTGCTTCTCGGGGACCGGGAGCTTGGCGCGGGCCGAGCCGCGGGCGATCAGCTGCTCGACAGTGACCTCGCCGGGGTCCTCGGAGTCGGTCCAGGCCACCACGCGCTGGACGCCCTCGGCCCCCGACAGCAGCCGGGTGAACTCCTCGTCGTAGATCACGACGCGGGGGCCCTCGCGGTCCAGCACCTCGACCAGCTGGGGGCCGGCGAAGGCGGTGTTGAGGTAGAGGATGTCGGCGCCGAGCTTGGCCGCGGCCAGCGTCGCGTCGACGAACCCGCGGTGGTTGCGCGCCATGATCGCGACGCCCTCGCCGGGGCGCACGCCCATGCCGCGCAGGGAGTCCGCGAGCGCCGTGCCGCGGTCGTCGATCTCCCGGTTGGTGAGCTCGCCGAGCTCGTCGACGATCCCGACCCGGTCCGGTGCGCGCTGCGCGAGCGCGGCGAACCCGCCGGCGGGGCCCAGCCCCCAGGTCAGCAGCGTGCGGCCCATCCGGGCCAGCGTCACCGGCGAGTACGGCCGGATGATGCCGCTGGCGGTGAGGACCTTCGCCCGGGTCGCGGTGGCGCTCACCTGGGCGGTGACGACCTCGACGGCCCTCACCGGGTGGCGTTCTTCGGTGCCGCCAACCTGGTCGCCGTCCAGTCCTTGCTGACCGCGGCGGTCGTCGTGATCGCCAGCCCGGCGATCGGGGCGGCCTCGGTCACGTCAGCCGCGTCGACAGTGCCGGGACGGCCGACCTTGGGCGTCAGCAGCCACACCACCCCGCCGCCGGCGAGGTCGGTGAGGGAGTCCATCAGCGCGTCGACGAGGTCACCGTCGCCGTCGCGCCACCACAGCACGACCGAGTCCACGACGTTGCCGTAGTCGCCGTCAACCATGTCGCCGTCGATGGTGTCCTCGATCTGCTCGCGCAGCGCGTCGTCGACGTCCTCGTCCCAGCCGAGCTCCTGGACGACGGTGCCGGGGCCGAACCCCATCCGCACACCAGTACTGGTGGTGTCCGCGCCACCCGGGGTCGCGCTCACTGCGATCTCCTCCACGATGCTGGGACCCGGACAGGACGTCCGGATCGACCGACTAGGGGCTTAGTCCACCGGATGCACGCCGAGGGTGCAACCCGCCCGTCCGAACTACCCCACGGGCAAGGGTCCCATGACCCTGGGCGTGGTCGGTCGCGACTACTCGCAAGTAGTTCGGTCGGCTGTAACTATGGAGGGGTGGCTACCCAGGAAGAACGTCCGTCCGACCGGCCTTCGGTGATCCACGAGGGCCTCCCCACCCAGCTGCCCGACATCGACCCTGACGAGACCCGTGAGTGGCTCGAGTCGCTGGACAGGCTGATCGACGACCGCGGCCGCGAGCGCGCCCGCTACGTGATGCTCAAGCTCCTCGAGCGCGCCCGCGAGGAGCGCGTCGGCGTGCCCGCCCTGCGCAGCACCGACTACCTCAACACGATCCCGCCCGAGCGCGAGCCGTGGTTCCCCGGCGACGAGGCCATCGAGCGCCGGATCCGCGCCTTCCTGCGCTGGAACGCCGCGATCATGGTGTCCAACGCCAACCGCAAGGGCCTGGAGGTCGGCGGCCACATCGCCACCTACCAGTCCTCCGCCTCGCTCTACGAGGTCGGCTTCAACCACTTCTTCCGCGGCAAGGACCACCCCGGCGGCGGCGACCAGATCTTCATCCAGGGCCACGCCGCCCCTGGCATCTACGCCCGCGCCTTCCTCGAGGGCCGGCTCTCGGAGGACCAGCTGCTCCGGTTCCGCCAGGAGGTCCAGCACGGGCCGGGCCAGGGCCTGTCGTCGTACCCGCACCCGCGGCTGATGCCGGACTTCTGGGAGTTCCCGACGGTGTCGATGGGGCTCACCGGCCTGCACTCGATCTACCAGGCCCGGTTCAACCGCTACCTGCAGAACCGCGGCATCAAGGACACCAGCCAGCAGCACGTGTGGGCCTTTCTCGGCGACGGCGAGATGGGCGAGCCGGAGTCGCTCGGCGCGATCGCCCTCGCGGCCCGCGAGGAGCTCGACAACCTGACCTTCGTCATCAACTGCAACCTGCAGCAGCTCGACGGCCCGGTCCGCGGCAACGGCAAGGTCATCCAGGAGCTGGAGTCCTTCTTCCGCGGCGCCGGCTGGAACGTGATCAAGGTCGTGTGGGGCCGCGAGTGGGACGACCTGCTGGCCCGCGACGTCGACGGCGCACTGGTCAACAAGATGAACTCGACCCCCGACGGCCAGTTCCAGACCTACTCGGTCGAGACCGGCGCCTACATCCGGGAGAGCTTCTTCGGCGGCGACCAGCGGCTGCGCCGGATGGTCGAGCACATGTCCGACGACCAGATCCGCAAGCTCCCCCGCGGCGGGCACGACTACCGCAAGGTCTACTCGGCCTTCCAGGCCTCCACCCAGCACGTGGGCCAGCCGACGGTGATCCTGGCCAAGACGATCAAGGGCTGGACGATCGACTCCCTGGAGGGGAAGAACGCCACCCACCAGATGAAGAAGCTGACCCTGGAGAACGTCAAGCGCTACCGCGACCGGCTGCAGCTGCCGATGAGCGACCGGGACATCGACGAGCGCTACGAGGCCACCGGCACCGCGCCCTTCTTCCACCCCGGTGAGAAGTCCGACGAGATCCAGTACCTGCTCGAGCGGCGGGCCCAGCTCGGCGGCTCGCTGCCCCGCCGGGTCATCCGCGCGACCCCGCTCAAGCTGCCCGGTGACGCCGTGTACGCCGAGCTGAAGCAGGGGTCGGGCAAGCAGTCGATCGCCACCACGATGGCGACCGTGCGACTGCTCAAGGACTGGATGAAGGACCCCGAGATCGGGCCGCGGATCGTCCCGATCGCCCCCGACGAGTTCCGCACCTTCGGCATGGACTCGATGTTCTCGACCGCGAAGATCTACAACCCGCACGGGCAGACCTACGAGGCGGTCGACCGCAAGCTGCTCCTCGCCTACAAGGAGTCCACCCAGGGGCAGCTGCTGCACGAGGGCATCTCCGAGGCGGGCGCGATGGGCTCCACCATCGCCGCGGGGTCGTCGTACTCCACGCACGGCGAGCACATGATCCCCTTCTACATCTTCTACTCGATGTTCGGGTTCCAGCGGACCGGCGACTCGATCTGGGCGATGGCCGACATGCTGGCCAAGGGCTTCCTGATCGGCGCCACCGCCGGGCGCACCACGCTGACCGGCGAGGGCCTCCAGCACGCCGACGGGCACTCCCCGCTGCTGGCGGCGACCAACCCGGCCGTCGTGCACTACGACCCGGCGATGGCCCACGAGGTCGCCCACATCATGCGCAGCGGGCTGGAGCGGATGTACGGGTCGACCCCGGAGCACCCGCACGGCGAGAACGTCATCTTCTACATGACCGTCTACAACGAGCCCTACCCGCAGCCCGCGGAGCCCGACGACCTGGACCTCGAGGGTCTCCTCAAGGGCCTCTACCAGTTCTCCGGACCCCCCGAGGGACTGCCCGAGGACGCCCCCCGGGTGCAGCTGCTGGCCTCGGGGGTCGGGTTCCCGTGGATCACCCGGGCCCGGGAGCTGCTCGCCGCCGACTGGGGCGTCGCGGCGGAGACCTGGTCGGTCACGTCCTGGAACGAGCTCGCCCGCGACGGCGTGGCGGCCGAGGAGTGGAGCCTGATGAACCCGTCCGCCGAGCCGCGGACGCCGTACGTCACCTCCAAGCTCAGCGGCGCCCAGGGCCCCTTCGTGGCGGTGAGCGACTACATGCGGGCGGTGCAGAACCAGATCGCCAAGTGGGTGCCGGGCGACTACCACGCGCTCGGCACCGACGGCTTCGGCTTCGCCGACACCCGCCCCGCCGCACGCCGGTTCTTCCACGTCGACGCCGAGTCCGTTGTCGTCCAGGCCCTCCAGGCCCTCGCCGAGCGCGGTGAGGTCAAGCGCGAGACCGCCCAGGCCGCATTCGACAAGTACCGCATCGACGACCCCACGGTCACCCGTGGCGTCCAGCAGGAGGGCGGGGACGCCTGACCCGGCGGACCCCGGCTCGCTTCCAGGGCGGTGGCGGTTTCACAAGGTATGTCGGGGAACTGCCACTGCCCATGGCGTACGCCCCATGGGCAGTGGCAGTTGCCCACGGGCAGATCGACGTCGCCCCCGTAGTACGGCGGGCCGACCCGGACTCCCCACGGCGAACCTCCACTGCCCATGGGGCGTACGCCATGGTCAGTGGCAGGTTGCCGACATACCGTGGGAAACCGGCCCCTCGAAACCGGCGCCCTCGGGCGCGCCGCCCCTCAGGCGATCGTGACGACCCGGCTGTCGGGGATGACCATGCCGGCGGGGGCGCCGTTCTTGAGCAGGGCGCGCCACCGGCCCCGGTGGTAGACGGCGGGCTGGGTGGTGCGGATGAACTGGTGGAAGATCCGGACGAACTGCTCGGGCTGGTCCTTGTGCGGGAAGTGGCCGGAGTCGTCGATGATCTTGACCCGGGCGGTCTTGGCGATGCGCTGGACGTTCTCGGCGTGCTTGGTCGGGATGACGGGGTCGGCGTCGCCCCAGATGACGCACATCGGCATCTCCTGGGTCAGGTAGGCGCGGTCGGTCATCGAGATGATCTGGCCGCGCAGGTCGACGCAGGCCCGGACGACGTGCTGCAGCGCGCGACGTGCGCGGGGGTCGCGCAGGGAGTCGATGATGTCGGCGATCTCGCGCAGGTCGCGCAACGCCGGGGTGTCCACGGTGGCGGCGGCACGCAGGGCGCCGGTGCTGAGCTGGCGGATCCCCGGCAGCGTCATCAGGCCCATCGCGGTGTGGAAGCCGGGCAGCGTGACCGCCCGGATGGCGGGGGTGACCTCGCGGCCGAGGCCGCCGGGGGCGACCAGCACCATCCGCTCGGTGCGCTCGGGGAACTGGTAGGCGAACTGCATCGCCACCCCGCCGCCGAGGCTGTGGCCGACCACGGTCACCTTGTCGATGCCGAGCACGGTGAGCAGGTCGCGCATCCCGTTGGCGTAGCCGCCCACGCTGTAGTCGGCCCGCGGCTTGTCCGAGCGCCCGTGCCCGAGCAGGTCGGGGGCGATGACGGTGTACCTCTTGGCGAGCTGCTCGAAGACGGGCGACCAGGTGGTGTGGTCGCAGGCCATCCCGTGCAACAGCAGGACGGCGGGCCCGGTGCCGGCCTTGACGTAGGCCCGGCGGTGCCCGTGGATCGTCACGTACTGGACCTCGAGCGGATCGGTCATCGCCACCACACGCTTTCTGCGGCCACGTCCTCGCCACCGCACGTTCAGACCCCGGAGCACTCGGGTTCATTGTTCATCCTGCCGTCGCCCCACGAGGTGCAACAAGAGAACGAGAACATGTTGCAGATCACGTTCGCCACACCGGGTGACGGCGCCCGGCCGGTCCCGGCTCGTAGGCTGGGTCCATGACGGCCACCTCCGGGGCCGGCCGCGGTCGGCCCGGCGCCCCCCGGCGCGGCCGTGCGCGGAACGCGGTGGCACGCCAGATGCAGCGCACGGTGCCGGAGCTCACGAAGAGCTCGCTGGCGCGGATGGACCGCGAGATGCCGTGGTTCGCCGAGCTGCCGCCCGAGCACCGTGCCTGGATCGGCATGGTGATCACGGCGGGCTACAACACCTTCGTCGCCTGGTACACCAACCCCGAGCAGCCCCCGCCCCCGCTCACCGTGGAGGTCTTCGGCAACGCGCCCCGCTCCTTCGCCGGGGTGATCACCCTGCAGCAGACGGTCGCGATGATCCGGCTCAGCATCGAGGTCGCCGAGACCGAGCTGGTCGAGTCGGTGGCCGACGAGGACGCCGCCGAGGTGCGCGAGTCGATCCTGCGCTACGGGCGCGAGCTGGCCTTCGCCTCTGCCGATGTCTACGCCCACGCCGCCGAGATGCGCGGCGCCTGGGACGCCCGCCTCGAGGCGCTCGTGGTCGACTCGATCCTGCGCGGCGAGGCCGACGAGACCATCCGCAGCCGAGCAGCGGCCCTGGGGTGGGACGACGCCGGCCACGTCGTCGTCGTCATCGGTCGGGCGCCCTCGGACGAAAGGGGCGGCCGCGAGGGCATCGTGGACGAGGTACGGCGCGTGGCGCGCTCCGGCGGGCTCGAGGCGCTCGGCGCGGTGCAGGGCGACCAGCTCGTCGTCGTGGTGGGCGGGGTGTCGAACCCGGACAAAGCAGGAGCCCTGCTCAACGACCGTTTCGGCCCCGGTCCGGTCGTCGTCGGTGCCGTCGTACCGGACCTGACGCACGCCCACCTCTCCGGTGCCTCGGCGCTGGCGGCCTACCGCGCAGCGGCGGGGTGGCCGACCGGCGAGGACGCGGTCACCAGCGACGACCTGCTCGCCGAGCGGGCCCTCAACGGGGACGCGTCAGCGCGCGCGGACCTGGTCGAGCGGGTGTACACGCCGCTGCGACACGCCGGGAGCGGCGTGCTGGAGACGCTCACGACGTACCTGGACCAGGGCGGTTCTGTCGAGGGCACCGCGCGGGTCCTCTTCGTGCACCCGAACACGGTCCGCTACCGGCTCAAGCGGGTCTCGGAGCTGTCCGGGCTGACCCCGGGTGACGCGCGTCACGCGTTCAACCTGCGGGTCGCCGTGGTGCTCGGCCGGCTGGCTGAGGCGGGATCTCCCCGGTCTGACCAGAACTTGTAGGGTTCCCACAAATCTACTCACCGGTCTTGGTGGGCCCCTGAGGCGAGAACACCCTCGCCCACCCCGCACAGTGGTCACATGCTCGTCATCGTCGCTCCCGGACAGGGTGCCCAGACTCCCGGTTTCCTCGAGCCCTGGCTGGAGGACCCGGCGTTCGCCGAGCGCCTGCGCCGGTACTCCGCGGCCGCCGGCCTCGACCTGGTGCACTACGGCACCGAGGCCGACGCCGACGCCATCCGGGACACCGCCGTCGCGCAGCCCCTCCTGGTCGCGGCGAGCATCGCCGCCGGCCTGCAGGTGCTGCCCGCCGACGGACGGGCCGTCGGCGCGCTGGCCGGGCACAGCGTGGGCGAGCTCGCCGCCGCGGCGCTCGCCGGTGCGGTCACCGACGAGCAGGCGATGACCCTGGTCAGCGCTCGCGGCCGGGCGATGGCCGAGGCCGCCGCCACCACCCCCACCAGCATGACCGCCGTCCTGGGCGGCGACCGTGACGAGGTCCTCGCCGCGATCGCCGAGCACGGCCTCACCCCGGCCAACGACAACGGCCCGGGTCAGATCGTCGCCGCCGGCACGAAGGAGCAGCTCGCCGCCTTCGAGGCCGCTCCCCCGGCTCGGGCCCGCCTCGTGCCCCTGTCGGTCGCCGGCGCCTTCCACACCCACCACATGGCCCCGGCCGTCGACGTGCTCGCCGCGCTCGCCGCGGACATCGACACCCAGGACCCGCGCATCCCGGTGCTGTCCAACCGCGACGGCCAGGTCGTCACCGACGGCCGCGACGTCCTCGACCGGATCGTCAGCCAGATCGGCTCCCCCGTGCGCTGGGACCTCTGCATGACCCGGATGGTCGACCTCGGCATCACCGGCCTGCTGGAGCTCCCGCCGGCCGGCACCCTGACCGGGATCGCCAAGCGCGGCCTGCGGGGTGTGGCCACCTTCGCCCTCAAGACCCCCGACCAGCTCGACGACGCCCGCGCCTTCGTGGCCGAGCATGCTGCCCCAGCGTCGACCTCCCCGGACGCCGTCGTCCCGGGCCAGGCGACGACCAGCCTCCAGACCGAGGGCGTGACCCCGTGACCACCTTCGCCGAAGTCCCCGGTGCTCAGCACGCGGCGATCCTCGGGCTGGGCGCCTACCGCCCCAGCCGGGTCGTCCCCAACGCCGAGATCGTCGAGGCGATCGACTCCTCCGACGAGTGGATCCAGCAGCGCTCCGGGATCCGGTCGCGTCGCTTCGCCACCGAGGAGGAGACCGTGCAGATGATGGCGGTCGCCGCCTCCCGCCAGGCCATCGAGCGCTCCGGGGTCGACCCGGCGCAGATCGACGGCGTCCTGGTCGCCACCGTCTCCCACCTGCTGCAGACCCCCGCCGTGGCCACCGCCATCGCCCACGAGCTCGGTCTCGACCGCCCGGTCGCCTTCGACATCAGCGCCGCCTGTGCCGGCTTCTGCCACGCCCTGGCGGTCGCCAGCGACATGGTCCACGCCGGCAGCGCCCGCCACGTGCTGGTCATCGGGGTGGAGCGGCTCTCCGACATCACCGACTTCTCCGACCGCGGCTCGGCGTTCATCTTCGCCGACGGCGCCGGCGCCGTCGTGGTCGGACCCTCCGAGGAGGCCGGCATCGGCCCCGTCGTCTGGGGCTCCGACGGCGAGCAGTTCGACCTGATCCGGGCGCGCGAGGACTGGCGCGACGTGGTCGCCTCGGAGAAGCCCGAGATGCCGCACCTGGTCATGCAGGGCAACGCGGTCTTCCGCTGGGCCGCCTTCGAGATGGCCAAGATCGCCCAGGAGGCCCTGGACCGCACCGGCATCACCATCGACGAGCTCGACGTCTTCGTCCCGCACCAGGCCAACATGCGCATCATCGACGCGATGGCCCGGTCGCTGAAGCTCCCCGAGCACGTCACCATCGCCCGCGACATCGCCGAGATGGGCAACACCTCGGCCGCCTCCGTGCCGCTCGCACTGGCGCGGCTCGTCGAGGACGGCGAGGCTAGGAGCGGCGACACCGCTCTGCTGATCGCCTTCGGCGCCGGCCTGGCCTACGCGGCCCAGGTCGTCAAGGTGCCGTGATAGACCGGTAGGCCACGGGCAACGTCGCCCGACCGCACCACCACCCCGCAAGTCCGCACCACCCGTTCCAACCGCAGCACCGTTACCGACACCACCGATACGAAGGAGCCCCCGTGGCAACCGCAACCGAGATCCTCGCTGACCTGGCCGCCATCGTCGACGAGATCGCCGGCGTGCCCGCCGATGACGTCCAGCTCGACAAGTCGTTCGTGGACGACCTCGACGTCGACTCCCTGTCCATGGTCGAGATCGTCGTGGCCGCCGAGGAGAAGTTCGGCGTCCGGATCCCCGACAGCGAGGTCAAGAACCTCAAGACCGTCGGTGACGCCGTCAGCTTCATCGAGCAGGCCCAGGCCTGACCACCCCTCGCGTGGTCCGCGGCGCCCTCCGGCCCGCGGACCGCGCAGGGCAGCCGCCACCCGTCTAAGGAGCAGCTCATGAGCACGACCCGCGTCTTCGTGACCGGCCTCGGCACCACCTCCCCCGTCGGCGGCGACGTCGCCACCACGTGGGCGGCGCTGCTGGCCGGCCAGTCCGGCATCGACACCCTCAAGTTCGACTGGGCCCAGGACCTCGGCACCCAGATCGGCGGCGAGGTCGCCGTGGACCCCTCCGTCGTGCTCGACCGCGTCAAGGCCCGCCGGCTCGACCGGTCCGGCCAGCTCGCGCTCGTCGCCGCCCTCGAGGCGTGGGCCGACGCCGGCTTCGCCGCCACCGAGGACGGCTCGGGTGCCGACGTGGACCCCGAGCGCCTCGCGGTCGCGATGGCCTCCGGCATCGGCGGCGTGCAGACGCTGCTCACCAACTACGACCAGCTGCTGGAGAAGGGCCCGCGCCGGGTCTCCCCGCTGGCCATCCCGATGCTGATGCCCAACGGGCCCGCCGCGGCGATCGGCCTGTCGATCGGCGCCAAGGCCGGGGTGCACACGCCGGTCTCGGCCTGCGCCTCGGGCAACGAGGCCATCGCCCTGGGCATCGACCTGATCCGTCTCGGCCGCGCCGACGTGGTCGTCGTCGGTGGCACGGAGGCCGCGATCCACGCACTCCCGATGGCCGCCTTCGGCAACATGATGGCGCTCTCCAAGCGCAACGACGAGCCCGACAAGGCGTCCCGCCCGTGGGACAAGGGCCGCGACGGCTTCGTCATGGGTGAGGGCGCTGCCGTGCTGGTGCTCGAGTCCGAGGCGCACGCCACCGCCCGTGGCGCCCGGGTGTACGCCGAGGCCGCCGGGGCCGGCATCACCTCGGACTCCCACGACATCGCCCAGCCCGACCCCGCCGGGGCCGGGGCCACCCGGGCGATGAAGTTCGCACTGCGGGAGGCCGACCTGGCCGCCTCCGACGTGGTCCACCTCAACGCGCACGCCACCTCGACGCCGCAGGGCGACCTGGCCGAGGCGCTGGCCATCCGGCAGGCCCTCGGAGACGCCGCGAGCGGCGTGCTGGTCACCTCGACGAAGTCGATGACCGGTCACCTGCTCGGTGCGGCCGGTGCCCTGGAGTCGGTGGCCACGGTGCTGGCGCTCCGTGACCGGGTGGTCCCCCCGACCATCAACCTCGAGGACCCCGAGGACATCGGGCTGGAGGTCGCCACCACCAAGCGCGAGCTGCCGTCCGGTGACATCGCGGCCCTCAACAACTCCTTCGGCTTCGGCGGCCACAACGTCGCCATCGCCTTCCGCAGCGTCTGAGTCGGACGCTGCGGCCCCCGCTCCGCTGCGACCCTCCCCAGGGCAGCGGAAGGGGGCGACGCCACACGGCACGGGGGACGTGGACGTGGCGGCGCCCCGATCGAACCGAACGGCCACGCGACTCGGGCTCCGGCCCCGCGTGGCCGTTCGGCCTTCTCCTCGGCCCCTTTGGTAGACACGTGCCATGAGCCTCATGTCGCCCGAGCAGCGTCGGGCGCGGCTCGTCGTACGTCATCGCCTGGAGGGTGGGGCGAGCACGACGCTGGAGGCCACCCGCTCGGTGGTCTGCCTGCACGCCACCGACCCGGCCACCGTCTACCTCTCCGTCCTCGCCCGGGCCCACAGCCTCGGGCTCGGTGACGTCAGCCGCGAGCTGTACGACGACCGGGCGCTGGTCCGGATGATGGCGATGCGCCGGACCCTCTTCGTGGTCCCCCGCGAGCACACCGAGATCGTCCACCAGGCCGCCTCCCTCGACGTGGCCGCGACGATCCGCAAGCGGATCGTGACCGATCTGGGCCGGCTGCCGACCGACCCGGTGCTGCCCGCCGACGTGAGCGGTTGGCTCGCCGGCGTCGAGGCCGGCGTCGAGAAGGCCGCGGCCCGGCTCGGGGTCGCCACGGGCGCCCAGCTCGGGACCGCCGAGCCCCGTCTGCGTACGGCGATCCTGCCCAGCACCGACAAGAAGTACGACGTCCGCCGCTACGTGACCAGCCAGGTCCTCACCCTGGTCGCCGCGGAGGGCCGCCTGGTCAGGGGACGCCCCACCGGGGCGTGGACCTCGCGCACGCACACCTGGGAGCCCGGTCGCGTGTGGTGGCCCGAGGGACTGCCGTCGGCGCCGTCGCTCGACGCCAAGGCGGCCCTGCTGGCGCTCTACCTGGCGCGCTTCGGTCCCGCCACCGAGACCGACCTGGCGTGGTGGACCGGTTGGGCCCTCGGCGTGACCCGGAAGGCCCTGGCCCTGCTCGCGGTCGTCGAGGTCGACGGCGGGCTGGTCCTGGCGGACGACCTCGAGCCGGTGCCCGTCCCCGACCCTGGAGTGAGCCTGCTGCCCGCGTTGGACCCGACGCCGATGGGGTGGAAGCAGCGGGAGTGGTTCCTGCCCCCGGACAGCGCCCCGCTCTACGACCGCTTCGGCAACGTCGGGCCGACGGTGTGGTGGGGCGGCGAGGTCGTCGGGGGCTGGGGCGTGCGGGCGGACGGCTCGATCGGTCACCGACTCCTCGTGGACCGCGGCGCGGAGGTGGCGCGCGCGGTCGCGTCGGCGGCCGAGGCCCTCCAGGACAGGCTCGCGGGGGCGGCCGTCACCCCGTCGTTCCCGACGCCGTTGGAGACCGAGCTGCGGCGCGGGGCCTGACGGTCCTCAGACCACCTGGTGGAGCCAGCGGACCGGGGCACCGTCGCCGGCGTGCCGGAAGGTCTCGAGCTCGTCGTCCCACGGCTTGCCGAGCAGCCGGTCGATCTCGGTCTCCAGCGTGGTCTCCCCCAACGCCGACTTGACGACCGCGGCCTTGAGCCGGTCCTCGGGGATCATGATGTCGCCGTGCAGGCCGGTGACGGCGTGGAAGACCCCGAGGTCGGGGGTCGAGGAGTAGCGCGAGCCCTCGGTGGAGGGGGTCGCCTCCTCGGTGATCTCGAAGCGCAGGTGCTGCCACCCGCGCAGCGCCGAGGCGATGGTGGCCGCCGTGCCGGCGTCACCGAGCCACGAGTACTCCGCCCGGTAGGTCCCGGCCTGGGCAGGCTGCGGGGTCCACTCCAGGCTGATGGCGTGACCGAGCACGCCGCCCAGCGCCCACTCGATGTGCGGGCACAATGCTGACGGCGCCGAGTGGACGTAGATGACGCCCCTGGTCGCTTGACGTGAAGTCACCGTGGCCTCCTGTCGATCCGGCGTCGAGGTACGCCTTCCCCAGCGGTCTCGGTCGTGGATCACAGTCGACACGGTCGTGTCACGGTCACGGTATGGAGTTGTCCGACCTCCATTGTGCGACACTTCTGCCGCTTTAGCCACAGGAACACCAAGAATCACCTCGGACATTCCGGGCACCCCGTGGGCGCGAGGTCAGCCCGCCGTCCGGCCGCGGGCCTTCAGCCGCGTGGTCGGCATGGGCGGTGCCAGCAGCCGGTCGCCGTCGAAGTCGACCACCCGCCCGAACCGCTCCGGTACGTCGTCGACGCCGGCCCCGTTCCAGGCCTCGCGCTGGGCGACGATCTCCTCGTGGCTGCGGCCGATGAAGTTCCACCACATCACGATCTCCTCCTCGAACGGCTCGCCGCCGAGCAGGACCGCCGTGGCGCCGCCCGCGGGGGCGACCAGGGTGAGCTCGTGCCGCCCGCACCCCAGGAACGACATCTGGGTCGGGTCCAGCGGGGTGCCGTCCACCTCGACCACCGCGCCGACGGCGAGCACGCCGTACTCGAAGGACTCGCGCAGCGGCAGCGTGACCCGCGCCCCGGGCGGCAGGGTGACCTCGACGCCGACCAGCGGGGAGAACACCGGCGCCTCGGAGCGGCGGCCGTCGAGCTCCCCGACCAGCAGCCGGACCTGCGCCTCCCCCACCTGCCAGGTCGGCAGGTCGGCCAGGTGGGTGAACGCCGGCGGGGTGGTGTCGCGGACGGCGTCCGGCAGCACCACCCACAGCTGGAGGCCGTGCAGCACGGGCGGTGCGTCGGGCGGGGAGACCTCGGCGTGGCAGATGCCGTGCCCGGCGGTCATCACGTTGAGCTGTCCGGGGCGGATGAGCTGGTCGGAGCCAAGGCTGTCGGTGTGCCGGCCGAGCCCCTCGAAGAGCCAGGTCACCGTCTGCAGCCCGGTGTGCGGGTGTGGCGGCACCCACATGCCGCCCACCTCGTGGATCAGGTCGGGGCCGTAGTGGTCCAGGAAGCACCAGGCGCCGATCATGCGGCGCACCTTGTGCGGAAGGATCCGGCGGACGTGGGTGGTCCTGCCCAGCAGGACGTCGCGGGGCTCGAGCGGCTCGTGGACGGTCTGGTACGTGCTCACCGGACCAGTCTGCCCCCAGGTCCCCGGTTCCGCCTCAGCCGGTCGTGCCCTCGTGCAGCAGGCCGTGCAGGATCTCCTCGGCCATCCCGAGGCCGCCGAGGTGGCTCTCGCCGGCCATCGTGAAGAGCTCGGCGTCCGGCAGCCGCTCGACGCAGTGCCGGCCGTGGGCGTACGGGACGATGTGGTCGGCGTCGCCGTGCCACCAGCGGACCGGAGCCTGCACGTCAGCCAGGCGGAAGCCCCAGTCGCGGGTGAAGAGGAGCAGGTCCGACAGCGGGGCGCTGATCTGCTTGCGGCTGCCGTTGAGCAGGTCGTCGAGGAACATCGCCTTGAACTCGGGCCGTCCGAGCAGGCGCCGGTCCCCCTCGGGCTGGACGACGCGGTAGAGGTCGAGCCCCAGACCGGCGAACGGTCGCACCAGCCGGATCGCGCCGGTCATCGCATAGCTGATCGGCATCCGCCAGACCTCGACCGCGGGGGCGAACGGCGCCGCCCACTGGATCACCCCGCCGCCGACGCCGTCCGGGCCGACGGTGGGCGCGACGCCCCCGATCACCTCGAGGCCCAGCACACGGTCGGGCATCGCGACGGCAGCAGCCAGCGTGTAGGGCCCGCCGCCGGACAGCCCGATCACGTGGAAGGTGTCGACCTCCAGTGCGTCGGCGACCATCTCCAGGTCGACGGCCCAGTCCAGGACGTTGGCGTAGACATGCGGGCTCGAGGAGCCGATGCCGGGTCGGTCGATGCCGATGATGCGCAGGTCGTGCTGCTCGGCCAGTGCCCGGGCCTCGAGCGGGATCTGCCGGCGTGCCCCGGGCGTGCCGTGCAGCCAGAACACCGGACGCCCGTGCGTCGTACCGAAGGAGGCGAAGCCGAGCCGGCGGCCGCCGCGGACCTCGACGGTGCCCTCCAGGCGAGGGGGCTCGACCTCGTGCTTCGCGCGCATGGTGACGTCCTCGGGGCTCGGGGGAAAGGGTTCGGATCCTAGTGCCGCAGCCGCCTCCACCGCTGTGACCTGCGACGCCCTCAGCGCAGGTGCTTGAGCGCCTCGCGCCGGGTCAGGCCCGACAGGTCGGACTCGTGGTCGGCCACGAACCGCCGCACCCACGCCGGGTCGACCCGCGCGTGTTGACGCAACGCCCAGGCGAGCGCCTTGCGCACGAAGAACGCGCGGCCGTGCAGCGACCCCTCCAGGTTGGCCTCGAGGACGTCGGTGAGCAGGTCGAGGTCGGTGTCCTCCTTGCTCTGCAGCTGGGCCAGGATGGCCACCCGCCGCAGCCACAGGTCCTCGTCACGGGCCCACGCCCGCAGGACCGGAGCGACGGCGTCGTGGTGGGCCCGCAGGATCGGGCCGACCCGCTGGGAGGCCACCGGGTCGACGTAGTCCCACCAGGCACCGGTCACCGCCAGGTGCCGGTAGAGCCCGAGCGTGCCGGGGTGCTGGTAGGCGCGGGCGGTGCGGTGCCCGGTCAGGGCGATCGCGGCGTACCGCTCCTCGCGGTAGTCCGCCTCGTCCCAGAGCAGCAGCACCGCGCGGGTCCACGACGGCTCGTCGAGCGGCAGGTGCTCGGCGTAGACCTCCCGGCACAGGGCGCGCAAGGGGACCGCACCGACGCCGCGGTAGGGCATCGCCGACTTCATGTAGGCCTGCATGCCCGGGGCCCGGGCCGGGTCGCCCGCGGCCGCGAGCCGGCTGCGGACGGCAGCGACCAGCGCCCTCACCGGGTCCTGCTCGTCGGCCTGCACGTCTCCCAGGATGCCGGTGCGTGCCGCCCACGCCGAGGCGGGTGCCGGTGAGAGGCTGTCGCCCATGCTCCTGCTGCGGATGACCGTGCCGGCCGAGCTGGTCGACGACGTCCTCGCCGCGCTGGCCGACGACGCCGCGGTCAGCGCCCTCGTCCACGTGCCCGGGGCGGCGGTGAAGCCGGCCGGCGACCTGGTGCAGGCCGAGGTCGCCCGCGAGGCCGCCAACACCGTGATCGACCGGCTGCGGGCCACCGGCGTGCATCTGCGCGGGAGCCTGCACGTCGAGCAGGTCCCCACCTGGCTCTCGCAACCGGCGTACGACGCGGAGCGCGACGCCCCGGGCAGCAGCGCCGACTCGGTGGTCTGGGCCCAGGTGGTGCTGCGGGCCTACGAGGACACCGAGCTCAACTGGACCTTCCAGACCTTCATGGTGCTGGCGACCCTGATCGCCTCCATCGCGATCGTGCTCGACTCCCAGATCCTGGTGATCGGGGCGATGGTGCTGGGCCCGGAGTTCGGGGCGGTCGCGGCCCTGGGGGTCGGACTGGTCCGGCGCCGGTACGGGCTGGTAGGGCTGGCGGTGCGCGCGCTGGTGGTCGGCTTCGCCGTGGCCATCGCGGCGACCACGCTGCTCGCGCTGCTGGGCCGGCTGCTGGGGTGGGTGACCCTGGCCGACGTCACCGCCGACCGCGCTGCGACCGCGTTCATCTACACCCCCGACAAGTGGTCGTTCATCGTCGCGGTCATCGCCGCCGCGGCGGGCGTGCTCTCGCTGACCTCGGCCAAGGTGGGCGGGCTGTCCGGGGTCTTCATCTCGGTGACGACCATCCCGGCCGCCGGCAACGTGGCCCTCGGCCTGGCCTTCGGGGCCTGGTCGGAGGTCGGCGGCAGCTCGCTGCAGCTGGTCCTCAACCTGTCCGGGATGGCCCTGGCCGGGTGGGCGACGTTGGCGCTCCAGCAGCGGGTCTGGCACCGGATCCAGCACCGCCGGGAGCGTGCCCGCGCCTGACGGCGGCCCCCGTCACGACGCAGATCACATGGACAATCCGTCCGGTTTGTCTGATCATCAGCGGATGCTGCTGCGCTCGTTCCGCTCCCCCGCCCTGCTCCTGCTGAGCGCGCCCGCGCTGCTGCTCGCCCTGGTCCCCGCCGGGCCGGCGGCCGCGGCCGCCACGTGCGGCGGGTTCACCGCCACGATCGTGCGCGGCTCCGGGGACGACGTCGTGACCGGCACCGCGGTGCGCGACGTCGTCGTGCTCGGCGGCGGCAACGACAGCTTCGTCGGGGGCGGCGGCGACGACGTGGTCTGCGGCGGCACGGGCAACGACACGATCGCCGGCAACGCCGGCGACGACGTGCTGTACGGCGGCAGCGGCCTGGACTCGCTGCAGGGTGGCGACGGCGACGACCGGCTCCGCGGCCAGGGCGACGCCGACGTCCTCCAGGGTGGGGGCGAGACGGTGGTCACCACCGACGACGACGTCGTGCAGGGCGGCGGGGGCAACGACTACCTCTCCGAGGGCCTCGGCAACGACCGCGTGGACGGCGGCCCCGGAGCGGACTACCTCTCCTATGCCGGCGCTGGGCTCGCGGTGAGCGTGGACACCACCACCGTGCCGGCCACCGTGGACGGTGCCGGGCACGACGTGGTCAGGCACGTCGAGACCTACGAGGGCGGCGACGCGGCCGACACGTTCAGCGGTGGGTCGGCGGCCGACGACTTCCGGGCCGGTGGCGGCGACAACCGGGTGGTGACCGGGGGCGGGCCCGACAACGTCGTCACCTCCGGAGGCTCGACGAGCACCGGGGCCGGCAACGACACCGTGCTGGTCTCGGGGTCCACCCGCGTGTCGACCGGGGCCGGGCGCGACAGCGTGCGCGTCGGCGTCGGGTCGCCGCAGGTCAAGGGCGGTCCCGGCTCGGACTACCTCGCGGTCGTCGGGACCTCGTCGTCGGCCGCGTTCACCGGCGGCGGCGGGTACGACGTGATCGCGTTCCCCGGCTTCCGCCGTCCGGTCACCGCGAACCTGCGGACCGGGCAGGCCTCGTGGTCGGGCGGCACGCTGACCTTCGACGAGATCCACAACGTGACCGGCGGCCGGCGCAGCGACGTCCTGGTCGGCACCTCCGCTGCCGACGTCCTCTTCGGCAAGGGCGGAGCCGACGTGCTCCGCGGCGGCGGCGGCAACGACAGCCTCAGCGGCGGGCCCGGCTCACCCGACCGGGCCGACGGCGGACCCGGGTTCGACGTGTGCACGGCCGAGAGCCGCGTGCGGTGCGAGAAGGGCCGCGCCCGCTGAGTCGACGAGGTGGGGGGTCAGGCGCGGCGACCGTACGCCAGGTAGGCGACCGGACCGACCGGCTGCACGAAGGAGCCCAGCACCCACACCGCCTTGGGACCGCGGACCTGGTCGGCAGGACGCGTGGCCAGGTCGGCCAGCGCCACCGTGGTCAGCGCGAGCTCGACGCCGGCGCCGGCCAGGAACGCCGCGCGCTTCGCGGTCGACAGACCGCCCCACCACTCGGAGAACGACGGCTTCTTCTTCCGCTTCGTCATGCCCGGACCCTAGCGGAGCGGGCGACCGGAACGGTGGTCTGACATAGCCCGAACGGGGGGCCTGCGAGCAGACGTTCGACGTGTGTCCGGGCCCCACGGGTGCCGTAGACTCGGCCTTCAACATCGAGATGGGGGACTGTCACCTGCGCCGGGGGGCCAAGGTGACGAAACCGCTGGTGACCAATCGGGGGTCGTCGGCGGGTCCTTTTGGGTCGGGGGACTCACAGCGTGGAGAACAAGCGACGATTCACTGCCGCGGGGGTCGTGACGGCCCTCGTCGGAGCGGTGCTGGCCGTGACGGGCGCGGCTGCGCCTCCGGCGTCCGCCGCCCTGAGCGGCGTGGTGCAGCGACCCTCGAGCGTCGTCACCTCCGACGCCCTGCCGACGGTGCAGATCGACGGCGTCGCCTGGGACCAGGAGGTCGTGGGCAACACCGTCTACGTCGCCGGGTCCTTCACCACCGCGCGCCCGGCCGGTGCGGCTCCGGGGGTCAACACGGTCCCGCGGGCCAACCTGCTCGCCTACGACCTCACCACCGGGAACCTGATCACGAGCTTCAACCACACGCTCAACGCCCAGGCCCTCACGGTCAGCGCCTCGCCTGACGGGTCGCGCATCTACGTCGGCGGTGACTTCACCCAGGTCGACGGCGTGACCCGGAACCGGATCGCCGCGTTCGACACCGCCACGGGCAACCTCGTCGCCGGCTTCTCCCCCAACGTCGCCTCCGAGGTCCGCGCGATCGCGGCCACCGAGTCCACCGTCTACATCGGCGGCTCCTTCACCACGGTGGCCGGCAACCCCCGCGCCAACCTGGCCGCCGTGCAGGCCTCCAACGGGGCGCTGACGACCTGGAACCCCGGCACCGACCTCAAGGCCTTCGCCCTGCTCGTCACCCCCGACCGCAGCAAGGTGATCGTCGGCGGCAGCTTCGAGACCATCGCCGGGCACGCCGCCCACGGCCTGGCCGCGCTCGACCCCGTCACCGGTGCCTGGGTGGACTGGGCCGCGACCAACCTGATCCAGAACGGCGGCGCCAACGCCGCGATCAACAGCCTCACCACCGACGGGACCAACATCTACGGGTCCGGCTTCCGCTTCGGCGGTGGCGTCGGCGGCTCGCTCGGCCGGCTCGAGGGAGCGTTCTCGGCGACCCAGGCCGGTGCGGTGCGCTGGGTGGAGGACTGTCACGGCGACAGCTACGACTCCTACGCCGGCACCGGCATGCTCTACGTCGTCAGCCACGCGCACTACTGCGGCAACATGGGCGGTCACCAGCAGACCAGCCCGTTCTCGTTCCAGCACGCGATGGCCTTCTCCAGCGACGCCACCGGCACCCTCGGCAAGGAGCCCTGGGGCTACTTCAACTTCGCCGGCACGCCGAGCCCGTCGATCTTCAACTGGTTCCCGACCTTCTCCAAGGGCACCGCCACCGGTCAGAACCAGGCCGCCTGGACGGTCGAGGGCAACGACACCTACGTCGCGATGGGTGGGGAGTTCCCCTCGGTCAACGGCAAGCCCCAGCAGGGCCTGGTCCGCTTCGCCGTCCGCGGCGTCTCCCCCGGCGCCGACGGTCCCGCCACCGCCGGCAACAACTTCCTGCCCACGATCACCGGCGTGGGTGCCGGCGCGCTGCGGATCGGATGGAACGCCAACTACGACCGCGACGACCGGACGCTGACCTACACGATCCTGCGCAACGACCCGCAGAACGGCATCAGCCAGCCCAACATCCAGGTGGGACCGGACCTGACGGCCGACTCGACCTGGTTCGACCAGCCACCGTTGGGCTACGTCGACACCGGGCTCACGCCCGGGGTGACCTACACCTACCGGGTGATCGCCACCGACCCCTGGGGCAACCAGGCGGTCGGCGGCAACGTGTCCGCCGTCGCGCCCGCCACCGGCGGCCAGTCCGGATACGGCAACCGGGTCGTCGCCGACGGCGCCTCCTTCTACTTCCCGTTCCGCGAGACGAGCGGCTCGGTCGCCGCCAACAACGCCTACGCCAACGGCGGCTTCGGCGACGCCGATGCGCTGAGCGGTGTCACCTTCGGCAGCCCGGGTCTGGGCGCGGGCGACACCGCCCCCAGGTTCGACGGCACCACCAACAGCACCCTGACCGTCCGCCAGTTCCTCAACACCGGCAACCTCTCGGTCAGCGCCTGGGTGAAGACCACCTCGACGACCGGCGGCAAGATCATCGCCCTGAGCGACGAGAAGGGCGGCGCGCTCACCGGCACCGGGACCGGCTTCTACCTCTTCTCCGACCGCCAGCTCTACCTGGACAACCAGGGCCGCGCGAACTTCGCCATCGGCGGCGTCACGCCCGGCACCCTGACCGGCACCAAGGTGCTCAACGACGGGGCATGGCACCAGGTCGTCGGCACCCTCGGCAGCGGCGGCATGAGCCTGTACGTCGACGGCAACCTCGCCGGGACGAAGGCGACCACGACCGTCGCCGACGTGCGCGGGGGCTACTGGCGCGTCGGTGGCGACACCACCGACTTCATCACCACCAACAAGCCGACCAGCGCCAACCTCAACGGCTTCATCGACGAGGTCGCCGTCTTCCCCAGCGCCCTGACCGGAGCCAAGGTCTCGGCGCAGTACAGCGCCGGGGTGGCCGCGCAGACCAATGCAGCGCCGACGGCGTCGTTCACCACGTCGACCACCGACCTGAGCGCCTCGTTCGACGCGTCCGGCTCGACCGACTCCGACGGCACCATCGCGTCGTACGCCTGGACCTTCGGGGACGGCACGTCGGCCACCGGGTCCACGGCGACCCACCCCTACTCCTCGGCCGGGACCGTGACCGTCGCGCCCGCCGTCGGCATCGTGGACCGCGACGCGTTCAGCCGCACCACCTCCCCGGGTTGGGGTACCGCCGACGTCGGTGGCGCGTGGAGCGTCAGCTCGCCGAACGCCTTCTCCGTGGGGGGCGGCGTGGGGTCGATGAAGGCTGCCGCCGCCGGCAACCAGGTGATGGCGACCATGGGCGGGGTGTCGGCCGCTGACGCCTCGAGCATCGTCGACGTCGCCCTGGACAAGACGCCGACCGGAGGCGGGTCCTACCCCTCGGTGATCCTGCGGCGCAACTCCACCGCCAACAACGACTACCGCGCCAAGGTGACGATCACCGCCTCGACCGTGCGGATCCTGCTGACCAAGGTGCTCGGCGGCACCGAGACAGCCCTGAGCGCCAACGCGCTCGTGCCGTCCCTCAACTACAACGTCGGCGACACCCTCCGGATCGCGTTCCAGGCGACCGGCAGCAGCCCGACGACGCTACGCGCCAAGGTCTGGAAGCTGGGCTCGGCCGAGCCGGCCTCCTGGCAGGTCACGACCACCGACAGCAGCGCGGCGCTGCAGCCCTCGCCGGGCCTGGCGATGGGCGCGGGCCTGGTCTTCTACCTGTCCAGCTCCACCACCAACGCGCCCACCCAGCTGCTGGTGGACAACTTCGCGGTGGCGCGCGGCGGAGCGACGCCGCAGGCCAACGTCCCGCCGAGCGCGGTCTCCTCCCTGACCAAGACCGACCTCACGGTCGACGCGGACGGCTCCGCCTCCAGCGACTCCGACGGCGCCATCCGCACCTACGGCTGGGACTTCGGCGACGGCACCACCGCGGTGGGCCCGACCGCCACGCACACCTACAGCACCCCAGGCACGTACTCGGTCGCCCTGACCGTCACCGACAACGAGGGCGCCTCCACCACGACGACGAAGTCCGTCACCGTCAAGGCCCCCAACGTGCTGCCCACCGCGCACTTCACCGGCCTGGCCCACGACGACCTGACGCTCGACCTCGACGGCACCAGCTCGGCCGACATCGACGGCACGATCGTCGACTACGCCTGGGACTTCGGCGACGGCTCGAGCGGCAGCGGGGCGACCCTGACCCACCAGTACTCGACCTCCGGTCTCTACCCGGTCACGCTCACCGTCACCGACAGCGACGGGGCCACCGACTCCTTCTCCGAGACCTTCCCGGTCGGCAACCAGCCGCCCTCGGCCAGGTTCGTCGCCACGCCGAACAAGCTGGTCCTCGGCGTGGACGCCTCCACGTCCCTGGACAGCGACGGCACGGTCGTGTCCTACGCGTGGGACTTCGGGGACGGCGCAACCGACACCGGCGTGACCGCGAGCCACACCTACGCCGACGCCGGCACGTACACCGTGTCGCTCCTGGTGACCGACGACGACGGTGCCACCGACACCACCACCCAGTCGGTGACGGTGCAGACGAACCAGCCGCCGCACGCGGCCTTCACCTCCACCGCGACCAAGCTCAAGCTCGACGTCGACGCGACCACCTCGACCGACGCCGACGGGACCGTCGCGTCGTACGCCTGGGACTTCGGGGACGGGGCCACGGGCACCGGCGTCACCGCGACGCACACCTACGACACGGCCGGCACCTACACGGTCTCGCTGCTGGTGACTGACAGCGACGGGGCCACCGACACCACGACCTCGTCGGTCACGGTGGTCGCCAACCAGGCGCCGACCGCGGCGTTCACCTCGACCTCGACCGCCCTCAAGCTCAACGTCGACGCCTCGACGTCGAGCGACGCCGACGGCACGGTCGCGTCGTACGCCTGGGACTTCGGGGACGGCGCGACCGACACGGGCAAGACCGCGACGCACACGTACGCCGCCGGCGGCACCTACGACGTGACGCTGACCGTCACCGACAACGACGGCGCCACCAACGCGACGACCGCGTCGGTGACCGTCATCCCCCTCACCGTGGTCGCCGCCGACACCTTCGGCCGTACCGTGACCAACGGATGGGGCACCGCCGACACCGGTGGGGCCTGGACCGGCAGCTCCGCGCCGCCGTTCTCGGTCGGCAGCGGCGTCGGGTCGATGAGGATCGCCGCGGCGGGCTCCACCGTCACCGGCTTCCTCAACAGCTCCTCGGGCCGCGACGTCTCTGCGACGGCGGACTACTCGCTCGACAAGGCCAGCACCGGCGGCGGGGTCTACACCTCGCTGGTGCTGCGCCGCCTGCCCACCGGCAACACCGACTACCGGGCCGTGGCCCAGGTGCTCAACACCGGCGCGGTGAAGCTGTCGATGAACCGGACCGTCAACGGCACCACGACCGCGCTCGGCACGGCCGTGACCGTGCCCGGGCTGACCTACGCGGTCGGCGACACGCTGCGAATCGCCTTCGAGACCATCGGGACCAGCCCGACCACGCTGCGCGCCAAGATCTGGAAGGTCGGGTCGGCTGAGCCGGCGACCTGGCAGGTCACCGCCAGCGACTCCACCGCGGCCCTGCAGGTCGCCGGCGGCGTCGGCCTGGTCGGCTACGTCTCGAGCACGGCGACCAACGCACCGGTGACGCTGCGCTTCGACAACCTGTCGGCGACCTCGAACGGCGCCCCGCCGGCCAACACGCCGCCGACGGCCGCGATCACCACCACGACCAGCGGGCTCACGGTCAACGCCAGCGGCACCGGCTCGACCGACCCCGACGGCACGATCGCGTCGTACGCGTGGACCTTCGGGGACGGCGGCACGGGGACGGGCGCGACCAGTTCGCACACCTACACCGCGGCCGGCACCTACACCGTCGGCCTCACCGTCACCGACGACAAGGGCGCGACGAACTCCACCACGACGTCGGTGACGGTGTCCTCCGCGGGCGCCAACCTGCTGGCCACCGACGCCTTCGGCCGGACGACGGCCAACGGGTGGGGCACCGCCGACCAGGGCGGCGCGTGGACCATCACCGGGACCGCGTCGGCGTTCTCCACCAACGGCAGCCAGGGCGTCCTGGCGACCGCCAAGGGTGTCTCGCTCTCGACGTTCCTCAACAGCGTCTCGGGTCGCGACGTCTCCAGCACCGTCGACTTCTCGCTCGACAAGCCCGCCACCGGCGGTGGCGCCTACACGTCGGTGGTGCTGCGCCGGATCGGCACCAGCGACTACCGCGCCCTGCTGATCGTCGCGGCGGACGGGTCGGTGAAGCTGTCGCTCAACCGGGTGGTCAGTGGCACCCAGACCACGATCGGCAGCGTGCTGACCGTGCCGGGACTGACCTACACCGTCGGGGACACCCTGCGGGTGACGTTCGAGGTGAGCGGCTCGGGGACCTCCACCCTGCGCGCGAAGGTCTGGAAGGTCGGCACCACCGAGCCGGCTGCCTTCCAGGTCACCACGACCGACACGACGGCGGCGCTGCAGGCCGCCGGCGGTGCGGGCCTGGTCAGCTACCTGTCCAGCTCGGCCACCAACGGTCCGATCAGCACCCGCTACGACAACTACTCGGTCACCCGCACCGGCCCGGTGTGAGCAGTACCCTGACGCCCATGCTGGATCGACTCCTCGCGCTGGCCCGCGCCGTGACCGGACGCTTCAGCCCGGACCTCGACGACGGCTCCCCGGAGCCGTCGGAGGCAGCCCGGGTCGTCCGGTTCGGGGTGGCCCTGACGGTCCTGGCGGTGGCGGGCCAGTCGGTGGTCCACCTGGCCAACGTGGTCTTCTTCGACCTCAGCCACGGCCTGCTCAACGCGGACGCCGACGGCAGCGTCTTCTCGTGGGCCTCGACGGTCGCCACGTTCGCCGCGGCCGGGCTGCTCGCGCTGCTGGCGGCGTTCCGGCCCGAGCGGGCCACGCTGCTGCTCCTCCTGGCCGCGGCGGTGGCCTACCTCTCGCTCGACGACGCCGTCCAGCTGCACGAGCGGGTCTCGGAGTGGAAGACGCAGCTGGGCCCGTTGACCCACTTCTCCCGGACGTTCTGGCCGCTGGTGTACATGCCGCTCCTGGCCGCGGTCTTCGTCGGCCTCGCCACCGTCGCGACCGGTCTGCGCCGGCGCCACGGGCGGCTGGTCATGCTGGCGCTGGTGATGCTCGCGGTCGCGGTGCTGCTGGAGATGGCCTCTCCCCTGCTCTTCGAGCTCGGGTTCGACCACGGCGACCTCGGCTACGAGTGGGAGGCCGTCACCGAGGAGGGTCTCGAGCTCGGCGGCTGGATGCTGATCTCGGTGGGACTGGGCGCAGCCCTGTGCTCGCTGGCGACCCGAGACCGTGCATCTGCGTCGACCACCGTGGTCCCCGGCACCACGGAGCAGTGACTCCTCAGACCAGCCCGAGCTCGTCGGCCCGGACGACCACGGCGCGCCGGTTGGGCAGCCCGAGCTTGGTGAGCACCGCGGAGACGTGGTGGTCGGTGGTCTTCGGGGAGATGTAGAGCCGGGAGGCGATCTCGGCGTTGGTGAGCCCGCGGGCGACCAGCTTGGCGACGTCGAGCTGGCGGTTGGTCAGGCCGGCCGGGTTCGCCCGGGTCGCAGACCGGGGCCGCGGCACGACCGCGATCCCGTCGCGGCGCAGGTCGACCCGGAGGCGGTCCGCGGTCGCGACGGCGCCGAGCCGGTCCAGCAGCTCGACGGCCTTCCCCCGGTGCGCGTCGTCCTCGGAGTCGCTCCATGCCATCGCCTCGGCGAAGGGCTCGCCGGCCCGGTGCCACCAGTCGGCCGCGTCCGCCGCGGCCCCCTCCAGGCTGAGCCGGAAAGGCTCCGCCACGCCCGCGGCCACCACCGCGGCCGCCTCGTCGGAACCGCGGAGACCGAGGCGACGCAGCCAGACGGCGAGCTCGCCGGCGGCCCAGGCGGTCGCCGGCGCACCGGCCGCGGCGGCGAGCTCCGTGCCGGCCAGGTCGTGCACCCGTGGGTCCGCCTCGCCGGTCATCCAGCAGCGCTCGGCCAGCGCGGTCAGCACCGCGAGCCGGCGCAACGGCTCGTCGAGGCGGAGCGCCAGGTCCCACGCCTGTTCGAGGTGGTCCTCGCCTGGGGCGTCGCCGGCGACGTGCCCGGTCCGCCGGAGCTCGGCCAGCGCGGAGACCAGGTGCGGCCAGAGGGTGGCCAGCGGCATGCCGTTCTCGGTGAGCACCTGCCCGGCGTCCTCGAGGGCGGCGCTCCAGTGGCCCTGCACGAAGTGCAGCCGGGAGCGGACCGCGGTCTGCCAGTGCCGGCAGATCGGGATGTCCCGCTCGACGGTGAAGGGCAGCGACTCCACCAGGACGTGCTCGGCGGAGCGGAACCGGCGGAACTCGACGTCGAGGTTGGCCAGGTGCGAGTAGCCGGTGGAGGCCAGCTCGTCGTACCCGTGTCCGCGGGCCTCCTCGATGTGGACGGCGAGGTCGGCCCGGGCCTCCTCGTCCCCCGTCGCCAGGGCGACCGCCGACTGCAGCAGGTCGGTCCGCAGGCCGAGGAAGGGGTCCCCGGAGGCCTGCGCGACCTCCCCGGCCTGCTCCAGGCACGCCTGCGCCTGGGCGGGCTCGCTGCGCATGTGGTGCAGGTAGGCCCGGGTCGCGCGCACCGCGCCCCACGCGACCACGGTCGGGTCGGCGACCTCCGCCGCCCGGTCGACGTACGTCTCGGCGCGGCGCCGGTCGGCGCGGTAGTACTCGAGCACCGCGGCCGTCTCGTACGCCGAGGCCAGGCCGGTGGCGTCGCCCAGTCGCCGCCACAGCGGGAAGGTGGCGCTGAGGTTCTCCAGCGCCTCCTCCAGGCGGCTGGTCATGTACTGCTCGAAGCCGAGCCGCTGGAGCAGGTCGGCCCGCACGGGGACGAGGTCGGGGTCGCGGCTGTCGAGGTGGTCCAGGGCCGTCGACAGGAACGCCGCCGCCTCGGTGTGGGACCCGGCGGCGGCCGCCTCGCCGGCGGCCTCCTCGGCGTACCGGGCGGCGCGGGCGGCGTCGCGGGCGGCGACGGCGTGGTGGGCCAGCACAGCCGGATCGACGGGCTCGAGCACTTCGAGGGCGTCGAGCACGCGAGCGTGCAGGCGCGGTAGGCCCCCCGGCGGCACCGAGCTCTCCACGGCCTGGCGGGCCAGCTCGTGCCGGAAGGCGAGCCCGCCCCGGGCGCGGGTGAGCAGACCGGTGGCGTCGAGCCGGCGCAGCGTCGGCAGGTCGACGCCGACGGCGGGCAGCACGCGGTCGTCGAGACGGTCCGGGGCGCAGGCGACGAGCTGGAGCACCTCGAGGTCCTCGGGGGCCACGTCCAGCGTGCGCGCGAGCACGGCGTCGCGGACCGAGACCGGCAGGGGCAGGTCGGGGTCCTTGACGACCTCGGCGACGAAGAAGGGGTTGCCGCCGGTGACCTGGTGCACCCGGTCGGCGGCCAGGCCGGTGCCCTCGACGAGCCGCTCGACGGCGGCCACCGAGAGCGGCCGGAGCCGCAGCGTGGTGAGGCCGTCCAACCGGGCCAGGTCGCCCAGCAGCCCCCGCGCCGAGTGCCGGGGACCGATCTCGTCGGCTCGATAGCTGACCAGCAGGGCCAGCGGCGCGGAGCCGATCCGCCGCGCCAGGAAGCGCAGCACCTCGACGGACGCCGCGTCGACCCAGTGCAGGTCCTCCACGACCAGGGCGGTGGGGGTGCTCGCGAGCGCCTCGAACAGGTCCTCGCAGGTCTCGGCCAGCGACACGTCGTCCGACGGCCGCGGGGTGCGCAGCCCGAGGGCCGCGGCAAGGTCGCGGAACGGGCCGAGCGGGCGCGGCGTGCTCAGCGGGTCGCACGGTCCCCGCAGCACCCTGAGGTCGGCGGCGGCGCAGGCGGACTCGAGCAGGCTGGTCTTGCCGGTGCCGGCGTCGCCGCTGACGGCAACCCCGGACCCCTGCCCGTCGACGGCGCCCGCGACCGCGTCGTGCAGCACGGCGAGCTCGACCTCGCGTTCGAGAAGCCCCACCCGCTCAGGGTAGGACGACGCGGCGAGGATGCCGAGACCCTGAGCGGCCCCGGCATCCTCGCCTCGTACGACGGTGACCACGGCGGTCTCAGACCGCCGCGACCTGCTCGGCCGTGTGCGGGCCGAACTCTCCTGCCACCTCGGTCACCAGGTTCGCCGGGAACCCGCCGCGGCGGGCGTGCTCCAGGATCGTGTCCGCGTCCTCGGCCTCGTGGACGCAGTAGATCTTGTCGCCGGCGACGTAGCTGTTGACCCAGGTGTACGGCACCCCCAGCGAGGCAACCGCCTCGTTGGAGGTCTGCGAGATCGCGGCCAGCTGCTCGGTGGTGAGCTGGGAGGCTCCGGGGATCTCGCGTTCGATGATGAAACGACGCATCGTGATGCTCCTTGTCAGGTCCCGGCGGCCCTGTGCCTCCGGGTGACCCCAACTCTCGGTCGTCGGCCGATCCCGAGCATCGGGAGCGGTTCCCCATGTTCGCCGGAGCCACTCCCCCAGGTCGCTCTCAGTACTCCACGCCCCGGGCGTCGTCGCCGTAGGAGGTGAGCACGTCGAAGCCCGGGCCACCGCGGACGATGTCGGTGCCCTTGCCGCCGCCGACGGCGTCGCTGCCCTTGTTGCCGCGCACGGTGTCGGCGCCGGCGTCGCCCTCGACCGAGTCGCCGCCGGGACCTCCTTCGAGACAGTCGGCTCCCTTGCCGCCGGTGATGGTGTCGTTGCCGCGCTGACCGCGGATCGTGTCGTTGCCGCCGCGTCCCTTGATCGTGTCGTTGCCGCCCCCGCCCAGGATCAGGTCGGCGTCGGCGGTGCCGACGAGCACGTCGTCGTGGGAGGTGCCACGGATGACGTGGGCGGGCTCCGGGCACGGCGCGGACCCCTGGGGTGCGGTGCCGGCGTGGACGGGGCCGGCCACGGCAGCGGCCGCAGCGGTGAGGGCCAGACCAGCAAGGGTCGCGGTGCGACGGGTCGGGGTGAGGTGCTTCATGGGTGTCTCCTCGGTGGGCCTTCTCCCGGTCGGTCGCCGGGACGGTGGGGGAACGATGCGACAGGCGCGTCACAACGACGTCAGAACGGTCCGGTCGGGCGCGGGTGCCTCGATGGACCGCATGGCGTCGACCCAGCGGCCGAAGGCCCGCTGCGCCTCGCCGTGGCGGCCGGCGCGGGCGTGCGTGCGCACGAGCAGGGAGTGGGCCTGCTCGTCGTACGGGTCGACGAGGAGGACGCGGAGCAGCAGCGCCTGCGCGTCCCCGGCGCGGCCGGCCCGGCCGTGGAGACGGGCCAGCCGCATGGCCGAGCGGAGCCAGGCCGCCCGGGCCTCCTCGCGGAGGGCGTCAGCCCACGTCTCGTAGGGGTCCTCCTCGAAGGCGTCCCCGCGGTAGCCGCGGTCGAGCGCGGTGAGGATCTCGCGCGCGACGTCGGTCTCCCCCGCGACCAGGAGCTCGGCGGCGCGGGCCTCGTCGTGGATCAGGTCGTCGGCGTCGACCGCGACGTGCCGCAGGTCGAGCCGGATCCCGGTGAGGTCGGCGGCGAGGTACCGGTCCGCGGGCCAGGACCTGTCGGGGTCGAGGACGCCACGAACCGTGGCCAGCAGGACGGAGAGCCGGTGCCCGGTGCGGGCCGGGTCGTCGTCGGGCCACAGCACCTCGCACAGGTGGCCCCGGGTGCGCGGCCGTCCGCGGGCCGCGGCGAGCACCTTGACCAGGGTGCGAGCCTGGCGCGACCGCCAGGCGGTGTGAGGGACGGGCTGCCCGTCGACGTGGACGCCGAAGCCGCCCAGGACGGTGATGCGGACCGCGCGCCCGCCGCACGGGTCCCCCAGCGGTGTGCCGTGCAGGGTCGTCAGGCCGGTGCGCTGCAACAGCCGGGCGGCCTCCCGGGCTCGTGACCGGGTCACGGTGTCGGCGTCGGGACGGCGTCCCAGCAGCACCTCGACCCGCGCGGCGGGCAGGGTCGCGCCACCCCGGAGCCAGAGGGCGTGGGCCTCGCGCAGGGCGGCGGAGTCGGGGTCGCCGGCGCTCAGGGCGAGGAGCTCGAGGGCGTCGGCGAGCGGGGCGACGGCGCCCTGGTCGCGCGCCTCCGCGATGGCGCGCGCCGCCAGGTCCGAGGACTCCGCTGTCCGGCCCTGGGCGAGCTCGACCCAGCCGAGCCCGGTGAGGGCGTGGGCGAGCAGACCGGCGGGCGCGCTGCTCACCGCCTCCCGGGCGAGGGCACGAGCAGCCTCTTGGTCGTCGTCGACGAGTGCCCGGGCGAGACCGACCAGCGCCGGCACCAGCACCTGTCGCTCCCCCGAGCACCGGGCGAGGGCCACGGCCTCGGCGAAGGTGCTCCGGGCCTGCTGGTGGAGGCCCTGCTGGTCGTCCAGCCGGGCGAGCCCCAGCAGGGCGGTCGCCTGGCGGGCCGGTCCCAGGCGGTCGCCGAGGCCGGCGCCGCGGTCGAGCATCCAGCGGGCCTCGTCGAGCTCGCCGGTCAGGGTGAGCGCCTCCCCGAGGTTGTGGAGCGCGGCGGCGAGCAGGCCTGGTGGGCTGACCTCGTCGGCCAGGGCCACGGCCCGTCGCCCGACCTCGGCCGCCTCAGCGGCGCGGGCGGCCGCGAGCAGGGTGCACGACCGGTTGGCGAGCACCCGGGCCGTGGAGACGCGGTCGCCTGCCAGCTCGGCGGCGAGGAGGGCCTGCTCGTGGTGGTGGTCCTTGGCGGCGCCGGCGCTGACCCGGGCGCGGGCCAGGTGCGCCTCCACCCGGGCGACCGCAGCACCGCTGCGTGTGGCCAGCGCCAGGGCGCGATCGGCGGCCTCGGTGGCGGGCTGCCCCTCCCCCAGCGCTGCCAGCACCTGGGCACGGGTGGCCCACCAGGCGACGGCGTCCTCCCCGTCGCAGGTCGCGGTCGGCGCGGCGAGATCCAGGCTGTCCCGCGCGGCGTCGAAGCTCCCTCGCTGGTAGTGGGCGGACGCCGCCACGATGACGTGCCGCACCCGGTCGTCGGGGTCGGACGGCAGCTCGGTCAGCAGGTGCAACGCCATCGCGGCATCCCCGCAGCGACGGTGGGCGTCGGCCTCGAGGAGCCGGAGGGCGCGCGGGGGCTCGGGATCGGCCCGGACCAGCACGATGACCTCGGCGGCCTCGCCGTGGCGCAGGATCCGCTCGCCGTGGGCCGCGAGCAGCCGGTGCAGCTCCTCGCGCTCCCCGGCCCGTGCCCGACACTGCGCGGCGGCCAGCACCAGTCCCGCCTCCTCGAGGAGGGATGCGGCCCGGGCGAGGTCGGCACCGGTGAGCGGGGCGGCCGGGGACAGAGCACGACCCACGACCGGGACGACCGTCAGGCAGCCGTCGTACGAGGCGGGCACGAGGAGGCCGGAGCGGTGCAGCCGGCGGACTGCGGCGGCACCCGTCGTCGGGTCGGCGCTCGCCCCGAGTCGGTCCGCCTCGGTGCAGGCGCCGAGGTGGACTGCGAGGTCCGGGGTGAGGACGCCCACCTGCACCCCGAGCTCCAGCAGGCCTCGCTCCTCGGGGCCGAGCCCGTCGAGCACGTTGAGCCGCACCCAGGTCCGCAGGTCGCCCTCGTGGGTGCCGAGGGACGCGACGTCGGCCCCGGCCGCGAGCGCGTCGCCCGCCAGGTGCACCAGGGCGGGCCACCCGGCGGTCAGGGTGCGGACGCGGACCGCGACGCCCGGATCGGTGACGGCGTACTCCTCGCGGAGCACGCGGGCGACGTCCTGCTGGTCCAGGGCGAGGTCGGCGGCGCCCCGGTCGTAGACCTGGCCCCGCAGCAGGGCCCGTTGCTCCTCGGTCAGCGGAGCCCGTGACGCGAGCACCACCGTGTGGTCGGCCGGAGCCGCGGCGACCCGGTCCAGGAGCGCCCGTAGCTCAGGCGCGGTGAGCTCGTCGAGGCCGTCGACCGCCGTCCAGACCGTGGCCGCGAGGTCGCCCTCCACGGCTGCCCCCGCAGTGAGGACCCGACCGCCGTCGGGGCGAGCGGCGTCCAGCGCCGTCGTCTTGCCGTAGCCGGCCGCGGCGACAACCAGCACACGGGCGGGCCTCGAGCTCCGCAGGATGCTCATCCCCGGGAGGAGCGGTGGGCAGCGCCGCTGATACCGCGGTCCAGGCCGGCTCGGGCGTTGTGACGGCGTTCTGACGCCGGTCTCCGACGGTGTCCGCACTCGTCCACCACCGGACGAGCCGGGTCGCCCGACCCGACATCGAGGAGGAACCACCATGAGGATCAACCACACCCGTGCAGGGCTCGCCGCCGGCATCCTGTCCCTGGCCGGCCTGGCCGCGGCGGGCACCACCACGGGAGCCAGCGCCCACGACGACCCCTGTCAGCTCCCGGGCTTCGTCATCACCAGCAACGCCCCGGTCATCAACGGCGGACCCGGGGCCGACGTGATCACCGGCGGGCCGGCCAACCAGGTCATCAACGGCGGTGGCGGCAACGACGTCATCAACGGTGGCGGCGGCAACGACGTGATCAACGGCCAGGGCTGCGACGACCGCCTGGTCGGCGGGACCGGCAACGACACGCTGAACGGCAACGCCGGCGACGACACCGCCGTCGGGGCGGCCGGGAACGACGTCGCCAACGGCGGCCCCGGGCGCGACCGCCTCTCCGGCGGCACGGGACGGGACCTGCTGCGCGGCGACGCCGGACGGGACCGGCTCCGCGGCGGCCCGGGCGACGACACGCTGCGTGGCGGTGCGCCGCTCGCCGTGGTCAACGGCGACCGGGGCGACGGCGGGACGGGGTTCGACCTGTGCAGCGGCTTCGAGCCGGGGCCGGTCGCCTGCCCGTGAGGGTGAGCGCGGGAGGGGGTCGCCGCGTCGGCGACGCGGCGACCCCCTCGATCCGCCCGCTCAGTCCACCGGGGTCAGCAGACGACGGCGAGCTGGAACAGGCGGTCCGCCCGGACCCCGCCGTCGTCGTAGGTGAAGGCGAAGGCACCGTTCACGTTGTTGTTGCGCGGGAAGGTCGTGATCTGTCCCTGGGAGAAGGCGGTGTTCGCCCCGCCCAGCGTCCCCAGGTAGGCGCACTGCGTGACGTCCCGGTCGAAGATCACCTCGTAGGAACCGGTGGTCGACAAGTCGAAGTCCACCTTCGCCGTGCTGACCACGTGCGAGCCCCGGTCGAGAGTCCCGTCCGCGTTCACGACGGCCCACAGCACGGTGGGCACCGCACCGGCCGCGAACGAGGTGGAGGTGAGGCTGCCGGGCTTCACCTTCTTCCCGGTGACGGCGGCCTTGTGCAGCTTGGAGGTGGTGACCGCCCCGTTGGCGATCTGGTTCGTCCCGATCTTGGTGGCGGCGACGGCCGTCCCCGACATCGCCACGACGAGCGCGAGCGTCGCCGTGATGTTCGAGTAGGTCAGGGCCTTGCGACTGCTGGACATGCGGGACCCGCTTCCTGGCCGGATCGGCGCCGGCCTCGACGATGGTGAAAGCCATTCCAGGGGGTGTCGCGTGCCCGGGATAACGCGCGTACGGCACCCTACCGATCACCGGCCCGGACGAGAATCCAGGTGCGAGACGGCACCGACGGGCCTAGGGTTTCGGCTGTGCCACCCTCGGCACACTCGGACGGGAAGGAGGCCGCATGAGGAACCTACCGAGGCTCTGACTTCGTGTCGGAGCAGGAATGGAGTCCTCATGGGCAGCACGACCTTCTACCGCCGCCGGTTCCTGAACCGCCGCGGTCATCATGCCGGCGCCTACGTGCTGGCCGAGTGCAAGATCGGGTGCTGGCAGGATCGGCTCGAACTCGACGCCTTCGTGACCATCGCCGACTGCGGCCGGGTGACGACCCTCGACCTCAGCGGTGCGACCGCCGGCGAGATCGCCAACGCGCTCTTCAAGGCGCGCATGCTGCGGGACACCCTGGTCGACCTGACCGCCGTGCTCGAGTCCTCGGCACGCGAGGTGCTCGACGCGCGCTGAGGCCCAGCTCGACGCACGTGGCCCAGCTAGTGCTGGTCCCTCCGCACGTTGCGCGCACTGACGACCACCTGATCCAGCACTTCTGTCAGTCGCGGCATCCCCCCGGCTGCGGCCATCCTGTCCGCCATCTGCCGGGCGTTCGCCCGATAGCCGGGCTCAGCGAGCACCGCCCGCACTGCCGCGCCGACGGCGGCCGGCGAGGGAGTATCGGACTTGATACGGCGGCCTACCCCGGACCAGGCGATGCGAGCGGCGACCTCAGGCTTGTCCTCCTGGCCACCGCTCGTCACGATCGGGACCCCGTGCCGTAAGGCGTACTGCACCCCGCCGTACCCCCCGTTGGTGACGAAGACGTCGGTCCTGGGAAGCAGCTCGTCATACGGGAGGTACGTCGCCGCCCGCGCGTTCGCGGGCAGGGGCGGGAGTGTGTCGAGGGGACGGCCGCCGGTGGACACCACGATGATGACGTCGTCGCCGGCAAAGGCGTCGAGGGTGGGCGCGATGATCTGGCGGTAGTCGCGGTTGGCGATCGTGCCCTGCGTGACGTGGACGACGGGACGGGTGCCGTCGAGCTCGTCCCACCAGGGCGGCAGCGGGGCTTGGGAGCCGGTGGCCGAGATGGGGCCGGCGAAGTGCAGGGTGTCGGGGGCGTCGGAGCGGGGGTACTCGAACTCGGGCACCGTGAACTGCACGATCGCCTCCGCATGCCGCGGCCAGTCCAGCACCGGGAACGGTAGCGCCTGTCCGTGGACGTCCTGGTTGATCTCGTGGGCGATCCGCTCCGCGGCGGGGAAGACCGTGCGGGCGGCCAGCTGTCTGAGCAGTGAGTTCCGTAGTCGCCCGAGCGGCCCAGGCAGGGGCGTCAGCCCCATGCCGTACGGCGCCGTGTCACGGCTTGCGATCATCAGCGGCAGCACTCCGCCGACGACGAGCGGCGGTCGTCTGCCGAGGTCGTGACCGAGCACGAACGCGCTGCCTGCGAAGGCCGGGTCGGTGAGCACGACGTCGGCACGTTCGTCACGGTCAGCCGTCATCACTGCGTCGTGCTGGGCCCGACCGGGTCGCACGAAGACGTGCTCGATGTCGTGCGCGATCGCCTTGGCCCCCTTGAGCTTGGTGCGCGCGGGAAACACCTCGTCCCAGTCCTGCCGATCGTCGAAGTCCGCGTCCTCGGGTAGCGGCACATGGTGGGCACCGGTCGCGGTGACGACCTCCGCGAAACGCGCACCCGTGAGGAAGCGGACCCGGTCGCCGCGCTCGACCAGGTGTCGGGCGACGGCGAGAAGCGGGGTGACGTGACCGTGCACGGGAACGGTCGCGATGACGATGGACGACACGGACCCTCCTTCGCCAAGGGAAGCCGCAGTGCGGAAGAAACTGCATCCGAGTATCGATCAGCAGCAGGCAGTGGGGCAATCGTGATCGACTCGCGGAGACGGATCAGGAACAGCAAGGCGCTGCGTAGGGCGGGTGGGGCTCGAGCCCACGACCCAAGGATGCTGAGGCCTGCTCTGTCTCTGTAGTCGCCAGCATTCATCTGCAGCGCGACCTCGACCCGCTGGCGTGCTCCTGCCGTCGTGTCGGCGGACGTGAGAAGTGAAGGCACGATTTCAACGAGCGGCAGCACGGGCACCGGGTTGAAGAGTTGGATCCGTATCACCCGGGAGGGCCGGGTAGCGACGGTCCCGAGCTTCATGATCGGGATCGAGGACGTGTCAAAAGCCAGGATTGCGTCGGATGCCTCGACGACCCCGTCGAGGCGCGGGGAGGTCGATCTTCGTCGATCACGACGACGTCATGACCAGCTCGTGCACTGACCTCGGCGATGTCCGCTGCACAAGTCCCCCGCCGAACCCTCCGATGCGTTGCACATGTGTTGCCCTTCTTCTCGGTGAAAATGCCAGTCGAGTCACCCGACTACCGGGTCATCAGGCCGGACTCGGTGAGCATGACGATCTTCCCGACCTGTGCGTTGGACTCCACCCGTGCCTGCGCCTCCCGCACCTCGCTCAGGGCGAAGGTCCGGTCGATGATGGGCTCGAGGCTGCCGTCGCAGACACCGGCGAGGGTGAACGCCTTGGCCCGCGCGAGCCATTCGGGCTTCTCGGTGAGCTCGATCAGGTAGAAGGCCCGCATGCTGAGTCCCTTCTTGACGGCCGGGAAGAACGGGAACGGTGCGGCGGGTCCGGTGAGCGCCCCGTAGATGATGATCCGAGCATTGAATGCTGCGGCTTCAGCGAGCTCGTGAACTCCGTCGCCTGCGACGCAGTCGAAGATCAGATCTGCCCCGGCCCCGTGGGTCACGTCCAGCACGGTCTCGACCAGCTTCTCGTCGGCCAAGGAGATGACGTGTGCTGCGCCCGCTGCGCGCAGAGCGTCGCTCTTGTCTCTGGTCCGGGTGACAGCGATGGGCACGGCGCCCAGCTTGCGACAGATCTGGATCGCGGCCAGGCCGACGCTGCTGGACGCAGCGGTGATCAGCACGCTTTCTCCGGCTCGCAGTCCACCGGCTTCCACCAGGCCCCCGAAGGCGGTGAGGTACTGCATCCACATCGCGGCCGCGGCCGACGGGGCGATGTCGTGGGGTGTCTTCACAGCGAACCGCGCGGGCATCAACGCCTCTTCGGCATAGGTCCCGTACTCGAAGGACATGACAGCGGGAACGAACGAGACGTAGTCGCCGACGTCGAGGTCGGTTACCTCGCCGCCGACCGCGGTCACGCGGCCCGCCCCTTCGAATCCGAGGCGGAAGGGCAGGTCGGGCTGGAACACGTAGGTACCGGTTCGCAGCGCCGCCTCTGCGCGATTCAGTCCGATGGCGTCGAACGCGACGCGGATCTCGTCGGAGGCCGGCTCTTCGATCGGGAGGTCTTCTAGCAGGAGATTGTCGAACCCACCGAGTTCATGCACTCGTACAACTTGCACCATGGTTCGGTCCTCACTTCGGTGATGCTGTGGTTGGTCTATTGCGACGGAGGTGGTGGACGGACGGGCGTCGTCAGCCCTTGATGCGGCTGTCCAGGCCGCGCCACTCGGCCTCGCGGATGAGGAACTTCTGGATCTTCCCGGTGGAGGTCTTGGGCAGCTCCGTGACGATCTCAACGACGCGGGGAGCCTTGTAGTGGGCGATCTTGGAGCGCACGTGGTCGATCAGCTCGGCTTCGGTCGGCTGCTGGTGGTCGGCACGGACGATGACGTAGCCCTTGGGCCGCTCACCCCACTTCTCGTCCGGGACGCCGACCACCGCGACTTCGAGGACGGACGGGTGGCTCATCAGCGCCTGTTCGACCTCGATCGTGGAGATGTTCTCGCCCCCGGAGATGATGACGTCCTTGGCTCGGTCCCTCAGCTCGACGTAGCCATCGGGGTGCATCACGCCAAGGTCGCCGGAGTGGAACCATCCACCGCGGAAGGCGTCCGCGGTGCCGTCGGGGTCGCGGAAGTATCCGGCCATCACGTTGTTGCCGCGCATGACGATCTCGCCCATGGTGGTCCCGTCGGCCGGAACGTCGCTCATATCAGCATCTACGACGCGCAGCGCCTCGGCCTGGATCATGCCGACTCCCTGGCGTGCCTTGAGGCGGGCCCGCTCTTGCGGGTCCAGGGTCGTCCAATAGCCCTGGACTTCGCAGACTGCGTAGGGGCCATAGGTCTCGGTCAGCCCGTACACGTGGACGAGGGAGAACCCGAGGCTCTCCATCTGGACGATGGTGGTCGGGCTCGGAGGCGCTCCCGCGGTCGTCACGGTGATGGGCTCAGCGAGCTCTGCAGCGGAGTCGGCGTTCATGATCGCGGTGAGGACCGTGGGAGCGGCGTTGAGGTGGGTCACGCCCTGCTCGCGAATCAGCTCCCAGATCCGGCCACCGCGGACCTCGGGCAAGCAAACGTGCCGTCCGCCGATCGCGGTCAATGCCCACGGCGTACACCAACCGTTGCAGTGGAACATGGGCAGGGTCCACAGGTAGACCGACTCCGGGGTGTGGCGGGAGTGCAGCAGCTCACCCAGTGCGTTGAGGTAGGCGCCCCGGTGGGAGTACACGACTCCCTTGGGGCGACCGGTCGTCCCGGATGTGTAGTTGATGCTGATCGGGTCGAGCTCGTCGTCGACGCTCCATGCGAACTCCGTGGTGGTTCCGGAGGCAAGGAATCCCTCGTACGTCGTTGACTCGGGCTTCTCGATCGCTGAGTCTTGAGCGCTCTTGGTGTCCAAGCGCCGGCTGACGACCAGACGGATGCTCCCTCGGGCGTCGGCGAGTGCGCGCACGGCTGTGTCCTCGTGCCTGCCGTCGACGACAAGGATCTGCGTCTCGGAGTGGTCCAGGATGTAGGCGATCTCTTCGCTCGACAGGCGCGTGTTGACGGCAACCAGGACAGCGCCGAGCAACGGCACAGCGAAATGCGCGACCAGCATCTCGGGGACATTGGGCATCAGGTAGGCAACCCGGTCGCCCCTGCCCACGCCGGCGGCCTCGAGCGCGCGCGCCACCCGCTGTGCCTCGACGCCGAACTCGGCGTAGGTCATGGTCTCGCCGTCGTGGGCGATCGCAACCTTGTCCGACCAGACGCGGGCCGAACGCTCCAGGAAGGAGAGCGGGCTCAGCTGCGTGGTGTTCGGGGTCATCTCTTGGTTTCTCCTGAACATCTTGAAGCGGGATCGAAGGCTCGGAGCGCGTTGGGCCGGTCCGCCTGACCCGGCATGCGGCGCGCGCTACCGCATGCCGGGTCGCGAGGTGGGTGTGCGGCCGGCTTAGACGTCCTGGACCGGTAGGAGCATCGCGGAGGGGTGCTCGGGTCCGGTGTGCACCGTCACGGAGCCGCCCATCTTGCGGGTCCCGGGGTCGTTGTGGAGGTATGCGAAGGTGTTGATGCCGTCGCGCAAGCCGATCTCGACGGCGAGGAACCCGCCCTTCTCGATGACCACGCTGGTGGGCCCGACCGGGATCTGCAGCTCGTAGACCTGCCCCTGCTCGAGGAGCTCCTCGGCCCCGTGGGTGTGGAACGGCGTGTGCGGGGTGGAACGGTCCGCGTCCAAAGCGCGGTGGGAGGCACGCAGGACACCGGTGGTGACCGGCAGGTTGGGGCTGTCGAGGATGCCGTCGAAGAGGACCTCGTATCCGTCCACGCTGAGGTAGCGGACCGTGACGAACACGTCGGTGTCGTCGGTGTCGTTCACCGAGATGTTGATCCGCAGGTTGAGGGGACCCGTGATCTCGGTCGTCTCCTCGAACGCTGGCGAGGTGAAGGTGACGCTCGACCCGTCTCGCTTTGTCTCCTGAGCCAGGTTCGCCAGGTACATGTCGTAGGTGCCGGCCGGAAGCCACATGCCGTCATCGGCCTCGTTGTGGTACGTCGCGGTGGCGTTCTCGGCTGGCTGCTCCCACTTCAGAGAGAGGTCCGAAGCATCGAGGTACAGGTCCGTCCACCGGGTACGGCTCAGCGGCCAGCTGTTGTCGGAGGCCCAGTTGGTGTAGCCGTCACGGTGACGCGTGATGTAGTCGACCCGAGGGGTGTCCAGGAGGCCGTTGTCGGCCCCCTTGAGCCAATAGTCGAGGAACTGCTTCTGAACGCGGCGCGAGTCCTGGTCATACATCGGCTTGACGTGCTTGCCGGTCAGGACCCGCAGCCACTTGTGCTCGGAGGCGGCGCGGTTGAACATCTCGAAGTGCGAGCCGAGGCTCAACGGGCGGCCGCACCAGTTGGCAACCGTCAGGAACGGAACCTCGACGTCGGCGACGTCGATCACCCGCTCCCTCCAGAAGTCGTCGAAGAGGTTGTGCTCGCGCATGAGCCGCTCGAAATCGACCCGGTTGGCCACCAGCTCCTCCTCGGGGAGGCTGTCTGCGCCGTGCTGGGCGCGCAGCACCCACAGCCGCCACCACCAGTCGATGAAGTTGGCGTTGTAGACGCCACCGTCGTGGACGGCGTGGCGGTAGTAGTCGTGGCCGACCTCCCACATCAGCAGGCACTTGAGGGCCGCGGGCTTCCGCGCGGCCACCGGCGGCTGGGTCATCGAGTGGTAGGAGAGTCCGGCCAGGCCGATGCTGCCGTCACACCAGTCGAGGTCGGCAACGAAGTTGATGGCGTCCTCGTAATGGTCGATGTCGCGCTTGGACCACGGGTCAAGCACCCCGGGCGAGGCGCCGGAGCCGGCGATGTCGATGTGGACCAGGGCGTAACCGTCCGCCACCCAGGTCGGAGCGTGGAAGCGCTCGTACACCATGTGCGGGCCGCGCTCACCGCAGAGCCGGTACTCCCAGGGGTCGGCCTGATCCATCGGCATGTCCTTGCCGTAGGGCGAGATGCTGAGGAGAGCCGGCACGGCAGGTCCGTCCACCGGGCGATAGACGTCGCCCCGCAGCACGTGACCGTCCCGGGTGGGGATCTCCAGGTTCTTCTCGATCAGCATCCCGTCGGCCTCGCGGACCTGGGGGCCGGTAGCGAGCTCAGTCATCTCGTTGTCTCCTGTGTGAGTGGGTTGGGTGTGGTTGGTTGCCGTGGCGAACGATCAGTGCGATCGGCGCAGGGCAACCAGGCGAATGACGCCCACCGCGAGCAGAGCGACATAGGCCAGGTCGAGCAGGTAACCACCGATTCGGATCTGGTCGGCGGCATCGATGAACTGCGACCACCAAAGTGGACCCTTCACGCCGAACACGGTCGCCACGAGGCCGACGGCCGCGGCTACGAGGAGTGCGGTTGCCGAGGCGACTGAGGGGCGCAGGAGCACGAATGCCGCGGCCAAAATGACAAGGATGGCCAGCACCCAGCCCGCCCAACTGAAGTAGGCCTGCTGCCAGGCCGTCGACGGGATGACCTCCGTGAGATGGTTGAGGTCCTGGAAACTCAGCGTGGTCGCGGGCGCTCCCGTGGCGGGGTTGGCAGGAACGTAGAGCCAGCCGGGGCCCGACAGGCTGACGATCAGCAGGACCGCCGCGAGGCCGGAGACCACTGACGCGCCGACCTGCTTGGTCCGGGTCGGCGCGGCGGTGACGTGGTTGGGGGTGTCCTCGATCTTCGACATGCGGAGTCCTTTTCGAAGGATGGAAACGTGGGGTGGGCGGGGTCGACGCTCGTCAGGGCGGCGAGATTCGGACCGAATCCCGGGCTAGACAGGTCGAAGGAGTGGGCGTCGGGGCGCCGATGATGAAAGGGACTCGCTCGGCCCTTGGTCGGGGGTGATGCGCGTCACGGTCGCTGCGGTGGCCCTACTCAACCGCCGGGGACGCAGGTGTGGCGAGCGCCGCTGGTCCATTGCTGAGTTTCGATCTCGTGCGTTTGGATCAGGCGACTGATCTGGTTGGGCAGTCCGCTCAACGACGGGTGGTCAGTCTGGGCATCATGCCCACCTGAGGTGCGGCCTTCGGTCGCGAACGCACCGCGCGCCTGCGGCGAGGCGACGGCAACCACGACGTCGACGCGATCACCGCCTTCCGACCCCTACACTCGCGCATGTGACCGGGACCACAGGGCCATCAGAGGAGCGCCGGGGGGCGGGCGTTCAGGCCCGTCGGACGCAGGCGATGTCGTGGTTGCGGGACGTGGGACCGGATCCCTCGCGGCCAGCGCCGGAGCCCGCAAGCGACCCCGATCTGGTCGAAGCAGTCAGGTCGGCCATCGGTGAGTCTGCGGTCGCGTGGGCCGCGCAGGTGGGCGCTGACGCGGAGGCGGTGATCGTGGAACGCTTCGGCATCTTCCGCGACGAACCCGACCTGCGCGTCGGTCCCGAGTCCGCGACGTTGAGCGCGCTGCTGAAGTTCTTCGACTCTGCCTCAACACTCCCGGCTCTCCCTGCAGACGCGGCTCGGGCTATCAGGCACTACATCGTCAGTGGCGTCACGTTGGACCAGCTGCTCGGCGGGATCCGCATCGGGCACGCGACGATGTCCAACGCATTCCTCGAGGCATGCGACCGGCTGAGCCCCCCTGAGGACAGGGCAGCAACACTGCGCACCACCTCGGCCCTGCTGTTCGACTACATCGAGTCCTTCGCCCAAGCTGCCGCTGTCCGTTACGAGAGCGATCGGGTTGACTTGCTGGCAGATCCCTCGATGGCGCGGCTGCGCGTCGTTCGCCGACTTCTCAAGCCGGCAACAGGCGACGCGCCCGGCGACGAAGGTGACGACGTCGATGAGGCGCAGGTGGCCCGGGACCTGGGGTACACGCTCTCCCAGACTCATCTCGCGATCGTCATCGAGGACGAGCCGAACACCCGGATCGACCTTCGCAAGCTCGCCTACGGGCTGGCCCGACAGCTCTTCGCCCAGGAGTATCTCGTCGTCGCAGCCGACCGCCAGGTGTGGGCATGGTTCGCTGGTGTCTCGGCCCGCGGCGGACCTGTCCAGGACCGGATCGAGGTGCCAGGGGGCGTGCAGATCTCCATAGGCAGCCCAGCGGCGGATGTCGCCGGCTTTCGTGCGTCGCACGCTCAGGCGCAGCAGGTCCACCACCTGCGCTCGAAGGCGGCCTTCGCGCCGCCAGTGTGGACCCATGACGAAGCCGAGATGATCTTGCTGCTCGCCGACGATCTCGAGCGCGCCCGGGGCTTCGTCAGGCGTCAGCTCCTGGGGCTGTCCGGTCGTTCTCCGATGGAGACCGAGATCCGTGCGACCCTGCTCGGCTACCTCGATGCGCACGCCAGCCCCATCGCTGCGGCGCGCACTCTGCACCTGGCCCGCAACACGGTCTCGGCACGCGTCCAGCGAGCTTCCGAACTGCTCGGCCGAGATCTCACCGGTCCCACCCTCGACCTGCATCTCGCGCTTCGCCTTGCGAGCATCCTCGGAGACGCGGTGCTTCCCGCCCCAGCACGCACTGTCTGAGCCGAAGCATCCGTAGACCCACGTGCGGAGCGGTTACGCGTTGCCGCTGGGCCGAACGCCCAACACACCCAGCCGCCGTCGGGCATCTGGCTCAACGTCTGCACAAGCGTGCGCATCGTGCACAGCTGCCGTTGAGAACGGCGGCTCGTCGGCTGTGTGAGCACCGACACCTTCGCTGATTCAGTGATGGCGACCACACAGACGATCGGCGGACGGAACCAGGAGGGCCGATGTCGACCTCGACGCTCAGAAGCGATGCCGAGGACGTTCTCTACTCCTACGTCGAGGCCGCGGATGCCCTGGACGCCGAGAGGGTGGCAGAACTGCTCTGCAACGCCGAAGTCGACTTCGGGGGAAGCCATGCTGACGGCCGCGACGACATCGCCACGCTGTACCGACACGCGTTCGCCACGTCGCCGCCAGCCCGTCACCTGGTGGCGAACATTCGAATCGACGTGCATGACGACCGAACCGCGTCCCTCCGAGCGGCCTACGTCCGGTGGCCCGCCACCCAACCAGGACCGCCCCTCGGACTGGGCGACTACGAGTTCGACCTCGCTCGCCGCGACGACCAGTGGTCGATCTCCCGGCTGGCCGTTCGACGCCGCTGGACCAGCTGACCTGTACGCACCCGAGAACCCGCTACCACCGGAAGGAACAAAGAATCCATGAACACCAACGACGACCTCCTCGCCCGACTCAATCAGCGAGGCGCCAACGGCAGCTTCGTGATCGCGAATGGCCACGTGGTGACCATGGACCCGAGGGTGGGTGACCTCGACGCCGACGTGCTGGTCACCGGCGGCGAGATCACCGAGGTGCGTCCGGGCCTGGCCGGCGAGGTCGGGCCCGACGTCGCGGTCGTCGACGCGCGCGGCGCGATCGTGATCCCCGGCTTCGTCGACTCGCATGTCCACGCCTGGGAGGGCCAGCTCCGCGGCTCCGACCCTGGAGCCGACTTCGCCGACTACATGTCGATCACCCACGGTGGCGTGGCCGCCCACATGACTCCGGAGGACATCGCGATCGGCCAGCGCATCACCGCCGCCCAGGCCATCAACAACGGCGTCACCACGATCATCGACAACAGCCACAACAGCCGCACCGCCGAGCACAGCGACGCGGCGATCGCCGCACTCCAGCGGACCGGGATCCGCGCTGTGCACGCCGTCGGATCGCCCGTCGCCGGCGCCGCCGGCACACACCTGCCTCAGGATCTGCTCCGCCTGCGCGAGGAGCACTTCGCCAGCAGCGATCAGCTGCTGACCCTGCGCATGTTCGACATCACCCCATCCGTGGAGAGCTGGACCTTCGCCCGGGACCACGGCCTCGACGTTGTCGCCGAGATGGGCATGTGGGTCCCCGACCTCGACAAGCTGCTCGCCACCGGGCTCATGCACCCCGGCCACACCTACAACCACTGCTCCGGACTCACGACCGACCAGTGGGACCGCATCGCCGACTCCGGCGCCGCGGTCAACATGGTTCCGCGCTCGGACTCCCACTTCGGCCTGGGTGCCTTCATCCCCGTCCTCGAGGCCCAGCGCCGCAACATCGACTTCGGCATCAGCTGCGACAACGAGATCAGCTACGGCTACGACATCTTCACCGAGATGCGAGTCCTGCTCACCGTCCAGCGTGGCCTGTCCTTCCAAGCGGAGTGGACCGGTGAAGACAACGTCCCCGGCCGACTCACCACGCACGCCGCCCTGCATGCCGCGACGGTCGGTGGAGCGATCAACGCCGGCCTGTCCGACCGCATCGGCACCATCGCACCGGGCAAGCGTGCCGACCTGGTCGTCTTGGACCTCGACCACGTCCACACCCAGCCGTTCGGTTCCTGGCTGGGCACGGTCGTGAACTGGGCCAACGGCGCGAACGTCCGCACCGTGTTCGTCGACGGCCACGTCCGCAAGTGGGACGGCGCACTGGTCGACGTCGACTACGACGCGCTGGTCGAGGCCGGCCACCAGAGCCGCGAGCGACTGTGGGAGGCACTGGGCGCCACCGTCGACGACATTCGCGCCGGCCGTGGTCCGCTCCAGAACGGCCACTCCGCCGACGACAAGGTCTCCGCCGTGGTCACCGCCTCCAACCACTGACCTCTGCCGCGCTCACCCCGGCACCCGGTTCGTCCACACATCCGCGCCAATTCGCCGCTCGTCACAACTGAAGGAGAAACCCGATGACCATCACCGCCACCACGACCACGACCACGACCACTTCCTACCCCGCGACCGCCCAGGAGGTGTTGGACCGGGTCAACGAGCTGGTGCCCGCGCTGCGCAGCCGAGCCCGGGAGACCGAGCAGCTCAAGCAGATGCACCCCGACACCCTCACCGACCTCACCGAGGCCGGAGTCTTCAAGCTCACCCTCCCCAAGACCCACGGCGGCTACGAAGCCGAGCCCCGCATCATCAGCGAGGTCCTCGCCCAGATCGCCCGTGGCTGCCCCTCGACCAGCTGGATCTGCGCCCTGGTCACGGCCGTCAACTTCTGGTCCGGCCTGCTGCCCGACGAGGGCTCGGAGGAGCTGCTCGCCACGCCCGACCTGCGTATCACCGGGTTGATCGCGCCCACCGGCAGCGCCACCCGCACCGAGGGCGGGGTCCAGCTGAGTGGCACCTGGCTGTGGAACACCGGCGGCGTCCACAGCCAGTACCTCGGCCTCGCCGCGATGCTCCAGACCGACAAGGGACCTTTCCCGATCGCCTGCATCGTCCCGGTCGACCAGATCCGCACCGAACTGACCTGGGACGCCTCCGGCATGGCCGGCACCGCCACGAACAAGGTGTCGGTCGAGAACATCTTCGTACCCGACCGGTTCATCATCGACGTCCCCAACCTGGCCACCGGCAACTTCCCCGAGCGGACCCTGTCGAGCAACCCCTACTACAACCGACCGGCCGTCCAGTTCTTCATCACCCTCTCGGCCCCCTCCATGCTCGGCATGGCGCGTGGGGCGATGGATGCCTTCATGGAGAAGCTCCCGAGCCGCAGCATCACCTACACCAACTACACCAAGGCTGCCGAGGCCCCGCTGACCCACCACCAGGTCGCCGAGGCCCAGCTCCACCTCGACGCCGCCGAGCTGTTCATGAAGTCGATGGAAGGCCTGCTGCTCAGCACCTGGGACCAGGAGGTCCCCCTGGAGAACCGCATCAAGTCCCGCGCCTGGCTGGGCGCGGTAGCGACGCACTCGCGTGCGTGCGTCAACACCCTCTTCGACGCCAGCGGTGCCTCACAGATCCAGCACACCGCCGACATCCAGCGCTACTTCCGCGACGCCAACAGCCTGAACCTGCACGCGCTCATCCAGCCCACCAGCAGCGACGAGCTCTACGGTCGCCACCTGTGCGGTCTCGAGCCCAACACCACGCTGGTCTGACATGAGCACCGCGACCTCAGAGAGCGGAGCCGTGACCACCGCGATGGAGTTCCGAGCCGCCATGCGGCGACTACCCACCACGGTCGTCGTCGCCGGCGGAATCCTCGACGGCCAGCCGGTCGGCATGGTCGTCGGCACCTTCACCAGCGTGTCCATGGACCCCCTGCTCGTCGGGTTCCTCGGCGACAACCGGTCCTCCACTCTCGCCAGCATCCTTCGTCTCGAGCACCTGTCCTTCAACGTCCTCGACCAGGACGACGACCAGACGCCCGTCGCGTTCCAGCGGCCGATCCACAAGCGCTTCGACACGATCGACTGGCACCTCTCGCCCCATCGCACACCGGTCATCGACAGCGCAGTACTGACCATCCACACCCGGATGGACAACGCCGTGCCTGCAGGTGACCACCAGTTCATCACCGCCGAGGTCCTCGAGGTCGAGCACCACCACCTCACCCGCCGACCCCTCGTCTACGTCGAGTCCCGGATGACCCGCCTCGATCCCTGGCAGCGAGTGCCCGAGCACGCCTGGCAGCTCGGCTGGGAGTAGACCCGACCGACGGCACTGCTCTCGACGACCGGCACCAGCTACCCGCCGCGGGGACGCGCCGTGCGGCGAACCCGCACGGCGCGTCCCACCATCAACCAAGGACCCATACCACCATGAGTGAGAACGCAGGCCCCCTCAGCGGGCTGCTCGTCGCTGACTTCTCCCGCATCCTCGCCGGGCCCTACGCCACCATGCTGCTCGCCGACCTCGGCGCCGAGGTGATCAAGGTCGAAGGACCCGGCGGCGACGACACCCGCACCTGGGTGCCCCCGACCCGCGACGACATCTCGACCTACTACCTCAGCATCAACCGCAACAAGCGATCCATCGCGCTCGACCTCCGCGCCCCCCAAGACCTCGAGGTCGCGCGCGACATCGCCTCGCGCGCCGACATCATGATCGAGAACTTCCGGCCCGGCGGCTTGGCCAGGTTCGGGCTGGACTACGACGGCGTGGCCGCCACCAACAGCCGCGTCGTCTACGCCTCGATCAGCGGATTCGGCGCCGGCCAAGGTGCCAGCCTGCCCGGCTACGACCTCCTCATCCAGGCCATGTCCGGACTGATGAGCCTCACCGGATCGCCCGACGGCCCGCCGTACCGCGCCGGGATCTCCGTCTTCGACGTGATGACCGGCATGCACGCCCTCATCGGTGTCCTCGCCGCGCTCGAGGAACGTCACCAGTCAGGCCGCGGCCAGCACGTCGAGGTCAACCTCATGTCCTCCGCGCTCTCCGGGCTGGTCAACCACACCGGCGCCTACGCTGCGGCCGGCGTCGTTCCGCGCCGCATGGGCAACGCCCACCCGAGCCTGTTCCCCTACGAGCCGCTCCCCGCCGCCGACGGCGACATCATCATCATCGCCGGCAACGACCGGCAGTTCACCGCCCTGTGCGCCGCTCTGGGCGCTCCCGAGCTCGCCGCCGACCCCCGGTTCGCGACCGTCGGTGATCGCACCACCAACCGGGAAGCCCTCCGACCATTGCTCGTCGACCTGCTCGCCACCCGCACCAAGGCCGAGTGGTTCGAGCTGCTCACCCGGGCAGGCATCGCTGCTGGTCCCATCAACTCCATCGAGGAAGGCGTCGAGTTCGCCACAGGTCTCGGTCTGGCACCCGTCGTCGAGGTCGGTCCCGAGGCCATCCCCTTGATCCGCAACCCGATCGGATTCTCCCGCTCTCAGGTGCGTTACGACCTCGCGCCCCCAGCCGTCGGCGAACACTCCGAGGAGATCCGCACGGAGCTGGACAAGCAACGCGACGACCTGGGGGTCTGCGATGACTGAGCGGCTCCGGTTCCCAACCTCGTTGGGAATGTCAACCACCTCCACCATCACCCTGCTGGGCGAGGACCTCGCCTCCGACCTGATGGGCAACATCAGCCTCACCGAACTCACCTACCGGATGGTCACCCTCAAGAATCCCACACCCGGGCAGGTCCGGATGCTCGATGCCTGTCTGCTCGCGCTGGCCGACCACGGCTTCACCCCCACCGCGATAGCCGCCCGCTTGACCTACCTGTCGGCGCCGGACTCCGTCCAAGGCGCGATGGCCGCTGGCCTGCTCGGCGGCGGATCGCGGTTCCTCGGCGTCACCGAGGACTGCGGCCAGTTCCTCCACCGCGTCATTGACGACCTACCGCAGAACCCCACGACCGAACAAGGATGGGACTCCGTCGCCCGCGACGTCGTCAGCCGCGAACGCGCTGCCCGGCGCATCATCCCCGGGCTCGGGCACCCGGTCCACAAGGACCTCGACCCCCGCACCCCGGCGCTCGTTCGGATCGCGCACGAATCCGACAGCTACGGGCCGCACCTGGCTCTCTTCGAGGCCATCGGACGCGTCCACCCCGACATCCTCGGTCGTCGGCTGGTGCTCAACGGGGCGGGCGTCGTCGGCGCCGCTCTCGCCGACCTCACACTGCCGATGCAGCTTCTGCGCGGGTTTGCGCTCCTCGCCCGCGCGGCAGGCTTGCTCGGCCAGCTCGCCGAGGAACTGCGGATGCCCATGGCCATGGACACCTACCTCATGGTCGAGAACCACGCCGAGTTCGTGGCCCCCGCGACGCTGCTGGAGGCGAAGGATGAATGAGGTCGACGCCGGGCTCCTGCTCCTGCGACTGTTCCTCGCCGGACTGCTGCTGGGCCACGGGCTGCAGAAGAGTCTCGGCTGGCTCGGCGGTGCCGGCATCACTCAGACCGCCCACATCTTCGAGTCATGGGGATTCCGCCCCGGACGCACCCTCGTCGCCCTTGCCGCCACCTGCGAGGTCGTCGGAGCGGCCATGGTCGCAACCGGACTCGGTTTCCAGCTCGGCTGCGCCATCGTGATCGGCACCATGATCGTCGCTGCCGCGCCGTCAGCAGCCAACGGGCTCTGGGCCCAGCGAGGCGGATGCGAGGTCCCAGTAATGTACGCCTGCATCGCCACGAGTCTGGCCATCACCGGCCCGGGCTCCCTCGCCCTCGACCGAGCCCTCGACCTCCCCGACGGCGGCTGGCCAGGAGCGGTCATCACCGTGCTCGCCGGTGGCCTGGCCGCAGTCCCGCCGCTGCTGGCCCGACAACGCGAACTTCGGTCCTCCGCACCTGAGCTCCGACCCGTCGGCGCCCACGTACCCGTCCACACCTTCCCTGCCGCCTGAGGAGGCCGCCCATGCCGTATGCAACCGAAGAGAACATCACCGACCTCGCCGTCGACCGATGGGCGACAGCCCACGACCCGAGGCTGGGCGAAGTGATGACCAACCTGGTGCGGCACCTGCACGAGTTCGCACGCGAGGTCCGACTGACCGAAGCCGAATGGGTGAACGCCATGCAGTGGCTGACCAGGGTGGGCCAGATCAGCGACGAGAAGCGGGAGGAGTTCATCCTCGCCTCTGACGTCCTTGGCCTCAGCATGCTCGTCGTGCAGATGAACAACCGCTACGGTCCCGGCGCAACGCCGGCGACCGTCCTCGGGCCGTTCCACATCGACGGCTCGCCGGCCGCCCCCTACGGGTGGGACATGTCCGACGGCATCGAAGGAGACCCGTTCTTCGTCACCGGCACCGTCAGGTCGCTGACCGGCGAGCCCGTTCCCGGCGCGGTGCTGGACGTGTGGCAAGCCGACGCCGACGGCACCTACGAAGCTCAGCTCGACATCGACGAGGCTCGGCTTCGCGCCAAGTACAAGACCCGCGAGGACGGTACCTACTGCATCCGCAGCATCGTGCCGCTCGGCTACGCCATCCCGATGGACGGCCCCGTCGGAGACTTGATCTCCAAGACAGACATCTCCTACTTCCGTCCGTCCCACATCCACTTCCTTCTTGAGGAGGCGGGCTATGAGCGACTCATCACGCACCTGTTCGCCGAGGGCACCGACTACCTCGACAACGACGTCGTGTTCGGAACCAAGGAAGAACTGATCACCAGGTTCGTCACCCACGAGCCCGGCCCAGCGCCCGACGGCACCACCCTCGACGTCCCGTTCGTTACCGCGCACTACGACTTCGTCCTTCAACCCATCTCGACCTGACCACTGAGCCACACCACCCACGGCACCCGGACGCTTGGAGAACAGATGGACCGCGGCGAGAACGACGTCACCTTCCGGGCCCTTCGGCCCCCCAAGGATCCGACCAGCTTCTACAAGCGCCGAGACCCCGAAGCCAGGATTCTCGCGCGAGGCACGAGCTTTGGACCCGCCCGACCAGCGCCCCTGGGGTCACGCTGGCACGGCGGCACCCGGCCCCTGCCCGCTGACATCTGGTTCGAGTCCGACATCGCCGTCACCACACGCGGCGGCGACATCATGTACGTCGACGTCTTTCGTCCGCCCGGCCTCGACGACGTCCCGGCCATCGTCGCCTGGAGCCCCTACGGCAAGCAGGGCGGCTACTGGAACTACTGCCCCGGCAACCTCGGCGCCGTACCACCGCTTGACCGGGTCTCTGGATTGCAGAAGTTCGAAGGTCCCGATCCGGCCGAGTGGGTCAGCCACGGCTACGCCGTCATCCATCCCGACCCGCCCGGCGCCTTCGGATCGACCGGGAAGCTCCGGACGTGGGGCGAAGCCGAGGGCCGTCACGCTTACGACCTCATTGAATGGACCGCCAGCCAGGAATGGAGCAACGGACGGGTCGGGATGGCCGGCAACTCATGGCTCGGCATCTCCCAGTGGTTCGCTGCCGCCGAACAACCGCCCCACCTGGCAGCAATCGCACCCTGGAGCGGGTTCTTCGACGTCTACGACTTCGTTGCCCCTGGAGGTGTCCCCGCGCCCGGGTTCGCCGAGCTCATCACCGACTTCCAATGGGGCACCCGCATGGAATGGCTCCCCGCCATGCTGAAGAAGTACCCCCTCAAGAACCCCTACTGGGACGCTCACGACGCCGCACTGGAGAAGATCCAGGTCCCCGCCTACGTCTCGCACGCCCTCGCCCTCGGCGTCCACCGTTGGACCCCCGAAGCCTTCCGACGTTTGGCCTCCCCCAACAAGTGGCTGCGCCTGTCCAACACCCACGAGTGGTACGACCTGTACACCCCCGAGTACGTCGCCGACCTCAAGCGTTTCTTCGACCGTTACCTCCGCGACATCGACAACGGCTGGGAAGAGACACCTCGGGTGCGAATCACCGTCCTCGACCCCGGGCTCTCGAGCGCGGAGGGCGCCAACCCCGAGGCTGCCGAGTCGAAGGGGTACGTACCCGCCGTCGTCCTCGACCGAGGCGAGGACGAGTGGCCGCTGGCCCGCACCAACTACACGCAGCTCTACCTCAATGCCGAGCGGAGCCTCACCGCCAAGCCCGCCCTCGCCGCCGGGACCGTTCAGTACCGAGCGCTGTTCGGTTCGGTCTCCTTCGCCCACACCTTCGAAGAGGACACTGAGCTCACCGGCTACCCCTCGGCAAGACTCTGGATCGAACTCCCCGGCGCCAACGACGCCGACCTCTTCGTCGACCTGTGCAAGCTCGACGCCGGTGGGCGCCGCCTCGGCCTCGTCGAGACCGCCTCGATCCGCGTATCGCACCGCGGCCTCGACCCCGATCGCTCCACCAACTTCCTGCCGATCCACCACCACCGCCGCGAAGAGCGCGTGGGGGCCGGACAGATCATCCCCGTGGACATCGCCTTCGCGCCCATCTCGATGCTCTTCCGACACGGCGAACAGCTCAGGCTCCGCGTCGCCGGCACCCCTTTGCGTTGGTCTCGCGACTTCACCGGCGGCAGCGTCGGCCACGTCGGAGCTCCCGTCCTCTACCCGGCGCCGACACGCAACAAGGGCAAGCACGTCGTCCACTTCGGGGCCGGGCGGAACTCCTTCCTGCAGATCCCACTCGTTCCGTCGCCAGTTGTCGCCGGGTAGCGCAGCGAGCACCACTGATCCGGGAGCAGCTAGTCCACGCGATTCTGGTAGCGACTTCGCAGTTCGCGCTTGAGGATCTTGCCGCTGGGGTTCTTGGGCAGGCCGTTGTCGATGAAGACCTGTTTGGGCACCTTGTATCGGGCCAGTCGCTCACTCACGTGGGCACGGATCTCCTCAGCAGTCACGGCGGCGCCAGGCTTCGGCACCACCACTGCGGTGACCGCCTCGACCCACTTCGGGTCGGGGAGCGCGAAGACCGCGACCTCGGCCACCCGCGGATGAAGATAGATCACCTCCTCGACCTCGCGGGAGGCGACGTTCTCGCCGCCGGTCTTGATCATGTCCTTCTTGCGGTCGACGATCGTGAGTCGGCCCTCGTCGGACAGCATGCCCAGGTCCCCGGAGTGGAACCAGCCGCCGGCGAAGGCCTCGGCGGTCTTCTCCGGGTCGCGGTAGTAGCCGAGCGTCGCTTGAGGACTTCGGTGCACCACCTCGCCGACCACGCCGGGTGGCACTGACGCGCCGGTGTCGTCGATGACGCGGGTCTCCACGTTGAGGACTGGCCTGCCGGCCGAGCCGGCGTGCTCGACCTGCTCGTGGGGCGGAAGGATCGTGGCCACGGGTGCCATCTCGGTCTGTCCGTAGAAGTTCCACAGGCGCAGGTCTGGAAGACGCTCTTGAAGCTCGCGCAGCACCTCGACAGGCATCGGGGAGGCCCCGTAGTAGCCCTTCGTGAGTGAGGAGAGATCCCGCTGGTCGAAGTCCGGGTGCCGGAGCAGCGAGATCCAGACGGTGGGTGGGGCGAAGAACTTCGTGATCCGGTGTCGCTCGATGGTGGCCAGCACCTCGGCCGGATCCGGCCCCGGCAGGATCACGCTGGTGGCGCCCACGTAGATGTCGGGTCCGAGGAAGCAGTCGAGCTGCGCGCAGTGGTAGAGCGGAAGCGTGTGCAGCTCGACGTCGTCGGCGCTCATGCCGCCGTCCACGATGCAGCTGACGTACTCCGCGATCAGCGAGCGACTGGACAGCAACACCCCCTTCGGGCGCGACTCGGTGCCGGAGGTGTACATCAACCGGACCGGATCGTCTTCGTCCACAGGCACGTCGATGTCGCGGACCGGTTCGCGGGCCCACTGGGCCACACTCTCCCAACCGTCAGGAGGAAGGGCCTCGTCGGCGCCGATCCAGCCGCGCACCCGAGGCGTGATCGCGGCCCGGTCGGCCGCCTCGCTCATCGTGTCCAGCATCGCGTCGTCGGCGACCACCCCGGCGGCGCCGGAGTGGTTGAGGATGAAGGCCACCTCCTCTGCGCCGAGCATGAAGTTGATCGGGACGAGCACGAGCCCGGCCCGCGCGGTCGCGAAGGACATCACCGCGAACTGCCAGGAGTTGCGGGCCAGAAGCGCGACCCGATCTCCCGGGCCGAGTCCCCATCCGAGCAGCGCACCGGCGGTGGCGGTGACCGCCGCGTCCAGCTGCGCGAACGTCAGCTGCTGGTCTGCGTCGATGATCGCGATCTTCTCGGGCGCCCGCGCTGCCGACCTGCGCAGCAGGTCGGAGAGCGTCTGCGAGCGGGCCGCCCGTACCAGGCTGTCCCCGTTCATACCTGCACCTTCTCGTGTGATGTCGTTGCGTCCAGATCGGGTCGCCGGGGCCTGTCGACCGGGCCGCACCCAGCGCCTAGGCCAGGCACGTGAGCGGTTGTCCGCCGTTGTAGGTGACCATGTCGCCGAGGGCGGCGATGATGTCGATCGTCCCACCTCGGTCAGCGCCGTCGAGTTCGGCGTAGGCACGATGGAGGTTGCCGACGATGCGCTCGGCGTCGGGCCAGTCGGCGAATCGACCAAGGGCGGTGTCGCGGGCTGCGTCCAGCGGGGACACGCCGGCGGCCCGGCCCTGCTGGGCCAGGTCGAGGACGAAGCGGAGGTAGTCCAGGGTCGCGTCCAGCGGTGCTCGGTCGTGGAAGACCGGGCCGTGGCCGGGCACGGTGGTGGCGGCCTCGAGTGGTGCGACGGTGTTCTCAAGCACGTCGATGGCACCAGCGACGGAGCCCATGAGCAGGAACGGCGTGCCGCCGTTGAAGATCAGGTCGCCGCAGAACAGGGTGGAGCGCTCGGGGAACCACACCAGCGAGTCGTTGGTGGTGTGGGCCGGTGTGCCGACATGGCGTACCTCGGCGCGAAGGTCGCCGACGTGCAGCGTGACCCCTTCGGTGAAGGTCAGGAACGGAGGGTCCAGCGGGAGCGACCCCCAGTCGGGGTTCTGCCAGAAGGGGAGCTCGCGCGGAGGTCCGAAGGCGAGCATCTCCTCACGGGTCCGCTCGTGCGCCACGATCGTCGCGGTGTCGAACAGCGCGTTGCCCCAGGTGTGGTCGCCGTGGTGGTGAGTGTTGACCAGCGTGCGCACCGGCGCGGTGCTCACCGAGCGGATCGCCCCGACAAAGGCTTGCGTGCGTCGTTCGGTGGAGCACGAGTCAACGGTGACCACGCCCTGGGGACCGACCGCGAAGCCGGTGTTGTTGATCCACCAGGTGCCGTCGGGTTGGACGTAGGCCCAGATGCCGTCGGAGACCTCCTCCAGTCGAGGCGGCCCGGGGCTGGTGATGTCGTGGGTGTGGCTGCTCATGCTTCAACTCCCTTCCCCGCGCGCGTGTCCGGCTTACTCGCCGTGCGCAGGGGTCGGATCGGTGCGCCCTCGACGACGGGCGCCTCGATCGCGCCGAGGCCCTCGATCTCGAGCCGGACGCGGTCGCCGGGGACCAGCCAGGGGAAGGCGTCGGTGCCGTGCACCCGGGAGAGCTCGAGGATGCAGCCGGTGCCCACCGTGCCGCTGCCGATCAGGTCGCCGGGGACCACCCGGGTGCCGCGGGAGGCGTAGGCGATCATCTCCCCAAAGCTCCAGTACAGCGCGTCGAGCCGGCCGGCACTGTAGGGCCTGCCGTTGACCGAAGCGGTCATCATCGCGGAGGCGTCCAGCTCGTCGGGTGTGAGCATCCACGGCCCGCAGGTGGAGGCCGAGTCCTTACCCTTCGCGGGACCGAGGGTGAGCTTGACTTCCTCGGTTTGGAGGTCGCGTGCGCTCCAGTCGCAGAACAGCACGTACCCGGCGATGTGGTCGACCGCCTCCTCCGGGCTCAGGTCGGAGCCCTCGCGGCCGATGACCGCGGCCACCTCCAGCTCGTAGTCGAAGGCGCGGCTCCCCGGGGACACCGCGACCGGGTCGTACGCGCCATGCAGACATGCCGGGTTGGTGAAGTAGAAGACCGGTTGTCGATACCACAGCGGGTCCACGCTCTGTCCGATGGCAGCGAGCGCGGTGACCACGTGCTCCTCGAAGGACATGAAGTCCCGGATCGACGGCGGCCGGGGCACCGGCGGGGCAAGCCGGACCTGGTCCGGCGCCACGCCCGGTTCGAGGAGCGCGCGCTGGGCGGCCTCCCGCAGCCGGGTTCCGTCATCACCCAGCAGGTCGATGAGAGCGTCCGGCCCCGGGACGGGGTGCAGCCGGTCCTCGTGCCACACCGCGGCCCGGGCGACACCCTCTTCGCCGACGTATGTGCTCCAGCGCATCCTCTTGCCTCCTCTTAGGCCTGGAAGCTCTCGGTGGGGATGACCGGCACCAGCAGATGGGAGGCGTGGTCCCCGCCGAGGTGGATGGTGGCGCCTGCTGCCGAGCGTCGGTCCCAGGCGGCGGTGTGGTTGAAGCGGTCCAGGTCGTCGTCGTCGACGACCAGGTCCAGGCGCAGCCGCTCCCCCGGGGCGAGCGTGATGCTGGTCGGCCAGATCTCGACCTCGAGCAGGGTCGGCTCGCCGGGGATCAGCGGGACCGTCCGATCGTGGCGGTGCCACGGCCGGTGCGGCTCGGACAGGTCCGGGTCCGTCTCGCGGTGCGAGGCCCGCAGCCAGCCGAGCGCCATCGGCATCTCACCGCCGGTGGGGCCGATGGCCGCGATGGGCTCGCCGTCGGCGTCGAGGTGGTGCAGCCGGGCCAGGACGTCGAGGTCGTCGGTGTCGGCGGAGATCCACAGCCGCAGGGCGACCGGACCGGTGAGCTCCAGAGGCTCGGTCGCGGGTGCGGTCTCGAACTGGGCGGGGTAGAGCACCGCGCCGGGCTCACCGGGAACCGCCCAATCCAGCTGACCGTCACCCAGGTACAGCTGCTGCCACTGTGTCTCGGGCAGCGGGAAGTCGGTGGTGTCGCGCCAGACCACCTCCCGGCCGTGCCGGATGGCCAGCCGCACCGGCGCCACGCCGTCCATCCGGTCGGGCTGGTCCTTCAGGAACCGGTCGAGGAAGCGCAGCTGCAGCTCCTGTCCCCAGTCGGTGTAGTAGGGGTCGATGTGGTTGCCGGTGTGCACCACCAGCCACTTGTGCTCAGAGGTGGCCCGCCGCCAGCCCTCGATGTTGCCCCGCAGGTGGGAGTGCAGCGCACCCCAGTTGCCCGCGGACAGCACCGGCACACTGACTTGGTTGAGGTCGGTGGTCCGCACTCGGTGGTAGTCATCGATGAGCGGATGCCGGGGCAGCACCTTTGGCCATTCCTCGCCCTCGGCACCGTTGCGCTGCGGCTGGACCTGGTGGACCCACCAGGAGTCGAGGAAGCCGTTGGCGTACAGCCCGCCCTGATAGACGATCTCGCGGTAGAAGTCGGTCGCACCCTCCCAGGCCACGACCGCGGCCAGGTGCGGCGGCTGCAGCTCGGCCACACGCCAGCCCATGATCGCCAGCCAGGAGATGCCGCTGGAGGCAACCTTGCCGGTGGACCATGGCTGGCCAGCCGCCCACTCGACCACGTCGTGGAAGTCCTCGGCCTCTTTCGGCCCCATCAGGTCCAGCCGGCCCGGGGACTTGCCGGTGCCCCGGGTGTCGGTGCGCAGGAGGGCGTAGCCGCGTGCAGTCCACCACTCCGGGTCCGGCGTCTCCCAGACCATGTGGTCGTTGTGCGGCACCGCGTCGTACAGCGGGTACCGATCCGGCCAGTGCACGCCCTTGCCGTACGGGCTCATCGAGGCGATCACCGGAACCGGCTCGTCCCCATCCGGTCGGAAGACGTCCACCAAAATCGGCGAACCATCCCGAGTCGAGACCTCGATGTCGCGTTCGATCTGCACGTGCCTCGCTCCTTCTGGCCTCGACGGGCACAGCCCGCGCTGGTGACCGGCTGTCGGTTGGTGCCGCATCGAGGCAGAAGACATCGATGCCTCGGACCCGGTGAATTCTGAGTCGCAGGTGACCGGACCAAGAGCCTTAAATCCAGTCGACTTGCGTCAACACTTTGACACGGGACCCAGCCAAAGGCAAGAGGACTTGCTATTATGATCTCCTGATGAGCGAAGCGGTGGTTCGGCGACGGCCCGGAGGCAGGTCCGCGCGCGTTCGCAGTGCAGTCATTGAGGCAACGCTCGACCTTCTCGTTGCCCACAAGCTCGAGGGCCTGAAGGTGTCCGAGGTCGCGAAGCGGGCCCAGGTGCACGAGACGTCGATCTACCGACGATGGGGCACGCGTGAGAACTTGCTGCTCGACGCGCTGCTCAGCGCCTCCGAGCAGCTCCAAGTCCCCGACACCGGCAGCCTGCGAAAGGACCTCATCGCCTACGCCACCGACCTAGCGAAGTTCGTGGAAACGCCCGTCGGGCGAGCGCTCGTACAGACACTCGCGGCCGCCGGCGACGATCCGGAAACCCAACAAACCCGCGACCGCTACTGGGCCTACCGCTCCGAACGGTCCCAGCAGATGATCACTCGCGCTGTCGACCGCGGCGAGCTGCCGCAAACCGTTCCGGCCCGCCTCGTGCTCGAGATGCTGGTCAGCCCCGTGCACTTCAGGGCCCTGCTCACCCGGCAGCCCATCAATCCCGGCCTGCCCGAGCTTCTCGTTGACACGCTCCTCGCCGGCGTGTCACGGGGACATCAACAGCAGTTCTAGACGTTCGATGAGGCAGCGACGTTCTGGCTTCACCGCCGCTGCCGCGCATCGTCGACTCTTGCCGGCTTTCGATTGGGCCTGTCAGAGAAACGGTGGGGCGGGTGGGGCTCGAACCCACGACCCAAGGATTATGAGCCCGAGACCGACGTGTTTCGGGGTGACAAATGAACACGCCGGCGGCCGGTTTCCCGCTCAACCTAGCCAATTCGCTGTCTTCAAATGTCACCCCGGATTGGCACCTGGCGAACATTTGGCCCACACATGGCCCACACATCTGGTCCTGTCCTGAGGGCTCCGCGGCGCGCGCCACCGAGGCCCGGTGGGACCGATGATGACGGTCCACAAGCTGACCGCGGGCGACGGCTACACCTACCTCACCCGGCAGGTCGCCTCGGCCGACGAGCAGCGTGCTCCGGGCCAGTCGCTGGCCGACTACTCCACCGCGCGGGGCAACCCGCCCGGTGTGTGGCTCGGCGGCGGTGCGGTCACCCTCGGGGTCGAGGGCGGCGTGGTGACCGAGGCGCAGATGAAGGCGCTGTTCGGGGACGGCTGCCACCCGGACCGTGGCGCCCTGGTCGCGGCCGGGACGCCGGAGTCCGAGACCCGGCTGGGGGCGCGGTACTCCACGATGACTCCCCTGCCGCCGCTGGCCGAGCGCGTGCAGGCGGCGGTGGAGGCGTTCGAGGTCGAGCACGGTCGGGCGCCGAGCCCGGAGGAGCAGGGGCGGCTCGAGGTTGCCGAGACCCGCCGGGTCCGTCGTCCGGTGGCCGGTTACGACCTGGTCTTCACGCCGGTGAAGTCGGCCTCGGTGCTGTGGGCGCTGGCCGACCCGGAGACCCGGCAGGCGGTCGAGGACGCCCACCACGAGGCGGTCCGGAACACGCTGGGGTGGATCGAGCGGGAGGCTGCGTTCACCCGGGTCGGGCACGCCGGCATCGCGCAGATCGACACCACCGGGCTGGTCGCGGCGGCGTTCGACCACCGGGAGTCCCGTGCCGGTGACCCCGACCTCCACACCCACATCGCGGTCGCGAACAAGGTCTGCGGCGTCGACGGGAAGTGGCGCTCCCTGGACGCCCGGGTGCTGCACGCTCTCGGCGTCGCCGCCTCGGAGCGGTACAACACCCGGTTCGAGGACGCGATGGCGCGGCGGCTCGGCGTGGAGTTCGAGGAGCGCGGCGACACCGACCCGGGCAAGCGTCCGGTGCGCGAGATCGTCGGGGTGCCGCGGGAGCTGATCGCCCACTTCTCCAAGCGACGGGCTGCGATCGAGGACCGGTACGGCGAGCTGCTGAGCGAGTACCGGGCCGCCCACGGTCGCGGCCCGAACCGGTCGACCCAGCTGCAGCTCGCGCAGCAGGCGACGCTGGAGACCCGGGAAGGCAAGGGTCCTGGTCGGACCCTGGCCGAGCAGCTGGCCGACTGGCGGGAGCAGGCGGTCCAGGTGCTCGGCCGGCCGAGAGCCGAGGGCTTCGTCCGCGACATCCTTGGCCGCCGCCCCTTTCTGGCGGTTCTGGACGAGGAGACGCTGGACCGGTTGGCGCGGCAGGTCGTCGTGACGGTCTCGGAGCAGAGGTCGACCTGGACCCGGTGGAACGCCCGGGCCGAGGCGGAGCGGGTGCTGCGCCACTTCCGGTTCGGTGGCGCCGAGAGCCGCGAGGCGGTCACCGATCGGGTCGTGCAGCGGGCGGTGAGCGAGCACCTGGCGATCCGGATCCAGGAGCCCGAGCTGGTGCGCGAACCCGATGGCCTGCGCCGGGGGTCGGATCAGCAGAGCGTGTTCCTCGTCCACGGCGGGGAGCGGTACACGACCAGTCGGGTCCTGCAGGCCGAGGAGTCCCTGGTCGCCGCCGCGGTGACCCATGCCCGGGCGGTCGACCCGCTGGTCGCCGAGGCCGCGTTGGCGGTCCACGAGGCCGAGGGCGGCGTTGCTCTGGATGCCGGGCAGCGGCAGCTGGTGGAGTACTTCGCCACCTACCCGGTCCGGCTCAGCGTCGGGATCGGACCGGCCGGTGCGGGGAAGACCACCGCAATGCAGGCCTACGCCGCGGTGCTGGCCGCCGACGGCCGACGCCTGGTCCCGCTGGCCTCCAGCGCCAAGGCCGCCCAGGTGCTGGGGTCCGAGCTCGACCTGCGCGCAGAGAACCTGCACAAGTTCCTGCATGAGTCCCGCCGTCTCGCCCCCGATCCCTGGTTCGAGCTGGCAACGGGCGATGTGGTGCTGGTCGACGAGGCCAGCATGGCCGGCACCCTGCACCTGGCCGCGCTGGTCGCCCTCGCGGGCGAGGCCGGAGCGAGCGTCCGGCTGGTGGGCGACCCCGCCCAGCTGGCCAGCGTTGACGCCGGCGGCGCGCTGCGGCTGCTGGAGGCCGAGGTCGGCGCCGCCCGCCTGGACCACCTGCACCGCTTCGTCGACCCGGCCGAGGCCACCGCGACCCTGGGACTGCGCGAAGGCAACCCGGACGCACTCGGGTTCTACCTCTCCCACGACCGGGTCCGGGAGGGCGCCCGGGACGCGATGCTCGAGGCCGCCTACGACGGGTGGGCCGCCGACATCGCCCGGGGCCGCACCTCGGTGCTCGTCGCGGTCCACGGCAGCGACGTCCTCGCCCTCAACGTCCGCGCCCGCACCGAGCGGGTCGAGCTCGGCCAGGTCTCCCCCGACGGGGTCACGCTGCGCGACGACACCACCGCGGGTGTCGGTGACTGGGTCGTCACCCGGACCAACCTGCGCGGGCTGACCTGCCATCACGGCAAGGACTGGGTGAAGAACGGTGACACCTGGGAGGTCACCCACCACCACTCCGACGGCTCCCTCACCGTCCGCCACCAAGGGCACGCGGGTGTGCTGCGGCTGCCCGCGGCGTACGTGACCGACCACGTCGAGCTCGCCTACGCCACCACCGCCCACCGCGCCCAGGGCAGCACCGTGGACACCACCCACGCCTTGGTGACCGAGGGGATGACCCGGGAGTCCCTCTACGTCGCCTCGACCCGCGGCCGGGCCTCCACGACCTGGTACACCGCCACCGAGGGGACCCTCGGCTTTGGCTCGGACCACGAACCCGACCCGCCCGTCCCGGCCGTCGAGGTGCTCACCGGGATCCTCCAGCGCACCGCCGGCGACCTCGCCGCGACCACCACGGTGCGGGAGACCCAGCGGGAGGCCACCAGCCTGCCCACCCTGGTCGCCCGGTACCGGCACGTCTGGGACGAGGCCGCCCGCACCGTCCTGCAGACCACTGTCCCCCTCGCGCTCTCATCGGACCTGGCAACCCGGGTGCTGAGCGAGCCGGGCTTCCAACGGCTCGCCACCGCCCTCGCCGGGGCGAACGCCCACGGCGCGGACCCGGTCACGGTGCTCCGCAACGCAGCCGCGCTGGACGACCTCGAAGGGGTCCGGTCGGTGCCGCTGGTGCTGGCCACCCGGATCGAGGAGACCCCGACCGCGCTCGGCGTCCCCCGCAAGGCGCCCGCTCGTCAGCCGTTGCCCTGGCTGCCCGGGCCGCGCGTCGGGCACCCGCAGTGGGACGACTACCTGACCGCCCGCGCCGCCCTCATCACCAACCGGGCCACCGAGCTCGGATCGCTGACCGCGGCGTACCGGGAGCAGTACCGCCTGACCCACCTGCCGGTCGGCGACCTCGGCGACCTGCCACCCGAGGCCTCCCCCCAGCGGCTCGCCTACCTGGCCGCCCGCCGCGAACAGCACACCCACCTGGTGCGACCGCCAGCGGAGCCTCGCCGGCTTCAGGAGCCGTACCGCCGCCCCGACCCGCCACACGTTGGCCGAGGCCTGTCCATGTAACCGCCCCGCTCGCCCTTCATGTGGCGAGCCCACCTCAGCAGCACCCATCCATCCGGAACTCCACCAGGAGGCGTCCGTGGTTCACCCTGCCCTCAACACAATCTCCACTGCTGCCCCGTCGACACCGCCGACGTACGGCGAGCTGTTCGCCGACGCCGTCACCGCCCTCGGCCACGCCCGGACGCACGGGGTCGGCCCGTTCGACACCGCGATGGCCGCGGCCGACACGGTCGCCGACTACGAGCGGTTCCTCGCCATCACGGGCCGCCACCTGCAACTGCTCCTGGCCCCGACCCCGGCGGTCTCGACCCGCGACGCCGCCCTGCCCCGCCGCCTCGGAGGCGACCTCGCCAGGCTGCGGCTGGATCGTCGCGGCGGCAACGACTGGGCGCGCGCCAGCGACGCTCTCGGCCTGGCCCACGACGTGCTGGCCACCCACGTCGGCCCCCGCGGTGAGCTCCGCTCCCCCGAGGCAATCGTGATGACCTCCCCCGAAGTGCAGCGTGCCGCGGTCGACCGCGTCGTCCACCTCGTCGGTCCCCCGCTCACCGACGCCTCCCTGCTACTGCGCCGGGCCCGCGCCACCCAGCCGATGCACGACCCTCCGCTGGACCCCGAGGACGCCAAACGGGTCCGCCTCACCGCCGCGAAGGCCACCAAGCTGCTGGCCAAGCCGTCCGTCGTCGTCGACCACGACGACGACCTCGTCGCCCGGCTCGACCGGCTGCCCCCGGTGCAGACCAAGCTCGACGAGAACACCACGGCGCGGGTGCTGCAGTCGATCTCCACCCTGCACCTGCTGCGGCAGCTCACCATGCGGCAGAGCCAGGGCGAGGAGGCCGCCAATGCCCATTCCCTGCAGGAGTTGTGCCGGCTCGCCGTCGCGACCTGCCGCGCCGCCGAAGCCACCCTCCCCTACGCGGTGACCCCGCTCGGGCGGGTCGACCGGGCCGCGACCTTGGACCACCTGCACCGCGCCGCGGCGCTGTGGGGTGAGCTCGGTGGCCGGCTCTACCCCCGCATCCACGGGCTTACCAAGGCACCCGGCCTCTACCACCTCGCGATCACCCGGGTCACCGAGGAAGCCACCACCAACGCCGTCGCCACCCGGGCGGTCCTGTCCTGCCTGCCGCGGCTCGCCTTCCAGTCCTCGACCACCGTGAACTACCTGCAGCACCGCCGGGAGCTGGTCGCCAACAACCGCGCCCCCGGCGACCTCGTCGCCCGCTGGCGGCCGCTGTCGCCGGCAGAGGCCCGCGACCTGGCCGACGGGTTCGTGGCCGCCGGCCGGGCGACCCGCCGCGCCAGTGACGCGGTCCGCCGCCAATTCGACCCCGCCACCCACCGGCCCACCACACCCAGCGCCCAGGTGGCCCAGCGGTCCCGCGATCTGGAGGCAGAACGATGAGCACCCACCCCGTGCGGATCCTGCTTGCCAACGTCTTCGCCGACGAGTACTACCGCACCGCCCTGCACTCCCGGCTCGGAGCCGGCCCGCGGCAGTACCTGCTCGGCCGTGGCGTCACCCCCGAGATCCTGGACGACCCGGGCTGGTCGATCGGCTACGCCCCAACCGCCCGGACCGGTCTGGTCGACCAGCTCCGTGCGCTGCCCTGGCCGTATGCCGACGACGAGCTCCTCGACACCGGACTCGTCGCACGAACCCGGAGCGGCGAGCTGGTCGACCGGTTCCGCGACCGGGTCATGTTCGGGATCCGCCCCGCGCGACGCAGCCAGCTGGTCCTCGGGTTCACCGGCCGGAAGTCACCCCGCTCGGTCGACTGGACCCCGAAGTACCTCGGCTCCCCCAACGGCCTGGTCTATGACAAGAGCCGCCACCTGTTCGGCCTCGCCGAACAACGCACCCTGCTGCAACACGGTGCCCTGCCTCTCCTGGTCGAGGGCCCCCTCGACGTCCTGGCCGTCGCCGGTCTCGGGCTCGACGTCGCCCCGGTCAGCGCCTGCGGCACCGCGCTGAGCGTGTGGCAGGCCAAGGAACTCAAGCCCTACCTCCGCCGCGGCGCCCTGGTCGCCTACGACGGGGACGACGCCGGCAGCCGGGCCGCCCTGAACGCCTACGAGCGGCTCGCGACCTACACCGCCGACCTCCGCGGCGTCCAGCTCCCGACAGGTGAGGACCCCGCCTCCCTCGCCGTCCGGGACCCGCTGGCAATGCGACGGCTGGTCGACCAGGCGCCGCCCCTGGCCGAGCCCCTCCTGCGGGCCGCGGTCGCGCCGTTCATCCACCGCCTCGACAACGCCGAGGTCCGCGTCAGCGCCCTCCACACCGCCACCCGGCTCCTCGCCCGCCTGCACCCGGCCGACGCCGCGTCCCAGGTCGCCTGGCTCAGCGACCGACTCGGCATCAGCCCCGACGAGGTCACCCGCGACCTCACCGACGCGGTCTCCCGAGGCCGGGCTTCCTCCACCGCAGCGCGCAGGCGCGCCACCGTCCACAGCCTCACGCCCAGACCCGACCTCGGTCTCGCGATGCGCCTGTGATGGCCCAGACGAAAGGACACCCCATGAACCGAACGCACGGGTACGACCTGCTCTACAGCCTGCTCGCCTTCATCTGCGAGGAGGACCTCACGACACGGCTCGACCTCGCCTCACCAGTCATGGCCGCCTTCAACCTCATCGCCGAGCACCACGTCCCCGACCGTCTCCTCGGCGACGCCTCCGGACTCGGCGCGGCTGAGGCGCTGGACCGGGCGAACACGGTCGCGTTCGCCCTGGCGATGAGCGCCGACGGTCTCGAGGAGAAGCTCCGGCTCCTTCGTACCGGCGCGCTCATCAACGACGCCCAGCGGCGGCTGGCATCGACGTCCCAGGGGAAGCCGTGACGTACGGCGAGGAGCAGGAAGCCGCCAGCGCCGCCCTGCTGGGGTTGCTCGACGACGCTGCGCCCGCGCCCGACTCTGCCGACGCGGTCCTTGCTCTGCGGCACCAGGTCCACCTCGCCCTGCTGGAGCGCGTCGAGCTCATGGGCGCCTCGCGCCACCTCGACCAGCCCAAGCGCAGCACCTGGCAGCTCGACACCGTGCGTCATCCCCTGCACTCGCTCGAGCGGATCGTCCGCGCCCTGCCCGCGGGTGAGAGTGGCGACGCCCAGCCCTCAGCCGTGCTCGCGGCGGGTGCTGCGGATCCGTCGGTCGAGCTGTGGCGAGGCGTCGCTCGCCACCTGGCCCTCGCCAACGCCGAGCTCCGCGGCGCGCCGCCCGAGACCTGGCTCCAACGTCCGCAGACCTGGTACCTCCTCGGTGACCTCGCCACCACCGTCGAGTCTCTGGTTGTCCTCGAGGAACGGCTCGGCAGGGCGGGCGTCATCCCTCAGATGTCGCAGAACGCCTATCTCCACCATCGGCTCGCCGCCGGCGACGTCTCCCGCATCGCCGGCTGGCTTGGCACCGACTCGTCCTCCGACCTCGCCTACCAGTCCCCGGCCGACTTCCTTGCTGTTGGCGGCGGTCCACGGATCCAGCTCATCCGACGCCCGGAGGACTACGCCCGAGCCCAACGCGCGCTCGCCGGCTTCATGCGGCCGCGCAACTCCTTCGACCCCAACCAGGCCGAGACCGAGCGCCCCGGTCTACTGGCCGCCCGGACCATCGGCCAGGGGCAGGTGCGGCTGGCCGAGGTCTTCGCAACCTGGGCGGACCGAGGCGGCGAGCCCGACCTCGCCTCCAGCTTTCGAGCGCGCATCCCGCTGTACGTCGAGCTCCACCGCTCGACGATGCGGCTCGTCGAGCTGCAGCCCACCAGGTCGCCACTTGTCGTGGCACAGCAGTCAGAGATGGTTCAGCGAGCCCGCACGTTGATCGGTGCGCGCATGACATCGGCGAGCCTCCAGGACCTGGAGCGGTCAACCGGCATCCTCTCTGTCAGCGTCGGCAAAGCGCTCCGCCGCGAAGGCAAGCATCGACAGCACCTGCTGGTACGTGACGAGGAGCGGCTAGACCTCAAGGGGGCGCGGCCGATAAATAATAGTCGGGACCCCTTTGTGGTCGCCTGCAGAGCGCTGCTTCAAAGCGGCGCCACATCGTCAAGTCTTCGAGGCGTGACGCCAACCAACCGCCGACGACGCCTGGGCGAGCAGGTGAGATCCATGGCGCTCGACCTGAAACCGTGACTACCTGGAACCGGGCCAGGGCAGCCGGCCTAGCGGACATTGTGGCTGGGGCGAGAAGCCGTCAGCGGGTGGAAGCAAAGGGGATCAGATCCTCCGCATGCACCTGGCTCAGATCCCTACCCATGCGCAATGCATTGCCGCTCGCCCGGTAGCGCGCGAGGTGGGGCTGCCCACTTCGCTCGTGGCTGTTGGCCACCTGGGAGTTCGCGTGAGCGGGGGCCGACGCCCCTACACGGGGGAACGTAGGGACGTCGGGCGTGGCGAGACTAGCGATGCGCTGGGACGGGTGTCTCTAGCAAGTGCGGGTCGTCGGCAATAGCACGCTCGGCCGGGTCCGTCACGGAATCTTGCCCCCATCTTGTCGAAGGGAAACGGTTCTATGACCTCGCCGACCATGCCGATGCCCTCACGTGCTGGGCTGAGGTCGAAGCAGTTGTGTGACAAGAGTGGTGAGGTCGCGGAGATTGAATGGCTTGCGCAGCACAGCGTCGACGTCTTCAAGCCGCGGCTCTACCTCGGGTGGGAGCGCCGCCGCCGCGGTGACGAGCAGGATCGGGACCTGCGCGAACCGAGGTTCAGCCCGCAGGACCCGGGCGACGTCCAGGCCGTCCATTCGGGGCATCATCCAGTCCAGGACGATGAGGTCTGGCTCCTGTGCCCGCACAACGTCAAGCCCGACCAGTCCATCGTCCGCAGTTACGGCGTCATGGCCTTCCAGGCGAACGCAGGTACAGATGAGCTCGCGCATGTCGACGTTGTCGTCAATCACGACAATCTTCGCCATGGCGCCTCCTCGGGTAAGGACACCCTAGGTCGAACCGAAGTCGCTGATGGCCAAGATTCGGACAAGGGCTGGGCATTGTTCCAGCAAGCCGACGAGCCCGTCAGAGACATGGCGGCGCCGGGCCGGATCGGACCGATCCGATCCGGACTCTGGGTGTTCTGAGGGCGATGCAAGCGTTTTCTGCATCTGCGGTCGCCAGCGTTCTAGAGTCGACCTCGGGGGCGTTGGGTTGGGAGGCCCGCATGGTCAAGGAGATGTATTGGCACGCGTGTTTTGTGCTTGTCTTCGTTGCGGCCGGGTTCCTCGGTCGGGCCACGATTGTCGATGACAAGGCACTGTCCTTGGTCTGGCCCGCCGCAGGAGTCGCCGTCGTGTGGTTCCTCCACGACCGGGGTCCCCGCAGCATGGCGATCAACCTGGTACTGCTCTCAACGGCGACCTTCGTGGTGAATCGCAGCACCGGCTCCTCGACGGCCATGGCGGTGGTCTTCGTGGCAGCCAATGTCGCGCAGGTCTTGACCATCGTCGCGTTGCTACAAGCTCAGGTGGCACCCTTGCGCGATCCCCGGAGGGCGCCGTTGGACTCTCTCCGCGAGCTGCAGCGATTCCTTGGTGCTGCCGGGGTGGGCTGCTTGGTGGGAGTGGCGATCGGCGCTGCCGGCTTGGCCGCGGTCACCGGGTTCTTCAGCTGGGACTCCACCTTGACCTGGTGGGGCCGAAACGTTGCGGGAGTCCTGGGTGTCGGGGTGACCGGGCTGCTGCTCCTCCATCAACTCGAGCAACGTCGCGACGAGCCGCGGGCGGAACTACTTGAGGAGCCCGCTGGACCAGTGTCCGAGGCGCTCCCAGGTCGGGTGGCCGACACCCATCCTTCCTCAGGGGACTATCCCGCTCCGCGGTCGGCTGGCCATGGCGAGCTCGCCGCGCTCATCGCTGGCACCGCTGCGATCTTCGTCCTGGACTACTCCTCTGCGACCCTTCCCGTGAGCTTCCTGCTGCCCGCGTTCACGGTGTGGGCGGGTCTGCGGTTCTCCCCGCTCGTGGTGGCCCTGCACGCTCTGCTTGGTGGAGCTGCGTTCGTATGGCTCACGTTGGAGGCGCGCGGACCATTCGTCGGGATCGGTTCGCTCTACCGGACCGCCCTGCTCGCGCAGGTCTTCGTCGGGATGGCGTTCATGCTCGGGCTGTTCCTGGCGGCCTCCCGGCGGGAGAGCCAACTCCTGCAGGCGAACCTGGCCGACTCCCAACGCGCTGCGAGCGCCCAGGCCAACCTGCTCGAGACCATCATCAGCTCGATGACCGACTCAGTGATCGTGGTCGACCACACCCGTCGCATCACCTTGGCCAACGCCGCCGCGCAAAGGGCGATCGGCGCGCCCCTATCGGAGCTGAGGGACCGAGACACCACCGTCTTTGCGCTCTACCGACCCGAGGGAGGCGAGCTGCCGCTGGATCAGAGGCCCTCTGTCCGCGCGCTCCGGGGAGAGACGACCCCTGCCGTCGACGTCTGCCTCGAACCCGACCGACAACGCGTCTACACCGCCTCCGGTGGCCCCCTGCGCGACCACCACGACCGGATCGTGGGAGCGGTCGTGATGTTCCACGACCTCACCGACGAACGCGCCCACCAACGAGAGCTCGGGGCGTTCGCCCGCGTTGCCGCCCACGACCTGACCAACCCGATCTCGGTGATCCAAGGCTGGGCCGAGCAGCTCGGCAGCATGATCGCCCACCCCACCCCCGTCGAGCCCGATCGGCAGACCCAGCTCAACGTGATCGACCGGATCACAGCCGCCTGCCACCAGATGGACGCCCTGGTGGGCGACCTGCTCCGTGACGCAACCGCACGCGACCGAGCCCTGAGCCCCGGGATCCTCGACCCCGCCGCACTCATCCGCGACGTCGTCACCAGCACTGACGCAACCGGAGTCACAGTCGGACCAATCCCCCACGTGTGGGGTGACGCCGACCTCGTGCGGCAGGTCATCACCAACCTGCTGAACAACGCTCAGAAGTACGCCGCTCCTGACACCCTGCCCCACGTCAAGGTCACCGGAACACGCTCAACCGACGGATTCGTGCACATCCAGGTCCGCGACCACGGCATCGGCATCCCCGCCGGTATGCACGAGAGCGTCTTCGAGGACTTCGTCCGCGCTCACCCCACCCATGCCCCCGGGACCGGTCTCGGCCTGGCGATCTGCCGCAGGATCGTCGAACGACACGGCGGCCGCATCAGCGCCCACCCGCCTGCGGACGGCGCCGCTGGCACCATCTTCGACTTCACCCTCCCCCCGGCACCCGATACCGGACCAGAGATGGACTCCATCAAGGTGCAGTCTGCGAGGCGCCTCGCAAGCGACGCTGGCCATCACGCACGCAGCGAAGCTGGCCTTGAGTGAGGGGGTGCCATGCGCGCCAGACGCTCACTCGACCCATCCGTAGAGACGGCGCATTGTGTAGCCGCGAGAATAAGGGCTGGTCACTTCAGAGACGGCGCTGAGGCCGCAGGTGGCTGCGTGGCAGTTGACGAGGTGAGCTAACCGTCTCTCGTTGCCCTGATCATGTCGGCGGCTCGCTGGCACTCCTGGGCCGCTTTGAGGACCGCTTCAGCGGCTGTCTCCGCCTCATGCCAGGACGCAACGCCGACGTGCACCCCCGCGCAGACCGGCCGCCACGGGCGGACGAGCACGACGACCCGAGTTGCACGTTCAATCTGTGTACGAACGTCAGGGATGTCGGCGCTACCGCCATGGACGACGAGGAATTGATCGCCTGGAAGCCGGGCGACGCGGTCGTGGAGCCGGCGGCGCAACGACCTGTCGAGGGCAGCAAGGACACGGTCGCCCGCGTTCCGCCCGTATCTGACGTTGATGCCTCCGAGGGAGCGCACGTCCACGACCGCCGCGACACCTTGCGGCGCCTCGAGGTGTGGTGACAGGTCCTTCAGGGCGATGGCCAGCTGTACGGGGACCGTCCATTCACGTGGCATCGCTGGCGCCCGTTCTGACTGAGACCGGTGCCGGCGTCGTCGCCGAGATGGCTAGCCTGGCTGAGTCTTCGGCAGCGGCAGCCACAGCGACGGCGCGGATCCGTCGGCCGTACTCCCCAAGCGTGGCGGTGGCCTGGCGTTGGATCTCAGCCAGTCGGGCGTTGGCAGCCTCCACAGCCTCCTGGGAATAGTGGCCTCGCTGAATGTCCTGCATGAACTCCTCGATCAGCATCAGGGCGTAGTCGAGCTCGTGGAGCACGTCCTCCCCGGTCGGACGCGAGGGCGCGGCGTCCGCGTAGCGCCCCATGAGGTTCTCAAGCTTCGCGCACTCCTCCGACGCTTCCTGGCGCGTTGCCCGCGCCGCGTCGGGGCCCACCAGGACGCTGGAGTCGCCAACCCTTGACACGTCGGCCATGGTGCGGTGGATGGCCCGGACGGCGGTCTCACCTCGTCTCACGACCTCCTTTCCTGGCGCCTGGTCGGCGAGCTCGGTCGCAGTGGACACCACTCGCGAGATCGCGGGCGGGATGATTCTCTGGTGTTCCATCAGGCTGAGAATCAGCTCGTTGGCGGTGCGATGCTGGCGAGCGGCGTCGAGCATCAGGGCGGAGGCGGCCAGTCCGCCGGCGACCAGGCAGGTGGCGGCGAACAGCCACTGATCGGACCGGGAGGCGACAGCGATACTGATGCCCAGGGCGACGACTGCCGGCACGAGAGCGATCCTGAAGTCGACTTCGGCCCGGTCGCGGTCGACGGCGGCGAACACCTCTGTCTCGCGGCCCAGCAGCTGGGCGTCTGCCACGGCGGGCAGGTCGCGGAGAACGCGTTGAGAGATCTCGCCCTCGACCACCTCCGCGGACGTCTCGGGGGGAATCCACCTGAGCTCCATCTGCTGTCGGTCGACTCGAGCCAACCACAACTGCCACCATCGCTTGTCGAAGGCGACTCGCCGGTGGGGTCTCGGAAGCCGCTGGAGCCACCGATGTGCTCGGTGGCCGTCCTGCTGAACTGGCGCGACGGGTCGTGTCTGGGCGAGGACGTCGGACGCCTGGAGGCCGGAAAGCGCCAGGGCGGCCTCGATTCGCTGGCGGCCGTCCGTGGCGACCTGCTTGAGCGAGGCTTTGCCTGCGGCCGAGAGACCGCTCAGCCGACCTGTGCTGTCGAGCGAGGTCGTGATGCTCCGGGCGAGCCTATTGGAGAAGAGGAAGACCGAGAACGACCCCAAGATGTACGCGACGAACGAGATCGCCACGCCTTGTCCGAGGATGCTGAGGTTGGCGAGCAGGTGGTTCGCCGAGGCGACCACACCCGAGTTCTCGTGCTCGGGCCAGTTCGGTTCGATCAGGAACCAGAGGCTGACCAACCAGATAAAGCCGGCGGCGAGCGGCGCTCGTACTTCTCGCAGCCCGGGGAGCACTGATGCCAACATGGCCATCCTCCCTCCCGAGCCATCGTGAGTCGCGGGACATTGCTGGCGGCGCTGCCTGCATTATCGCGGCGGCAGTGCAGCACCGCCATACCGCCAACTGCCCGTCAGCACGCCGTTTGGGGCAGCCAGTCGCAACGGGCGGAGGCCTGACGGACTCGCCCACTTCGGAGCCGCTGCCGGACCGCACTCCTCGTCACCGGGTGCACCGAGGGCGAGCTCCTGCCATGGGTCGACTGTCGAGGGAGCTATCACGCCCACCGATTCGTGATCGAGTTCCCGGAGTGGCTGCGCCACCCCGCCGGGACATCGTGCGTCCAGCTCGCAGCGCACCGTAGCCGCGAATAACGTTCGCCAAAGGTGCAGCTCGCCGCCAGCAAGACGGTTGTCGGGTAGGACAGCGTGCGCGCTGATCATCCTGCATCAGGGGCCGGCTGGACGCTTTCCAGAGGACCCTTTGAGGGGGCAGGCCATGATTTGGCGTTCGATGCGTGGTGAAGGGGGCGGCAGATCTGCGTTCTCCGCGTGGGGCAGGCCCACCTGGCGGAGCGCAAGGACACTCTCGCGGACACGGTCTGCTCTGGTGTAGGGGAGGCTGATCACAAGGTCACCCGTGTATAGGAGGGCCTCAGACGCGTCGTCTCGGATCGGAGTCGCGCCGCGCGCGGTGGGATACCGATAGAGGCACCTGATCCTCGGCTGGCCAGTGTTCAGCCACTCCCCGAGAACGGACTTGCTCGTGCAGCCGAAGTCGCTGCAACTCTCGCCGTAGTCGACAAACATCTGGTCACCGCTATCGAGTTTTCGATCCCTAACGTCCTCGATGTCCGCTCCCGGAGGGAGCATGCTCACGTCGTAGAGGGGATCGCCGCCATAGGATCGACCTAGGTAGTAGAGCGGAGTCGTCGAGGTCATCGCAATCTCGCGCAACTCGCCCTCAGCGTTGGCAATGGGACTGCTCTCAGGTCGCGCGACGCTGAGCACCGTTACAAGGACCACCGCGGTGCCGCCAACTGCGAAGCCGCGTCGGAGCGGTCCTCCGAACAGGAACAGGGCAACCAACGGGAGCGTGAAGAACGCGATACTGAGCAACTCCAACCGGATGTCGACTCTTCCGTTGTTCGTTGGCAGCGACGCGGTCGACAGGTACGACAACGGAAAGGCCACCAGCGCGCCAGCGGCGGCCGCCAAACCGCACGTCAACCACGACACCGTCGATCCTGGCCACCTGCCGGACCGCGCGCGCCGCCAAGCACCCCCAGAAGCGGGAGATGATGGCGGTCGTGCCGGGTCCGCCATCGACTCATCCCACCGTCGCATACCGCGGTGCGATCATCTCTCCATCCTGGGACCTGCCCGGATGGCTCGCAATGACTCAGCCGCCTGCTGACTAGCGCGCCTCCTCAAGGTGGCGCACTGCGAAGCGCTGAGAATTCAACAGGGGCTGCGCGTAAGAGCCGCCAACGAAGTTCTGCATGGCGTACCCAGCTGCCCGCCATCTGCTCTCGTCCGAGCTGCTGCCTTGCGGGTTGAAGGACCGGGCTTGCCTTTCGTTTCCACAGCTGAGCCCATCATGGGGCTGCCCCTATCCGTGGCCGGCGACACAGCGCGCCTACGGGCTCGGTGGAGTGTGACCGCGGACCTCACGACAGGTCAGTTCTCAGCGCGCCGGTGTGCTGGCGCGGCGGTGTTGTGCGACTGTCTGGCTGTGGCGGCGGCCTATCTCGGCGGCGCGTACAAGAACCTGGTACCGATACGGCGACAGTCGTCGGCGCGACGATCGCGATCGTGGGATCGTTGACGGCGTCCGGCTGGGGTCTGGTCTTCGCGCTACGGGCAGTTCGCCGGGCCCGAATCGAAATGCAACACCGGATGATCCCTTTCATCACGATGAGCCTCGCCGCGCTGGTATTCGGGACAGCGGTACTCCTTGCCGTCCTGGTCATGTTCGCAGCCGAATAGCGCACCAGACAGTTGAGACTGACGAGCACTGACCCCTCGTGCGCCAATCGGTGGCCCCCTGTTCCCCCACGCTTCACCGCCCGGCTCAGCCAACGTGCCCCGCACTCGAGGACTCCTCCAAGTCGCAGGAACACTGCTGCCCTGCTTGCCGGACGACTCCCTCGCGGTGCTGCACTCCGTAGCCGCGAATCCGTGCCACGCGAGCCATGCAGCATTCCGCAGCGTCGCCCGAATCGGGTCTTCACGGACCTGCCGATGAGCGCGCGGGCTCAACGTGCCGCGATGAGCACTGCCTGATTCCCGATCTCAAGGTCGCCGACGGGCCCCCGCTCAAGACGAGAGGTAACCGTGAATCCGGCCGAGGTCAGCTCTTGGGCCATGCCCTCAGGCGACCGCAGGTAGCGGACCAGCGAGAGGTCGTGGCCCCTCCTCCGGTAGGACTCAGAAAGGTCCTGAATCCCCTGACCCGACTGAAAGGCAACCAAGAGGGAACCTCCGGGACGGAGAACTCGATGGGCCTCGTGAAGGAGAACCTGAAGCCCCTGACCATCACTATGAATCGTTGAGTACCACGAGAAGTAGCCATCAAACGATGCACTCTCGAACGGGAGGTGACTGAGCGTCCCCACCTGGATCGCAAAGGATGGATGAGCAGCCTGGGCGTTACGGATCATTTCCGGGGAGAGGTCCAGGCCTTCAACCTCACAACCAAGGCCCTTAAGGATCGGTAGGAACCTTCCCGCGCCGCAGCCCGCGTCCAGAACTCGGCGCCGACCTGGAAGCGATTCAGCGAAGTGACTCACCATCGCGAGTTCGACTGGCTGCTCCGGCTCTGTGTCACGAAAGGCAGCCGCGTACTCATCGGCTGTCGCGTCGTACGCCAACCGAACCTGCTCATCCGACTGGACCTCCTGCATGCCGTCAGTCTGACGTACGCTCGAAGGCCATCCGGGGACTGCCGCAGTCCGCGTGATGCACACCAGCGGGGTGAGCGTCAGCCCACGGTGCTGATGCTGATGGCGATTCGTCGTGCGATCTCCGAGCCCTCGCGTTCTAGCGCGGCCTTCTTCAGGGGGCCGGCGGACTTCACGGCGTACGACGCACCTTCGCCGGCGGCCTTGGTGGCAATCTTGAAACCCGTGTGTGCGGCGAACAGACCCGGATTCATCATGGCCAGGACGCGGGCGCCCACGCCAACCATGGTCTTTGCTGCCTTCGGCATCGCCGAGATGGCCGTGGAGGTGAGCTCGAGCTTGTCGAGCCGTTCGATGATGGGTGGAAAGACCTCCCCGGCGGTGTCGGCGACCAGGTGGCTCATTGCCAGTCCGTCGGCCGGGGTGTTGACCGAGCCGACCTGGGTCAGGATCTCGAGCATGCCTTGTCGGAACAGCTCGAAGGACTCCTCGGCCAGGCGCAGCCTCACCAGGTCGTCGATACCGGTCAGCACGGTCGGCACGAGCAGTCGTTCCACTCGGCCCGCCCCGTCGACCCAGGCATCGCGTTCGGGCCGGCCAGGGAGGAAGTAGGCCAGTCCCGGGTCAGTGGCCGCTACCGGCACCATGTCCTGCACCTGGCAGTAGTCATCGAAGGACAGCAACCGACGCAGGTCCTGGACGGCTTGGTCCAAACGCGGTGGAAGCCGACGACCTTCGATGTCCCACCACAACTCCTCCAGGGATGGTTCGTTGAAGACCTGCGAGGCGACCAGAGCGAAGTGGTAGTCGGTGTCCTTGAAGTGGTCCTCGTGGCGGGTAAGGATCAGGCCACACAAGATGTAGCGGTCCAGGTCATCCGCGGGGTCGTACCGCGCCGCCAGATCTGGATGTTCCGACATGACTTGACGCACGAAGTTCGGCTTCGACGCGATGACCGCGTCCACGGCCACGTTGTTGCTCATCAGCGGCTGCGCGTCACGCCAACTGATCCGGGGAGCCGACACCAACCGGATCACCCCCGCGGTCAACAGAGGGCGCAACGGAAGCAACCCGGCAGCGACCCGGGCGACTGTGGGACCCCATGGCCGTGGAGCAGGTACCTCCCCGAAGTACTCGAACAGCTTCGGTTCGAAGGGCCTCCTGGGTACATCTGCGTCGCCCAGCTCGGAGCCGGCGGGCACAGCATCGTCGACCGAGGCCTCCTCGGCCTCGATGCGCCGAACTGCCTCGGCCCACATCAACAGTGGGTCGCGGACCACCAAGGTGTCCAGGTAGAGCAAAGAGCGGTGCAGCAAGGTCTGGCTAGCCAGTGGATCGCGAAAGGGCAGCTGTGTCAGGAGACCCTCATGGGCCATCACCGGGGACGCTCGTCTCCGGGCGTACAGAGGATTCCATGGCGTCGCGATCTCTGCCTCCACGATGGGTAGCCGCTCGAGGAGTTGAAAGGCCAACACGGCCAGCTGCTCGTCGTCGGTGGCGTAGATCCTCTGCAGCAACTCATCGGACAGCGCCTCGCCGTAGAACTCCTCCAACACCTCCAACGACGAAGACCACGTCACAGCCCTGACCACCTCGAGATCACATCGCATCGCTGACCCCACGGCCCACGATCCGCCAAGACCGTCACCCAGGCAAGCCACCAAGCCGGGCGTCAGGGGACCTCAGGTGGCGACGGGGCGGGCCGACGGCATTCGCGGATGGGAGCGGGGGATCCATCGTGACGCTGACGAACTGGCCGATGTTGTCCTTTGGGGCAGGAAGGGTGGGCCGTCTGCCGGTCTGGATGGTCTCGATCACGGGTCGGTGCGACGTCATCCTGAGGTTCTCGGCCCCAACGACGGAGGGGGTGCCCGTGAGACGCAGGCAGGTCGCCGCGTTGGCCACGGCAGCGCTGGCGCTCACGGTTCTCCCCGCCGTCCCGGCATACGCGGGTCCTCCGGGCAGCCCGACACGGGTGCTGGCCATCGCCAGCGACGGCTCGGTGCGGCTGGCGTGGTTCGGTCCCGACGGTGGCGGGGACATCACTGGCTACCGCGTGCGAGCGTCGACGGGAGCTGTCTTCACCGTCTCCGAGGCGCCCGTGACCCTCACCGGTCTCCGCAACGGTGTGGCGGTGAGCTTCCGCGTCAGAGCAGTCAATGCCGCAGGAGCGGGTCCCTTCTCGGTTGCGTCCGCCACGGTGACCCCTCGGGCGTCCACCTCCGTGAACACGTGGACAAGGACCGACCCGATGCGGGTGCGCCGGGGCATGGCCACCGCCGTGCGGCTCAAGAACGGGGACGTCCTGATGCTCGGGGGGCACTCCAGTGGGCTCGACGCTTCCCCGCGGCGCGGAGCGGAGCTGTACGACCCAGGTAGTGCGACGTGGTCGACGACGGGGTCGCTGGACCAAGGCCGGGACGGCTTGACCGCAACCCGCCTCCTGGACGGGCGTGTGCTCGTGACCGGCGGATCCTCGGCGTCGTTCCAGGTCTTGCGGAGCACCCGCCTCTACGACCCGACCACCGGGTCGTGGGCTGCCGCACAACCGATGCTCCGACGCCGCGTCGGCCACACCGCGACTCTGTTGCCGGGCGGAGGGGTTCTGGTCGCCGGAGGATGGACCGGGACCGCCGCGACCGCGACGGCCGAGATCTACGACCCTGCCACCGACACCTGGTCGGCGACCGGCTCGATGGCTGTTGCGCGGTTCGGTCACAGCGCCACCAGGCGTCTGGACGGCAACGTGATCGTCGCCGGCGGGACGGCCGGCTCCGAGGGTTTGGCCAGCGCTGAGGTGTACGACCCTGCAAGCCGGACGTGGACCACGACCTCGGAGATGTCGACGCCGCGCGAGTCCGACGAGATCTGCTGCAAGGGCGCCGTGCTGCTCGGCAGCGGCAAGGTCCTCGTCGCTGGTGGGTACCACGACCAGGTGTTGCGCACCTGCGAGGTGTACGACCCCGCCACCGGGACCTGGGCACCCACCGGCAGCATGCACGTGGCCCGGGAGGCCGGCTTCAACCTCATCCGGCTCGACGACGGCAAGGTCCTCGCCGTGGGAGGCATCGACGACTTCGGCCCACTGCAGTACGCCGAGCTCTACGACGAGGACACCGGCGCCTGGACCCGGATCAACGACCTGCGAACCCCGCGGCACGGGGCCGCCGCGGTGCTCCTCCGCAACGGCACCGTGCTGGTCGCCGGTGGCACGCAAGGTTTGCACGCGGTGAGGTCCGCAGAACTGTTCACACCAGCGCCAGGAGGTGGCTGATGTCCGAGCCTTCACTCGACCCACGGATCATGCCCGTCGAACATGACGACGTCGCACCCGACGGGTCGCTGGTCCGGCTCCTGTCGGGGACTTCGCGCGGGGGCATGGCCCACTTCGAACTGGGCGCCGGCGAAGTCTCCATAGCCCAGCGGCACCGCACGGTCGAGGAGATCTGGTTCATCCTCGACGGCGTCGGGGAGATGTGGCGCAGACTCGACGGGAAGGGCGAGACGACGATCGACCTACGCCACGGCGTCAGCTTCACCATCCCGGTCGGCACCGAGTTCCAGTTCCGCAACACCGGCCGAGTCCCCCTGGCCGTGATCGGAGTGACGATGCCTCCATGGCCCGGAACCGGCGAGGCCACCACGGTCCCCGGCATCTGGACTCCCAGGCTGGACGCTTCCCCAAGGTCGCCGAACCAGTGACCTCCCCGTTCATCGGCCCCTCAGGAGAGGAGATCTTCGAACTCCTCGGCGCGAGCGCCGCCATCGGCAGCAGTTCCCAGCTCTCGCTTGCACGCATCAGACTCGCGCCGAGCTGTTCGATCGCGCTGCACCTCCACCGAGAATCCACCGAGGTCTTCTATGGGCTACTCGGATCCACCGAGGTCGAGGTCAAGGGCGAACGCATCACGTTGACGCCAGGGCTGACCGCCGTGGTGCATCCGCACGTCCCACATCGCATTTGGAACGCATCGCGAGCCGTCGCGCAGTTCCTCGCCATGTCAACCCCCGCCTGGTCTCCGCTTGACGTTCATCCCGTCAGACACGAACTCGACAAACAGCCATGATCGAGCCGGCGTACGCTGGAAGCACACGGAGCGAGGGCTCCGATCGATATCGAGGCCGCACCGGCTAGTCCCGTAGTGGTGTCGGTAATGAGTGCTTCTTCTCATTCAGCAGCCCATGAACCCGGTCGTCGGGCGGTGCACCAGCCATGGTGGTCCCTGCTGTTGTTCCCCTCAATGTTTGTCGCCGCCTTTGTTGTCGGGAAGGGAATCCCGGTCTGGTCGCGGTACACCGAGCCGTCGCTTCACGCCACCCCGTGGTGGTGATCTCGGTGGCGGTGCTTGCGGCGCTCCTGTTCTTCGCCGCTTCCTCGTTGTTACCGCGAACTTCTCCCTGATCGCGGTGGCGGAGGGCGAGCGACCGGGGCGCTTGCCACTGACCGTTGCGGCTGTGGTGACCGGCGGCCTCGTGGTGCTGAACTTCCTTGGCGCACTCGTACAGATCATCTTCTAGAACCCGACCACGGCTCCCGGGGCTCGGCGCGCGGCTCCCAATGCTCGCTGCGAGCCCCCGGGCTGCTCGCCATCTCGCTGCCGCTGCCCTGTGGGATGGGGTAGCCGTCCGACTACCAGTGCGGCACCATGGTGGTGAGGTGGGTAATGCCAGCGGGCCTCGGACGCCTGGGGAGGCGGCCGAGGATCGGGGTCGCCGGCGCCAGACCAGTCCATGTGGCTCGCAATGTTCCTCCCGCAGGATCGCAGCGGCCCCCGACCCGGCGGTGCCCACCATGACCGACCTCCCCCTTGTTCCGTCCTCGTCGACCGACCCTGACATGGGGCCTGACGTACAGCCCGACCCGGTGCCGCGGGATGCGCTCCTCGATGCGTTGCCGTGCCTTGTAGCCACCGTGGGACCAGACGAGGTGACCCTCTATGTCAACGAGACCGTTCGGCGGTGGCGCGGGCTCGGGCCGGAGGACCTGGCAGGACGACATGTCGCAGAGCTGGTCGGCGCCTTGGCCTATCGCCGCAGCCGGCCGTTCCTCAGGGCGGCCCTGGCCGGCCGGCCACAGCGCTTCGAGCACACCCTCACCCTGCCCACCGGAGCTCTATTCCACAGCCAGGTCGACCTGATCCCCGTCACCCGCAACGGCGTACCTTCGGGCTGCCACATGCTGGTCGTCGATCTGTCGGACCGGGTCGTCGCGGAGGCGACGGTGGAGGAGGCGATCACCCAGGCAGCGCTGCTGGAGGAGCGCAGCCGCATCGCCGCGGACATGAACGACCAAGTCATCCAGAGCCTCTACGCCGCCGGCCTCACCGCCGAACGGGCACGCTCCTCACCAGCCCGGGCCGTCGACTTCATCGACACGATCGCCACCTGCATCGACCAGGCCCTGGCTGAGCTGCGCGAGGCGATCCGCAAGCTGAACAGGGTGCCGCGCCCCAACTCCCTCGGCGCCGCCCTGGCGCCGATGGCCCACAACGTCTCCCGCTGGCTCGGGCACGACCCCACCGTGAGGCTCGAAGGCCCCATCGAAGACCTTCCCCCCGCGGTGGCCCGCGACGCGCTACTCGCCCTGTCTCGGATGCTCGGCGAGGTCGGCACCCGCCCGGGGGTCCGCGATATCACCATCCTGCTCGCCCACCGGGACGGCCTGGTGTCCGTCGTCGTATCCGATGACGGACCGACCCCGACCACTCCAGCCGCCCTGCCCAGCCAGCACAACCGCGGTGTCCTCGACGACCTCCACCGGCAGGCCGAGAGCCACGCCGGGACCTTCACCATGCAGCCCACCGATCCTCGGGGCACGGTCATGTCCTGGCAGATCCCGACCAGGCGTGAGCGATGAGAGTGGGTCCATCGCCAGCCAGGAAGCCAAAGACCCCGGCCAATAGCTCCGGGCAGTACACCGCCCGGGAGGTGGCATCGCCGGAAGCCGGCAGGGCCGCAGCCTTGGCTCTCGGCGCCAAAGGGGCGGCGTTGGATGCCGCCTTCGGCACGGCCTCGAAGCCTCTGGGAACCAGCAGTTCGTCCCCGACGACCTCCGCTGATCGTTCCGACCATCGCCGTCGACGTGCCCGCTCGTTATGGTGGTTCGATGGCGTTCAACGCTCGGATCCTGACGGTCCTGCTCGCCTCACCAGGTGATGTGATGTCGGAGCGCGACGCCGTCGACGAGGAGATCGTCGAGTGGAACCGTCAACACAAGAGCCTCCCCCATCCAGTCCGCCTCGAGGTCCTGCGTTGGGAGCACGACGCGGTACCTGAGCTCGGCCAGGGGGACGGGCAACAGGTCATCAACCGCCAGCTCGTCCATGACAGCGACATCGTGATCGGGCTGTTCCACGCACGCCTGGGAACAGCGACGCCGCGAGCCGTGTCAGGCACGGCCGAAGAGCTCCGGCTCGCGGCCACAGCGGGGAAGCCGGTCCACGTCTACTTCTCCACCAAGCCGTTCCCGTACCGCCACGACCGACAACAGCTCCAGGCGGTGACGGAGTTCCGTCGCCTTCTTGAGGCCGAGGGGTTGATCGACACCTTTGGAAAGACCAAGGAACTCCGGCGGAAGGTTGCGCGAGCACTCACCGCAGACGTTGCACGCGACCGACCCGCACACCGCACGCCGGCGCGGCCCCAGGGGCTGCGCCCCGGACGGCCGTTGCGCTCGACTCCAGCGTCGTTCGGGTTTCCGATGCCCACCGGAGTCAGTCTCAGGATGCACTTCGACATCACCGGACCAGCCCACAACGAGTACACCAACCGAGTCTGGATCGAGAACCTCGGCGACATCGACGCCACGAACGTGAAGGTTCTGCTGGACCCGGAGTCCAAGCTCAAAGAAGACGTCTACTTCATCGCGTGCCTGCCGCAAGACGTGCCCGCGGGCAGAGAAGTGCGCTTCACGCTCAGGGCCGCGCCCCAACCACCGGACCGGCTCATCGTGCGCTGGAGAGACCCACAAGGCGAACACCGTGAGGTCTTCGACATCCGCCGGATCAATCCCATGGCGATCTGATCAGCCCCAACCGATCAGGGACCAGCCCCGCTCGTGGGATTCGGCTCGTTGCCGTCGGGACCACGACCCAGCGCCTTGCGCGGCGCCGCAGAGTCGCTCCGGAACAGGTCCACGAAGGCACTCGCCGCGAGCACGACCCAGTAGCCGAGGACCAGAAGCCCCAGACGAGAGACGTCGAGCCCCGCAAGCACGAAGAGGACTGGGGGCACGGCGAAGAGTCCCGCCAGTCGCTCGCTGCCCCGGAGGAACACGGCGCAGCCGACTCCCACCAAGAAGAACGCCGCCAAGGTGAGCCAGCCGATGACCGGAAGGAACGGCGAGACGGCAACGACCAGCGATCCCGACCTCACCCACCGGACCAGCCCCACCAGCAGGGTGAAGCCTCCCGCCAGCTCCGCGAAGACGCGGAGCGCCTTCAGCTCCGCGCTGGATCGGAGAGACTCAAAGGCCATGACTACCCCCGTGATCGTGGGGCGCCAGCCCCATCCGATCGGGACCACGTGCTCTTCGTTGAGCTAACAGCCGGATCGTACGACGAATGGTCACGCCCAAAAGGGCAGATTCGTGGGTCGGCCTTCAGGTGTGGCTTCAACTCGACTCGACCTTGTTCGCTGGCGCAGAGCGGTCGCCCAGGCTGTCGCTCGCGCACCGAATCGGGTCACCGATCGCCCGCGTCATTCGGGCTCCCACCTATGTCACCGGAAAGCGCTTACGTGCGGCTTGCGCGTGCCGATAGGTCTCGGACCAGACCATGCGCTGCGCTGAGGAGGCACCTTGCCTGACCGTGTCGTCCCTGCAGGTCGAGCCAGCGGCGGTGTGGTCAGCCCGGTCCGCTTCATGGTCACGGTCATGGTGATCGTCTTCGCCGTCGAGGCCGCGATCATGGCCGGATTCACCCTGCTTCCTCCGCTCTCCGATCTCCTTGCCACGCTGCTGGATGCCGCCACGCTCACCGTCGTAGCGGGGACAATCTCGTGGTTCAGCATCGGCCGCCCGTTCCGCCACGAGCTCGCACGCCGCCAGGCCCAGGTCGACCACACACGCGAGGAGATGCTTGCCCAAGCCAAGTCCAGGGACCTGGACACAGCCATCATGCGCGCGCTGGACATGGCCGAGACCGAAGAGGAGATCATCGACGTCGCCCGTCACACCCTGGCCACCGCTGTCCCCGGCAATCCCGGCGAGCTCTTGATGGCCGACTCGAGCCGCGCCCATCTGCGGCTGGTCGCCGACAACCCCACCGGTGGTGGTCCAGGCTGCTCGGTCACCACCCCGGCGGGATGTCCGGCAGTGCGCCGTGGCCACCCCTTGGCCTTCTCCTCATCACAAGACATCGACGCCTGCCCGCGGCTCCGAGGTCGTCCCACCGGCAACGTCTCCGCGGTGTGTGTCCCGATCGCCTTGCTTGGCCGTGCCGCGGGAGTCCTCCACGTCACAGGGGAGCCCGACACACCGCCCAGCACCGAGACTGTGGAACGACTCCGCCTGCTCGGGGCGGGTCTGGGATCACGCCTGGGCATGGTGCGCACTCTCAGCGACGCCGAGGTCGCGGCCTCCACAGACCCACTCACCGGGCTCCTCAACCGCCGGTCGCTTGAGACCCAGGTCGCCCCGCTGCAACGCACCTCCACCCCCTACGCCGTGATCGCGCTGGATCTTGACCACTTCAAGACTCTCAACGACACCCATGGCCACCTCACCGGTGACCAAGCCCTTCGGCTCTTCGCCCGCGTCCTGCGCGCCACCGCACGCGCCGAAGACTCGATCGCACGACTCGGCGGGGAGGAGTTCTGCATCGTGCTCCCCCGCACCTCCCGATTCGAGGCGGCCAACCTCGCGGACCGGATCCGCCTCGAGCTCGCCCACGCCCTGACCGACGGCGGGATACCCGGGTTCACGGTCTCCGCCGGTGTCGCCTCCGACGACGAAGGCCAAAACTTCGAAGAGGTCGTCGCCGCCGCCGACTCCCGGCTCTACCAAGCCAAGCAGTCCGGCCGTGACCGCGTCACCAGCGCCTGACCCCTCGCCCAACCCTCCTGCCGCCGTCACTTCCCGGTGGCCCACCGCTACGACGCCGAGTACGCAGCTGGTTCAACGCGAACCCATCTCCCCAACCATGCCCGGTCGTCCTCCACGGCGGCACTCAGACCGATCCCAGAGTTGCTGGTCCCTCCGGGGCTCGGACATCCGGCTAGTCCACGCGATCAGCTGCGACCATTCGGCGTACTGTCAGGGCCTGCACCCGCCCGGGAAGCCCTTCCTCGCGGACCTCCTCCATGAGTCACGACGAAAACGAGCGGCCCATGCGCAGGACGACAATGATCCCCCCGAAGGGACCTATCCTCTGGGCGTCACGACTCCTGCCGTGGAGGTGGCGCCCGCTGAGCAAGGCGATCGCGGTCGACAACGCGCGGACCGCATCGATCCTCCTCTCCCAGCAGCGGGTCGAACGGGACGAGACGGAGCTTGTCCTCGCCCGGCTCGAACGGCTTCGCACCAGTCGACCTCCTGTGCCGGCGGCGTCCCCGCCGCGTGGGTGACGGGTGGGTGCTTACAGGAGTGGTGCCCTGACGAGACCCACCCGGAGTGGCTGGTGACGCGTGGACCGAGCTCTCGCCACACTGATGTCGAGGCACCAGGCGGCCTCCTGGATCCCCCACCCCCGAACAGGAGGCCGCGCGGGCGTCTTCGGCGGACGCTACGCCACAACTCGCGGCCCTTCCATAGTCCGCCGGCGCAGCCCCGGCTCCTCACTGGGCCCCTCAATCGTGAGGGTCTCAGGCGAAGTTGACGTCAGCCGACGGGCAACGCGAGCGGACTCGTGGTGGGCCAGCCGGCAGCGAGATCACCGTGCCGGGCAGGGTCGTGGGCCGCCACGAGGAACGCACAGGCGCTTTGACTCGAATGGAGCGACCCGACCCTCGGGGAGGAGAGCTGAAGGAAGGCCGAGCCACCCCACCCGAATCCTCAGTACCCCGGATCGCCGACTCAATCAATTGGTTTTCACTGCAGCACGGGCCCCGTGGCTGTCCGGGCCCGCCTCGTGTGGCGTCGTCCCTGCACACTCAGCGGACGGCGCGGGCGGCGTACCGCCGCTGCCGGCCTTGAGGGACCCGGCGCGCGCCGGAAGATTCGAGCGGATCGACGGGCCTCGGACGCTCGGGCTCAGGGCGCCACGCGCGGTCGCTCGACCCTGCTGCAGGTCCTGTTGCCGGCGGCGTCCGTCGCGCACACCTGGGCGTTTGCGATGCCCGGCGAGGTTGAGGCCCGGAACAGATGCTCGCCGTACCAGACCATCGCGACCGTCCGGGTGGCGGTCCGCATGACGATCTTCCGCCAGTCGTCGGGCCTGTTCGGCGTGCGGTTGTCATGAATGCGCGCTACGACCGCACCGTGGATGAGTTGTGCCCGGACGACGGGTGGTGCGGTGTCGGGGGGCACCCGTGGACCGGCGAGGTGCATCCGCTCGTCCATGTGGCGTGCGGCCTCACCTTCGGCCTCGACGACGTCCAGGCGCCCGTCTGCGTTGAAGTCGGCCACTGCCAGACCCAAGGTGCCCAGGCTGGGTGCCCCTTGGAAGATGTCATTGTTGACCGTGAGGGCGCCGGTCCCGTCATTGAGGAGCAACCTGTCCGGGCCGTCGAGCGAGCCGACGATGAAGTCGACGTCGCCGTCGGACTCGATGTCGAGGCCGACGACCACGGCGTCGTCCCAACCGGTGTTGTCCTCAGGGGGCCACCACCGCGCGGTGTTGTCGACGTACCCACCCGCGTGGTCGTTGCGGAACACGTGCTCGGCGAGCCCATTGCCCGTCTCTGGGCCGTCGTTGACGGTGACCAGGTCGAGGTAGCCGTCGGCGTCGAGATCCAGAGGTTCGAACTCGTAGTTGTTGGTGAAGTGCGGCATGCGCTGCGCCGTCACGTCGTGAAAGGTGCCGCTGCCGTCGTTCTCGTACAGCAGGCTCGAGGAGCACATCTTGCAGGAGGTGGCGATGTCGAGGTCCCAGTCGTTGTCGACATCGAACAGCTCGAGATCCCAGCTGAAGCGCACCAAGGAGTCAGGCATCTGCTCGCTCGTCGCGTCGGCGAACCTTCCCCGTCCGTCGTTCAGCCACAACGTGACTTGGCCGCCGCTGTTGGTCTCCGGCGAGCCGTCACCCCAGTCGACCAGCACGATGTCGAGGTCACCATCGGCATCGACGTCACCCAGCTCGAGGTCACCGACACTGAGCTTCTCGGCCGGCAGGTTGCTGGTCGTGACGTCTCGCCATCCACCGCTACCGTCGCCGAGATACAGCCGGCTCTGGGTGCCGACGATGTTCCCCACGACGAGGTCGGGGTCGTCGTCACCGTTCACGTCGGCGACCTTGATCACCCTGCTGGTTCCGAGCCTCTTCCCGAAGACCCGCCGGGTGGCGTCGGTGAACGTACCGTCGCCTCGGTTCAGGAGCACTCGGTTCTCCACCGCGGTCCAGTACCGCTCGTCGCCGCTGTTGGCGAACAGCAGGTCGAGGTCGCCGTCGGCGTCGAGATCCGCCGTCTCGACGTTGTTGGTCCACTCTGCCGTCGGTCCGAGCGAGACGCGGGTCGCGTCGAGCCAGGCCCCCGCGAAGGTGGCTTCCCTCGGCAAGTACTCGTGTGACTCGGTGGCGGCTTCGGACAGCGGCCGCCCGGTGCGCTGGTCTGCTGAGCCCGCACCATCGCACGCGGCAAACGAGCTCAGCCCCACGGCAAGCACCGCGGCGACCAGGGCAGCCCGAAAGCTGGGTCGCCCGTTCGCTGGGCCCCGGGGTCCGCTGCAGGTCATGACCGTAAATCCTGAACCGGCCGGCTAACTACGGTACGGAGCAACGAAGGGCTGCGACGACCGAGGAACAGTGACCTGGCAGTCACCCGCCGGCAACTCACAGGTCAGCAGGTCGCCTTCCTTGGCCGGCAGGTCCCCGCCGCCGTCGTCTGCGAAGAGCGCCACATGCGTGTCGTCGAGCCACTGCGACACTGCGATGGTGCCCTCCCCATCGGCGGGCCAGGGTGGGACGTAGCCGGTCGGCAACCGCAGCCGCAGCTCCGCCCCGTCGGCCAGCGTGACCGGAGCGGCGTCCTCGGCGGCGCCGTCGTGGATGGTTGCGACCAGTCGACTCCCCACCAAGGCGAAGGCTGGGTCGCCGTGGACCACGCGACCGTCCTGGGTCACGGCCCTGAAGACCCGGGCGCGCGCGTCGAGCTCGGAGACCGGGCGCTTGGTGGTCTCGCCCGAGTCCACGTCGAACCGGAGCAGCTGCGGGTGCCGGCAGGCGTGGATGTCGTTGCCGTCGACGGCCCAACAGCCCGCGACGCTCGGGTCCGGGTTGAGGTAGACCTGATCCTCACCGACGTAGAGCACAGAGCTGTCGGGGCCCGTCGCGGTGAACGGGATGCGCGCCACCTCCTCGCTGCGTGAGGTGTCGTAGACGACGAACTCGACGGGGATCCTGTTCGTGCCGGGATCGGCGTCGGCCCAGACCACCAAGGACCCCGAGTCGCCGGTGGTGACGACGCCCCTGTGCGAGGTGGGCGCCGCCGTCCAGTCCGACGTGCCGATCTGCTCGGTGGTGGTGCCGTCGGTGAACCACAGCGTGCGGTCCAGGGTGGCTTGATAGACCGCCCCGTCGTCGGTCGGGGCGATGAACGCAACCGGCTTGTCGGCCTGGATGGACTTGTCGCCGACGTGAACCGTCCTGCCCTCGGCGTAGACCAAAGGCCGAACCCCCGTGACCCCCAAGGTCCTGCCGATGGACGGCGAAGGGGGCCCGGCAGGCGGGGCGTCTTGGGTCCTGGAACTGGTCGCCGAGACCAGGACCGACCCCGCGACGATCGCGCTCAGCGCAGCCGCTGCCGATCCGGCGACGAGGTAGCGGCGTCGACGGCGCCGCCTGTCGGCCTCGGCGACCACCTCGCCCAGGTCGATGCGCGGTGCGGCGACGGAGTCCGCGCCCTGGCGGAGCAGGTCGCTCAGGCTCTCGGTCATGACGGCACCCCCTGGTCGGTGGTGGTCGCGTGGTCGAAGGCGGGTCCCAACGTCTCCCGGAGCCGTCGTAGACCGGCTGCGACCTGGCTCTTCACGGCCCCCACCGAACAGCCCATGGCCTCGGCGGTCTGCGCCTCGGTCAGGTCCTGGTAGTAGCGCAGCACGATCGCAGCCCGCTGGCGGGGAGGCACCATGCGCAACGCGGCGACGACGGCGTCGTGGGTGACCATGGCCTCCGTAGGATCCGGGCCCGACCGTTCGGGCAGCACCTCCAGCGGCCGCTCATGGAAAGAGCGGCGCCGGCGCCACGAGATGGACGTCGTGACGATAATGCGGCGGGTGTAGGCGTGGAGGTTCTCGCGGTCGCTGAGCCGCGGCCATGCCATCAACGTCTTGACCAGGGCCTCCTGCACCAGGTCCTGGGCGAGCTGGTGGTCACCCACCATCAAGTAGGCAGTCCTGAACAGCGTCGCCGAACACGCCTCGGCGTACTCGCCGAAGGCGGCCACATCGCCGTTGTCGCGCATGTCGCCTCCTCGTTCCTGGGACCTACCGACAGCCTCCACCTGATCTACACACGCTCCAGAGCGACCAGAAGGTTCGGATCGTTCCATCCCCGTTGCGGATAGACCCGTGCGTCGGTGCACCTGGCGGCCGGCCTCCGACCCGGACTGGCTCCGCGCGAGTGGATGCCCGGTAGGCGGAACCTCGCGGGAACCGCGCTGCTCAACGACCATAGCGTCGCTAGCGCGTCCCCCACGCGCTGCCCGGAGCCTGGCCCCAGTCAGTCGGGTGATCCCAGAGATTCCACCGGCGCGCGCTGCAGCGTTCTCTGCGGCCACACACAACCACCGCGACCGTGCGAATCTGCCCTACTGTGATGGGGTGCCACACGTTCCTCGTGTCGCCCCATCCGCGCTCGGGCACGACCTGACCCGCGCGGAGATCCTCGCGGCCTACGCCAAACCGCTCCACAGCTGGGATCTAGGCGACGGGCTGACCATGGTCCTCGGCCACCACGGCGCCGCTGTCATCCTCGAGCGCGCACGGACCAACGGGAACGCCCCGCCCGAGAACGACGACAACGACGACAACGGCGAGATGGTCATCATTCACGCCACTCGAGCCTGGCAGAAGTTCGTTCCCGACGGCGCCTCACCGCTGGAGCCATGAGAGTCCCGCGAGAGGGAGAGCCGTTCTGACAGTCACCCACCCAAAGGCCTGGCGAGGCCGTCCAGCACCGGGCTGTCCACCGTCCGTTCGGCGCGGTGCTTGATTCCGCGGAGCATCCCGGTGGCCATGATGAAGTCGGCCGGCACAAGCCCGATGACATAGCTGGCCATGAACCACCAGGGCGACATCCGTCCGCGGGCCCGCAGGTGGAGCCTAGTGCCTTCACCGACTGCCGTGAGATGGAGGCACCAGGTCCACACGATCGAGGCACCCCGGCGGTCCCAACCCGGCGGGACGTGAGTCGTGGAGCGCAACACCAGGACCTGGGGAGCAAGTGCCTCGACTACCACATACTCCGCGGTCCCCGGCGGTCCATCCGGGATCACGTCACCGGCCACGAACTCACGGACGAGGGAGGGATCCAACACCTCCAGGCTCCCCCAGTTTGCCGGGAACAGCCACCGGTCCACCCACGCCGGCGTGTAGTAGCCGCCACGATGCCAGCCCATCTGGGTCAACCACGGCCACACCGCCGCGGGAGGCGCCTTGATCGAGACGGCGTGGTTCGTCACGATCTGCGGCCGGCGGACGAGCCTGTCGCCGGGCAGCGCGAGGGCACGCTCCGCAGCCGTCGATCCCCAGCACCGACCGAGCGTGTACACCCCGCCATACACGGCACCTAGACCGAGCACGGTCTGGAGGCTACGCATCCCCAATCACCCTCCGACTCAAGCCGATTGGCTCCAGGGATCTGAAGTGCCGATAGACCCCCCACTCGCTACCGTCCGTGCCCATGACAAGGTCGCCACTGGTGGCCAGGTCGCGGTCCCCGGAATTGCCCTGGTGGATGTGGGACGCTCGGTTGCATGGATCTCCGCTTCGTGATTCCGACCCGGGTGCATCGCGACCAGGTCCTCACTCGTCTTCAGCTCGCCGGATACAAGGCCGAGATCACACCCCGGCGGGAGGGCGATGCCGGGCACCCGATCCGGGTGCGGCGGATCGAGGAGAGCCAAGCCGCCGAGGTCGAGAATCTCGTGCTGACCGAGGTGCCCGACGCAGTCCGCTGCCGCTGAAGACACATTCCCGGCGCATTTCTTGGCGAAGGAAGCCTCGCGGACCGGCGCACCCGATCACCACCTGACCCTGAACGCACTGAAATGTCCGTTCGGGCCATGGTCAGCGATCCTGAGCCGGGTCTACCTTTGCTGGTGGGTGGGGGCGACCTACCCATTCTGGTGCCGCGCTCGTGGGGGGTGCTGCCGGGACTTGTGGTCTGACGCCCCGACGGAGTGAGTACCACCCCCGGCCTAGCCCGGGGGTGGTACTTGCTTGCCAGAGGGCGTTGACGTGCCGCGCTGTGTGGAGCCAGATCACGGCCACCTCCTACAGCGACGCCTATGGGCAGTATGGACTCGGCGGTGACCCAGCGCCCCCGAGAAGGTTCGACTGCTCAGACCGCAGGCGGAACCGCCATCGTATTGGCGCCCTATGGGCGGCGATGCATCAGAAGACCGCTCGGATCAACAGCACAAGGACGACGATGGCGATTGCCCCGGCGAGCCATTCCAGATACAAGCGGCGCATCCGTTGCCCTCCCTCAGTGGTGTCCACGTCCTGGGTGTCTTTCGTGGTCGAACGATGATCTCCGCACAATCGATCTCGTTGATGAAACTTGTTGGCGTGCTCAAGCCCATCAGCGGGAGACACCCAACCTTAGAGACCCAGGACTCAACGCCCATCTCAGAGCCCGGTCGAAGCTGCTGCCCGCCTCAACCTGGCGGCCGTCCTCGGCATAACGACGGGCGTGTGCCCGTGGTCGAGACCAGCCGTGATGGGTGGTGCCGCACGATCGACGAGTCGACCTACCGTGGCTGCCGTCGGGCATCGGGAGGTGAGGCCGGTGAGGCTTTCCAGGCGCAGCGCCGTCGCGGCGTCGCTCATCACGTGCCTGATGTTCGTCTGGTGCGGTGTTCCTGCCTCAGCCGTCGTGCCGTCGCCGGTCCCGGTGGGTGGCTCTCTTGGCGCCCATCTCCCTCGCGCCGCGCTCTGCGCGTCGACAGTGGGGTGCCTCCGCCTGGGTAGCGCTGCCGAGATGCACCTGAGCACCGTGAACACCGACGGGCTCGACTGCGCACTCTTCTACACGGTGAACTGGGATGACGGGACCGCTCCGTCGTTGGTGGCCGTGACGTCCAACGACCAGGTGGACCTCCAGCACACCTACGGCGCGGTCGGCAACTACGCCGTGCACGCGGCCGCATCGATCACCCCCGGCTCCGATGCGGGATGCGCTGTGGTGCCGGGTGGTTGGGACCATCACGCTGAGTTCGAGGTTTTGCCCGAGCTGCGGTCGGTGGTCTCGCTGCGCGACCTGGACGACGAGCCGCTGCAATACCTCAGCACCGATCAGCACCCCTACTACAAAGCGAAGACCCTGATCCACGGCACCCTGGTGGTCAGGGGGGCACCCGAGGACCGTCTGACCTTCCTGTTTCTGGAGATAAGCCGCGACGACGTCGACACCTTCGCGTTCCTCACCCCGACCGCGTACGCGAAGCTCGTCGACGTCCCATTCGGCGCGGACCGGAAGGTCACCGTCAAGCCGTCCGACCTGCTCTTCGAGCTGCCGGCGGCCCAAGCCGCGCTGTTCGCCGACGACACCAACGGACCTGTGCAGCTGCGACTGATCGGGGCCACCTCCCTCGACGGCGCTCAGATCACGGTGGATCTTCCCGAGGTCCCGCGGCTGGTCCGCTACAAGCGCCTGAACCGCTACAACGGCCGAGATGCGGGTCGCGGCGGGGACGACTGGGTGCTACCCAGTATTCGACCGGCGCTCAATGGGCTCTCGATCGACTTCCCCTCGCTGCTCTACGGCGACATCAGCAACATGAACGGGGGCAGCTTCGACCCGCCCCACAAGTCGCACCAGGACGGCATCGACGTCGACGTGACCTTCCCCGGCTTCGTCAAACGCGGCCCTGCGGTTGCCGCCAAGCTCATCGCGCACCTGAATGACGTCACGTTCGGGGACCGCATCGCACGGGTGTGGGTGACCTACAACCGGCCCGGCGGCCCCGACTTCCTCGACCGCCCCCACCCCGACCCCTTCTGGCTGGCCATCAAGAACGTCGTCCTCACTGACGGCAGGAAGGCCGCCAAGGTGATCCGTCCCAAGCCCGGGCACGACACTCACTTCCACTGGCGCATCACCCCCTAGACCAAGTGCGATGGGGGTGTCGACTCCCATCGACCCGCCTCAGATCGAGCCGCAGGTGGACAACACCATGGCCGCTGATTTTGTCGGAGCCGCTCGCTACCTTCGTCCGTAGGGCACCTCAACGGAGGTGAGGCATGAGCGCAACCAACCGCCCCAAGCGCGTCGTGATGGTCGACGCAGACGACCCGATGGTCGAGGTTCACGGTGAGTTCTTCTGGAAGGAGGACCACGACCTCCTCGTCGGCCAGGCCCACCAGCTCGGCTACCAGGAGGGCTACCGCGCCGGCTGGGCCGACGCCGCCCGTCAGCAGCAGGCCCAACCGCAGACGGTGGTGTTCCGCCGGAAGCCGTCGCTGTACCGGCGGATCCGGGCAATCGTCGGCCTTGCGACTCTGAGCGTCTTCATGCTCATCATCGTCGCCACCGTCGCGGAGCAGTTCGTCAAGCAGTTCTGACGCGAGTTATCCCCAGATCTGGGGTGAGGCCTCGGTGATCTTCGGATCCCGGGTGATGGTCGAACGGTTCCACCCGTTCGACCACCAACTCGGGAGTGACACATGCCGAGCCTCCACTGGACCCCGCGATGAAGGGCGTCACCCTGCTGGGCATTCCGATCGCGCTTCTGGGGCTACTCCTCGGCCTGATTGTTGTGCTGGCACCCGATCAGCCGGCGTACGCGTGCTCCCACGCGCGCACAGCTTCGGCCACCAGCGCGAGTCTGACGAGTGAGCAGTGGCGCAACGCACGCACCATCGCGACCGAGGCTGAGCGCCTCCGGGTTCCTGGCTGGGGGCTCGTCGTCGCGCTCGCAACCGCGCTGCAGGAGTCCGGGCTCCTCAACCCGGGTTACGGCGGTCGGGACTCCCTCGGCCTCTTCCAGCAGCGGCCCTCGATGGGCTGGGGCACCCCGGCCCAGGTCACCGACCCTGCCTACGCCGCCCAAGCGTTCTTCGTCGGGGCCGGCACCAACCGGGGTCTGCTCGACGTCCCGAACTGGCAGCAGGTGCCGCTCTCGCTGGCCGCGGACAGCGTGCAGCACTCGGGCTACCCGACGGCCTACGCCGACCACGAGGCCGAGGCCACCGCTATCGCCGAGGCGATCGGCGCCGACCCCACCGGGGGCTGCACCGCAGGCGACGCGATCTGCCCGCCCGTTGACCTGCCCGTCCTGGCCGGGTTGACCCCGGACGCCCGGCAGGTCGTGTTCTGCGTCGTCGAGCACTTCGGCGTCACCAACCTGCTCGGCGTCGGCGACCGCGCCTCCAACCCGACCAGCGACCACCCAGCGGGACGGGCAGTCGACATCATGATCCCCGACTACCTCTCCCCCACCGGCCGCGCGCTGGGGGATGCGATCGCCGGCTGGTGCCGCGAGCACGCCGCCGAGCTCGGCGTCACCTACGTCATCTGGAACGTCCGGATCTGGTCGGTCGCCCGCGCCGCCGAGGGTTGGCGCCCCTACACCCACCCGTCAGGGGCGACCGATGACACCAGCCTGCACCGCAACCACGTCCACGTCTCCGTGGTCGGCAACGCCACCACCCAGCACCCCGCCTGAACACACCTCAAGGAGAACCCATCATGCGCGTCCCGCTGAATGTCAACATCAACCCCGACCCCGGCAAGCTGCCCGGCGGCCCCCAGATCCAGACCCTGCTCGACGGCCTCGGCGGCTGGGCGCTCTTCGCCAGCCTCGCCGGCCTCCTGATCAGCAGCATCGCCTGGGCCCTGGGCAGCTTCGGCGGCAACTACCACGCCGTATCCCGCGGCAAGACCGGTGTCCTGGTCTGCGCCGCAACCGCCCTTATCGCCGGCGCCGCCGCGCCGATCATCAACTTCTTCTCCCACCTCGGCTCCCAGGTCCGCTGAGGACATGGCACCCTTCGACCCCCAGCTCGCACCCGATGCGGGTTCTGGTTGCGCGTGGTGGAACCTGGTCTGCCAGTCCGGCAGCCAGGTCGTCGACTCCGGCCTGTCCGCGATCACCCGCTCGGTGGCCAACGGCGCCAACCAGCTCCTCGGCGAGATCGTGAAAACGATCGATGAGTCCACCCAGGTGCCCATCACCGACCCGACCTACCAACGCATCTACGCCGGCTTCCTCGGCCTCGCCGCACCCCTGATGGGCGTCACCCTGTGCTGTGCCCTCCTGGTCGCCGCCGTACGACGCGACCCCGGCACCCTGGCCCGCGCTACCTCCGGGCTCGTGGTCGCCGGCATTGGCGGCGCCCTGTACCTGGTGCTGGCCCAGCTCCTGGTGGGCCTGGACAACTGGCTCTCCCACGGCGTCGTCCGGGTCACCGGCCACAACCTGACCGACGGGCTCACCGAGATGGCCGGCGGGTTCGCCCAGATCAGCGGCACCCAGGGCGAGGTCGCGGCGAACATGCTGCTGCTCCTGCTGATGCTCATCATGCTCGTCGCCGGCGTCGTGCTGTGGTTCGTCCTGGTGCTCCGCAAGATCGCGATCCTCGTCGTGGTCGCCTTCGCCCCCCTGCTGATCGCCGGCTACCTGTGGGCCCCCACCCGCCCCTGGGTCCGGCGCGCCACCGAGGTCCTCATCGCCCTGGTCTTCACCAAGACCGCGATCTACTCCCTCTTCGGGATCGGCCTCGCGCTGCTGGCCCGGGGCGGGCAGCAGAGCCTCAGCGACTTCGTCGGCGCCGTCGTGCTGCTCTCCGGTGCCTGCTTCACCCCGCTGTTGATGCTGCGCCTGGTCCACTTCGCCGCCGAGACCCAGGTCGCTGGGGAGATGATCGGCACGCTGCGCGGCGGCGTCCAACCGATCGTGAACCGCATGCCCACCGGCGGCCTCGGCGGGCCAGGTGGTGGCCCGGGTGGTGGGACCGGCCGGCAGGAGATGGCCCGGCACGCCGCCCAGGGCCCCACCCCGGATCACGCCGCCGGCAACCACGCGACGAGCCTGTCCTCAGCGAGTGAGACCGGAGCTGGAGCTGGTGGAGGCGGTGCGGCCGCCGGGGCAGCGGGAGCGGTCGGCGCGGCGGCGCTCGTTGCTCAGCAGGGGATCCAGGCCGCGCACCAGGGCGGTCAGCAGCTCGGTGCGCTGGCCACCGACCTGACCCCGGATCGGCCTTCTCCGTCGCCGCCGGAGGCCGAGCCGCCGTTGACGGGGCCGCCCCCGCCTCTGCCGGAGCCCCCGACCTACCCCGGCCATGACGGAGGTGCCCGATGACGACACAGTCGACAACCGAGCCAACGACTCAGACGTACCTGTTCGGGCGACGCGACCGTGGCGGCCTCCTGCTCGGGTTCCGCGCCCCACAGCTGGTCCTGTTCGCGATCGGCGCTCTCGCGGTCCTGCTGGGGTTCCTCAGCGGCACCGCGAATGGGCCTCTGGTCGGGCTCACCGTCGCAGGGGTCGCCGCGCCCCTGGCGGTGTTACCCGTGCAGGGGCGGGCGCTGATCGACTGGACCCACCCGTTGGTCAACTACGCCTACCAGCGGGCCACGGGGCAGGGCCGCTACCTCGGCGGCCCGCGGGCCATGCACCGCGCCGACCAGGTCCCCCGCCTCGTCCTGCCCGGGATGCGCCGCCAGCTCCGCGTCTACGAGTCCCCCTCCCCCGACGGCCCCGTCGCAGTGATGCGGCTGCGGGACAAATGGACCGTCGTCCTGCACGTGCTCGCCCCGAACTACGCGCTCGCCGACCGCGCCACCCAGGAACGACGCGTCACCGCGTGGGGCGCTCTGCTGGCCCAGTGCGGGCAGGAAGGCTCCCGGATCGCCGGGCTGCAGTGGCTCGAGCGGACCCTGCCCGACACCGGTCAGGGCCTGGAAGAGTGGTGGACCAACAGCGGCATGCCGAAGTCGCTGTTCGGGCCGCTCTACCACCACCTGATCAAGAAGGCCGGCCCGACCGCCACCCGCCACGAGACCTACGTCGCGGTCAGCCTGGCTGCCCGCCGGATCCGCCGCCTGGTCAAGCAGGCCGGCGGCGGCCCCGAGGGCGCCGCCCAGGTCGTCCTCGCCGAGCTCTCCTGGATCCGCCAGGCCCTGACCCGCGCCGACCTCATGGTCCACAAGGTCCTCAACCCCGCGGCTCTGGCGCAGTTCACCCGCACCCAGTTCGACACCGCCGCCCTCGGCACCCGCCCAGCCCTTGCTGGTCGCGGACCGAAGCTGCCGCTGGTCGCGGCCGGTCCGATGGCTGCGCAGGCCGAGTGGTCCCGGTACCGCACCGACGGCGACCTGCACGCCGTCTACTGGATCGCCGAGTGGCCCTCGGTCCCGGTCGAGGCGGCCTGGTGCTACCCGCTCCTCGCCCTGTCCGGCGTACGACGCACCGTGTCGCTCTCCGCGGTCCCGATCCCACCGTCGAAGTCGATGCGGGACCTGCGCAGCCAACGCGTCGCCAAACGGGCCGACGACGCCCAACGCCGCCGCCTCGGGCAGATCGAGACCGCCCAGGACGACGAGGAGCTCGACTCCCTGCAACGCCGCGAGCTCGAGCTGGTCCGCGGCCACACCGAGTACCGGTTCACCGGCTGGGTCACCGTCTCGGCCACCACCCCCGAGCAGCTCGACGCCGCCTGCTCCCTGGTCGAGCAGTCCGCCGTCCGCTCCGCCCTGGTCCTGCGCCGCGTCTACGGCGAGGTCGACCAGGCCTTCATCGCCGCCGCCCTCCCGCTGAACGAAGGAGTCCGCTGATGCACCACCGCCACTGGAAGCCCTCGAGCCGCCGCGGCACCGGAGAGGGCCGCTCCCTGCTCCGCCTCCGCGCCCCCGCCCACCGGGCCACCACCCGCAACCTCCAGGCCCTCTACCCCTTTGTCGTCGACTCCGGCCTCGGCACCCGCGGGGTCTACATCGGCCGGCAGACCGGCACCGACGCTTCCTTCGTCCACGACCCCTGGCAGCAGTACCAGGCAGGCGTCGTCACCAACCCCAACATGCTGCTTGCCGGTGTCATCGGCCGCGGCAAGAGTGCGCTGGCCAAGTCCCTCGCGCTGCGGATGACCGCCTTCGGGGTCCGCGTCTATGTGCCCGGCGACCCTAAGGGCGAATGGGGTGCCGTCGCCCGCGCCCTTGACGTCGACCCCGTCACCCTCGGGCGTGGACTCGGCGCGCGGATCAACCCGCTCGACCCCGGACCCCGCCCCGTCGGCCTGGCCGAGGACGTCTGGTCACGTGAGGTCGAGGCCCGTCGCCTCAACCTGCTCGCCGCCCTGGCCGAGACGACCCTGGACCGCAGGCTCACCCCCATCGAACGCACCGCCCTCGTGCTCGCCGTCGAGGACATCCGCAAGACCCCGGCGCCCGTGCTTCCGGACGTGGTTGCCACGCTGATGACCCCGACGACCGAGGCCGCCCGGGCGTTGAACATGACCCGCCACACCCTCACCGACGGGTCCCGTAGCCTCGCCCTGGAGCTGCGCCGCCTCGTCGTCGGCGACCTCGCCGGACTCTTCGACGGACCCACCACCCACGCCCTGGACTTCGACGCCCCGATCCAGGTCCTCGACACCTCCCGGCTCGCCGGCGACGACACCGCCGTCGCGCTCCTCATGACCTGTGCCTCGGCCTGGATGGAGACCGCCCTGGTCTCACCCGATGGTGGGCAGCGGTTGGTGGTCTACGACGAGGCCTGGCGGATGCTGCGCCACCTCGCCCTGGTCTGCCGGATGCAGGCCCAGTGGAAGCTGTCCCGCGCCCTCGGCGTGGCCAACCTCGCCGTGGTCCACCGCATCTCCGACCTCGGCGCCGTCGGCTCCACGGGCAGCGAAGCCGTCGCCCTGGCCCACGGCCTGCTGGCCGACTGCTCCACCCGCATCGTCTACGCCCAGGAGACCGACCAGGTCGAGACCACCGCCACCGCCCTCGGGCTGACTGACGTCGAGGCCGACCAGCTCGTCCACCTCCCCCGCGGCCGCGGCCTGTGGAAGATCGGCCGCCACTCGGTCATCGTCGACCACATCCTCAGCCCCGCCGAGGCCGACATCGTCGACACCGACGCCCGCATGCGCACCCCCGGCGATGCAGCAGGGGATGCGGCATGAGCACGACACCGCGCTACCAGGACCCCGACGGCGACCTGCTCGCCACCGTCGTCCTCTTCGGCTTCGGCGCCCTTGTCCTCGTCGGGTGGGAGCTGTGGCTCGCCGGCCACCTCACCATCCTGCTCACCGAAGGCGGCTGGACCCAGGCCCCCCTCCCCGATGCCGGCCGGCTAATTGTCGAGCTCGCCCGCAACGGCGATCCGGTCGCCGCCTGGGCCGCGGCGTTCCCCCAGGCCGCCCCGCTACGCTCTCCGTTCTGGTTCTGCGCCTTCACCCTGCTGCTGCTCAGGTTCACCGGGATCATCGCCGCCGCTGGCTTGATGGTCTGGCGCGGACATGTGCTGGGGTCCCGCAGCACGCCCGCCCGCTGGGCTACCCGCCGCCATGAAGCACCCCTCGTCGTCCCCTACGAGCCAGAGCGGCGGCGGTGGCGTCTCGTCGCCGGCAAGTCCACCGGTACGCGACGCCTGCTCGCCGGGGATGACTGTGTCTCCGCGGTCGTGTTCGGCCCCAACGGATCCGGGAAGACCACCAGCCTGATCGTGCCGAACGTGCTCGACTGGGACGGCCCCGTCGTCCTGACCACCGCCAAACCCCAGGACCTCGAACCGATCTGCACCGCCCGCGCCACCCGCGGCCCCGTGTGGGTGATAGCCCCCGGCGGAGCACCTGGCCACGAGACCACCGGCTGGTCCCCGGTCGCCGCCGCCATCGACGACGACGCCGCCGACCGCGTCGCCGAATGGCTGGTGGAGTCCTCCGGCATGACCGGCGACCCCAAGTCGCGGCCCTGGAACGCCCAGGCCCGCAAGTACCTCAAGGGCCTGCTCCTGGCCGCCCACCTCGCCGGCGGATCACTACGGCAGTGGACCGACTGGCTCTACGCCGGCGAACGCGCTCGCGACCAGGTTGAGGACATCCTCCGCCTCGCCGGCCACGACACGACCGCCCTGGAGTACGCCTCGACCTGGCAGATCCATGAGGAAGGAAAGGGCTCCGTGCTGTTTACCGCCATGGGCCTAGCCGACACCTACACCCGCCCCGGCGTCCGGATCGCCGCCGAGACCGGCTCCTTCACCGCCGCCCAGCTCCTCGACACCGGCGGGACACTCTGCATCGTCACGCCCAGTGGCGAAGGCGACCGGTTCGCCCCCTACTTCACCGCCCTGGTCTCCTCGGTCATTCACGAAGCCGAGACCCGCGCCGCCACTTCCGGTGGTCCGCTGACCCCGCGACTGTTCCTGGCGCTGGACGAGGCCGGCAACGTCTTCCGCTACCCCCGACTCCCTCACCTGCTCACCACCTCCCGCGGCAACGGGATCCAGCTCATGCTCGTCTACCACGACCTCGCCCAAGTCGAGCACCTTTACGGCGGCCGCGAGGTCGCCCGCACCGTCCTCTCCAACGCCAAGATGCGGCTCCTGCTCCCCGGCGTCGGAGACCTCGAGACCCTCAAGTACTGGTCCGACCTCCTCGGCCGCACCCGCACCCAGACCTACGGAGAGACCACCGGCCGCGACGGCCACCGAAGCCGGTCGCGCAACGAGCACGACTCCGAGCTCGCGCCGCTGCACGTGCTCCAGCAGCTGCCCGACGGGCAGGCTGTTCTCATCTACCAGAACCTGCCACCCACCCGGGTCCAGCTACTCCCCTGGTTCCGTGACAAGCGCTTCAAGACGCTGCGTGACGTCGGGAGCCCGACATGACGACCGCCGACACGACCAGCCGTCAACTGCTCCGGCAGGCCGAGGCGATCGCGCAGCTCCGACGCGAGGTCGAACGGCTCGCCGAGGAGACCACCGAGACCATCGCCCACCTGATCCTGCGCATGGAGACCGTCGAGGACACCGCTCCTGCCGTGATGGACTCCTCGGCGGTCACGAGCTGGTGCTGGCGCGGCATCGGAGAACGAGCCGAAGCCGCCCTCTGGGAAGAGCTCCGCGGCTGGGTCGGCTGGATCCGGCACCGCTACCCCCTCGCTCGGAAGATCCCCGAGTGCTGGGACCAGCACCCCGAAGTGGTCGAGGAACTCACCGCGCTGTGGTTGGCGTGGCAGGCGGCGTACGTCGAGCGGGACGCGTCTCTGACGGCGGCGGCGGAGTGGCACGACCGGTGGCTGCCGGGTCTGCTCCATCGGCTTGAGCACGGGGCGTTTGCGATGGACTGCACCACGAGTCACCGGACGCGCCCGGGCTCGGCCTATGCGGTGGGGGCGTCGGTCACAACCTGACGAATCTTGCTCCGCGCCGCCCAGGAGTGCGCCCCTGATTGACTAGAGTTCTGAGAATGAGCACTGTCCAAGCGGCACTCCGAGAGTTCGTCGCCGAGCGGGATTGGGATCAGTTCCATTCGGTTGAGAACCTCGCCAAAAGCATTGTCATCGAAGCCGCAGAGCTCCTTGAGTGCTTTCAATGGGACGCCCAGTACGAGCGCGATCGGGTGGCGGGCGAACTGGCAGATGTACTGACCTACTGCCATCTGCTAGCCGCACGGCTGGAGCTCGACGCCGACAAGATCGTGCTCGACAAGCTTGAGGTCACCCGGGCCAAGTACCCGGCTGACAAGGCCAAGGGACGAAGCACCAAGTATGACCAGCTTCCGGATTGAGGAGGTGTCGTTCCGGGCCGACGAGATCGCGGCCTGGTCCCAGCTCGAACGACGCTTCACCAACTGGCCAGTCGTCTACGAGCAATAGTCAAGACCTGTGGATGGGCGTGTCACGCGACTTGTTGATCGCCTCCTGATTCCTGGCTCGGTTGGTCGTCGTCTCGTTCGACCAGGACGCCCTTGTTGAAGGTCGCTCCGGCACGGACGAGCGCGACGAGG